>NZ_SJZJ01000013.1 GCF_004337475.1 Nocardioides jejuensis | reverse complement strand
GCTGCGTCAGTAACTCAGTGGAAGAAGTGCCGCGTCCCCGTGAAGTACATCGTCACGCCGGCCGCGTTGCAGGCCGCGATCGTGAGCTCGTCGCGCACGGAGCCGCCCGGCTGGACGATCGCCTTCACGCCGGCGTTGATCAGGATCTGCGGGCCGTCCTCGAACGGGAAGAACGCGTCGGAGGCAGCGACCGAGCCGCGGGCCCGCTCCTCGCCCTCGACGAGGGTGTTGGCGCGCTCGACGGCGAGCTTGCAGGAGTCGACGCGGTTGACCTGGCCCATGCCGATGCCGACAGCGCCGCCGTCCTTGGCGAGCAGGATCGCGTTGGACTTCGCGGCACGCACCGCGCGCCAGGCGAAGGCCAGGTCGGCAAGGGTCGCCTCGTCAGCAGCCTCACCGGTCGCGAGGGTCCAGTTGGCCGGGTCGTCGCCCTCGGCCTGGAACTGGTCGACGTGCTGCATCAGCAGACCGCCGGAGATCGCACGCGTCTCCACGCCACCGGTCGCGAGCGGCTCGGCGACGAGGATGCGGATGTTCTTCTTGCCCTGCAGGATCTCGACCGCGCCCTCGTCGTACGCCGGGGCGACGATGACCTCGGTGAAGACCTCGGCGACCTGCTTGGCCATCTCGACGGAGACGGAGACGTTGGTGGCGATCACGCCGCCGAAGGCGGAGACCGGGTCGCACTCGTGGGCGCGACGGTGGGCCTCGGCCGCGTCGGCGCCGACGGCGACACCACACGGGTTGGCGTGCTTGATGATCGCCACGGTCGGCTGGTCGCCGTGGTCGTACGCCGCGCGGCGGGCCGCGTCGGTGTCGACGTAGTTGTTGTAGGACATCTCCTTGCCGTGCAGCTGCTCGGCGCCCGCGAGGCCGGCAGAGCCGAAGCCCGAGCGGTAGAGCGCGGCCGGCTGGTGCGGGTTCTCGCCGTAGCGGAGCACCGCCGACTTGTCCCAGGTGCCGCCGATCCAGGCCGGGAAACCGGTGCCCTCGGACGAGTCCGTGACGACCGAGCCCATCCACGAGGCGACCTGGACGTCGTACGTGCCGGTGTGGACGAACGCCTTGGTGGCGAGGACCTTGCGCTCCTCGTAGGAGAAGCCGTCGCCCTGCGCGGCGGTGAGGGCAGCGGCGTAGTCGGCACCGTCGGTGACGATCGCGATGTTGGCGTGGTTCTTGGCCGCGGCGCGGACCATCGTCGGACCGCCGATGTCGATCTTCTCGATGCAGTCCTGGATGCCGGCGCCCGAGGCGACGGTGTCGGCGAACGGGTAGAGGTTCACGACGACCATGTCGAAGGCCTCGATGCCCATCTCGGCGAGCTGCGCGACGTGGTCGTCAAGACGACGGTCGGCGAGGATGCCGGCGTGGACGCGCGGGTGCAGCGTCTTCACGCGGCCGTCGAGGCACTCCTGGAAGCCGGTGAGGTCCTCGACCTTGGTGACCGGCAGGCCGAGCGACTCAATCAGGGCAGCGGAGCCACCGGTGGAGACGAGCTCCACACCGGCAGCGGCGAGGCCGCGGACGAGCTCCTCGAGACCGGTCTTGTCGAAGACCGAGATCAGGGCGCGCTTGATCGCGACCTTGTCGGGGGTCTCGATCTTGCTGAAGTCGATGGAGGAGCTCACAGTCCGAACCGGACCTTCCTGTCGGTGATGCGGAAACCTTCACGGGCCAGGCGGCCCACGTTGTCGACGAGCATCTGGCGCTCGGCGACCTTGATGCGCTCGTGCAGCGCGGAGACGTCGTCGTCGTCCTCGACCGGCACGACGGTCTGGGCGACGATCGGGCCGGTGTCGACGCCGGCGTCCACGACGAAGAGCGTCGCGCCGGTGACCTTGACGCCGTACGCCAGGGCGTCGGCCGGGCCGGCCGTGCCGGGGAACGACGGGCACAGCGCCGGGTGCGTGTTGACGACCTTGCCCGCGAAGCGTGCGAGGAAGGCCGGACCGACGAGCTTCATGAAGCCGGCGAGCACGACGAGATCAGGCTCGAATGCCGCGACCCGGTCGGCGAGCGCACCGTCCCACGCGTCGCGCGAGGAGTAGTCCTTCAGCTTCGCGACGAACGTCGGCACGCTGCTGCGGTCGGCGCGGGCCAGGCCCTCGATGCCGTCGCGGTCGGCGCCCACGGCGACGATGGCCGCGCCGTACGCCGGATCGATGGCTGCATCGAGCAGCGCCTGGAGGTTGGTGCCCGAGCCGGAGACCAGGACGACGACGCGCGCAGGCGCAGCGGCGGACTCGACGGCAGGAGAGGTGGACACGAGTGCGGAGTTTATCCGCGCTCGGGGTCCTCCCCCGCCTCCGTCTCGTCGGTCCCCCTGCGGCGGAGCAGGCGGCCGAGCAGCGGAACGGTGGCCTCGCCGTCAGCGGCATCGCCCGGCTGGACCTTCGGCACGACGACCGTCGGCTCGTCGTCGGAGGCTGCGGCCTTCGCGGACACGACGACGGTCGCCTCCGTGTCCTGGTCTACCGGCCCCGGTACGACGACCACGGGCGGCGGATTGCGGCGGGTCAGCCAGGTGCCGAGCAGACCACCGACGAGGCCGCCGATGCCGAACGACACGATCGCGTGGAAGAAGGTGGAGGCGACCAGCGGGCCAACGTCGGCCATCCGGCCCGGGCCCACCGAGCCACCGGAGAAGGCAGCGAGCACGGCGAAGAGGACCGCCGCGACCACGCCCGTCGACAGGCCACGGACCGCGCCGATGTCCCAGTCAGTGGTGGGTCGGCGGTGGCGCGCGCGCACCACGACGGTCGCCGCGAGGATCGGCGGCAGCGCGATCAGGAACGGCGTCCAGAACGGCGTCGGGCCGTTGTCCGGCAGCGCAGCGAGCAGCGGGAACATCGGCACCGGCCCGAGCGCCACCACCGTCGGCGACACCAGCGTGTGCGTGCCGACGGCGAAGCCGGGACCGAGCAGATAGGAGCCGGCGTACGTCGCGGCGTTGGGCACGACGAGCAGGCTCAGAACGACGTAAGCGATGCCGCCGCCGAGGTTGGTGCCGAGCTGCGAGAGGACGTTGAGGGCGGCCGCGCCGTCGACCAGCAGGGCCGCGAGGAAGACCAGGCCGGAGAGGGCGAGGAACCACGCGAGCAGGCGCAGCGCGCCGAACAGGGCCTCGCGCACGGACTCCGGCACAGGCCCCAGCCAGACCGCCGCCCGACCGGAGCCGACCGCAATCGCGGCACCGCCGACCCCACCGGCCAGCACGAGGCACCAGAGCAGGACGGCGGGCAGGGACGGCTGCGTCGAGAGCGAACCCGCGACGACGGCCACGACGATCCCGACGAGCAGGTACGACGCGGTGAAGATCGTGACGCCCGCGGGGACGGTCAGGTCGCGTTCGCCGTCAGACAGCGCGTACGCGTCCGGGCCGTGGGTGGAGAGCCGCTCGCCGGTGCGCAGGCCGGACCGCCACACGGCGTACCCGACGAGCGCGGTGAGCCCCAGCGGCAGCGCGGTGACCGCGGCGCCCTGGATGTGGACGCCCGATCCGTGCGCCATCAGCCAGCCGAGGGCGCCGATCCGGAGCGCGTCGCGCGGAGCGCCGTGGGCGCCTCCGTCAGTCAGGAACCAGCCGACCAGCGCCACCGCCATGAGCAGGACGAGCGGCACGAGCGCGGCGAGGGCGCCACCGCGGACGGCCACAAGTGCCAGGGAACGCTGCGGCTCCCCCTCGCTCGCGGGCGGCGACGGGTGGTACGCGGAGAAACGGCTACGGCTCGACATGACGGGCCTCATCCTCCCCGGTGACGCCAACCGGTGGGCCGAGGACGCGCCGGGGAGCCCGGAGCCCGGTAAGTTGGTCCGCGCCATGCGAGACCCGGGACAGTTCGACGCGTTCTACGCCACTGCGCGCCAGCGCCTGCTGCTCCAGGCGTTCGCGCTGACCGGCGACCTCGCCGCAGCCAAACGCGCGGTCCGTGACGGGTTCGTCGCTGCCTGGCACCACTGGCACAAGGTCTCGCGCCAGGACGACCCCGAGGCGTGGGTGCGCCCGCTCACGTGGCAACACGCGCAGCGGCGCCACACCGCGCACTTCTGGCATCGCGAGGGTTCCCTCGCGCCGGAGCACCGCGCGACCCTCGATGCCCTGGACGAGCTGACCGCCATCCAGCGCCGCGCGCTCCTGCTCCACCTGCTCGGCGGACTCGAGAGCGACGACTTCTGCCACGAGATCGGCCTGACCCAGGCCAGCGCCCAGCGACAGCTGCGGCTGGCTGCCGCCCAGTTCGCGATCCACCGCGACATCGAGCCGGCCGAGGTCGCGACGACGCTGCGCGCCCTGGGCGACCCGCTCGAGGCGATCCGCCTCCCGCGCGCCTCGATCATCCGGCGCAGCGGCACGGCGCGACGGCGCGCACACACGTCGATCGCTGTCGCGGTCCTCACGGCCGGCGTGGCCGGTATCGGCTTCGCCGTCAGCCATGACACCCCCGGGATCGCCAGCATCGCCGGGCTCCGCGGTGCCGACGCCGACACCGGCAGACCGGGTGCGCCGGGCGCGACCGTCCACCTCGACCCGGCCGACCTGCTCGGCGGCAGCGACGTCACCCGACTGGCCGCGAAGCCGCTCTCCGAGGCCAGCACCGGCAACAACACCGACGGCACCGGCCTCAACGTTCCCTGCCAGGCGCAGCGGTTCGCGGACCCGAAGGCGCTGGCAGCCCTGGTCCGGCACTTCGCGTCCCCCGTGACGGCACAGGGCAGTCCGCCGACCGGCCTCGTCCAGGTCGTCGAACGGTCCACCGACGCGAAGGCCGCGACGTCGGCGTACGACGCGACGCTGGGGTGGTTCTCCGACTGCGCGGGCACCCGCGTGCAGCTGCTCGCGGCGTACCAGCTCGAGGGGGCCGGCGACGCCGGGGCCCTCCTCGTGCTCCGCAACCAGGCCGCACCCGTGACCACCTGGACCATCGGCGTCGCACGCACCGGCTCGATCGTGACGACACTCGCCCGCGACATCGCCGACGCCCACGGCCCGGACCTCCCGCCGTTCGTCGCCGCGGTCGGCACGGCTGTCGACCGGCTCTGCGCCGCCGACGGCGGCGCAACCTGCGCGACCACGCCGCGCAAGGCGCTCGGAGCTCCCCCGCCGGGTCCGTCGGCCCAGGGCATGCTGCAGGCCGTCGACCTCCCGCCGATCGCCGGCATCGCGCTTCCGTGGGTCGGCACCGCACCGACGAAGGCGACGACCAACCCCGCCGCCACCACCTGTGACCACGCCGACTTCTCCGGTCCCGACGTCACCTCGTCCTTGACCCGCACGTTCCTCGTGCCGCAGGCCAAGCTGCCGGCGCAGTTCGGTCTCAGCGAGACGCTCGGACGCTTCCGGTCCGAGGCGAAGGCCGACGCCTTCGTGTCCGGCGTCGAGAAGAAGATGGCGTCCTGCGAGGACCACAACCTCACCGCCACCGTCGACGAGTTCAAGCACCAGCCGAAGGGCCCGCTGGGCGAGATCCATGCCTGGCGCCTGACGATCGACGTCTCCGACAGCCGGTCGATCGACTTCTGGGTTGCCGTCGTACGCCGTGGGCCGGACGTCGCGCAGGTCGGCTTCGTCCCGGTCGACAAGGCGAAGCTCGACCAGAGCGACTTCCAGGCGCTCGTCGAGCGCGCGCTCGCCCGCCTCGAGAACCTTCCGCCTGCCTAACGCGTGGCGCAGGATGGATCCGGATGCAACCGGGTGGCTCCCCCGCGCGTATCCCTCCTGACAGCCTGGCACTGCAGGCTCCGCCTTCCCGGGGAGGGGCACCGATGGACGAAAGCGAGTTCGACGAGTTCTACACGGCCTCGTTCGCGCGCCTCGTCGGGCAGCTCCACGCCCTGATCGGCAACCGTGACGAAGCCCAGGACTGCGTCCAGGAGGCGTTCGTCCGCGCCTGGCAGCACCGCCGGTCCCTCGAGCGCGCCGACCACCCCGAGGCCTGGGTCCGTACGACGGCCTACCGCCTCGCCGTCAGCCGCTGGCGCCGGGTGAAGCTGGCCCGGAGACCCGCCGACCGCGCGGTCTCACCACCGGCCTGGACCGAACCGTCCGACGAGTCGCGCGTCGCGTTGATCGCCGCCCTCCGCCAGCTGCCCGAGGCCCAGCGCCAGGCACTGGTGCTGCACCACCTCTGCGACCTGCCCGTCCAGGCCGTCGCCCGGGAGACCGGCGTACCGGAGGGGACCGTGAAGGCCCGCCTCTCGCGCGGCCGCGCCGCCCTCGCCACCCTGCTCTCCCCCGACTCCGGAGCCACCCATGTCTGACCGCGACCCCCTCGAGCAGCTCGCCCGCCTCGGCAGCGGCGGCCCCGTCACTCCCCTGCCTCCCGCGGAGGTACGCCGCCTCGGCGACCGCCGCCGGGCCCGTCGTACGGCCGTCACCGGTGTTGCCGGCGCGGTCGCCGTCCTCGCCGTCGTCATCCCCGCGAGCCTCTATGCCGCGCGGGACGACGGCGCCACCCCCGAGCCGCCGTCGTCCTCGGACACCGCGACGACGTCCATTCCGCCGAAGGACCGGATCCCGGCCGGATTCCCGCTCGGCCTGGGCGCACACGACTACGGCAGCGACGGGCACACCGAAGGCCCGGGCCGCGACGTCAGCGGCACCACACCGACTCCGTGCAACGCCGACCCGCTCGCGTCACGGACCGCCACGGACCGGTTGGCGTTCGCCAGCCTCGCCGTCGAGCTCGAGGACTACCGCCACCTCTCCCTGTACGCCGATGAGAAGGACGCCCGCAGCGTGATGAAGGCGGCAGCCGACGCGGTCGCTGCCTGCCCCACCGAGCCGTTCGACGCGATGACGATGATGTGGACCAGCCGCGCCGCCGACACCGGCTACGAGTCGCTGACCTTCAGCCAGGGGTACCGAGACGCGATCGGCGGGACGACGTTCCAGCTGACCCGGGTGGGTCGTGCGGTGCTGATGGTCGCCTTCAGCGGTGAGGGTGTCGCCGAGCCGGCCACGCTCACACCGATCACGAAGCAGATCGCTCCGCACATGTGTGTCTTCACCCCAGAAGGCTGCGGCCCGGACGCCTCCTCGACACCGACCGCGACGACGCCGGCCGACTGCACCACCGCCGACCTCGACGCCACGGTGAAGCCGCTCGACTCGGCCGCCGGCAGCACGTACGCCGAGGTCCGGTTCACCAACACCTCGAGCCACGACTGCGCGATCCACGGCTCCTCGACGCTGCGAGCCGTGACCTCCGACGGGCTGGCGATCGCCGGCAACACGACGACCTCGAACGAGTTCGTCCTCGCGCCGGACGGGGTCGCGACGGCGCTGGTGCGCGACACCAACCCGGACAACTTCCCCGCCGCCGACTGCATGCCTGCGAACGTCAGCGCCTGGCGGATCACGGTGCCGGGCAGCGGCGAAACGATCGACGTCGACCCGACCGGCTATTCGACGGCATGCACGAAGATCGGCAACGTCAGCATCGACCCGTGGAAGCCGGACCAGGGCGACGCGGCGGCAGCGCGCAGAGCCGCCGAGGCGGCCGCGGCGTCGGCCAGAGCGGCGGCCGACGCCGCTGCTGCAGATGCCTCCGCGCAGGCCAGCCCCTAGCGCGGCCTGCACGAACCGACACGTTGACGTGTCCCCCACCTACTCCAGAGCGTGAGCGAGTCGAACATGACGCGCCACTGTGTCGGTTCGTGCAGCGGCCGTGCGGCGTACGACGAAATGGCGAAGGCCCCCGGGGCGAACCCGGGGGCCTCCGTCGTACTGCTAGGAGCCTTGATCAGGCCTTGGGCTCGATACCCATGCCGATCAGGATCTCGCGCGCCAGGGCAGCGGTCGCGGACGGCGTCTTGCCGACCTTGACGCCGACGGCCTCGAGGGCCTCCTGCTTGGCGGACGCGGTGCCCGCGGAGCCCGAGATGATGGCGCCGGCGTGGCCCATCGTCTTGCCCTCGGGAGCGGTGAAGCCAGCGACGTAGCCGACGACCGGCTTCGTGATGTTGGCCTTGATGTAGTCCGCGGCACGCTCCTCGGCGTCGCCACCGATCTCGCCGATCATGACGATCAGCTTGGTCTCCGGGTCCTCCTCGAAGGCCTGGAGGGCGTCGATGTGCGTGGTGCCGATGATCGGGTCACCACCGATGCCGATGGCGGTCGTGAAGCCGAACTCCTTGAGCTCGTACATCATCTGGTAGGTCAGCGTGCCCGACTTGGAGACGAGACCGACCGGACCCTTGCCCGCGATGGTGTGCGGGGTGATGCCGGCCAGCGACTCACCCGGGGTGATGATGCCGGGGCAGTTCGGGCCGATCATGCGGGTGGACTTGCCCTGCAGGTAGGACCAGACCTCGGCCGTGTCCTGGACCGGGACGCCCTCGGTGATGACCACGATGAGCGGCATCTCGGCGTCGATCGCCTCGATGGCGGCGGCCTTGGTGAAGGCCGGCGGCACGAAGAGGACGGACACGTTGGCGCCGGTCTCCTTCATGGCCTCCGCGACGGTGCCGAAGACCGGCAGCTCGACGTCGGTGCCCGTGGCGTCCTTGTGGGTGACGGTGGTGCCGGCCTTGCGGGCGTTGACGCCACCGACGATCGTCGCGCCGGAGTCCATCATCAGGGCGGTGTGCTTCGCACCCATGCCACCGGTGATGCCCTGGACGATGATCTTGCTGTCAGCGTTGAGGTAGATGCTCATTGTTCTTCTGAATCCCTAACTCAGGCGTTCGCCAGCTCGGCGGCCTTGTCGGCCGCGCCGTCCATGGTGTCCACCTGCGTCACGAGCGGGTGGTTCAGGTCGGTCAGGATCTGGCGACCCAGCTCGACGTTGTTGCCGTCGAGGCGGACGACGATCGGCTTCGTGGCCTTGTCGCCGAGGATCTCGAGCGCGCCCTTGATGCCGTTGGCGACCTCGTCACACGCGGTGATGCCACCGAAGACGTTGACGAAGACCGACTTGACCTGCTCGTCGTTGAGGATCACGTCGAGCGAGTTGGCCATGACCTGGGCGTTGGCGCCACCGCCGATGTCCAGGAAGTTGGCCGGCTTCACGCCGCCGTGGTTCTCACCGGCGTACGCGACGACGTCGAGCGTGGACATGACGAGACCCGCGCCGTTGCCGCAGATGCCGACCTGGCCGTCGAGCTTGACGTAGTTGAGACCGAACTCCTTGGCCTTCGCCTCGAGCGGGTCGGCCTCTTCCTTGATCTCGAACGCCTCGTGCTCCGGGTGGCGGACCTCGGAGGCGTTCTCGTCGAGCGAGACCTTGCCGTCGAGCGCCTCGAGCTTGTCGTCAGCGAGACGGGCCAGCGGGTTGACCTCGACCAGGGTCGCGTCTTCCTCGACGAAGACCGTGTAGAGCTTCTCGATCATCGTGACGGCCTGCTCGAAGACGGCCTCGGGGAAGCCGGCCTCGGTCGCGATCTCGCGCGCCTTGGCAGCGTCGACGCCCTTACCGGGGTCGATCGCGATCTTCTTGACGGCGTCGGGGTTGGTCTTCGCGACCTCCTCGATCTCGACACCACCCTCGACGGACGCGATGCAGAGGTACTGACGGTTCGACCGGTCCAGCAGGAACGAGAAGTAGTACTCCTCGACCGGCGGGGTGGCCGGGGTGACCAGGACGCGGTTGACCGGCAGGTCCTTGATCGTCAGGTTGAGGATGTTGGTGGCGTGCTCAAACGCCTCATCCGGGGTCTTGGCGAGCTTGACGCCACCAGCCTTGCCACGGCCGCCGGCCTTGACCTGAGCCTTGATGACAGTGACGCCACCAATCTCCTCGGCCGCCTTGCGGGCGTCCTCGGCGGTCTCGACGACCGTGCCGAGGGTGGTGGTCACGCCATGCTTGGCGAAGAGTTCCTTCGCCTGGTACTCCATCAGGTCCACGATCTACCCAGTCCTTGTGTGTGATGACTCCGGGGATTCCTTCGAGGCACACTAGACCCGCGCAGGCGGCCCGCACCATGTGAGCCGGTCACTGGACGCCGAACGTGGTGGATCGCACACCAGCCCTCACGACCTCACGTCGTACGCCGGATCCGCGCGGGGATGCCGTTCACGAACGCACAACCGGCGAGTCAGACTCTCCGTTTTCTGTCCACATGCCCAGTCCGAAGATTGGGTGGACCGTGCCGCCTTCGCCTACAGTCGTCCCCACTGTCTCGTTCCCGAACAGAGGATTTCACCCATGGGCGACCACCGAGCACCTCGCGGTGCACGTGTTGCACAGCGCGGCGAGCGAGTCACCCCTGAGTCCTACGCGGGCGCCGGCAAGCGCCGCGCCGCGAAGCACGCCGCGCCGCGCGGCCCGCTCGTCAGCGGACTCCCGTCTGCTCCGGTCCTGCTCGGCGTTGCCGCCCTCTCCGTCTCCGCGACGGGTGCGGTGAGCGCTGCGGCTGCCGATGCCAGCCAGGTCACCAACGACGCTGCGCCCGCCCGCTTCGCCGCTCCGGCGAACGCTGTCGGCGGCGAGAGCGTCGTCTCCAACTCCTCGCTCGAGGCAGAGCGCGCCGAGCTGGTCTCCCGCGACTCCGCCCGCGACGCGCTGGCCGACGCTTCCTCGCAGAAGCTGACCGACGCCGCCGAGGCGCAGGCCGCCGAGCGCAGCACCGAGCTCGACAAGCTCGCCAACGCTGCGCAGAAGCGAGCCAACGAGCTCGAGGCCGACCGCTGGATCCTCCCGGTCGCCCCCGGCTCGTACCGGATCACCGAGGGCTTCGGCGACGGTGTCTCCTGGCGCGGCTACGCCCACACGGGCCTCGACTTCGCCCTGCCGAGCGGCTCCCCCGTCTTCGCGGTCGCCAACGGCACCGTCTTCGCCGCGCAGTACGCCGGCGGCTGCGGCTACATGGTCGAGATCCGCCTCGACGACGGCACCGAGATCAAGTACTGCCACAATTCCTCGCTGGCCACCTCGGTCGGCGCGAAGGTCCGGGTCGGCGACGTCATCGCCTACTCCGGCTCGACCGGCCACTCGACCGGTCCCCACGTGCACCTCGAGGTGCACCCCGGCGGCGGCGACCCGGTCGACCCGTTCGCAGCGCTGGTCGCTCACGGCGCCAAGCCGTAACGGCGCAGTCCTACTGCAGTCTCGGCGCCGCCGTACTGCCCTCTCGGCGCTGCCGTACTGCTCTCTCGGTGACTCAGTGCATGCCGTGCTCGGTCGCGGCGTGATCCCGCGGCTCGATCTGGAACGTCGAGTGCTCCACGTCGAAGCGCTCCTGCAGCGCTGACTGCACCTCGGCCAGCAGCTCCGCGGCGTGACCGTCGCGGAAGCAGCCGTCGCCGACGACCAGGTGCGCGGTGAGCGCAGGCAGGTCGGAGGTGATCGTCCAGGCGTGCAGGTCGTGGACGTCGACGATGTGCTCGACCTCCAGCAGGCAGGCACGGACCTCGTCGAGGTCCACGTGCTCGGGCGCTCCCTCGAGGAGCACGCGACCGGACTGCTTCAGCAGGCCCCAGGCGGCGTGCAGCATCAGCACGACGACCACGAGCGTGGCGATCGTGTCGGCGGGGGTCCAGCCGGTCCAGAGGATCACGACGCCGGCGATCGCGGTGCCGATGAAGCCGTAGAGGTCGGTCAGGATGTGCTGGTAGGCGCCCTCGACGTTGAGGCTCGAGCGGTTGGCCTTCGCGAGCAGCCAGACGGCGATCACATTGATCACGCAGCCGACGAGTGCGACCACCAGGACCGGACCGCCCGCGACCTCGGGCGGGTCGAAGAGCCGGCGCACGGCCTCGACCGCGAGCATGCCCGCGACGACGAGCAGCGTGATGCCGTTGATCGCCGCGGTGAGGATCTCGGCGCGCTTGAAGCCATACGTCCAGACCACGGAGGCCGGACGGGCGGCGAGGCGCATCGCCCAGAGCGCGGCCGCGATGGCGCCGACGTCGGAGAGCATGTGCGCGGCGTCGGAGAGCAGCGCCAGCGAGCCGGACGTGATGGCGACGACGACCTCGCCAACCATGAAGGCCGCGAGCAGCGCCATCGACGACCAGAGCAGCCGGCGGTCGGCGTCCGCCGAGACGCCGTGCTGGTGGCCCGCGTGGTCGTGATCTGCACCCATGCAGCGAGCCTAGTGACCTAGAGCTTCTCGACCGGCGCGTAGCGCAGCAGCAACCGCTTCACGCCTTCGCTGCCGAAGTCGATCGAGGCGACCGCCTTCTCCGCAGCACCCTCGACACTGACCACGGTGCCCAGGCCGAACGAGTCATGGGTGACCCGGTCACCCGGGGTGAGCGAGGGGATCGCGCGCGCCTGCTTGGCCTTCGTTGCAGCGTCGAGGCGGAGCGCTGCCGAGCCGAATGCGCGTCGCCCGCGGTCGGTGGTCGAGGAGCCGAACGAGCTGCCCGATCCGGTCGCGGATCCCCAGGAGCCGCCTCCGTCGTCGTACGACGGACGGCGCCAGGACGTCATCGCCGACTCGGTGCGCTTCCAGTCGACCAGCGTCGCGGGGAGCTCGTCGAGGAAGCGGGACGCGGGGTTGTGCGCGGGCGCACCCCAGGCAGAACGCTGCACGGCGCGCGAGATATGGAGGCGCTCGCGGGCGCGCGTCAGGCCGACGTACGCCAGGCGGCGCTCCTCCTCGAGCTCGGGCAGGTCGCCGAGCGCCCGCATGTGCGGGAAGACGCCGTCCTCCATGCCGGTGAGGAAGACGACCGGGAACTCCAGACCCTTGGCGGTGTGCAGCGTCATCAGGGTGACGACGCCCTTCTCCTCCGCCTCGGGCGACTCGGGGATCTGGTCGGAGTCGGCGACCAGCGCGACGCGCTCGAGGAAGTCGCCGAGGCCCGGCGAGACGATGCCGGCGTCGACGTCTGCGGGATCTGCGGACGGGCCCGCCTGGGGGTCGTCGCTGAACTCCCGGGCGACAGCGACGAGCTCGGCGAGGTTCTCGACACGGGTCTCGTCCTGCGGGTCGTCGGACGCCTCGAGCTCGGCGAGCATGCCCGAGCGGGTCAGCACGGACTCGAGGATCACGTCGGCGCGCTCGTCGGCCGCGACCATCGACTGCAGCTCCTGGACCATGTCGGTGAAGCCGCGGATCGCGTTCAGCGACCGGGTCGCGATGCCGTCGGCCTTGTCCGCCTGGAGCAGCGCCTCCCAGAAGGTCAGCCGCTCGCGCTCGGCGTACGCCGCGACGCAGGCCTCGGCCCGGTCGCCGATGCCGCGCTTGGGGGTGTTGAGGACGCGGCGCAGCGAGATCTCGTCGGCGGGGTTGGCCAGCATCCGCAGGTAGGCCAGCGCATCGCGGACCTCCTTGCGCTCGTAGAAGCGCACGCCACCGACGACCTTGTAGGGCATGCCGTGGCGGATGAAGATCTCCTCGAACACGCGGCTCTGCGCGTTGGTCCGGTAGAAGACCGCGACGTCACCGGGCTTGTGGTCACCGGTGTCGGTCAGGGCGTCGATCTCGCGGGAGACGAAGCGGGCCTCGTCGTGCTCGTCGTCCGCCACGTAGCCGACGACCTTCTCCCCCATGCCGGCGTCGCTCCACAGCCGCTTCGGCTTGCGCCCCTTGTTGTTGCTGATGACGGCGTTTGCGGCCTCGAGGATGGTCTGCGTGGAGCGGTAGTTCTGCTCGAGCAGGATCGTCGTCGCATCCGGGAAGTCCTGCTCGAAGTCGAGGATGTTGCGGATGTTGGCGCCGCGGAAGGCGTAGATCGACTGGTCGGCGTCACCGACGACCATCAGCTCGGCCGGAGCGATCCGCTCCCCACCGCTCGTGCCCTCATCCATGGGGTCGGCACAGAGCTGGTGGATCAGCGCGTACTGCGCGTGGTTGGTGTCCTGGTACTCGTCGACGAGGACGTGGCGGAAGCGGCGACGGTAGACCTCGCGCACGTCCGGGAACGCCTGGAACAGGTGCACCGTCGTCATCAGCAGGTCGTCGAAGTCGAGGGCGTTGGCCTCGCGCAGGCGCCGCTGGTAGTTCGTGTACGCCGAGGCGTAGGCCCGCTCGAAGTCGTTGCTCGCGTCCTTGGTCGCCTCCTCGGGGTCCTTCAGCTCGTTCTTCTGCGTCGAGACCCAGTTGAGGACCGCGCGCGGCTGGAACTTCTTCGGGTCGAGCTCCAGGTCGTTGCAGACCAGCTGCATCAGCCGCTTCTGGTCGGAGGCGTCGTAGATGGAGAAGTTGCTCTTGAAGCCGAGACGGTCCGACTCCTTGCGCAGGATCCGCACGCACGCGGAGTGGAAGGTCGACACCCACATCACCCGCGCGCGCTTGCCGATCAGCTCCTCGACCCGCTCCTTCATCTCGGCCGCGGCCTTGTTGGTGAAGGTGATCGCGAGCACCGAGCCCGGGTGGGCCTTGCGCTGCTGCACGATCCACGCGATGCGCCGGGTGAGCACGCGGGTCTTGCCCGATCCGGCGCCGGCGACGACGAGGAGGGGACGGCCCTCGTGGATCACGGCTGCGCGCTGGGGCTCGTTGAGACCCTCTAGCAGGGCGTCGCGCGACGGCGTACGCGCAGGCTCGACGGACTCAAGACCGGGGATCGGGAAAGCGGTGTTCATGCTGCGCCCAGCCTACGGTCCGGCACCGACAGGGCCACGCCGGGAATGCCCCCGCAGACGATATAGTTGACGTGTCATGAAGAAGATCGGGTTCCTGTCCTTCGGCCACTGGACGCCGTCTCCGCAGTCACAGACGCGGTCCGGCAAGGACTTCCTGCACCAGTCCATCGACCTGGCACAGGCCGTCGAGGAGCTCGGCGCCGACGGCGCGTACTTCCGGGTCCACCACTTCGCCCGCCAGGCCGGTACGCCGTTCCCGCTGCTGGCCGCGATCGGTGCCCGCACGAGCCGGATCGAGATCGGCACGGGTGTCATCGACATGCGCTACGAGAACCCGCTCTACTCCGCGGAGGCCGCTGCCGCGACCGACCTGATCTCCGGCGAGCGGCTGCAGCTCGGCATCTCCCGGGGCAGCCCGGAGCAGGTCATCGACGGCTGGCGCTACTTCGGCTTCGCCCCTGCGGAGGGCGAGGACGAGGCCGCCATGGCCCGGCGCCACACCGAGGTCTTCCTCGAGATGCTGAAGGGCGACGGCTTCGCGCAGCCCAACCGGCGTCCGATGTTCGCCAACCCGCCCGGTCTGCTGCCGCTGGAGCCCCAGTCCCCCACGCTGCGCGACCGGATCTGGTGGGGTGCCGGCTCCGACGCCACCGCGCGCTGGGCCGCGGAGAAGGGCATGAACCTGATGAGCTCGACGCTCAAGGACGACGAGACCGGCGAGCCGCTGCACGTCCAGCAGCGCAAGCAGATCGAGACCTACCGCGAAGCCTGGGCGGCGGCGGGTCACACCCGCACGCCGCGTGTCTCCGTGAGCCGCTCGATCTTCCCGATCGTCGACGAGCGCGACCGCGCGTACTTCGGGCATGACCGCAACTCCCGCGACCAGTTCGGCAACATCGACGAGAAGACCCGCGCCGTCTTCGGCCGGTCGTACGCCGACGTGCCCGAGCGCCTCATCGAGGAGCTCGCGAAGGACGAGGCGATCGCCGCCGCCGACACCCTGCTGGTGACGATCCCGAACCAGCTCGGCGTCGACTACAACGCCCACGTGGTCGAGTCGATCCTCACCCACGTGGCGCCGGAGCTCGGCTGGCGCTGACCCGTCGCCCACCACCGGCACGAAACGCGAAGGCCCCGCATCCGACCGGATGCGGGGCCTTCGGCGTACAGCAGGATCAGAAGTGGTGCGCGGAGGCCCAGAGGACGGCAACGAGGACGTTGGCGACGGTCAGGCCGGTAGCCACCCAGTAGAGGGCGTTGGTCAGGCCCTTCTTGCGGCGCGCCTCGAGGAGGCCGAGGACGGCCAGGCCGATCAGCGCCTTGACCGCAATCTTGCCGGCGTTGGGGTGGACGTCGTTGGACTCCAGGACGCCGACCAGTGCCAGACCCGCGAGGAACGCGATCCGCGCACCCCAGATCGTCGACTGATGGACGGCCTTCTGGGCCGCCTTGGCCTGGCCGAGGAGGCCGCCGAGCAGCGCCGCGAACGCGACCAGGTGAACGACGAGGAGGAGCTGACGCAGGATGTCCATGCCGGAATCCTACCGAGGCCACAACCCGCGACTCGACGCGGCAAAGCCCGGGTCTCGACGCGCTTCAGACGACCCTGACGCGGCCGGTCTGCGGGGCGCTCGCGCCTTCGACGACCGCGTCCCACGCCTCCGCCAGGATCGCGACGGCGGCGCGCAGTTCCTCTGCCGGCCGCGTCCAGGGCAGGCGCACGAACCGGTCGAGACCGCCCTCGACCGCGAACACCGGCCCCGGAGCGATCGATGCACCCCGGACCTCCGCCTCGGCAGCCAGCAGGGTGGCGAACGGCGCCGGCAGCTCGACCCACAGGCAGAGACCGCCAGCGGGGACGAGGAAGCGCCAGTCCGGGAGCCGCTCGCGCAGGGCAGCGACCAGGACGTCGCGCTGCTCGCGCAGGCGTGCGAGGTGCGGCTCCACGATCGGGGCCGGTTCGGCGAGCACCCGCGCGAGGACCAGCTGCTCGAGGAGCGGCGCGCCGAGGTCGACGCCGAGGCGCGCCGTCGTCACCTGGTCGATCCGCTCGCGCGGCACCCGGATCCAGCCGAGGCGGAGCCCACCCCAGATCTGCTTGCTGGCAGACCCGACCGTGATCGCATCCGGGAGGAACGACGCGAACGGCGGCGGCATCTCCACGTCGTCCAGCACGATCCCCTGGTGCGCCTCGTCGACAATCGGGACCACCCGGTTGCGGCGCAGGGCCGCGGCGTACGTCTCGCGCTCGGCGGCGGTCATCACGTGGCCCGTGGGGTTCTGGAAGTCCGCCAGCACGTACGCCGCCCGCGGGGCCGCCTGCCGCACCGTCGCGACCATGCCGGCGATGTCGAACCCCGACGCGTCGACCGGCGACGTCACCAGTCGGGCGCCGCGGCTCGACAGGGCGTTGGCGGCGTTCGGGTAGACGGGGCTGTCGACCAGGAGCCGGTCCCCCGGCGAGGTCAGCGCCTGGGCGACGATCGCCGTGGCCGAGAGCGCGCCCGGGGTGACCAGCACCTGGTCGGGATCGGTCGGGAGGCCTCGCGCCTCGTAGGTCGCGGCGATCTGCTCCTGCAGCGCGGGGAGCCCGGCCGGGAAGTACCCATGCCCCGACAGGTACGCCGGCAGCTCACCCACCGCGTCCTCGTAGATGGCTGCGAGTCCCGTCGGCGAGCTGCCGGCAGCGCAGTTGAGATCGATCAGGTCCGGCGTGCCGGGCAGCGGCGCCAACGCGCGGTCGAGCGTGGCCCGCCTGCCTCCGGGGAGCCGGGTGAACGTGCCGGCGCCGGTGCGGGCCTCGGCGAAACCGCGGTCGCGGAGGTCGGCGTACGCGCGGGTGACCGTCGTGCGGCTGACGCCGAGGGCCTCGGTGAGGTCGCGCTCGCTGGGCAGGCGGGCTCCGAGCGGGATCCGGCCCTCGCCGATGAGCAGCCGGAGGCCGTCGGACACTCCGGCGTACGCGGGGCTCCGGTCGAAGTCACCGAGCAGCGTGGCTACCCGCGGGGCGGTCATGACGGCGCTCATACAGGCCACTATCACCGGATTGGCCATTTTCTACAAGGCCGATCCGGCACACAGTGGAGTCATGGCCGATCCCCTCGTTTCCCCCGCTCGCCCGGCAACCCCGGTGCTGGCGAACCTCACCCCGCTCGAGCAGCTGCGCGCCGGCCGGATGCCGCGCCGTCTCGTCCAGCTGCTCGTCGGCCTCTGGCTCTACGGCGCGTCCATGGCGATGGTGATCCGCGGATCGCTCGGCCTCGACCCGTGGGACGTCTTCCACGCCGGCGTGATGACCCACGTGGGCCTCAGCTTCGGCACGGTCGTGATCCTCGTCGGCGTGCTCGTCCTGCTGCTGTGGATCCCGCTGCGCCAGGTGCCCGGTCTCGGCACGGTCGCCAACGTCATCCTGATCGGCGTGGCCACCGACGCGACGCTCGCGCTACTCGGCACGCCCGACGGCCTGGTCGCCCGCGGCGCCTTCATGCTCGGCGGCATCGTGGTCAACGGCCTCGCCGGCGCGCTCTACATCGGCGCCCAGCTCGGCCCCGGTCCCCGCGACGGACTGATGACCGGCCTGGCCCGGCGTACCGGACTGTCGATCCGGCTGGTCCGCACCTCTCTGGAGGTGACCGTGCTCGCCACCGGCTTCCTGCTCGGCGGCCAGGTCGGCCTCGGCACGCTGATCTACGCGGTGAGCATCGGCCCGCTCGTGCAGTTCTTCCTGCCGTTCACCGTGGTCGCGTTGGGCGACGGCCAGCAGGCTCAGAGCAGTCGGCGGTCCGAGGCCCAGCGCGTGAGCTCGTGACGGCTCGACAGCTGGAGCTTGCGGAGCACCGCTGACATGTGGGTCTCCACGGTCTTGACCGAGATGAAGAGCTCCCCCGCGACCTCCTTGTAGGAGTAGCCGCGCGCGATCAACCGCATCACCTCGCGCTCCCGCTCCGTCAGCCGGTCGAGGTCCTCGTCCACAGCGGCGACCTCGATCGTGCCGGCGAAGGCGTCGAGGACGAAGCCGGCCAGCCGCGGGGAGAAGACCGCGTCTCCCCCGGCAACCCGGCCGATCGCGTCGGCGAGCTCGGGACCCGTGATCGTCTTGGTGACGTAGCCGCGAGCACCAGCGCGGATCGTGCCGATCACGTCCTCCGCGGCGTCGCTGACCGACAGCGCGAGGAAGCGCGTCGCCGACGGGCCGATCCGGCGCATCACCTCGGCACCACCACCGCCGGGCAGGTGCACGTCCAGCAGTACGACCTCGGGGTGGTGTGCCGCGATGGCAGCGACGGCGGTGTCGACGTCCTCGGCCTCGGCGACGACCTCGACGGTCGGCGCCGCCGACAGCTCGGCGCGCACGCCGGCGCGGAACATCGCGTGGTCGTCGACAATCAGCACCCGGGTGCTCATGCGGGGTCCCCGACGGAGCGCGAGCGCAGCGAGTGGTCTGGTGGGGTGCTCATGCTTTCTCCTCCAGCGGCATCTGCAGCACCACTTCGGTGCCCTCCCCCGGACGCGACATCACGCGGGCCGTGCCCCCGTGTCGCTCCATCCGGTCCTTGATCGATCCTCGTACGCCGTGACGGTCCGCGGCGACCGCTTCGATGTCGAAGCCCCGTCCGCGATCCTTCACGAAGACCTCGAGCCGCGTCGGCGAGGCCTCGGCGTAGACGTCCACGCGACCAGCTCCGGCGTGCTTCGCGGCATTGACCACCGCCTCGCGCGTCGCGAGCAGCACGGGCTGCGTGCGGTCGTCGAGCACGAGGTCGCCGACCGTCACGACCTCGACGGTCACGTTGTGGTCGGCCTCGACCTCGGCGGCCAATGTGGCGAGCGCAGCCGACAGCGAACCCGAAGGGCCCGCGTCCTCGAAGAGCCACGAGCGCAGGTCGCGCTCCTGGGCGCGGGCCAGCCGCGCGACCTGCGCGGGGTCGGCCGAGTTCTTCTGGATCAGGGCGAGGGTCTGCAGCACCGAGTCGTGCAGGTGAGCTGCCACATCGGCGCGCTCCTGGCTGCGGACCCGCTGCGCCCGCTCCTCGCCGAGGTCGTGGAAGAGCCGGAGCAGCCAGGGTCCGGCCACCAGCAGCACGCCGACCAGGCCCAGGCCGGTCGCCACCAGCACGTCGACCGCGAGCGAGAGTCGGCCCGACCGGAGCGCGAAGAGCACCAACGCGGTGACCAGCATGAGGACGCCGACGACGATCCGCGACCACGCGGCCCAGCCGCCGTCGCCGACCAGCGCACGGACCGGGTCGAGCCGGCCCGTGCTGTCGCGCCAGCGCTCGCGGCTGGACTCGTCGGCCTGCCGCCAGATCAACGCGACTCCACCGAGTCCGAGCACGAGGACCCAGAGCACCAGACCCGTGCCGAGCACCAGCTGCGCGACGAAGAGGGCACCCACCGCGAGTGCCGCGAGGGCGACACCCGGGCCGATGTCGGCGAGGCCGCGGCGCGTCGTACGACGGCCGGAGCGCTCTGCGGCGGCGAGCCCGGGCGCGGGTTCCTCGACCGGGAGGGTGGGCAGCCAGAGCCAGAGGGCGGCGTACAGGAGAACGCCGGCGCCGTTCGCCACGGTCAGCGCCACCAGCGCGACCCGGATCCACATCACCGGCCAGCCGAGGTGCGTGGCCAGACCCGCCGCGACGCCGCCGAGGAAGCCGGCGTCCGGCTCACGGAACGCACGCCGCGGCTCGTACGCCGGAGCGGAGCCCGGGGGTGGTGTGGTGGCAGCGGAAGTCATGGTGTCGCCATCGTGGCACGCGCGCGCGGCGTACGGGATCGGGATCACCCCCGACTGGACCCCGAGAGCCGACCCGCACCCGGAGGGCCCACCCCGACGTCAGGTTCAGGGACGTCCCCGATGGTGGGAGGCAGCGCGACACGGAAGGCTGTGGGCCATGGACGAGAACCTCACTCCCCCGGCCGGCGACACCCCGCCGCCGCCCCCGCCGGGCAGCCACGAACCGACCGGCGACCAGACCGGCCCGCAGTACGGGCCGCGCGTCTCCGGCACCGACATCCGCGACGTGACCCGCCTGATGCGCAGCTCCACCGACCGCCACATCGCAGGCGTCGCCGGCGGACTCGCCCGTCACCTCGACATCGACCCGATCCTGGTCCGCGTCGGCTTCGTCGTCCTGACCATCTTCGGCGGTGCCGGCCTCTTCCTGTACGGCGCCCTGTGGCTGCTGCTGCCCGACGACCGCCAGGGCGACAACGCGGTCATCGACCTCGACCCGCGCAACCGCTCCCTTGCCGTCGTCGCGGTCGGCGCGCTCGCCGCCCTCGCGTTCTTCGGAGACGTGCTCGGCTTCGGCGGGGAGCACGGCGGCTTCTTCTTCCCGGCGATCCCGATCCTGATCGTCGCGGGCATCGCGTTCGTCATCCTCCGCAAGCGCGAGTGGCGGCGTCAGGCCCGCATGGGCGGCTCCGCTGCCTGGACGGGCACGGGACAGGCATGGACGTACGCCGCTCCGCCGGCCGCCCCGACGACGTTCCAGGAGGACGTGCGGCAGAACCCGGAGAAGTACCGCGACATGCGCGCCTGGAAGATTCGGGGCGACTGGAAGTCGGGCTACCGCTGGGTCCGTGACCCCCGCAAGAAGGGCCCGCTCCTCTTCTGGATCGCGCTTCCCCTGATCGCGGTGGCGCTGGGCATCCTCGGCGTCGTCGACCTCGGCGGCACGGACGTCATCCCGGCGGCGTACCCCGCACTGGCGCTGGCCATCGTCGCGGCCCTGCTGCTGCTCGGGTCGTTCTGGGGACGTGCCGGCGGACTGATCTTCCTCGGCCTGCTGCTGATCCCGGTCACCCTGATCAGCACCGTCGCCTCCACCTGGGACGGCGACGAGGTCACCTACGCCCCGACCAGCTGGGCGCAGATCGAGTCCCACGGCCACGACTACCACCTCGATGCCGGACGACTGGTCGTCGACCTCAGCTCCGTGCCGGACACCGAGCTGGCCGGGAAGGTCGTCTCGGCGTCGGTCGACGTCGGCGAGCTCGAGGTCATCGTCCCCGACTCCCTCGACGTCGAGGGGCACGCCCAGGTCAACGGCCCCGGCGGGTTCGACATCTTCGGCGAGCACGGAGGCGGCATCCAGACCTCCAACACCGTCACCCAGGACGCCACCGGCACTCTCGACGCCTTCCACGTCGAGGCCGAGGCCAACGTCGGCCACATCATCGTGAGGAGCAAGTGATGAACGACATCGACCAGACCACGGTGATCCCGCCTCTCCCCGACGAGGCTCCCGAGCCCGCGAAGCGCGGCGGCCTCCACCCGGTCAACATCGGCCACCTCGTGATGGGCCTGGCCTTCGCCGGCCTGCTGACCGTCTGGGCGCTCTACGTCAGCGACACCGTGCCGCAGGACGACCTGCGCTGGCTGCTGCCGGTGCCGTGGCTTCTCGGCGGCGGGGCGGGCCTGGTCGCCGCCGTGCTCACCCAGCGCAAGCGGCTCTGAGCCTCGCCAGCCCAGCTGTAACGCGGTGTTCTCGTAGCCTCTGCGCCTCTGCAACGGCGCACTGGATACGAGGACACCGCGTTACTGCTCGTCGTACGCCGGCTCAGTCGCCGGCGACGAAGTACAACCACGTGCCGTCGGAGCGAATGCCGACTCGCCAGCCGTAGTACATCTGCATCTCCTCAAACGAGGCCACCTCGGACGGCTTCTGGAAGGTCTCGAGCTCGGCCCGCTCAGCGGATGTGAGCGGCGACCACGTGTGGCGTACGGAAAGGGCGGGCCAGCCGTAGAACCGGACGCCGCCGAGGTCCGGCCCGACGCCAGAGGTTGTCGCCATCACCTTCAGCAGGACGCCGAGCTTGCCATCTCCCTCGCGCTCCCAGCGGCGCAGGTTCGTGATGCCCTGCTTGTCGCCGTAGCTGGTGATCGCATCCGCACCCAGTGCCTCCAAGGCGCTCAGGTCACAGGCGGCAGCAGCGTCCACGATCTGCTGCCAGGTCGTCGCCACCGCCGGCGGCAGGCCGGCAGGCAGCGTCGGCTTGGCGACCCCGGTCGACGAGCACACCTTGGCCGGGACCGAGGGCGTCGACGTCGCCGGCGCAGGGCCGACGGGCGGTGCCTCCGAGGCGCTGCGCAGGCCGCCCAGCCCCATCGCCACAGGTACGACGAGCGCGACGACCGCAGCGCCCGCCACCGCACCACCAGCGGCTCGCCGGCGACGGATCGACCGGGCCCGCGAGCGCACCGCGCCCAGGTCGGCGGGCGCCACCGGGACGCCCGACGCGCGCCCCTCGAGCGCGGCAGTCAGCTGCTGCTCCAGATCCATGTCCATCACTGCTCTCCGTCCCCGGACCGGGCCGGTCGTTCGTGGGTGTCAGGTCGTTCGAGGGAGGCGGGCACGCGGGCCCGCAGGGAGGCGAGCGCACGGCTGCACTGCGACTTCACGGTGCCGACCGAGATGCCCATGACCTCGGCGATCTCCGCCTCGGTGAGCTGCTCGTAGTACCGCAGCACCACCACGGCACGGGCCCGCGGCGCGAGCTCACCGACGAAGGCCCACAACGCAGCGGCGGTGCCGTCGTCGTACGCCGGGTCGGTGGCGACGTCGGGCAGCCGGTCGACCGGGAGCTCGCGCCTCCGCCACGCTCGCCGCCACAGCGAGGTCACCTCGTTGGTGAGGATGCGCCGCGTGTAGCTGTGCACCGCGTCGCGCGCGCTGACTTTGTCCCACGCGAGGTAGAGCTTGGCCAGCGTCGTCTGGACGACGTCCTCGGCGGTCGCGAGGTCCCCCGTCATCAGGTACGCCGTGCGCAACAGCGCCGCGCGGCGCGCCTCGACGTACGCCGAGAAGTCGTCGTCACGCTGCCGTGGCACGGAGGACGGGTCGTCGAGCATCAGTGCTCCCCACTTCGTCATGCACCAAGGACGCAGCGCAGGCCGGAATGGTTGCCATCATTGCGCGACGGCTTCGCGGAGCGGTGTCAGCGCGCGGTGCGGACCCGCCGAGGCGGGCGCGGCGGCGCCGGCACGGAGGCGGCACGGCCCGCGGAGAGGTGGTCCGCCCGGGCGGCCAACACGATGTCGGGGTTGTCCGTGATCAGGCCGTCGACCCCGGCGTCGAGCATCATCCGCGCCTCGGCCGCCAGGTCACCGTGGTGGCCCGGCCGGTCGTCCGAGCGGAGCTCGAGCGGGAGCCAGCGGTTCTCGACGCGGAGGGTCCAGACGTGCACGGTCAGCCAGGCGCTGTGGGCGTCCGTCACGACGCGGCCGACACCGCTCGTGCGGCCATCCTCGTCGCGCTCGAGCACGAGCTCCTTGTGCACGCCGATGCCCTGCGCGTACTCGCGGATCGCGGAGAGGCCCGCCGGCGTCAGCAGGTCGGCGTACCGGATCTTCTCGCCGGCCGCGGCGAGGTCGGCCGGGCGGCCCTTCTTGTCGAGGAGCTGGATGATCCCGACCGTGGACTGGGCGGCGATCTGGCGCAGGACGGTCGGCTCGAAGCACATCACCATGACCCGCGAACGCTCGTGGTCGACACCGTGGTCGCGGAGCGTGGCCAGCAGCGGCGCGACGACGTCGAGACCCTGCTCGGCGTAGTGCGCGGCGTGCTTGAGCTCGATGAGCACGCCGACCGTGCGATCGAGGAACGTCGACTCGAGCGCCACCAGCGTGAGCACCTCGTCGAGGCTCGGGATCAACAGCTGGCCGTGGTACGTCGTGTTCGCCCGGCGCACCTTGCGGAACCGCTCACGCGCGCGCAGTGTCCGCAGCTCGTCGAAGGTGAAGTCCTCCACGAACCAGTCGTCGAGCTCGTCCCCGTCGATGACCCGTGTCGTGCGACGGTCGGCGAACTCGGGGTGCTCGGCGACATCGGTCGTCGCGAAGAGCGAGGCGTCGTGGCGGGCGACGAGGACGCCGTCCTTCGTGGGTACGACGTCGAGCTCGATGTCGTCCGCACCCATGCGGATCGCCAGCCGGTAGGCGTCGAGCGTGTGCTCGGGACGCTGTCCGCTCGCGCCACGGTGGCCGACGACGGCCGGCGTCGGGATGAGACTCGGGATGCTCACGTCCCTTTGATCCCATGGCCGGACGAACCGGAGGTGAAGCGCGGGTGACCCCGCGGCGTTCAGTGCGCGACGGGGCAGGTCCGCACCTGCATCTCGTCGACACCGAAGACGATCGAGGTCTGCCGGTACGCCGGGGTGCCGTCCACCCGCAGGTCGGGGAAGCGACGAGCCAGGGCGGGCAGCGCGATCTGCAGCTCCAGCCGCGCCAGCTCCGCGCCGACGCAGCGGTGGATGCCGTGACCGAACGCGAGGTGCGACGACGGCTCGCGGGACGGGTCGAAGCCCGGGCGACCGTCGTGGTTGGAGCCGGGGATCGAGACCATCACGACGTCGCCCTTGCGGACCCGCTGACCAGCGACGACGACGTCCTGCTTCGCGAACCGCGGGAACGCGACCTGCACGACCGCGAGGTGGCGCAGCAGCTCCTCGACGACCGGGACCGGGTCGGCCCCCGACGCCAGAGCGGTCCACCAGTCCGGGTGGTCGAGCAGCAGGCCGGTGCCCAGCGCGAGCATGGCGGCGCTGGTCTCCATGCCGCCGGTGAAGACGCCGTCGGCGAGGCCGCCGAGGTCGTAGTCGGAGATCTCCGGGTGCTCGACGACCAGGCGGCCGATCAGTCCGGGCCCCGGCTCGATGCGCTGGCGCTCCGTGGCCCCGATGAGGAAGGTGCGCGAGCCCGAGATCGCCCCGAAGGCACCCATGCCGCCCTGCGACACGTCAAAGCGCGCCCCGCCGAGCTGCCGGAACGTCGCCCGGTCATCCAGCGGCAGGCCGAGCAGCTCGCAGATCACCAGGAACGGCACGTCGAAGGCGAACGTCGCGGCGAGGTCGACCGGGTCGCCCGCCTTGCCCCGACGCTCGAGCAGGTCGAGCTGCTCGTCGACGATCTCGGCAATCCGCGGGCGCAGCGCCTCGAGCCGGCGCTTGGTGAACTCGGGGGCCACCAGCTTGCGCAGCAGCGTGTGCTCCGGCGGGTCCGTGAAGCCCAGACCACCGATGTCGCCGTCCGCGGCGCCGCGCGCCCCGACGTACGGCCGGATGTCGGTGGAGTACGCCGACGGCTCGGCGAGGACGGCCCGCCCGGCCTCCGCGTCGGTCACCAGCCAGACGCCCATGCCGAGCACCGAGGCGAGCTTGCGGACGGACTGACCGTCGGCCAGACGGGGGTCGACCTCGACGCCGTCACGCCGCAACGGCCAGGCCAGCGACTCCGGCAGCTTGTCCAGACGCGACAGGTCCATCTTCCGGCTGCCGAGGCGGGCAGCCAGACGGACCAGTGGAGCGGCGATTCCCATGACCACATGGTCCCAACACCAACTGAGGAATGGGTGAATTTCGCAAGGAAGCGGCGTGCCCCGGCACGTCGTACGACCGGTTAGACTGGGCGCACCTTGGAGGGGAGTATTCCTTCGCGGTGGCGTCGTCAGTACGGACCTCGGTCCCGGTGCCATCGGTCCGCGGCTGAGCCAGCGGGCGGAAGAGACCTCCGGAGTCAGTCCTGTACACACTCCGGAGGAAAAGGAATTTCCCATGGACGCACTCTTTCGCGACTCCGTCGCCTCTCCCGCCGTCTGGATCGCCACGCTGCTGGTGACTCTCGGCATCGTCCTCGTTGACGTCGTCGTCATCGGCCGTCGCCCGCACGAGCCCACGATGCGTGAGGCCTCGCGCTACCTCGCGCTCTACGTCGGCCTGGCCGTCGCGTTCGGCATCGGCCTGTGGGTCTTCGCCGAGCCGCACGCCCTGTCGCCGAGCCCCGGGCCCGAGTTCTTCGCCGGCTGGCTGACCGAGTACTCGCTCTCGGTCGACAACCTGTTCATCTTCATCATCATCATGGCCAGCTTTGGCGTCCCCCGGCAGTTCCAGCAGAAGGCGCTGCTGATCGGCATCGTGCTCGCGCTGCTGTTCCGCGGCGTCTTCATCGTCATCGGCGCGGCCGCGATCAACCAGTACAGCTGGGTCTTCTACCTGTTCGGCGCCTTCCTCATCTACACCGCGATCAAGCTGGCGAAGGAAGGCGGGGAGGACGAGGACGAGTTCGAGGAGAACAAGCTCGTTGCCTTCGCCGAGAAGCGGCTGCCGGCCACCAAGGAATGGCACGGCACCGCCCTCTTCGCGCGCGTCGACGCGAAGCGGGTCATCACGCCGATGTTCCTCGTCGTGCTCACGCTCGGCACCACCGACCTGCTCTTCGCGCTCGACTCGATCCCGGCGATCTACGGCCTGACCAAGGACCCCTACCTCGTCTTCACCGCGAACATCTTCGCTCTGATGGGCCTTCGCCAGCTCTACTTCCTCATCGGCGGCCTGCTGGAGCGGCTGATCTACCTCTCCTACGGCCTGGCGTTCCTGCTCGGCTTCATCGGCGTGAAGCTGGTCCTGCACGCGCTGCACAGCAACGAGCTGCCGTTCATCAACGGCGGGCACCACGTCGCCTGGGCGCCGGACATCCCGATCTGGCTCTCGCTCGCGGTCATCATTGGCACCCTGGCGATGACGACCGTGGTGTCGCTCATCGCGAGCGCACAGATGTCCCCCGCCGAGCGCGACGAGGCCACCGGCCCGCGCCGCGACTGGTCAGACGACTGAGCATCTGACGTTCGAGACGAGGGGCCCCACGGATCGCCGTGGGGCCCCTCTGTCTTTCCGATCACCTTTATTTGAAGTTTTTCAGTATGGTTACTTGTCATGAGCATGCGAGTCGTCCTGGACCGATGTCGCCGTCGCGACCGACGTACCTCCGTGGTCATCCCTGAGCCGCCGTCCGGGGCGGTCGGCCTGCCAGCGCAGGAGGCCGTCCCACCAGCGGCCGCGCCGGCAGCCCATGGCCACCGTCCCGGGCGGCATCGCGCATGAGCACCCGGCCCGTCATCGCGATCCTCGGCGCCGGTGCCGCCGGCACCCTCACCGCGCTGCACCTCGTGCGCGAGTCCGGCCGCCGTTCCACCCCGGTCGAGATCCTGCTCGTCGACCCCGCCGATCGCTGGGGCCGCGGCACCGCCTTCGGTACGCCGGACGAGCAGCACCTGCTCAACGTCCCGGCCGCAGGCATGAGTGCCCTGCCCGAGGACCCTTCACACTTCCTGCACTGGCTGCAGGACCAGCAGCCCGACGTGCACGCGTTCACCTTCGCCGGCCGTCGCACCTATGGCCGCTACCTCGACGAGCAGCTGACGGCCGCCGTGCGCGACGTCCTCGTCGACACCACCGTGCGCCACGTGCGTGCCACCGTGACCGACGTACGCCGCGACGGCGCGCGGGTCCGTCTCGGCCATCCGGGCGCACCCGACGGGCTGCTCGCGGACGCCGTCGTCGTCGCGGTCGGCCTCCCCGCGACGGGCGACGACTGGGCTCCCGACGCCCTCCGCGACTCCCCCTTCTTCGTCGGCGACCCGTGGGCGCCCGGCGCCCTCGATCCCGTACGCCGCGACCGCACCGGCCCCGCCGACGTCCTGGTCGTGGGCACCGGCCTGACCGCCGTCGACGTCCTGTTCTCCCTCGCGGGCGGTCGCCCGGACCGCCGCCTCCGGGCGATCTCGCGCTCCGGCGAGCTGCCCTCTCAGCATGCCGACCGGCTCAAGCCCGCCGCCATCCCCGACATCAGCGCCTGGGGATCGGGCCTCGACCAGATCCGCGCGGCGGTCGAGCAGCACCTCGCCGAGGTCGCGAATACGACCGGGGACTGGCGGCCGGCACTCGACGGGCTGCGGTTCCGTGTCGCCGAGCTCTGGCAGCGTCTCCCCGAGGAGGACCGCGCGACCTTCCTGACCCGGGACGCCGCCACGTGGAACCGGCTGCGCCACCGCCTCCCGCGCGAGAGCCACGATCGGCTCGACGCGCTGGTGGCCGCGGGTGAGGTCGTCCTCGAGGCAGCACGCGTCACCGACGCGGAGCCGCTGCCGCGCGGCGGCCTGCGCATCACGACGACCGACGGCGCGGTCCGCGAGGTCGGTTGGGTGGTCAACTGCACGGGCCCCCGCGCGGACGTGCGCACGCTGGGCAACCCGCTCCTGGACGATCTGCTCCGGCCACGCCTCGACGGGGCGCTGGCGATCACCACCACGGCCGGCATGGGCCTGGCTACCCGCGACGGGCGGCTGGTCGACGACCGTGGCCGTGCCGATGCGCCCCTGTGGACGCTGGGCGCGCTACGCCGTGGCGAGCTGTGGGAATCGACCGCCGTCCCGGAGATCCGCCAACAGGCGCTCGCGCTCGCCGTCGGGGTCCTCGAGGCAGTCGCTCCCCTCCCCCGCCGGCTCGCGGACGGCACCTGGGTGCCGGGCCATCACCCGGTCGCCCGGCCCCGCGACCCGCTCGGCCTGCCGCTCTCCACGACGGCCGAGGCTGCTGCGTCGTTCAACGCCGGTCTCGAGCGGCTCATGCGGCTGCAGTCCGGAGCGGAGGAGCTCTTCGCCGAGGCCGCCGCCCTGGATCCGGACTTCGCCCTCGCCCATGCGGCACTGGCGCTGCTCGGGCACGAAGCGAGCGCCGACACCGACGTCACCTCCTCCCTCGCCGCCGCCCGCCGCGCTGCACGCGTCAATGCCGACGACCGCGAGCGCAGCCTGGTCAGCGTCGTCGGCCTCCGGGTCCGGGAGCCGCGTCGGGCCGGCGCCGACGCGCTGCGCCGCCACATCGCGGCGTACCCCCGCGACGTGCTGGCGGTCTCCGCCGCCGTGCCGACGATCGCCTTCTCGGGCGTGATCGACGTGCAGCAGGACGTCTGGGCGCTGGTGGAGAACCTCGCTCCGGCGTACGGCGACCACTGGTGGTACATCTCCCTGCTGGCCTTCGTCCGCCAGGACCAGGCCCGGTACGACGAGGCCGCGCTGCTCGCGGAGTCCGCGCTCTCGTGCGAGCCGTCGTCCGGCCACGCGGTGCACGCGCTGACCCACGTGCACTACGAGACCGGGCAGCACGAGACCGGCCGCGCCTGGCTCGACCACTGGATCGAGGCGGGCGGCCGATCGGCCAGCCATCGCGCCCACTTCGCCTGGCACGCCGCGCTGCACGAGCTCGCGCTGGGCGACGTCGAGGCGGTGCGGCGCCGCTTCGCCCGACAGCTCGCCGACGTGACCGGCGTACGGGGGCTCGTGGACACCGCCTCGCTGCTCTGGCGCTGGCAGGTGGCGGCCACCGACTGGGACGCCGGACTGGCCGCTCCCCCGACGGCCGCGCCCGTGCTGGCCTCCGTCGACGCTCAGCTCCTGGGCAAGCCGGAGACGCCGTTCATCGCCTTGCACGCCGCGGTTGCCCACGCCGCCAACCACGATCCGGAGTCGCTGGACTCGCTCGGCGCGCGCTGCCGGCGTTCGCGGGACGAGGCGAGCCGGTCCGCGGTCGCGCCGGTCTGCCGCGGCCTGGCGGCGGTGCTGCGCGAGGACTGGTCGACGGCGATCGACGAGCTCAGCGCCGCGCTGCCCGGGCTCGCGGCGATCAACTCGAGCCTGATCCGGGCGTAGAGGTCGCTCGGGCTCTCGTGGTCCTCGGCCGTCGCGAGCCGCTCCCACGCGGCGAAGTTGCGGCGGTCCATCTGCTGCCGGACCAGGTCGACCACGCCGTGCCGGTCGTCGTACTCGAGGTCCTCGAGGCGCGCGTGCGCCGCCTTGGTCGCCTGCTGCAGGAGGGTCGCGCGGGCGAGTGCGTCCTCCGCGGCGTCGGGGCTGGGCACCCGCATGATGCGCGCCAGCAGCGGAAGCGTCAGGCCCTGGATGAAGAGCGTGCCCGCCACGACCGTGAAGGCGATCAGCAGCAGCACCTCGCGATGCGGTGTGTCGTCCGGGATCACGAACGCCGCAGCCAGCGTCACGACACCGCGCATGCCCGCCCAGCCGAGCAGGAACGTGTAGGTCCACGGTGCGCTCTGCCCCGTCGCCGGGTCCGGGCCCGGACGAACCAGCAGGTAGCGGGCCGGGAAGACCCAGAACAGGCGCAGCCCGATCACCGCGGCCAGGCTTGCCGCGCACACCGCGGCGATGCGCCCCCACCCGAACGACGACTGGCCCGCGTCCTGCACGATCCACGCAGCCTGCAGGCCGATCAGGAGGAAGACAGCGTTCTCCAGGACGAACGCGAGCGTGCGCCAGTTGGTGCGCTCGGCCATCCGGCTCTGCGCCGACTGCAGGATCGGCGCCTTGTGCCCGAGCAGCAGGCCGGCGACGACGACGGCGATGACGCCCGAGGCCTCCACACGCTCCGCCGCGACGTACGCCGCGAACGGGGTGACGAGCGAGACGGCGGTGTCGAGGACCGGGTCGGTCAGCAGCTTGCGGACCTTGGCCACCACGACGAACGTGAGCAGCCCGACGAGTACGCCGCCGCCGGCGGCCCGGACGAAGTCGAACGCCACCTCCGTGGTCGAGACGCCGATCGTCGCGGCGGCGATCGCGGTGCGCAGGGCGACGAGCGCGGTCGCGTCGTTGAGCAGCGACTCGCCCTCGAGGATGGTGACGAGGCGACGCGGCAGGCCGATCCGTCGCGCGATCGCGGTCGCCGCGACGGCGTCCGGGGGCGCGACGACAGCACCAATCGCGAGTGCAGGAGCCCAGCCGAGCCCGGGCAGGAGCGCGTGCACCACAGCTCCCACTCCGAAGGTCGTGAAGACCACCAGACCGACGCTGAGCAGCAGGATCGGGCGCCGGTTCGCGTTGAAGTCGACCAGGCTGGTCTGCAGGCTGGCGGCATAGAGCAGCGGCGGCAGCAGGCCGAGCAGCACCACCTCGGGATGCAGGTGAACCTCGGGGATCCCCGGGATGTAGGCGCCAACTACGCCGAGCGCGATCAGTGCCAGCGGCGCCGGGAAGCCGATCCGCTCGGACAGCGACGTGCCGGCGAGCACCGCCACGGCGAGCAGGACGAGAAGGAAGGCGATCTCCACAAGGTGATCCTGCCGTGTCGTCCGCAACCGTGGTGCGTCGAGACCCGGGTTTTGCCGCGTTGAGTCCCGGGTTTTGGCGGGTTGAGTCCCGGGTCGTGGTCAGGCGAGTGAACGGATCGCGGCGTCGAGCTCGCGGCGGTTGTCGCGGCGTACGCGCACCTCGATGACCTCGATGCCGCCGTTGGGGCTGGCCAGGGCCTGCTGCAGCTCGGGCAGCGACTCGACCTTCCAGTGCGGCGTGCGGGTGCTCGCGCAGAGGCTGCCGAGGTCGACACCGTGCGGGGTGCCGAAGAGCCGGTCGTACTGCTCGGCGTACGCCGGGGCGCCCTGCTCGAGCATGGTGAAGATCGAGCCGCCGTCGTCGTTGACGACCACGATCGTGAGGTCGGGGCGCGGCTCCTCCGGGCCGATCACGAGGGCGCCGGCGTCGTGCAGGAACGTCACGTCGCCCATCAGCGCGATCGTGCGCGCCTCGGAGTCGCGGGCGGAGCGGGCCAGCGCCGCGCCGATGGCGGTGGAGACCGTGCCGTCGATGCCGGCCAGGCCGCGGTTCGCGATCATCTTCCGGCGGCCGCCGACCGGCATCGGCCGCGCCATGACGTCGAGGTCGCGGATCGGGCTCGAGGCGCCGACGACCAGCAGACCGCCGGACGGCAGCGCCGCGTGCACCGCCGCGGCCACCTCCCACGGGGTCAGGTCGGGCTGCTGGTGGAGCAGCTGGTCGAGGAGCCTGCCGGTGGCGCGATCGAGCTCGCGCCACGAGTCGAGCCACGCCGTGTCTCCCGCGGTCTCGGGGGCCCAGATCGCGTCGTGCTCCGTCGTCACCGGGAACGGCCGCTCCGACCAGATGCCGGCACTGCGCTGGGAGACGACCTCGACATCGTCGCGCGCGAGGAGGCGGGCGATCGGGCGGCTCAGCGTGGGGTGGCCAACCACGACGACCCGCTCGATCGTCTGGCCGAGCTCGGTGTCGAGCAGCAGGCGGTAGGTGCGCAGGGCGTTGGCTCCGGTCCGCGAACCGGAGGTCGGCTCGGCGAAGAGCGGCCAGCCGCCGGCCTCGGCGATCTGGCGTGCCCGGGCTCCGGCGTCATCGCCCGCGACGACCACGGTCCGGGGCCCGGCGACGAGCTGGTGCGCATCGTCGGGGGACATCGGGACCCGGCAGGAGCCGGGCTCGGCCACCTTCTCCGTGTACGCCGGCGGCGCCCCGTCCGGCGGAGTGAGCGGGAGCTCGAACTGGACGTTGAGATGCGCGACGGCGCTCGGCGCGCGCCCGTCGTAGGAGAACCACCCGAACGGGAAGGCGAGCAACGAGCGCAGGTCGTCGAAGCTCGTCCCCTCGGTCGCGAGGTAGGCAGGCCGCCTCCCTGCGGCGTTGTCCACCGGCGCGAGGGCATCGATGTCGAGAAAGCGCGCGAACTTGCCGAAGACGTCGACCTGATCGGTCGTCTGACTGGCGCCGGTGCCGCGCAGGCTGGCCGGCCGGTCGGCGGTGACGACCACCAGGGGCAGCCCCGTGTGGGCGGCCTCCATGACGGCCGGGAAGAGGTTGGCGACGGCGGTGCCGCTGGTGCAGGCGACCGCGGCGCGGCGCCCGGCCTTGGTCAGGCCGAGGGCAAGGAAGCCCGCCGTCCGCTCGTCGATGCGGGTGTGGAGCCGCAGCAGCCCGGCCCGGTCCGCGTCGTACGCCGCGAAGGCGAGCGGCGCGTTGCGGCTACCCGGCGCGAGGACGAGCTCGGTGACGCCGGCGTCGATCAGCGCCTGGACGCAGGCACGGGCGAGGTCGGTCGAGGCGTTCACAGGGGCTGATCCTGCCGCACCCGGTCGAGACGTGCCTGCCAGTGGGCCGTGCGCTGTGGATCGGCGGCGAGGCGGGCGATCGCGGCCCGGTCTGCGTGCACAGGGCCCACCGGGAGGGCGCCGTCCACAGGCAGCAGCGGGTGCGCGGCGACGTCGTCGGTCAGTAGCTGGACTGTGGCCAGACCACAGGCGTGGGGCAGCTCGGGCAGGGCCGCCGCGAGGGCGACTCCCGCCGCGATTCCGAAGGAGGTCTCGAGTGCACTCGACACGACGACCGGCAGGCCGATCTCCTCCGCGATGCGGAGACAGTTCCTGACACCCCCGAGCGGTTGCACCTTGAGGACGGCGATGTCCGCCGCCTCGAGATCACGCACCCGGTAGGGGTCCGCCGCACGGCGGATCGACTCATCGGCAGCGATCGGCACGGCGACGCGTCGGCGCACCAGGGCGAGGTCCTCCACCGAGGCGACCGGCTGCTCGGCGTACTCCAGACCGCCGGCGGCGCGATCGAGTCGCGGGAGCGCGGCGACCGCGGTGTCGACGTCCCAGGCTCCGTTGGCGTCGATGCGGACCAGTCCACCAGGACCGAGGGCGTCCCGCACCGCTTCGAGGCGGGCCTCGTCGTCGGCGAGCGACTGGCCGGGCTCGGCGACCTTCACCTTGGCGGTGCGGCAGCCGCCGGCAGTGACGATCGCGTGTGCCCGCTCGGCGTCGACGGCCGGGACGGTCACGTTGACCGGCACGGTGTCCCGCACCGGCATCGGCCAGTCCCCGCGCATCGCTTCGAGCGCGCACTGCAGCCAAGGCCGGGCGACCTCCTCGTCGTACTCGAGGAACGGCGACCACTCGCCCCATCCGCCCGTCGCGGGGTCGTGCAGCAACATGCCCTCACGCACGGTGATGCCGCGGAAGCGCGTGCGCATCGGGATCGAGAAGACGTGCTGCTCGATCACGCGGACGCCTCGGCGAGTGCTCGCACAGCCTGCCGGTCGACCTTGCCGTTGGCCAGCAGGGGCAGTTCCTCGACGACGACCAGGCGTCGCGGCGCCCAGGCACGCGGGTGAGCGGCCGTGACCCAGTCGCGCGCCTCCGCGAGCGACATCGGAGGCATCGAGGCGAGCCCGGGCGTGGCCACGACGGCGACGATCGCCTGCCCCCACTCGGGATCGTCGACGCCGACCACCTCGGCGGCCGCGACGGCGTGGTGCTCGCGCAGGCGTCGGGCAACGGCGAGCGCCGGCACCTTCACCCCTCCCGTGATCAGCATGTCGTCGACGCGACCAAGCACGCTGAGCCGGCCATCGGGGTCGAGGGCGCCGAGGTCCGAGGTGACGTACCAGCCGTCGACCAGTGCGTCCGCGGTGAGCGTGGGGTCGTCGAGATAGCCGTCGAAGAGCATCGGCCCGCGGAGCCGGATCCTGCCCTCCTCGGTGAGACCGACCTCGACCCCGTCGAGCGGAAAGCCGTCATAGACGCAGCCGCCGCTGGTCTCGCTCGAGCCGTAGGTCGCCACGACATTGATGCCCGCGTCCTCTGCCCGTGCCCGCAGCGCCGGGTCGATCGGGCCACCACCGAGCAGGACGGTGTGTACCGAACGCGCCAGCGCCTGGCGGTCTGCCCCGCTCTCGAGCGCGCGGGCGAGCTGCGTCGGCACCAGCGAGAGGAAGACAGGAGCCGTGTGGTCGCGGGCCTCGGCACCGGTGATCGCCCACGCGAGGCCGTGCTCGTCGAGGACGGTCGGTTCGTAGCCGGCGAAGAGGGAGCGGACGATGACGTTGGCGCCCGCTACGTAGCTCGAGGGCAGCGCGAGCACCCAGGGACCCGAGGCCCGCAGCGTAAAGGCGCTCGCCTCGGCGGACGCGAGCATCGCCTCACGGCTGAGCAGCACCCCCTTCGGCGTACCGCTGGATCCGGAGGTCTCGATCAGCAAGCGTTGCTCGTCGGTCGCATCGATCCAGCGGCGGAGGGCGTCGATGTCGGCGTACGCGTTGCCGCTGAGGCGGAGCGGTTCGAGCGGCGAGGCCATGGCCAGAACCTACCGCCGACCGGCGGCGTCCGAGGCGTCGGATACTGGTGCCATGCAACTCACCTGGCAGCTCGTGCACCACCGCGGCCTGACGGCACGCCAGACCTACGACATGCTCCACCTGCGCGGCGTGGTCTTCGTTGACGAGCAGCATGTCTCCGCGGCGCTCGAGATCGACGGCCGCGATCTCGAGGGCGAGACCCACCACCTCTTCGGGTGGGACGGCGCCGACCTGCTGGCGTACGCACGTCTGCTCGAGCCCGACGAGCACGGCGCCTCGCACGTGGGTCGCGTCGTCGTGGCGACGGACGCGCGCGGGGGCACCGGCACCGAGCTCGTACGCCGCGCGGTCGCCGCCTGCGAGAAGCTCTGGCCCGCGACGCCGATCATGCTCGGTGCGCAGGACCACCTGCGCGGGTTCTACGGACGACACGGCTTCCAGCCCGTCGGCGACATCTACGAGGAAGCCGGCATCCCGCACATCGACATGGTGCGCAAGCCTGCTTGAATCACCTGCCATGGCCACCCCCGCTGAATGGATCGCCGGCGCCCGCCCGCGCACCCTGCCCGCCGCCGTCGCGCCCGTCCTCGCCGGCACCGGCGTCGCCGCGTGGTTCTACGAGCCGGTCTGGTGGAAGGCAGCGCTCGCCCTCGTGGTGAGCCTCGCCCTCCAGGTGGCGGTCAACTACGCCAACGACTACTCCGACGGCATCCGCGGCACCGACGACGACCGCGTCGGCCCGATGCGCCTGGTCGGGTCACGCAAGGCCTCGCCCGCTGCGGTCAAGCGAGCGATGCTGATCGCCTTCGGCGTGGCCGGCGTAGCCGGCGTCGTCCTCGCCCTGGCGACCGCGTGGTGGCTGATCGCCGTCGGCCTGGTGTGCGTCGTCGCTGCGTGGTTCTACACCGGCGGCTCCAAGCCGTATGGCTACCTGGGTCTCGGCGAGGTGATGGTCTTCGTCTTCTTCGGCCTAGTGGCGACGATTGGTACGACGTACGTGCAGCTGCCTTCACACGACAACCGGGACGCCATCTACCTCGGCACGTTCAGCAGCGACGGGGCAACCCACTGCTATTCCGGCGACTGCTGGGTACTCGACCCGAACGGCTGGTTCATCCCCGCCCTCCTCGCCGGCATCGCGATCGGCGCACTCGCCTGCGCGATCCTCGTCGCCAACAACCTCCGCGACATCCCGACCGACACGGTCGCCGGGAAGATGACGCTGGCGGTCCGCCTCGGCGACCACCGCACCCGTGGGCTGTACGCGGCGCTGGTGTCGGCGGCGTTCGGCGCCCTGTTCGGTGTCGCCGCGCTCACGAGCTGGTGGGCCCTGCTCGGCCTGGTCTACCTCGTGCCCGCGCTCCAGGGCGTCCGCACGGTGACCTCGGGCGCGACCGGCCCGGGTCTCATCCCGGTCCTCCAGAAGACCGGCATCGCTGAGCTGCTCCTCGGCGTCGGCGTCTTCGCCGGGCTGCTCATCGCCTGACGTCGAATCCTGACAGTTTCGTCCCAGCTGACAGTTCGGAAAGGTCACGCGTTGCCAAAGTGTCAGTCTGACAGTTTGGCGGGCCGGGGCGCCGGCGCGGTCAGGACGACAGCAGTGCCTCGAGGTCCGCGACGTACGGCGCCGGGTCGATGCCCTGCGCCTCGAGCCACGCATCCGAGTAGTAGGTGTGCGCGTAGCGTTCGCCGCCATCGCAGATCAGCGTGACCACCGACCCCTGCTCGCCGGCGGCCCGCATCGCGGCCACCAGCTGCAGCGCGCCCCACAGCGATGTGCCGGTGGAGGCACCGACGAGCCGGCCCGTGACCGACGAGCACCAGCGCATCGCCGCGATCGAGGCCGCGTCGGGCACCTGCAGCATCCGGTCGACGACACCCGGCACGAACGACGGCTCGACGCGCGGTCGCCCGATTCCCTCGATCCGCGACCCGCAGGCCGTGACCGCCGAGGACCCAGAGACCCACGACTCGTAGAACGCCGAGCCCTCCGGGTCGACGACGCACAGCTGCGTGGGCAGCTGCTGGTAGCGGAGGTACCGCCCGATCGTGGCCGACGTGCCGCCGGTGCCCGCACCCACGACGACCCAGGCCGGCACGGGATGGGGCTCGCGCGACATCTGCGACAGGATCGACTCGGCGATGTTGTTGTTGCCACGCCAGTCGGTCGCCCGCTCGGCGTACGTGAACTGGTCGAGGTAGTGACCGCCGACCGACTCGGCGAGCGCCCGCGCCTCCTCGTAGACCGACGCCGGGTCGTCCACGAGGTGCACCTCGCCCCCGTAGAACGCGATCAGCGAGATCTTCTCGACCGAGGTGGCAGCCGGCATCACCGCGATGAACGGCAGTCCGAGCAGGCGCGCGAAATACGCCTCCGACACGGCCGTCGAGCCCGAGGAGGCGTCGACCACCGTCGTACCCGAGGAGATCCAGCCGTTGCACAGGCCGTAGAGGAAGAGCGAGCGCGCGAGGCGGTGCTTGAGGGAGCCGGTCGGGTGGACCGACTCGTCCTTCAGGTAGAGGTCGATGCCCCACGACGGGGGCAGCGGAAAGACGTGCAGGTGCGTGTCGGCAGAGCGGTTCGCGTCGGCCTCGACGCGGCGTACGGCCTCAGCCACCCACGCCCGCGACATCAGTCTTCCTTGGTCCGCATCTCGTCGAACTTCGAGACCGCCTTCGACGCGCGCTCCTCGACGCGCACGGCCAGCGCCTCCCGCGGGCCGCGGAGCACGAAGTACGACGCGACGCCCGAGACGATGAACGCGCCGATCGCGGCGAAGAAGAGCTGGGAACCCGTGACGGCACCGCCGTCGACGAGCTTCCAGACGCCGAGGATCAGGATCCAGGCGGCGAGGAAGAGGACCGCACGAAGCAGCGTGTACACGACGAAAGCCTTCACGCGCACAGCGTAGGCGCCCGCCCCGACGGAGCCGTCGACGGGCCAGCCGCCGACCGACACCCTCCGGTCTACATTGGAAGGGTGCTGAAGTTCCTGCTCGTCGTCGTGATCATCGCGCTCGCGGTCTACGGCTGCGTGATGCTGGTCGACCGCCAGATCAACGGGACCAAGCCCGCCGCCCGCCCGCTCCTCCCGCGTCGCCCGAAGCAGCCGCAGCGCCCGCTCGGCCCCGACGACGACCCGGAGTTCCTCCGCCAGCTCAATCGCCGCAAGCCGCCCGAGCCGCCGAAGCCCGACGGTCCCTGACCAAGACCCGCGACTCACCGCGCCAAAACCCGGGTCTCGACGCGCCAAAACCCGGGTCTCGGCAGTCACGATGCCTTCGGCCGTACGCCGAGGCGCGCGGGCGTCTCGTCGTCGCACGCTGCGAAGAACGCGCCCACCTCGTCGACCATGTGCCCGAAGGACTCCGCCGCGAAGAGCACCGGCTGGTAGTGCGTGATGTCGTAGTCGATCGTCGCCATCGCCGCGAAGTCGAGCGGGCGGATCTGCATGGACCGGAACTCCTCGATCTCGCCGTAGCTGGAGAGGATGCCCGCCCCGTAGGCCTTCAGCGCCCCCTGCTCCCACAGCGCCCCGAACTCGACGGTGAACCAGAAGACGTCGGCCACGACCTGCAGCGCCTCGGGCGTCGTCACGCGTCGCGCTGCGGCACCGGCCAGCCGGTTGACCTCGGCGACCTCCGGCGAGGCGAGCAGGTTCCCGTGGCCCATCACCTCGTGGAGGATGTCCGGCTCGGGCGTGTACAGCGGAGCCGCGTGGTGCCGGAGGTACTGCGTCGAGTGGAAGATCCCGTCCGCGAGCGATCCGTAGAACTCCTCGAGCGGCACGATGCCGGGAGCCGGCACGTAGGAGAAACCGGTGAGCGCCTGCAGTCCGGTCGACACCTCGGAGAGCTGCGGCACCCGGTCGCGTGGCAGGTCGAGCGCGGCGACGGCGTCGTTGAACGCGCGGCAGGCGTACTGCTCGTGCAGCGGGCCGAGGTGCTCGCACACGGTGCGCCACACCCCGTGCTCGGTCTCCGTGTAGTCGATCGACGGCACCGGCTGGCCGGGGCGCCAGGTAAGAGACACCGCCGCGATCTCGTTGCGCCGCCGGCGGTACTCCGGGTCGTGCTCGCCCGGGTGGCCTTCCACCAGGTGCACCGTCGCGGTGCCGTCCTCGTGCGCCGTCACCGGCGAATAGAGCTGTGCTTCCTCAAACATCTCCCTGCTCCTCTCCCCACGGCAGGGCCGGTACGACGCGCCCCACCGCCTCGCCGAACCCGATCCGTCGCCCGTCGGCCAGCCGCGCCTCGCCCGCGATGACGACCTCGTCGCCGTCCTCGAGGAAGCCGGTGCCGATCTCGATCAGCGACCCCTGCTGCCCCCGCCCCGGGCCCGACACGGTGCCCGAGGCGAAGAGGTCACCGGTCCGCGTCGCGGCACCGTTGACGGTCAGGTGCGCCAGCATCTGCGCCGGCGACCAGTACGTCGCGGCGTACGGCGGCCGGCTGACGACCTCGCCATTGATGGAGACCGCGAGGTCGATGTCGAGACCCCACGGGCCGTCCATCGCGAGGTAGGGCAGCACCGGCTCCTGCGGCGGCACCGCGATCCGGGCCCCGTCGAGCGCGGCCATCGGCACCACCCACGCAGAGACGGTCGAGGCGAAGGACTTGCCGAGGAACGGCCCGAGCGGGACGTACTCCCACGCCTGGATGTCACGCGCCGACCAGTCGTTGAAGAGGACAACACCGAAGAGGTGCTCGTCGGCGTCGGCGGCCGCGATGCGACTGCCCAGCCCGGTTCCCACACCGACGACGAAGCCCAGCTCGCACTCCAGGTCGAGGCGGGTCGACGGCCCGAAGACCGGCTTGTCGGCACCGGGCGGGAGCCGCTGGCCGCAGGGCCGGACCACGTCCGTGCCCGAGACCACGATCGACGCCGAGCGGCCGTGGTAGCCGATCGGCAGGTGCTTCCAGTTGGGCGTCAGCGGGTCGGGCGCTTCGGGCCTGAAGAGCCGGCCAAGGTTCGAGGCGTGGTGCTCGGAGGCGTAGAAGTCGACGTAGTCGGCCACCTCGAACGGCAGCTCGAGCGTGACGTCCGCAAGGTGGTGAACCGCCTCGTCCGACACCTCACCGGCGAGGGCCTCGGCAAGGTCCGCGCGCACCGACGCCCAGCGCGTCGGACCCTGCGCCATGAATGCGTTGAGCGATCCCGTCGCGAATACCTCGTCGCCCAGCAGGCGCGACAGGTCCACGACGTACGACCCGAGGCGTACGCCGACCCGCGGCGCGCGGCCCGCGGCGCGGTAGACGCCGTACGGGAGGTTGTGCAGGCCGAACGGGTCGTCGGGGACGAGGTCGATCCTCATGCCGCACCCTCCCGCCACGCGTGGGGCAGCAGGTCGAGCCGGGCCAGGTCGGCAAGCGGTTCGCTGATCGAGCAGGTGCCGAACGAGCGGAAGGCGTCGCGGACGGCGGGTCCGAGCGCAAGCACCGCAGTCGCGACGGCTGCCTCGTCACGCGCGGCGAGCGCGGCCTCGACGTCCGACGCCGTGGCGCCGTCCAGCGCGCGGCCGGTGGCCACGAGGAGATTGAGGAAGCCGTGCTCCTCGAAGCCCGTCCCTGGATCCGTACGCCGCACGGCATGGTGCAGCCCGGCCGTCGCCTTGAACGGCACGCCGAAGGCGACTGCGGTCGTGATCGCACTGGCCAGCTCCGCCTCCGAGGGGTAGAGGTCGCCCCGCGGGCCGCCAGTGCGGAACTTCGCCCGCAGCCCGGCCACCGCCAGCTCCGCGAGCACCGCCTCGGCCCGGTCGTCACGTGGCACCTCGACGCACACCTCAACGCCGAGCGACGCGAGCGAGCGCACCTCGCCGGCAGCCGCCGACGCCGGCAGCGCAACCTCCACGGATCGCAGCCGCGAGCCGGCCGCGGCAAAGGCCGTGTGCACCTCATCGAGTCCGGTGACCACCGCGACGTCGACGTCGCCGACCTGCGCCAGGTCGGCGGTGCGCACCACGAGCGGACCGACCGCTCCGGCGTACGCGCTGCGGAGGTACGCGGCATGGTCCGCGACCGCCTGCGCCAGCGGCGCGTTGCCGGGCGGGAAGATCGCCGCGTCGTCGAGCAGGCCGAGGAGGAACGCCGGCGTCAGCGCGCTCACCGTGCGCCTCCCGGCGACCAGGACCCGGCGTACACACCGTCGTCCGCCTCGCGTCCGGCCTCGCCGAGGTCGAGGGGACGGAACGTGTCGACCATGACGGCGAGCTCGTCGAAGTGGTCGACACCGATGGAGCGCTCGTACGCGCCCGGCTGCGGACCGTGCGGATGACCGCCCGGGTGCAGCGTGATCGAGCCCTCCGCGATGCCGCTCCCCTTGCGTGCCTCGTAGTCGCCGGCGACGTAGAACATCACCTCGTCCGAGTCGACGTTGGAGTGGTAGTACGGCACCGGGATCGAGAGCGGGTGGTAGTCGACCTTGCGCGGCACGAAGTTGCAGATGACGAAGTTGAAGCCCTCGAAGACCTGGTGGACCGGCGGCGGCTGGTGCACCTTGCCGGTGATCGGCATGAAGTCGGCGACGTTGAACGCGAACGGGTAGAGGCAGCCGTCCCAGCCGACCACGTCGAAGGGGTGGTGCGGGAGCGTGTGGACGGTGCCGCCGATGCCGCCCGGCAGCCCGTTGACCCGGTGCTTGATGAGGACCTCGACGTCCTGCTCCTCGACGACACGTGGTGCCGACGGGCCACGCAGGTCCCTCTCGCAGTACGGCGCGTGCTCGAGCAGCTGACCGAACTTGCTGAGATAGCGCTTGGGCGGGGTGATGTGGCTGTTGCCCTCGATGGCGTAGATCCGCACCGGCCCGGACGGCACGATCCGGTGTGTGGTGGCGCGCGGGACGACGACGTAGTCGCCCGGCCCGAAGACCAGGTCGCCGAACACGGTCTCGACCACCCCCGAGCCGGACTCGACGAAGAGGCACTCGTCGCCGATGCCGTTGCGGTAGAGCGGACTGGTCGCGTCGGCAACGACGTACGAGATCCGGACGTCGGCGTTGCCGAGCAGCAGCCGACGGCCGGTGACTGCATCCGTTCCGGCCCCGAACGACAGTGCGCGCGTCGAGAGGTGCCGCGGCAGCAGCGGGTGGTTCGGGACCAGCGACTGCTCCGGCAGCTCCCAGACGCGGCTCGCCGCGACGGCCGACGGGATGGAGCGGTGGTAGAGCAACGAGGAGTCCGACGAGAAGCCCTCCTCCCCCATCAGCTCCTCGAAGAGCAGCTCGCCATCCGGCCCACGGTGCTGTGTGTGCCGCTTCGGCGGGATCTCGCCGACTGCCCGGTAGAACATCAGAGGTTCCCCCGTCGCTCCTGCTCGCGCTCGATCGACTCGAAGAGCGCCTTGAAGTTGCCCTTGCCGAAGCCGAGCGAGCCATGGCGTTCGATCAGCTCGAAGAAGACCGTCGGCCGGTCGCCGAGCGGCTTGGTGAAGATCTGCAGCAGGTAGCCGTCCTCGTCGCGATCGACGAGGATCCCGCGCTTCTTCAGCTCCTCCACCGGCACCCGCACCTCGCCGATCCGGGCGCGCAGCTCGGGATCGTCGTAGTAGGCGTCGGGGGTGTCGAGGAACTCCACCCCGCGCGAGCGAAGCACGTCGACGGTGCGGAGGATGTCCCCGGTCGCGAGCGCCAGGTGCTGGGCACCGGGGCCGCCGTAGAACTCGAGGTACTCGTCGATCTGGCTCTTCCGCTTCGCAACCGCCGGCTCGTTCAGCGGGAACTTCACGCGGTGGTTGCCGCTCGCGACGACCTTCGACATCAGCGCGGAGTACTCGGTGGCGATGTCGTCGCCGATGAACTCGGCCAGGTTCACGAAGCCCATCACCCGGTTGTAGAACCCGACCCACTCATCCATCCGCCCGAGCTCGACGTTGCCGACGATGTGGTCGAGCGCCTGGAAGAGCCGCTTCTCCTCCGGCCTCACGCCCGTGGCCGGCACGAACCCCGGCAGGTACGCCCCCGCGTAGCGGACCCCGCCGACCTCGCGCTGGACCAGCGTGTGCCGGGTCTCCCCGTACGCCGCGATGGCCGCGGCGCGCACGGTGCCGTGCTCGTCGGTCAGGTCGTGAGCCTCGTCGAGGATCGTCGCTCCCGCTGCCCGCGCTTGGGCGATGCAGCGGTCCACGTCCGGGACCTCGAGGGCGATGTCGACGACGCCGTCGCCGTGCCGCGCGTGGTGGCTGATCAAGGGGCTGTCGGGTGCGACGGCACCCTGCAGCACGAACCGGATCGAGCCGGAGCGGAGCACGAACGCCTTGTGGTCGCGCAGACCCGTCTCCGGGCCGGCGTACGCCTCGAGCTCCATGCCCCACACCTGCTGGAAGTACGCCGCGGCCTGCGTCGCGTTGCCGACGACGAAGACGATCGCGTCCCACCCGGTGATCGGGAACGGGTCGGCCGACTCGTCGTACTCCACCAGGCCGACGAGCTGGCGGAGCTGCTGCACGTCGAGGCCGGCGCGCTGCTCCGACTCGGTGAGGACGTCGTGCGGGGACATGCGGACTCCTTCGAGGGACTGTGACCCGGGTCTCCTCGATCAAACTCCCGCGCAACGGGCTCGGCAACTGCACCAGATCCTGTTGGTCACCGTGCGTCTTTGGGCCATGATCGAGGCAGGTCTGGCAGTCAATCTGCATAGAAATCGGCACGACGAGGGAGCACCCATGACCACCGGCATCGAGCTCGACGAGATCGACCTCGCCCTGTTGACGTCCCTGCACGAGGCACCGCAGATCGGCGTCCTCGAGACCTCGCGCCGGATCAAGGTCGCGCGTGCGACCGTGCAGGCGCGCCTGAAGAAGCTCGAGGAGGCCGGCGTGATCTCCGGCTGGCAGCCGCAGATCGACGTCGCCGCCGCCGGCTTCGGCGTGCAGTGCTTCGTGCAGCTGCACATCGCGCAGGGCGAGCTCGACTCGGTGGCCGAGGAGCTGTCCGCGATCCCCGGCGTGATCGAGGCCTGGGCGACCACCGGCGAGAACGACATCCTCTGCCGCGTCGCGGCTGCCTCCCACGAGGGACTTCAGCAGACGCTGATCCAGATCGCGCGGTCCCGCTACGTCGCGCGCTCCAGCAGCATCGTCGTGCTCTCCAGCATCGTGAAGCCGCGCGCCCTCCCGCTGCTGCAGACCGTCGAGGCGAAGCCGTCGCGGGCGCCGCGATATCCGCGCTGACGGCGATCGGCTAGGCAGTCTGTCCATCTGACGGCCCGTCCTGACAGCCCGAAGTCGTCCACCCGCTCAGATCGCCAGTCAGATGTTGCAGTCCAGGTGACCCAAGACGCACGGTGACGACATGGTGGACCTTCTCGCTCGCTTCGAGCACACCCCTCCCGAGGTCGTCTTCGAGTGGCACGACGCCGAGACCGAGGCGCGTGGCTGGATCGTGATCAACTCACTGCGTGGTGGCGCGGCCGGCGGCGGCACGCGGATGCGCCCGGGGCTCAACCGACGCGAGGTCGAGTCGCTGGCGAAGACGATGGAGGTCAAGTTCACGGTCGCCGGGCCGCCGATCGGCGGCGCGAAGTCAGGCATCGACTTCGACCCCACCGACCCGCGCAAGGAAGGCGTGCTGCGACGCTGGTTCGCCGCAGCAGCACCCCTCCTCAAGGCCTACTACGGCACCGGCGGCGACCTGAACGTCGACGAGGCGCTCGAGGTCGTGCCGATGACCGAGGCCAACGGCCTCTGGCACCCGCAGGAGGGCATCGTCACGGGCCACTTCCACGCCGAGGGCTTCGAGCGGATCCAGCGCGTCGGCCACCTGCGCGCGGGCGTCGCGAAGACGGTCACCGATCCGGCGTACTCGCTCGCCGGGGGCGCGCACGGCGTGCCGACGGTGGCCGACCTGGTCACCGGCTGGGGCGTCGCGGAGGCGGTGCGCCACCACTATGACCTGTGGGGAGGGGACCTGTACGGCGGCGACCTGGCCGGCAAGCCGACGATCGTCCAGGGCTGGGGCACGGTCGGCGCGACCGCCGCGTCGTACCTCTCCCGCATGGGGGCGCGGATCGTCGGCATCATCGACCGCAGCGGCGGCCTGATCGACCCCGACGGCCTGTCGCCGGAGCGCATCGCGGAGCTCTACGCGACGCGTCGCGGCAACCAGCTCGTCGCCCCCGACCTGCTCTCCTTCGAGGAGGTCGATGCGCGGATCTGGTCGATGGGCGCCGCGATCTTCCTGCCGTGCGCCGCGTCGCGGCTGGTCACCCGCACACAGGTCGATGCCATGGTCACCGGCGGCCTCGAGGTCGTCTCCTGCGGCGCGAACGTGCCCTTCGCGGACGAGGAGATCTTCTACGGCCCGACCTACGAGTACGCCGACCGCCACGTCGCCGTGGTCCCCGACTTCATCGCCAACTGCGGCATGGCCCGGACCTTCGCGATGCTCATGGACGGCTCTACCGAGGTGAGCGATCGGGCGATCTTCGGCGACGTCTCCGCGACGATCCGCCGCGCGCTGGCCGCGTGCCACGAGCGCCGGGCCGACGGGACCGGCATCGCCGCCACCGCCCTCGAGATCGCCCTCGAGCAGCTGGTCGACGCCGACCGGCCCGACGTACCCCTCACGCGGAGCGCCTGACCGGCCCGGCCTGGCCGGCGAGACCTGACCCGGCGCGATACCGATCAGTACGGCCCTTTGCGGGCAGCAAAAGGGCCGTACTGATCGGTATCGTAGCGCTGGCGTCCGGCAGCGCACCTGCGCGTCAGGCGTACGAGTGCTGCGACCCGCCGCCGAAGAAGAAGTTGATGCCGATGAAGTTGAACCACAGCGTGGCCAGACCGATCAGCGCGACGATCGCGGCAGCGCGACCCTTCCAGCCGGCGGTCGCCCGTGCGTGGAGGTACGCCGCGTAGACGACCCAGGTGATGAAGGCCCAGATCTCCTTCGGGTCCCATCCCCAGTAGCGCGACCAGGCCTGGTGCGCCCAGATCGGACCCGCGATGAGGACCGCGAAGGTCCAGATCGGGAAGGCGAAGGCGTGCAGGCGGTAGGCCAGCCGATCGAGCACCTCCGCCGCCGGCAGGGACGGCATCCGGCCCGACGAGCGGAGCAGGTAGAGGATCGAGACCAGGCCCGCAACGGTGAAGACACCGGTCGCGGTGATCGCCGCGATGACGTGGATGACCAGCCACGGCGACGAGAGCGACTCGGTGAGCGGAGCGACGGGCTCGTACAGCCAGATCACGTCGGCCATCAGCACGACCATCACCAGCCCGACCACCCACGGGCCGAGGAAGCCGAGGTCCCAGCGGCGGAAGAAGACCAGCGTCACGAGCACCGCCACGAACGACGCGGTCAGCGTGAACTCGTACATGTTGCCCCACGGCACCCGGTTCGGGTCGGCCGCGAGGCCGCGCGCGACGAGGGCGAGCAGGTGCACGCCACCGGCGACCCCGGTCAGCAGGAAGGCGAAGCGCCCGAAGACCTCCGCACGCGGCGACTCGTCACCCGCGACGAGCCCCCGCTTGGCCGCCCACTGGGCGGAGTAGGCCATCAGCGCAAGGAAGTAGACGACGCCCGCGGCGCTGACCGCCTGGATGCTGAGCGTGTCCCACGCCTGGTCACTCACTGGTCCTCCTGTACGCCGGACGCGCCGGCGGTCTTGTCACGAGCGGTCGCTGCGCCCTGGAGCGCGGCGACGAAGGCGGTCAGGTCGTCCGAGAGGTCGCCGCCCGCGGAGCGGTCGAGACCGGCCACCTCGACGAGCGTCTCGCCGTCGGCGGTGCGGGTCGCGCGCACCCAGAGGCGGCGCGGCCGGATGAAGAGCGACGCACACAGGCCCAGCAGCGCCAGGATCGCGCCGCCGAGCGCCAGCATCGTGCCGGGCTTCTTGGCGATCTCGAGGCGCACCCACGGCTGCACACCGTCGAAGGTGACCGAGCCGTTGCCGCCGGGCAGGTCGATCGACTCCCCCGGCTTCAGGTCGACGCGGAACATCTTGCCGCCGGGCTTGGCCAGCAGCTTCATGTGCTTGGTGTCGAGCGCGTAGACCGACTGCGGGGCGCCGCTGTCGAGCCCGAGGTCGCCGGCGTACGCCTGCATGGTGATGAGCGGGTTGAGGTCGTTGCCCATCGCGGAGTTGAGCGGGTCGCCGTTGTACGTCGGCAGGAAGAGGCCCTCGAGGCCGATCTGCTTCGGCTTCGCGTCGGGCACCTTTACGACGCCGTACGACGTGAAGTTGCGCTGCTCCTGCGGGAGGAACGGCGTCGGGCCGCTGTAGGCGACATTGCCCTCGCCGTCGCGGACGGTGATCACCGGCGAGTAGCCGTGGCCGATGAGGAAGACGTCGGTGCCACCGATGGAGAGCGGGTGGTTGACCCGCAGGTCGTAGGTGTTCTTCTTCCCGTCGGCGTCCCACCAGGTCAGGCCGGCGACGAACTTGTGCGCCATACCCTTGCGCGGGCCGGAGTAGAGCCACTCGATGTCGAAGCGGTCGAGCTGCAGCGAGAAGCTGTCGAGCGCCCCCGCCTTGGTGAGCTTGCCGGGCGTGAAGTCGTCGTACTGCGTCGGGGTGTTGGAGAACTGCGTGCCCTGCGTGATGATCACGCCGCCCTTGTAGCCCCACAGCGAGCCGATGGCGAAGCCGGCCAGCACGACGAGCACGGCGACGTGGAAGAGCAGGTTGCCGGCCTCGCGGAGGTAGCCGCGCTCGGCACTCACCGCGCCCTCGGAGACGACCACCCGGTAGCGCTTGCCCCGCAGCGCCGCGCGCGCCGTGTCGAGGACGACCGCCGGCGCATCGCTCGTGGTGAACGAGGCCGAGTCCGGCAGGCGGGTCAGGTTGCGCGGCGCAGCGGGCGGGGCCGCGCGGACGCCGCGCCAGTAGACCTTCGTGCGCGGGAGGATGCAGCCGACCAGCGAGATCGCCAGCAGGATGTAGATCGCCGAGAACCACGGCGACGAGAAGACCTCGAACATGCCCAGCTTCTCGTAGATCGGCGCCAGCTGGGTGTGGTCCTTCTTCCACTGGCTCACCGCGAACGAGTCGACCGCGGTCTGCGGGATGACAGAGCCCGGCACCGCGGCGAGCGCGAGCAGGAACAGCAGCACCAGCGCGGTGCGCATCGAGGTCAGCTGCCGCCACGACCAGCGCAGCAGCTCACGCGCGGTCAGCTCGCCGGGGAGGCGTTCGTTGCCCTGGGCCGGGCCATTGGTGGTCGCCATGTCACACCGCCGTCTCGAAGTTGCTCTGGAGGTGGACCTGGAGCCACTGGACCGCCCAGTCGTACCAGCCCAGCACCATCGCGACGCCGACGATGACGAGCATCAGGCCGCCGACCCGGGTGAGGAGCTGCTGGTGACGGCGGAGCCAGCCGAACGCACGGGAGGCGCGCTGATAGGCCAGGCCCGCCAGGAGGAACGGCAGCCCGAGGCCGAACGCGAAGACTCCGGAGAGCAGAGCGCCGCGACCCGCGCTCGCCTCGTTGAAGGCGAGGGAAGAGATGGCACCGAGTGTCGGGCCGACGCAGGGCGTCCAGCCCAGACCGAAGAGGAAGCCGATCAGCGGCGCCGCCGCCAGGCCGACCGCGGGCACCTGGTGCACGCGCACGTCGCGGTCGAGGAACGGGATCCGCACCAGGCCGGCGAAGACCAGGCCGAGCACGATGACCACGACACCGAGGACGACGGTCAGCGTGCGCTGGTGGACCAGGAACTGCTCACCCAGATCGCCGAGCGCACCGAGGGTGCTGCCGACCGCCACGAACACGACACCGAAGCCGAGCACGAAGAGCAGGGAGCCGAGGAACATCCGCCCCCGGCGTACGTCGCCCGAGGCGATCTCGGAGCCGGACAGGCCCGTGGCGTACGACAGGTAGCCGGGCAGGAGCGGCAGCACGCACGGCGAGAAGAACGAGATCAGACCGGCGAGGAGGGCGACGGGCAGCGCCACGACGAGCGACCCGCTCAGCACGGTGTCCTGGAACCAGTGGGTCACGAGGCGGCGCCCTCGGCGAGGTCCTTGAGCGTGATCGCGCTCGGCACCGGGCCGAGGATGCGGGCGGCCACGCGACCCTTCGGGTCGAGCACGAGGGTCGACGGCGTAGCCGTCGGAGGCAGGACGCCCCGCAGCGCGAGCAGCGTCTTGCCACCCTGGTCATCGACCGACGGCCACGGGATGTCGTAGGTCCGGATGAACGCCTCAGCGTTCGCCCGCGACGTCTCGCGGACGTCGATGCCGAGGAACTCGACTCCGGAGGCGGAGAGGTCCTTCGCGGCCTTGACGAGGTCGGGGGCCTCCTCGCGGCACGGCGCGCACCACGAGCCCCAGACGTTGAGGACGACGACCTTGCCGCGGTAGTCCGCGATGTCGACCTTCGCACCGCTGAGGGTGGTGCCCGTGAACGCGATCGGGGTACCCCGGTCAGCGACGTCCATGGTGGTGACCGTGCCGCTACCGGTGGCCGTGCCACCCTCCTTGCCGCCCTGCAGACCAGAGCAGGCGACGAGCAACGGCCCGGCCAGCACGGCGACGAACGCCGCGACCGCGGCCCTCCTGCCGTGCTGCGTCCGGGCCGCCGTCACTTGGTGCGCTCCGCGGACTCGCTGCCCGAGGAGAAGGGGTCCTTGCGGTCCTTCTCGGGAATCAGGTGTCCGGCGGGCTCGGAGTAGACGACCGAGGTGAGCTGGTCGCCGGCGAAGTTCAGCGACGTCAGCGAGCAGAGCGTGCACTGGCGACGACGCGGGTCGTGCAGCATCGAGCGCTTCTCGAGGTGCATGCGCACCGTCCAGATCGGCAGCTGGTGGCTGACGATGACCGCCTCGTGACCGCGGGCGGCGTCACGGGCATCCTCGATCGCGGCGACCATGCGGGCCGAGATCTCCTTGTAGGGCTCGCCCCACGACGGCTTCAGCGGGTTGTAGAGCTTGGTCCACACGGCCAGCGAGATGAGGTCGCGCGGACCACGCTTGAACGAGCGGCCCTCGAAGTCGTTGTGCGACTCGATGACGCGGGGGTCGGTGACGATCTCGAGGCCCTTGGCCTTCGCCAGCGGCGCAGCCGTCTCCTGGGCGCGCTCGAGCGGGGAGACCCGCAGGTGCGTGATGTCGCGGTGCGCGATCGAGTCCGCCACGACCTGCGCCATCTCGCGACCACGCGCGGTCAGGTGGAAGCCGTCACGGCGGCCGTAGAGGATGCCCTGCGGGTTGTCGACCTCACCGTGACGCATCAGGTGGACGGTGGTCTTGTCGCTCATGCGAGGGCTCCCTTGCTGGAGGCGGCGGCAGCGGCGTCCGCCGCGGCCGGGAGGGCGTCCAGCACGTGCTGGATGGCCCGGTCGTCGTGGGCAGAGGACAGGAACCACGCCTCGTACGCCGAGGGCGGGAGGTACACGCCCTGGTCGAGCATCGCGTGGAAGAACTCGGTGTAAGCCGGCAGGTCCTGCGCGTTGGCCTCGGGGAAGTTCGTGACCGGGCTGCCGTCGTTGAAGAAGACGGAGAACATCGTGCCGGTGGCCTGGATGGTGTGGGACACCCCGGCGCGGGTGAGCTCCGCGGCGACGGCCGACTTGATCGTCTCGCCCGCCGCGGTGATGTGCGCGTAGACCTCGTCGGTCGCGAGGCGCAGCGTGGCCAGACCCGCGGTGGTCGCGACGGGGTTGCCCGCCAGCGTGCCCGCCTGGTAGACGGGGCCCTCGGGGCTCAGGTGCGACATGACGTCCGCGCGGCCGCCGAACGCCGCCGCCGGGAAGCCGCCGCCCATCACCTTGCCGAACGTCGTCAGGTCGGGCACCCAGCCCTCGACCGCGCCGTCGAGGCCCCACTGGCCCTGCTTGCTGGCGCGGAAGCCGGTCATGACCTCGTCGCTGATGAACAGCGCGCCGTTCTCCTTGCAGATCTGCGCGAGGAACGCGTTGAAGCCGGGCGCCGGCGGGACGACGCCCATGTTGCCCGGAGCCGCCTCGGTGATGAGGCAGGCGATCCGGTCGCCGTACTCCGCGAACGCCGCGGCGACCGCGACCTTGTCGTTGTACGGCAGGACGATGGTGAGGCCGGCGCTCGAGGCCGGGACGCCGGGCGTGCCCGGCACGGCGAGCGTTGCCAGGCCGGAGCCGGCGCTCGCCAGGAGTGCATCGACGTGGCCGTGGTAGCAGCCGGCGAACTTCACGACGATCTCGCGACCCGTGAAGCCGCGCGCGAGGCGGATGGCGGACATGGTCGCCTCGGTGCCGGAGGAGACGAAGCGGACCTTCTCGACCGACGTACGCCGGACCAGCTCTTCGGCGAGCTCGACCTCGGGCACGGTCGGGGTGCCGTACGACGTGCCCCGCGCGACCGCCTCGGCGACGGCGGCCTGGACCTCGGGGTGGGCGTGGCCGACGAGCATCGGGCCCCACGAGCAGATCAGGTCGACGTACTCGTTGCCGTCGACGTCGGTGAGCCAGGCGCCCTTCGCGGAGCGGATGAACCGCGGCGTACCGCCGACGGCGTTGAACGCACGGACCGGCGAGTTCACGCCTCCCGGCGTCACGGCGCGGGCCCGGTCGAAGAGGCCCTCAGAGGCGGTGGTCGCGAGGCGCGCGGAGCTGGTCACCGTGGCATTCTCCCTGACGTCGGAAGGCTCCCGGACCGCCGCCCGTGTGTCGGTTCCGGATTCTCAGGGAAATTTCTGTTACAGGCGCGTCATACTTGCGTGGATCGTGCGTTCCCTCACTGGCGGGGTAACCTACGCCACAGCCTGTGAGGGGTCAGCCGGGGAGGGACCGGCGACACCGCACCAACCTCAGGGAGAAGCACCACGATGTCTGCACCGCGTTTCGGCAAGATCCAGAAGGTGACCGCACTGGTCCCGCTGGCTCTCCTGTCCACCGCATGGACGGCCAACCTGGCCGGGGTCGGCGGCCTCGCGTCCGCGAGCGACCAGCTCCCTGACGGTACGCAGCTCCCCATCGAGGCCCTCGAGGACCCGGCCAGCTACACGGCTCCGGGCCAGGTCGGCCTCGGCATCACCGCCGGCGACGGCGCGCAGATCGTCGCCACCGCCTCCACCAACGGCATCCCGACCGCCGCGCTTGCTGCCTACCAGCGCGCCGAGCAGGTCATCAACGACGCCGACAAGGCCTGCCACATCGACTGGGCCCTGATCGCCGCCATCGGCCGCGTCGAGTCCGACCACGGCCGCTACGGCGGCAACACCCTCGACACCAAGGGCGTCTCGCACCCCGGCATCTACGGCCCCGCGCTGGACGGCACCAAGAACACCCAGGCTGTCCCCGACACCGACGGCGGCCTCTACGACAACGACAAGGTCTGGGACCGCGCCGTCGGCGCCATGCAGTTCATCCCCTCGACCTGGGCCAAGGTCGGCGTCGACGCCGACGGCGACGGCAAGCGCAACCCCCAGGACATCGACGACGCCGCCCTCGCGACCGCCGTCTACCTCTGCTCCGGCACCGACGACCTCGGCACCGAAGGCGGCCGCCGCACGTCGGTCTTCCGCTACAACCACTCGCAGGACTACGTCGACCTCGTCCTCAAGATCCGCGACGCCTACCTCGCCGGCAACTACACCGCCGTGCCGAACTACATCACCTCCGCCTACACCTTCAGCCCGCCGAGCTCGTGGGCCCCGATCGGTGGCGGCTACTCCACCGGTCACGGTCACGGCAAGGGCGGCGGCGTCATGCCCGACCCCGACGGCAACGGCAGCACCGGTGGTGGCGACAACGGCGGTACGACGACTCCCCCGGGCGGCGACGACGGCGGAACGACCACGCCTCCCCCGGGCGGCGGCGACAACGGCGGCGGGACCCCGAAGCCGGACCCGACCAAGGTGACCCAGCCGATCAAGAACATCATCGAGGGCACCACCAAGACGGTCACCGACATCACCAAGACCGCCGCCTACATCGCCGCCAACGCGACCTGCACCACGCAGGCCACCCTCTTCACCCCGCTCAAGTCCGACGACATCCACTCGAAGTGGGTCGAGTGCATGACCAACGCGGGCTACACCGTCTCCTGATCCACCCACGACAACGGCCCCGGTTCCTGATGGAACCGGGGCCGTTCGTCATGTCATGCGATGCGGGCAGATGCCAGGAAGATCAGCGGCGCAGCAGACGGGCGGCCTCGGCCGCCCAGTACGTCAGCACGACGTCGGCGCCCGCGCGACGGATCGACAGCAGCGTCTCCAGGATGGCCGCCTCGCGATCGATCCAGCCGTTGGCCGCGGCGGCCTCGACCATGGAGTACTCCCCCGAGATGTTGTATGCCGCGACCGGAACGTCGACCGCCTCGCGCACCGCGCGCACGACGTCGAGGTAGGCCAGCGCGGGCTTCACCATCACCATGTCGGCGCCCTGCTCGACGTCGAGCATCGCCTCGCGCACGCCCTCGAGGGCGTTGGCCGGGTCCTGCTGGTAGGTCTTGCGGTCGCCCGACAGCGTCGAGTCGACGGCCTCACGGAAGGGGCCGTAGAACGCCGAGGCGTACTTCGCCGAGTAGGCGAGGATCGCGACGTCCGAGGCATCCGAAGCATCCAGCGCATCGCGGATCACGGCGACCTGGCCATCCATCATGCCGCTGGGGCCGACCACGTCGACACCAGCGTGGGCCTGAGCGCGCGCCATCTCGGCGTACACCTCGAGGGTGGCGTCGTTGTCGACGGCGCCGGACTTCGTCAGCAGGCCGCAGTGGCCGTGCGAGGTGAACTCGTCGAGGCAGAGGTCCGCCATGACCGGCAGGGCGTCGCCGACCTCGCGCTTCACGTCGCGGATCGCGACGTTGAGGATGCCCTTCGGGTCCACCGCGCGGGAGCCGGTGGCGTCCTTCGACGACGGGATGCCGAAGAGCATGATGCCGCCGAGGCCGAGCTCGGCAGCCTCGGCCGCCGCCTGCTTCAGCGACGACCGGGTGTGCTGGACGACGCCCGGCATGGAGCTGATCGGCTTCGGCTCGGCGATGCCCTCCCGCACGAACACGGGCAGGATCAGCTGACGCGCCTCGAGCGACGTCTCCGCGACGAGGCGGCGCAGTGCCGGCGTACGACGGAGGCGGCGCGGGCGGACGACGGGGCCGAGCGGACCGGCGGGCTCGATCACGACGAGGTCGCCTTCCGACGGGCACCCGGCTTGCGGTCCGACGGCTTGGTGACCGGCTGGCCCTCGGCGATCAGCTCGGCACGACGGGCGGCACCGAAGTCGGCGAGCGCGTCGACGAGCTCCTCGACGGACGGGTTCGGCGCGAGGACGTCGACCCGCAGGCCGTGCTCCTCTGCGGTCTTGGCCGTCGCGGGGCCGATGACGGCGATGATCGTCGACGGGTGCGGCTTGCCGGCGATGCCGACGAGGTTGCGCACGGTCGAGGACGAGGTGAAGACGACGGCGTCGAACTTGCCGGTCTTGATCGCGTCGCGGACCGGCGCGGCCGGCGGAGCGGCGCGGACGGTGCGGTACGCCGTAACGTCGTCGCACTCCCAGCCGAGGTCGATCAGGCCGGCGACGAGGTTCTCGGTCGCGATGTCGGCACGCGGGAGGAAGACCCGGTTGATCGGGTCGAGGTCGGCGTCGTACTCCGGCCACTCCTCGAGCAGGCCGGCGGCCGACTGCTCACCGGACGGCACGAGGTCGGCGCGCAGGCCCCAGTCGAGCAGCGAGGCGGCGGTCTTGTCGCCGACCGCAGCGATCTTGAGACCCGAGAAGGCGCGGGCGTCGAGGCCGTACTCCTCGAACTTCTCCCGCACGGCCTTGACCGCGTTGACGGAGGTGAAGGCGATCCACTCGTAGCGGCCCTCGACGAGGCCGCGGACGGCCTTGTCCATCTGCTGCGGGTTGCGCGGCGGCTCGACGGAGATCGTGGGGACTTCCTCCGGCACCGAGCCGTAGCCGCGCAGGCGCGCGGAGAGCGAGCCGGCCTGCTCCTTGGTGCGCGGCACCAGGACCCGCCAGCCGAAGAGCGGCTTGGTCTCGAACCAGGAGAGCGTCTCCCGCATGTCCACCACGCTACCCACCACGGTGATCGCGGGGGGCTGGATCTTCGCGGCGCGCGCGTCGGCGGCGATGTGCTCGAGCGTCGAGGTGACGGTGACCTGGGTGGTCAGCGTGCCGGTCGAGGTCATCGACACCGGCGTCGTGGCCGAGCGGCCCGCGGCGATCAGCGCGGACGCGATCTCGGCGATGGAGCCCACCGCGGAGAGCAGCACGAGCGTGCGGTCGTCGGCGTACCGGCTCCAGTCGATGGCCTTCTCGCCACACGCGACGACGGAGACCTCGCGGGCCGTCTTCGTGGTGAGCGGGACGCCGGCGTACGCCGGGACGGCGCTGACCGAGGAGACGCCGGGGACGATCTCGAACGGCAGGCCGGCCTTGGCCAGGGCCGCTGCCTCCTCCGGACCCGAGGCGAAGAGGAACGGGTCGCCGTTCATCAGGCGTACGACGCGCAGGCCGCGCTTGGCCTGCTTGACGACGACCTTGGCGCGGTTGGCGTGGGTCAGCGGCTGGCCGTCGTCGCCGAAGCCACCGTCGATGAACTCCGGCCCGTCCGTGGCGTCCTCGTCGTCGCCCAGCGGGGCGAGACCCAGCACCGTGCGCACGAACGCCGCGTGCTCGGGCAGCTCGGTCACGACGACGTCGGCCTCGGCCAGGAGCGCGGCAGCACGCACGGTCAGCAGCTCGGGGTCGCCCGGTCCGCTGCCGACGAACGCGACGTGTGCGTGCTGGGCGGGAGTGCGAGGAGTCATGCCTGCTGCTTTCCGGGTTCTTCGATCAGTGCGGCCGCGCCCTCGTCGAGCATGGACGTGGCGAGCGTGCGGCCGATCTCAGCCGCATCGGTGACCGGTCCGGAGGCGGACCGGCGGAGTTCTACGGTGCCGTCGACGGCGGCGGCGACGGCGCGGAGCCAGATCTCGGGTCCGTGCTCGCCCTCGGCGACCTCGGCCAGCGCACCGACCGGGGCGGCGCAGCCGGCCTCGAGCGTGCGGAGCAGCTCGCGCTCGGCGGTGACGGCGGCGCGCGTGGGCGCGTCGTCGAGCGCCGCAGCCAGGTCGGCGACCAGGTCGGCGTCGGCCGAGCGGCACTCGATCGCGAGCGCGCCCTGGCCCGGGGCCGGGAGCATCTGGAGCGGGTCGATCGACTCGGTGACGACGTCGAGGCGGTCGATGCGGGCGAGGCCGGCACGGGCGAGGATCACGCCGTCGACGTCACCGGAGGCGACCCGACCGAGGCGGGTGTCGATGTTGCCGCGCAGGCCGACGATGGTCAGGCCCAGTCCCAGCGCGTGCAGCTGGGCGACGCGACGCGGCGAGCCGGTCGCCACGACGCTGCCCGGGGGCAGCTCACCGAGCGTCAGCCCGTCACGGGCGACCAGCACGTCACGCGGGTCCTCCCGCGGCGGAACGGCGGCCAGCGCGATGCCGTCGAACGGCGTCGTCGGCAGGTCCTTGAGCGAGTGAACGGCGACGTCGACGTCGCCGCGTATCAGGGCATCACGCAGCGCGCTCACGAAGACACCCGTGCCACCGAGCGAGGCGAGCGTGGAGGTCTGGTTGACGTCACCCTCGGTGACGACCTCGACCAGCTCCACCTGCACGCCGAGACGCGCGGCGATCTGGTCAGCGACCTGGCCCGACTGCGTCTTCGCGAGCAGCGAACGACGCGTCCCGACCCGGATCACCCGGTTGACGGTCTCCGCGGTCATCCGCGCTCCTCCTGGACGACGGGACGCGTCACGGCGGTGACCGCGTCGGGGTCGAGGGCGAAGAGCTCGGCCAGGGCCGCGGCGTACGACACGGCGCCGTCGGTGTCGGCGAGCTCCTTCACGCGCACGGTCGGCTGGTGGAGCAGCTTGTCGGCGACACGGCGCACGGTCTGCAGCACCTCGGCGCGGACCGCCTCGTCGAGGTCGGGCAGGCGCGTCCACAGACGCTCGGCCTCTGCCTCGACGACGCCGGTCGCCATCGTGCGCAGGGCGACGACAGTCGGCGTGACGCTGGCCTGGCGCCGGGCCGAGGCGAACGCCGTGATCTCCTCCGCCACGATCTGGCGTACGCCGCCCACCTCGCGGTCGGCGTCGGAGTCGCGCAGCGTGTCCGCCAGGTAGCGCAGGTCGATCAGCGAGACGCCCTCGAGGGACGCGACCGCCGGGTCGACGTCGTGCGGCAGGGCGAGGTCGAGCACGGCGAGCGGACGCTGCGAAGCACCGCGGGCCGCCGCGAGCTCCTCAGCGGAGATGACGACGCCGATCGCGCCGGTGCAGGAGATGACGACGTCGGCAGTGCCGAGGACGTCCGCGAGAGCGTCGAGCGGCAGCGAGCGGGCGGCGTACTCGTCGGCGAGGCGCTGGGCGTTGCCCTCGGTGCGGTTGACGACCGTGATCTCCGAGGCACCACGACGCGACGCGGTGGAGACCGCGAGCGACGCCATCGCGCCGGCACCGATCACGACGACCCGCGAGCCCTCGACCGAGCCGACGACATCGACGGCGTGGTCGAGCGCGGCGGAGACCATCGACGGCGCAGCGCGGTCGATGTCGGTCTCGGCGTGGGAGCGCTTGCCGACACGGAGCGCCTGCTGGAAGAGCGAGTTGAGCGCGGGGCCGACCGTGCCGAGCTCCTGGCCGATGCGCAGCGCATCGCGGGTCTGGCCGAGGATCTGGCCCTCGCCGACGACCATCGAGTCGAGGCCGGCGGCGACGTGGAAGAGGTGCGAGACCGCGCCGTCGTCGTAGTGGACGTACAGGTGCGGGAGCAGCTCGCTGGTGATGTCGCTGGTCGCCATCTCGCTGCGCTCGCAGAGCAGCCGCGAGACCTCCTCGACCGACCCGTGGAACCGGTCGACCTCGGCGTAGATCTCGATGCGGTTGCAGGTCGCGATCGCGGTCGCCTCGGCGACGTGCTCGATGGCGGCAACGTCCGCGACGAGCTTGGAGATGCCGTCCGGGGAGAGGGCGAGCTTCTCCAGGACGGCAACCGGCGCGGTCTTGTGCGAGACACCGACGACGAGGACGCTCATGCGGACTGCTCCTCTCCGGCGGCCGCGATCGCGGCGCCGCGCAGCTCTTCAGCGCCGGCCCGGCGCTGCTCGTGGTACGCGAGGATCTGCAGCTCGACCGAGAGGTCGACCTTCCGCACGCTCACACCCGCGGGAACCACGAGGTTCGTCGGGGCGAAGTTCAGGATGCTGGTGATGCCGGCGCCGACCAGGCGATCGGCAACCCCCTGCGCGGCTCCGGCGGGCGTCGCGATGACGCCGATGGCGACCGGCGTCTCGGCGAGCACGGCGTCGAGGTCGTCGAAGGAGCGGACCGGGATGCCACCCACCGACTCCTCGCAGCGCTCGGGAGCGGCATCGAGAAGGGCTGCGACGCGGAAGCCGCGGGTGCCGAACCCCGAGTAGTTGGCGAGCGCGTGGCCGAGATTTCCGATGCCGACGATGGCGACCGGCCAGTCCTGGGTCAGGCCGATCTCGCGCGCGATCTGGTAGCGCAGGTAGTCGACGTCGTAGCCCACACCACGCGTGCCGTAGGAGCCGAGGTACGACAGGTCCTTGCGCAGCTTGGCGCTGTTGACGTTGACGGCGCCTGCGAGCTCCTCGCTCGAGCAGACGCTGATGCCCTGCTCGGCGAGCGAGGTCAGCGCGCGGAGGTACTCGGGCAGACGGGCCACCGTCGCCTCAGGGATCTCACGACCCCCGGCCTGGGTCCCCGCAGCCGCGTCAGCAGGCTTCCGTGCGGTCACTGTCCTCGTCGTCCTTCACGCGCGAGGAAGGGCTCATCACGGGCTCTTGCAGGCCCGTTGACGTCCTCACGGCTTCATCACTGTAGGAGTTTGTGAACGTGAGAACAAAACGCAGGCCGCACCTGTCATGGCCCGCGGCTAGCACAGGTGAGAAGTCTCACCCGCGGCGGGGTCAGCCACCCAGCAGCGCCGTACGCAGCCGCTGGGGGTCCACGCGCCAGAAGTCGTGGCGCCGTCCGTCGACGAGCGTCACCGGGATCTCCTCGCCGTACGCCGCCAGCAGCTGCGGGTCGGAGTCGATGTCGATCTCCTCGAACGACTCCCCCAGGTCGGCGCAGACCGCGGAGACGACCTCGCGCGCAACGTCGCAGAGATGGCAGCCGGGGCGCATGAACACCGTCACGCGGGCTTTACCGTCCGGACCCGAACTCGTCATGCGGGGATCCTGACACAGCCCTAGTCTGGGGACGTGAGTCAGGACAAGCCCGCGAAGAAGCGGCCCGCCCCGCTCGACCTGCAGCAGCGCTCCTCCCTCGCCGGTGAGGCGTCGGCGGCGATCGCGGAGGTCGAGTCGGCGCTCGACGTGCCCTTCGACCCGACGGCGGCGGCGTTCTTCGACGTCGACAACACCGTCATGCAGGGCGCGTCGATCTTCCACCTGGCCAAGGGGCTCCACAAGCGGAAGTTCTTCACCACGAAGGACCTCGTGGGCGCGGCGTACAAGCAGGCGTACTTCCGGATCGTCGGCGTCGAGGACCCCGAGCACATCGAGAAGGCCCGCAACCAGGGCCTCTCGTTCATCGCCGGTCACACGGTGCAGGAGCTGCGCGAGGTCGGCGAGGAGATCTTCGACGAGGCGATGGCGCACCGGATCTGGCCGGGCACCAAGGCACTCGCCCAGATCCACCTCGACCAGGGCCAGCGGGTCTGGCTGGTCACCGCCGCTCCCGTCGAGATCGCGGAGGTCATCGCGCGGCGCCTCGGCCTCACCGGCGCCATGGGCACCGTCGCCGAGCACGTCGATGGCGTCTACACCGGCAAGCTCGTCGGCGACATGCTCCACGGGCCGGCGAAGGCCGTCGCCGTCACCGCGCTCGCCGAACGCGAGGGGCTCGACCTGGCACGCTGCTCGGCGTACTCCGACTCGAGCAACGACCTGCCGCTCCTCGGCCTGGTCGGCGACCCCTGCGCGGTCAACCCCGACGCGAAGCTGCGGTCCTACGCCCAGGAGCAGGGCTGGCGGATCCGCGACTACCGCACCGCACGCAAGGCCGTACGCCGCGTCGCTGTCGCCGCGGTCGCGAGTGCCGTCGTGGGCGCTGCGGCCCGCCGCGCCCGCCGCTGATCCAGACCAGTTCGGCACCGATCTGCCGGATTCGTCCCCGATCCGTTCCCACGGGAGTGTGTCTTCGCTTACTCTGTGAATGACCCAAAGGGAGAGTGGGTCACGGGAGGCTTCGATGCACGAGGGACTGGCGTCTGTGCTGCGCGGGTTGGATGCCCTGCGCTCCGCCGTCCTCGACGCATGCCTTCTCGAGCCCGAGCTGGCCCTCGCCGGCGGCATCGCCGACTCCCGCGGCCCGCGCCAGACGCCGTGGCTGCTGATGTCCGAGGCCGCGACAGACCTCAACGTCGTGCCGACCTCGGAAGGTCCGGAGTCGTTCGACGACGCGGACCTCGCGACGTCGTCCGCGGAGGACGAGGCCACGCGCGAGCGGATGATCGCCCTGGTCGAGCTGGCGCGCGGCGGCGACAAGGAGGCCTTCGGTCTCCTCTTCGACCACTACCACCCGTCGGTCTACCGGTTCATCTACTACCGGACCCGGTCGCAGACGCTGGCCGAGGACCTGGCCAGCGAGACCTTCTTCCGCGCACTGCGGTCGATGAACAACTTCCGCTGGCAGGGGCGCGACTTCGGCGCCTGGCTGATGACCATCGCGCGCAACCTGTGCAGCGACCACTTCAAGGCGGGCAAGACCCGTCTGGAGCAGACCACCGAGGACATGTCGCTCCACGACGACATCACCGATGGCCCGGAGACGCTGGTCCTCGCGCAGCTCACCAACGACGCCCTGCTGACTGCCCTGCAGCAGCTCCCGAAGGAGCAGCAGGAGTGCCTGATCATGCGCTTCCTGCAGAGCATGAGCATCGCTGACACGGCCAAGGTGCTGGGCCGCACGGAGGGCGCTGTGAAGCAGCTCCAGCTCCGCGGCGTACGCAACCTGGCCAAGCTGATGCCGAAGGAGGTGCACCGGTGATCAAGTCTTCAATGACGGCCGCATCACACTCCGTAACCTTCCCCGTCTCACACTCGTTCTACGCATCAGAGCACCACTTCGTCGGCGACTGCCGGCGGCCCGCAGAGACAGGACAGACGTCATGAGCCCCATCAGCCCGGCACGCCGCCGCGCCGAGGAGTTCGCGTCCCTTCTCGAGGGTCGCGGGGGCTCGGCCGCTGCCCACACCAACGCGCTGGAGATCGTGGCCGCGCTGCGCACCGTCGTTGCGCCGCAGCCCTCCTCGGCGTACGTCACGGAGCTGCGGAGCAACCTTCTCGCCGCCGCCGACACCCTGCTCCTGCCGGCCGTCACCACCCCGGCGTTCGCGGGTCAAGTCCTCGAGGCCCCCCGTCGCCACCGCCGCAAGCTGTCGGTCGCGATCGGCGCACTCGCCGTCCTCGGCAGCACCACCGGTGTCGCGGTCGCGGCCCAGTCCGCGCTGCCGGGTGAGTCGCTCTACCCGATCAAGCGGATCATCGAGAGCGCCCAGACCTCGCTGAGTGCCGACGACGCCTCGCGTGCCAACCGGATCATGGACCTCGCCGGCAACCGGCTGGGCGAGACCCAGGCCCTCGCCAGCAGCGACTCCGCGCGCAGCCGCGCCGAGATCCCGAGCTCGCTCGAGGACTTCGTCGCCCAGGCGAGCGAGGCCGCCGACGCGCTCCTCAGCGAGTACGCCGCGTCCGGCGACATCTCGACCATCACCGACCTGCGCGACTTCCTGCGCGAGAGCCTCGACGCCCTCGCCGGCCTGAAGTCCGCCGTCCCGGTGGAGTACGCCGACGACTTCGACGCCGCAGTCAACGCACTGCTCAGCATCGACGAGCAGGCGCTCACCGCCTGCGGCAACTGCGCCGGCATGCTCGACGTCCCGGCGATCCTGCTCTCCGGAGCGTCGATCGCGCCGACCACGGTGGCACCGCACGCGACGGCCACCGCGGCTCCTCGTGCCACGCCGTCCACGTCGAGCAACGCGGTGACCGATCTGCTCAACCAGCTTCCGGCACTGGGCAGCACCCCGACGAAGTCGCCGCTCCCGCAGCAGCCGACGAGCACGGCCAAGCCGTCCCCGTCGTCGACGACCACCGCGGGCACGCTCGGCACCGTCCTCGGCAACAACCCGGTGACGAAGCCACTCACCGACGCCGTCGACGGCCTGATCGACCCGCTCCTGGACCCGCTGCTCGACCCGCTCTTGGGCGGCAACGGCCTCCACTGAGGCACCGCCTCGCCCGGACCCTGCCAAACTGTCAGACTGACACTTTGGCCGGATGTGACAGTTCGGAACTGTCAGCCAGCGCGAAACTGTCACGTCCGTCGTGCCCGAACACCCGCAGCAGCAAGCACGGCGGCCAGTCTTCGGCGCGAGATCGCTGTGTCCCATCCCCAGCGCGCGACACGAGGCCTTCGGCTACGGATCCGGTCTTCCCGCACCTTCTCGTCCCAGAGGACCTGCTCCGGGGTGCGGCCCTGCTGGAACTCTTCACGGAAGTACTTCGCCTTGCCGTCGAACTCGCCGACGCACCCGAGCTCAGGCCAGTCGAAGTCAACGATGTCGTCGCCGAGCCCATCGAACCGGGGGAACCGCGCCTGAAGATCGGGCATCGGCACCTCCAGCAGGATCATCTGCCCTCTGCTCAACGACTCCCCCGCAGAACCTGACCGTACGTCGACCGCCCGCAGGTTCCGCTCCGCCCGCGCGCGCCCTCGGGAGCCGGCCGGGATCACGGCGAGGAGCGCATCGATCACGGCGGCTTGGCACGCGCCCGCGTCGCGGGCGATCGACTGAACCAGATGGTCGAGCGGCAGCAGAACGTTGGGCAGTTCGAGCATCGCCGCCACCTGGATCGCGGTCCATTCCCGCGAGGACACGAGCAGACCGGAAGGCAGCTCGGTCACCTGATCGTCGGGGATCCGCGTCGGATGCACCCGCACACCCGCCGTCGTACGCCGGGCACGCCCGGGCTGCAGGGCGTGCACGTCCGCCAGGTCGGCGGTGAGGAGCGGGGCACCCCAGAGAACCGCGGCCGACGCGTGGGAGAAGATCAACCCCGGCCGACGGGCGGCAGCCGTGCTCACGATCCGCAGTTGATGATGATCCTCCGCCGTCAGCTCGACGTCGTGGGGTCGGAAGTAACCGCGGCGAATGCGTGCCAGTCCAGGGTCCTGGTCCGGACGCTCAGCACCGGCGAGCCGACGTTCCCGTGAGGCGACGATCAGATCTTCAAGGTCAGGCTTGGTCATGCTGCGAGCGTCCGGGGAACTGCGTCCGCATGCACGCGGTGCCCGACGGACCTGTGGATGAAGGGCTGCACCTCACCGACCGTGACACTTTCGCCGTACCTGACACTCCGGAAGTGTCACGCCCAGCCAAACTGTCAGTCGGACAGTTTGGCAGCGCGGGCCGGGGACATCGCAGCGCAGGCCCGAGGCACAAGCACCGGACGCGGACCGGCGCTCAGCCGAAGATCGAGCGGCGCCGCATCAGCAGCTGGTACAGCGTCTGCTGGATCGTTTCGCGCACCCGGTCGGTCACCTCGAAGACGGTGAGCGGGTCCTCCGCGGCGCTGGCGTCGTACGCCTCGGTGTGGATCGGCTCGCCGAACTCGATGATCCACTTCGACGGAAGCGGCACCAGGCCGAGCGGGCCGAGGAGCGGGAAGAACGGCGTGATCGGGACGTACGGCAGGCCGAGGAGACGCGCCAGCGCCGGCACGTTGCCGACGAGCGGATAGATCTCCTCCGCGCCGACGACCGAGACCGGGATGATCGGCACGCTCGTGCGCAGCGCCGCGCCGACGAAGCCGCCACGGCCGAAGCGCTGCAGCTTGTAGCGCTCCGAGAACGGCTTGCCGATGCCCTTGAAGCCTTCGGGCCAGACGCCGACGAGCTCGCCGCCGTTGAGCATGCGCTCGGCGTCCTCCTGACAGGCCAGGGTCACGCCGCCGCGGCGGGCGACGGTGCTGACGAAGGGAAGCCGGAAGACCAGGTCGGCACCGAGCGGGCGCAGGTGACGCCCGGTCCGCTCGTGGACCTGGAACATCGTCATCAGGGCGTCCACAGGGACCGTGCCCGAGTGGTTGGAGACGATCAGTGCGCCGCCGGTCTTCGGGATGTTCTCGACACCGCGCACCTCGACGCGGAACCACTTCTCAGCGAGCGGTCGCGCGGCGGTCATCAGGAGCCGCTCGGTGAGCTCCGGGTCGAAGCCGTAGTCGTCGACCTCGAACTCACCCGTGATCCGGCGGCGCAGGAAGGCGATGAAGTGGGCGAGCTTGCGCTCCCAGTCGTCGCCGAAGACCTCCATCGCGGCGTGCGTGAGCGCCTCGACGATCTCGGTGAGGGGAATGCCAGGACGCTTCGAGCCACCGCCGGTCGTCTCGGGCGCGGCGCCCGGGCCCTCGGGTGCGGCCAGGATCGGCGCATCCGGCACGACGGGGACTTCTTCCGGGTCCGGCACCTTCAGCGGGCGTACGTCGGCATCCTCCGGCGAGCGCGGAGCAGGCGGGCGGCGGCGTCCCCCACCAAGCAGGTCACGTGCCGCCTTGGACGGGTTGCGCCCGGTGCCGCGACCCGCGGCGCCGTGGGTGCCGATCGGGATGATGTCGGCGTCATCCATCCAGCTCACCTCCCGTGGGAGCAGCAGTGGGAGCAGACGTCGGCACCGCCGAGCGGGTCAGTGCCCGCTCGAGAGAGGCCAGCGCCGGCTCGGCGACAGCCAGGCCAGGGACGCCGGGCGGCATGTCGACCGACCGTGCGAAGTCGCAGAACGCCTCTTCGGTCGAGTAGCGCGGCCGGTAGCCGAACTCCTCGTGCAGCCGCGTCGTGTCGACGCCCCGGCCGTAGGTCAGGAAGTGCACGAGCTCCGTCGCGAACTCGGACCGGCCGACGCCCCGGATCGCGGATCCAACTGCGGAGAGCGCGAACGACGGCACGGGAAGGCCTGCGCGTCCGAGTCGACGGATCGCCTGGGAGAGAAGCAGGACCCCGTCGCCGGCGAGGTTGAAGGTGCCGCTGGCATCGGTGAGCACCGCGTGGCGGAGCGCGCCCATCAGATCGGCCTCGTGCAGGAACTGCAGGCGCGGGTCGTAGCCGAGCACGGTCGGGACGACCGGCAGGCGGAAGTACTGCGCGATCGGGCTGTCGACGCCGGGGCCGATGACGTTGGCAGCGCGCAGCATCGCGACGTGGACGTCGGGACGGCGCCGGGCGAAGCCGCGCACGTAGCCCTCGATCTCGAGTGCGTCGCGGGAGTAGCCCGAGCGCGGCATGCGCTTGGGGCCCATCTCCTCGGTGAACATCGCCGGGTCACGGTGGCTCGCGCCGTAGACCGTCGTCGTCGACTTCACCACGACGCGCTGCACGTCGGGGGCGCGCTGGCAGGCACCGAGCAGCTGCATCGTGCCGATCACGTTGGCCTCCTTCATGGAGGCGCGCGAGCCCATGCCGCCTGGCGTGGCGACTACGCTCATGTGCACGACGGTGTCGACCCGCTCGCGGACGAGGAGCTTGGCGACGACGGGGTTGCGCAGGTCTGCGCGGACAAACGAAACGGCGCCGAGGTCACCCTCAGGAGGGATGACGTCGACGCCGATGACGTTCGCTACCGCAGGGTCATCGGCAAGGTTGCGCGCAAAACGTCGCCCGAGGTCACGCGAGACCCCGGTGACGAGCACGACCTTGCCGGCCTGCGTCATCGAAGCAGCAGGCTCACTTACCGAGCTTGCGACGCGCCACGCGCGTCTTCTTCAGCAGCTTGCGGTGCTTCTTCTTGGCCATGCGCTTGCGGCGCTTCTTGATGACAGAACCCACGGTGGAACCTTTCCAGAGCTTGACGTCTGCCCTGGCGGATACAGCACGGGCGACCTGCCCCAGCGTATCGGCCCGGCCGCAGGGTCCGAAATCGGGTCCGCCCGCCAGACCGCACGTCGTACGACGTGGGGCCGCGGCGGGCGGCGTGCCGGTGAATCAGCGAGCAGGTCAGCCGGCGTCGTAGAACGAACGCTGGATGTACTCGGTGACGTCCTTCTCCTGGACACGGAACGAACGGCCCACGCGGTGCGCCGGAAGCTCCCCACCATGGACGAGTCGGTAGACGGTCATCTTGGAGACGCGCATCATCGTGGCCACCTCGGCGATGGTCAGGAACTTGACCTCGGAGATGTCAGACGGGTTGGCAGCCATGGCTCACCGCTTTCTCTGGGCGCACGCCGCCAGCTTCCCCACTGGCGACCCACGTGCCCCGTGTCCTGAACATTAGGGGCTCGTGTGACTCGGGGGAAGAGTGTGACGGAAAATTATCTGTGGTTATCGGCGTGGCGCGTTGATTTGCGTGCGCTTGCCGCCCCAGACAGTGCCTCAGGAGTCGGCGGCGAGCTGCTGCGCGCGGTCCCGGCAGGCCTCCATGGCCGACAGGAACGCCGCCTTGACCTTGTGGTCCTCGAGGTAGCGCAGGGCCGCAGCCGTCGTGCCGCCGGGCGAGGTCACCTGCTCGCGCAGGATCGTCGGGTGCTGCTGCGTCTCGCGCAGCATCGTGGCCGAGCCGTAGAGCGTCTGGACGGCCAGCTCCGTGGCGAGCGGACGCGGCAGACCGAGCATCACGCCGGCGTCGATCATCGCCTCGACCACGTAGAAGATGTACGCCGGACCCGAGCCGCTGACCGCCGTGGCGGCGTTCTGGAGCTTCTCGGCGATGCGGACGACCTTGCCCGTCGCTCCGAGCAGGCCCTCGGCCTCGACGAGGTGCGCCTCGTCGCAGTGCGAGCCCGCCGACAGCGCGTGCATGCCCTCGTCGACGAGCGCCGGCGTGTTGGGCATGACCCGGACGACGGCGACGCCACCGGGCACGTGGGTCTCGATGAACGCCGTCGTGATGCCGGCGGCAAGCGAGACGAGCAGCTGGCCCGGGCGCAGGACCGGAGCGATCTCCTGGAGCGCGCCGGCGAGGTCCTGGGGCTTCATGCCGAGCACGACGGTGTCGGCGCTCGCGGCCGCATCGAGATTCGGCAGGACGGTGACGCCGTACTTCGTGGCCAGCTCGTCGCCGCGCTCCTGCCGGCGTACGCCCACGATGAAGTCGCCCACCGGACGGCCGGAGCGGAGGAGCCCGGCGAGGATCGTCTCGCCCATGACACCGACGCCGATGAACGCCGTCTTGCCTGCCTGATCGCCTGCCATGCGGGGCACCTGCTTCTTCTACGAGCTGGAGAGGAGGGAACGTACAAAGAATGACAGGTTCGCCGGACGCTCCGCCAAGCGCCGCGTGAGGTAGCCCCACCACTCCTCGCCGTAGGGCAGGTAGACGCGCACCGTCTCGCCCTCCGCTGCAAGCCGGCGCTGCTCGTCCGGCCTCACGCCGTAGAGCATCTGGAACTCATGGTCGCCGGGCACCCGACCGTGCCGCTCGGCGAGGTGGCGGGCGATCGCGATGATGCGCGGGTCGTGCGTGGCCACCATCGGATACCCCTCGCCGGCCAGCAGCGTCCGCAGGCAGGCCACGTAGGAGAGGTCGACCTCGTGGCGGCTGGCGAACGCGACGTCGGCGGGCTCGTCGTAGGCGCCCTTGCAGAGGCGGATCCGGGATCCGGGGCCGGACAGCGTGCGGCAGTCCGCCGGCGTACGGCGCAGGTAGGCCTGGAGCACGCCTCCCGTCTCCGGGAACTCGGCGCGCAGCGCACGGAGCACCCGCAGGGTCGCCGCCGTGACCGTGTGGTCCTCCATGTCGAGGGTGACCGTGGTGCCGGCGGTGCGGGCGGTCTCGCAGATCGACCGCGCATGCATCGTCGCGATCTCCTCACCGCCCGGGAGGCGCAGGCCGAGGGCGGTGAGCTTGACGGAGACCTCGGTGTGCCGCGCGAGCCCGCGCCGCGCCAGCTCGCCTAGGAGTGCGGCGTACTCGGCCTCGACGCGGTGGGCGTGCCGCCGTTCGGTGGTGTCCTCGCCGAGGCGGTCGAGCGTCACCCGCAGCCCCTCGGCGACGAGGCCTGCCGCGACCTCCACGGCCGCAGTCCGCGTCTCGCCGGGCACGAAGCGCCGCACCATCGCCCGCGTCGCGGGCAGCTGCAGGGCCAGGTCGCGGGCGCGGTCGCTGCGGGCCAGGGCCAGCAGGGCTCGGTTGGGCATGCCCTAGTCCGTACGCCGACGCAGGGTCGCCGCTCCGAGCGCCAGGCCGACCACGACGTACGCCGCGATCACCCCGAGGTCGCCCCAGACCGGGCCGGTGTCGACGCTGTCGCGGACCTGGGTCATCGCGTCGACGGCGTACGAGAGCGGGAGGACGTCGCTGACGTGGCCAAGCACGGTCGGCAGGTGGTCACGCGAGACGAAGAGCCCGCAGAGGAGGATCTGCGGCACGACCAGCGCCGGCATGAACTGCACCGCCTGGAACTCCGTGCGCGCGAAGGCACTGACGAAGAGCCCGAACGCCGTGCCGAGCAGCGCGTCGACGACGGCCACCACCGTGAGCAGCCAGACCGGCCCCTGGATGTCGAGCCCGAGCAGCCCCACGCTGAGCCCGACGGCGACGAGTGACTGCACGGCTGCCACCAGGCCGAAGGCGATCGCGTAGCCGACCAGGAAGTCGACCTTGCCCATCGGCATCGCCAGGAGCCGTTCGAGCGTGCCGCTCCCCCGCTCGCGCAGGGTGGTCACGCTGGTCACCAGGAACATCACGATGAACGGGAAGATCGCCAGGAGGGCCGGCGCGACCCGGTCGAACATCCCGAGCCCGTACGGCGGCGCGTAGGCCGGCGCGGAGAACATCCACCACAGCAGCGTCATCAGCAGGCAGGGCAGCACGATCATGATCGCGAGCGTCCGGTGGTCGCGGCGCAGCTGGGTCAGGACGCGCGCGGCGATCGCGAGGGTGATGCCGACGTGGTCGGTCGATCCGTGGGTCGTGCGCTGGGCGAGGTTCATGCCGCACCTCCGCGGACCAGGGCGAGGAAGGCACCCTCGATGTCGCGCGCGCCGGCCGACGCCTTGATGGCCGCCGGGGTGCCGTCGGCGATGAGCAGCCCTTCGCGCATGAGCAGCAGGCGCTCGCAGCGCTCCGCCTCGTCCATGACGTGGCTGGAGACCAGCACCGCTGCGCCGCGTGCGGCGATCGCGTGGAACGTCGTCCACAGCTCCTGGCGCAGGACCGGGTCGAGCCCCACGGTGGGCTCGTCGAGGACGAGCAGGTCGGGGTCGCCGAGCAGGGCGACGGCGAGGCTGGCGCGGCTGCGCTGACCACCGCTGAGCGCACCCACCACGGCATCCGCCTGGGGCACCAGACCGGTCGTCTCCAGCACCTGCTCGACCCGGTCAGCACCCACGCCGAGCACCCGGGCGAAGAAGCGAAGGTTCTCGCGCACCGACAGGTCGTCGTACACGCTGACGGCCTGGGTCTGGTAGCCGATCCGCCGGCGGAGGGTGGCCGCGCCCGCCGGCTCACCGAGCACCTCCACCGCGCCCCGCACCCCTGCCTGGACGCCGACCAGCGTTCGCATCAGGGTGGACTTGCCGCAGCCGGACGGGCCGAGCAGGCCCGTGACCTCGCCGGAACGCAGCGTGAAGTCGAGCCCGCGCAAGACCTCGTGCCCGCCGCGCACGACCGTCAGACCGGAGACCCGCACCGCGTCGCCCATGCTGGCGACGCTACTCCTGTCAGCCGACGCCGAGGTGCTCCCGCGCGAAGGCGAGCGACTCGGCCAGGTCGGCGTCGCGCTGCTTCGCCGTGCCCGACCGGCGGGTGTTGATCTCGAGCACGACGTGCCCGCCGAAGCCGGTGGCCGCGAGGTGGCGCAGGAGCTCCTTGGCCGGCTGGGTGCCGCGGCCCGGGACGAGGTGCTCGTCCTTGGGCGACCCGAGACCGTCGGTCAGGTGGAGATGGCGCAGGCGAGGGCCGAGGCGCTGGGCCATCTCGAGCGCATCGACCTGCGCGGTGGCGGCGTGCGAGAGATCGATCGTGGTGTTGGCATAGGACTCCTCGGAGGGGTCCCAGCCGGGCTGGTAGATCTCCATGCCGCGGCGGGTCGAGGCACGCCACGGATACATGTTCTCGACCGCGAAGGCGATGCCCGTGGTGCGTTCGAGCGAAGCGATGCCCTCGACGAAGCCACGGGCGTAGTCGCGTTGCCAGCGAAACGGCGGATGGACGACGACCACGTCGGCGCCGAGGTCGTGCGCCAGCTCGGCAGAGCGTTCGAGCTTGCCCCACGGCTCGGTGCCCCAGACGCGTTGCGTCACGAGGAGGCAGGGTGCGTGGACAGCACAGACCGGCACCTCGTGGCGCTCCGAAAGGGCGCGCAGGGCCGCGGCGTCACGCGAGATCGCGTCGATGCCGACCATCACCTCGACCGCGTCGTAGCCGAGCCGCCTGGCGTAGGCGAAGGCGTGGCTGGTCGACTCGGGGTAGACCGAGGCGGTGCTCAGGCCGACGACTCCCCCGAACCCGGCCATGTCAGTGGTGGACGAAGCCCAGGTGGTCGAAGCGCTCGAGGATGACGCCCTCGCGAAGTGCCCAGGGGCAGATCTCGAGCTGCGACAGATCGAAGATGTCCATGACTGCCTCGGCCACCAGGGCGCCGGGGAGGATCTGGTGCGTGCGACTCTCGGAGACGCCCGGCAGCAGCGCGAGCTCGTCGTGGCCCATGCCGACCAGCTTGGGGATCCACTCGGCCAGTTCAGCGGCCGGAAGCGCGCGCGGCACCAGCGGCCCGTCGCCCGACGGTGCTGCGCCACAGATCCTGGCCAGCGAGCGGAACGTCTTGGAGGTCGCCGCCGCACGGTCCGGGGCGCCGTAGCGCAGCAGATGGCCGGCGTCCTTGGCGATGTCGGCGCGGATCTTGCGGCGCAGCTTCTTCAGCGACGCGTCGTCGATCGGGCCGTCGGCGAAGTGGTTGCGTGCCAGACGCGCGGCGCCGAGCGGAAGCGACCAGGCGATGTCGGGCGCCTCGTCCTTGCCGCCGGCGATCTCGAGCGAGCCACCGCCGATGTCGAAGACGGCCAGGCGGCCGGCCGACCAGCCGAACCAGCGGCGTACGGCGAGGAAGGTCAGGCGTGCCTCGTCCTCGCCGGGCAGGACCTCGAGGTTGACGCCGGTCTGGGCCTGGACGCGGGCGAGCACGTCGTCGGAGTTGGTCGCGTCCCTGACCGCCGAGGTCGCGAACGCCAACATCTCCTCGCAGCCCTTGTCCTCCGCGACCTCGAGGGCCGAGGCGCAGAAGGACTTCAGGGCGAGGATCCCCGCCTCGCTGACCGCACCGGACTCGTCGAGGTGCTCGGCAAGACGCAGCGGCTCCTTGTAGGAGAACGCCGGGAGCGGGGCCGCGCCACCGTGCGCGTCGACCACCAGGAGGTGGCCCGTGTTGGAACCGATGTCGAGGACGCCCAGCCGCATGCGTCCAAACTACCGGTACGGACTCCCGGTCAGGGGCGACTACTGTGTGCCGGTGCCTGAGGTCCCCCTTGATTTCCCCCGCGCGTACGTCGAGTTCGTCAACCCCCACGACGAGACCGAGATCTTCCGCTGCGACCTGACCTGGCTCACGTCCAGCTGGACGTGCATCTTCGGCTCCGGCTGCGCCGGCATCTACAAGCACTCCCCCGACGTCGGCTGCTGCACGCTCGGCGCGCACTTCAGCGACAAGGACGACGAGAACCGCGTCGCCGGCTTCGTCGACCAGCTCACACCGGAGTCGTGGCAGTTCCACCCCGGTCGCACCGTGAAGCGCAAGGACTGGGTCGAGAAGGACGACGACGGCGAGCGCAAGACCCGCGCCCACGTGGTCGACGGCCAGTCCGCATGCGTCTTCTCCAACCGCCCCGGCTTCGCCGGCGGCGCGGGCTGCGCCCTCCACGGCCTCGCGATCGCGCAGGGCATCAGCTACATCGAGACCAAGCCGGACGTCTGCTGGCAGCTGCCGATCCGGCGTACCTTCCGCGAGGTCGAGCGGATCGACGGGACGTCGTACACCGAGGTCGGGATCGGCGAGTACGACCGCCGCGGCTGGGGCCCGGGCGGCCACGACCTCGACTGGTACTGCTCCGGCAACACCGAGGCGCACGTCGCCATGGAGCCGGTCTACGTGACCTCCGCGCCCGAGCTCACCGCCCTCATGGGCGAGCAGGGGTACGCCGAGCTGAAGCGGCGCTGCGAGGCGCACGTGCGGTCGCGTTCCGCGCTCGCGCTCCACCCCGCCGACCCGCGCTGACGCCTTCGGGAAACCTCTCGACGTCGAGAGATATCGACCCCGGTTTTCGTGTGCGCCTCGTCTCGGGTTAACAATGCCGCCATGCGCCTCGACCACGTTTCGTACGCCGCAGGACCCGACGGCCTCAAGGCCACGGCTGAGCGTCTCGGCAAGCTGCTCGGCACGGAGATCGTCGACGGAGGTATCCACCCCCGCTTCGGCACGTGCAACTACATCCTGCCGCTGGCCGACGACACCTACCTCGAGGTCGTGGGCGCGCTCGAGCACCCGGCGTCCGACAAGGCGCCGTTCGGCCAGGCCGTCAAGGCCCGCACCGCGCTCGGCGGCGGCTGGCTCGGCTGGGTCGTCGCGGTCAGCGACCTCCCGTCCGTCGAGTCCCGTCTCGGTCGCGAGGCGAAGGACGGCTACCGCCACCGCCCCGACGGACACGAGCTGATCTGGAAGCAGATCGGCATCAGCGAGCTGGCCAACGACCCGCAGCTGCCGTACTTCATCCAGTGGCTCTCGCCCTCCGAGGACCACCCGAGCGCCGGCGGCACCGCCGACTTCGCCCTGACCGGCCTCGAGATCGCCGGCGACCCGCACCGCGTCTCCGAGTGGCTCGGCGAGCCCGAGGACCACCCGCTCGACGACGTCGAGGTCCGCTGGGTCGCCCCGCACGGCACCCCGGGCATCGTCGCGGTGGAGTTCTCGACGCCGAACGGCACCGTCCGCATCTGATTTGCCCGCGAGGATGGTGACAGTGCCCGGGGCGATCCCGTCCCCGAACATCTGGCACCACACGGCGACCTACGAGGTCGAGAACCACGCCGTCGACCCCACCCGGGTGATCGAGCGGACGATGGAGTCGCTCGCACCGTGGGCCGGCCGGACCGTGCTTGACCTGGGCTGCGGCACCGGCTTCCACCTGCCGCGCTGGGCCTCGTCCGCCGCGCAGGTGTACGGCGTCGAGCCGCACGCCGACCTGCTGGCGATCGCCGCGCGACGGACCCGTCGGTTGGCCAACGTGTCGTTGCTGAGCGGCACGGCGCAGGCGATCCCGCTGCCTGATGCCTCCGTCGACGTCATGCAGGCGCGCTGGGCCTACTTCTTCGGGCCCGGCTGCGAGCCTGGACTCGCGGAGCTGGACCGGGTCATGCGGCGGGGCGGGACGGCGTTCGTCATCGACAACGACGCGACGCGCTCGACGTTCGGAGCGTGGTTCCGGCGGGGCTATCCGACCGTGGACCCGCTGGCGGTCGAGCGCTTCTGGTCCGGCCGCGGCTGGACCCGTACGCCGCTCGACATCTCGTGGTCGTTCGACTCGCGGGAGGACCTGGAAGCGGTCGTGCGGATCGAGTTCGCAGCGGACGTTGCCGAGGCGATCCTCCGCGACTGGACGCCCGCCCACGGGCTCGAGGTCGACTACGCGGTGAACCTCTGGCACCGCACCTGGTGATGCCGTGTGCTGTGTAAGTGAGGCCAACTGGCCTCGCTTACACAGCACCCCGGACTAACCGAGGTCCGGGATCTCGGTCGCAGGTTTGCCGATGGCCGCGCGGATCGCGTCGTTGACGTCCCAGACGTTGACGTTCATGCCCGCGGTGACGACGCCGTCACGGAGCCACCACGCGACGAACGCGCCCCCATCGATATCGCCGCGCAGGACGACCTCGTCGTCGGGGGAGCTGCGTCCGACGTACTCCATCGAGAAGTCGAACTGGTCGGTGAAGAAGTACGGCAGCCAGTCGTAGCTGTCGTCGATGCCGAGCATGGTGCGACCGGCGAGCTTGCCCTGGCGGATCGCGTTGTCCCAGTGCTCCACGCGGAGGTGCTGGCCGAGCACGGTGTTGCGCGCGTTGGCGACGTCGCCCGCGGCGTAGACGTACGGGTCCGAACTCATCAAGCGCTCGTCGACCAGGATCCCGTTGTCCACCGCGAGACCGGCGCTCTCGGCCAGACCGGAGGTGGGCGTGGCACCGACCCCCAGCAGCACGAGGTCGGCCTCGAAGGTGTCGTCCGACGTCACCACGCCGTGCTCGGTGACGGCCTCGATCCTCACCCCGGTGTGGATCGTCACGCCGTTCTTCGCGTGCACGCGCGCGAGGTGGTCGGCGAGGACCGGTCCGAAGACGGCACCGAGGGGCCGGTCCGCAGCCTCGAGGACGGTGACCTCCATCCCGGCCTGACGGGCGGTGGCTGCGACCTCCAGACCGATCCAGCCGGCTCCGATGACGACGAGACGTCCGCCCTGCTGGAACGCCGCACGGAGGCGCTCGCTGTCGTCGATCGTGCGCAGCGTGACGGCGTGGCTGATCCCGGGGACCTGCAGGGTGCGCGGCGAGGCGCCGGTCGCGATCAGCAGGCGGTCGTAGCCCAGGCTCGTGCCGTCGTCGAGCACGGCAACGCGCTCGGACAGCTGGAGATCCGTGACCGCCGTGCCGATGCGGAGCGTCACGTCGTTGTCGCGGTACCAGCCGGCGTCGTGCGGAAACAGCGCATCGCGGTCGTCGTTGCCGGCCAGATAGCCCTTCGAGAGCGGGGGCCGCTCGTAGGGCAGGTGCTGCTCGCGGGCCACCAGCGCGAGTCGCCCCGCGTAGTCCATGTCCCGGAGGGACTCCACGGCGTGCGCTGCGGCGAGGCCGCCTCCGACGATGACGATGCTGCGCGGTTCGTCCATGCGGACCATCCTGCTCCGGACGATCCACGGCGCCAAGGGGTTCCACAGGGCCAAGGGTGTCGCCATGGTTGTGTCGGACCGTTCGAATAAGGTTTCGAACATGGCTGCGAAGACGACGAAGGCCCAGCGCCCCGCCTACACCTGCGCCGAGTGCGGATGGACCACCGCGAAGTGGGTGGGCCGCTGCGGCGAGTGCCAGGCCTGGGGCTCGGTCGCCGAGTCGGCGGCGGCACCCTCCGGCGCGCGCACGACGGCCGGTCCGGTCACCGCCCCCGCAGTGCCGATCGGCCAGGTTCCGGTCGAGCAGACGACCGCTCGCGAGAGCGGCGTGCCCGAGCTCGACCGGGTCCTCGGTGGCGGGCTGGTGCCCGGCGCCGCGATCCTGCTCGCCGGCGAGCCCGGCGTCGGCAAGTCGACCCTGCTGCTCGAGGTCGCCGCTCAGACCGCCCGCTCTGGCCGCCGCACGCTCTACGTCTCCGGCGAGGAGTCCGCGGCCCAGGTGCGGATGCGCGCCGACCGCACCGGGGCCATCGTCGACGAGCTCTACCTGGCGGCCGAGACCGATCTCGCTGCGCTGCTCGGCCACATCGAGGCGGTCAAGCCCGAGCTGCTCGTGGTCGACTCCGTGCAGACGGTCAACGTCGCCGACCTCGACGGAGTCCCGGGCGGCGTCACGCAGGTCAAGGAGGTCACCGCGGCGCTGGTCCGCGTCGCCAAGACCCGCAACATCACCACCGTCGTCGTCGGCCACGTCACCAAGGACGGCACCATCGCCGGTCCCCGGGTGCTCGAGCACGTCGTCGACGTGGTGCTCCACTTCGAGGGTGACCGCAACAGCCGGTTCCGCATGCTCCGCGCAATGAAGAACCGGTTCGGCCCGGTCGACGAGGTCGGCTGTTTCGACCTCGGCTCCGACGGCATCACGGCCGTTTCCGACCCGACCGGCCTCTTCGTGGAGAACCACGCGCAGCAGGTGCCCGGCACCTGCGTCGCCGTGACCATGGAGGGGCGCCGGCCGCTGCTGGCCGAGGTCCAGTCACTGGTGACGGTCGCGCCGGGCGACAAGCCGCGGCGTACGACGTCGGGGCTGGACTCCTCCCGCGTGGCGATGGTGCTTGCCGTTCTCGCCCAGCACGGCGGGCTGCGGCTCCACAACCACGACGTCTTCTGCTCGACCATCGGCGGCGCCAAGCTGACCGACCCGTCGACCGACCTCGCGATCGCGATCAGCATCGCCTCCGCGCACTACTCGCGACCCGCTCCGACCGCGACGATCGCGATCGGCGAGCTCGGCCTGGCCGGAGAGCTGCGCAAGGTCCGCGACCTGCCGCAGCGCCTCGCGGAGGCGGCCCGGCTGGGCTTCAAGTACGCCCTGGTCCCCGTCGACCGGAGCAACGGCAACCCGTCGCCCGGCCGGGTCCGGATGGTCGACGGGATGAAGGTGATGGACGTCCCGGACATCGCCGCCGTGATGCGGCTGCTCGACCTGCAGGGCCGCGCCGTCCACGTAGCCGCTGCCTCGACAAATGACGAGGCCGGGTGACCGCTGCACCGCTACGATTCGGGCAGTTGTCGACAGACCAGACGGGATGACAGCAGTGGCCGCGATCGAGCGTTCCGAAGAGACCGAGCGCCTGCGGGCGACACTCGCGTCCATTGCACCGGGCACTCCCCTGCGCGATGCGCTCGAGCGCATCCTCCGCGGCCGCACCGGAGCGCTCGTCGTCCTGGGTTACGACAAGACCGTCGAGGGCATCGCGACGGGCGGCTTCCAGCTCGACGTCCCGTTCACCGCGACCGGCCTGCGCGAGCTCGCCAAGATGGACGGCGCGATCATCGTCGACGGCGAGCTGACCCGGATCCACAAGGCCGCGGTCCACCTCATGCCCGACCACACGATCCCGTCCGAGGAGACCGGCACCCGTCACCGCACGGCCGACCGTGTCGCCCGACAGACCGGCTTCCCGGTCATCTCCGTGTCGCAGTCGATGCAGATCATCGCGGCGTACGTCGGCGAGACGCGGCACGTCCTCGAGGACTCCGGCCGCATCCTGACGCGCGCCAACCAGGCCCTGGCCACGCTCGAGCGCTACAAGATGCGCCTCGACGAGGTCTCCTCGACCCTGTCGGCGCTCGAGATCGAGGACCTCGTGACGGTCCGCGACGTCGCCGTGGTCGCCCAGCGGCTCGAGATGGTCACCCGCATCGCCCGCGAGATCGAGGACTACGTCCTCGAGCTGGGCACCGACGGCCGCCTGCTGACGCTGCAGCTCGAAGAGCTGATCACCGGCGTCGACGCCGAGCGCGAGCTGGTCATCCGCGACTACCTGCCCGGCGGCCGCAAGGCGAAGACCCCCGAGGAGCTCCTGCTCCGCCTCGAGCACCTCGACGCGAGCGAGCTCGTCGACCCGGCCGCCGTTGCCAAGGCGCTCGGCCTCGGCTCGGCTGAGCACCTCGACGGCGCGGTGACCCCGCGCGGCTTCCGCCTGCTGGCCAAGGTCCCGCGCCTGCCTGCCGCGGTCGTCGACCGCCTCATCGACCACTTCGGCACCCTGCAGAAGCTCCTGGGCGCCGGCATCGACGACCTGCAGGCCGTCGAGGGCGTGGGCGAGCTCCGCGCGCGCAGTGTGCGCGAGGGACTCTCCCGTCTCGCCGAGTCGAGCATCCTCGAGCGTTATGTCTGACTGAGCGTCACCCGTCTGGCGATCAGCCAGCGACCGCCTGCACCGCGTAGGCGTCAGCCGGCATGGCCGGGTCGTCCCGGAACGGGAGGACGACCTCCTCACGACCCTCGACGACCGCGCGGGGCACGCCGCCCTCCAGACCGTCGATGTGCGCGATCAACGCAGCCAGGTCGTCCCAGCGTCCCTGATCCACGAGTGCGCCCATGACCCGCTGGGGCGCAGGCACGGTCGTGTGCGCGAACGGCACGGTGTCGTCGTTCCAGATCTGCTGCTGCATGTCCCGGAGCACCTCGCGGTACTCGTCGGTCGCCGCGGCTGCTGCCCGGAAGTGCTCCCACATGTCGATCGGCAGGATCTCGCGGAGGAAGACCGACAGGACGACGGGCGAGCCGTGCTCCTGCACCGCACGGAGACTGGTCAGCTTGGTCTCGCGCCGGTCGACCACGTTGCGCAGCTCGCCGCGTCGCTGCGAGATCGAGTCCGCGGCGTCACGCACCGCCCACTCGTAGACCTCGTCGGTGAGCACGTCGAAGGAACGCGCCGCGAGGAAGGCGCGCGTCATCGCCGGCTGGTCCTCGTAGAGGAGCCCGGGCGGGAAGGAGAGGTCGGCGGCGTCCCAGAAGCTGCGCCGGAAGACCTTGTTCCAGGCGAAGACGTCCGCGAGGAGCAGGGGCGCGTCGTCGATGTGTACGCCGAGCCGGGCGACCGTGTGGTTGCGCTCCATGAGCGGAGTGACGAACCGTCGGTCGGTCGCCACCCGGACCGCCTTGCCCACCGCGAAGTCCGACCCGGTCTCGCCGAGCGTCGCCAGCGCACCGCTCCACGCGTCGCGCGGAAGCGTGTCGTCGGAGTCCACGAAGGTCAGGTACGGCGCGGTGGCCAGCGTGACACCGGTGTTGCGGGCAGCACTGAGGCCGGCGTTCGCCCGGTGACGGTGGACGACGACCCGGTCGTCGCGGGCGGCGCGACGCTCGGCGATCGCCAGCGAGCCGTCCGTCGAACCGTCGTCGACGAGGATGACCTCGATGTCGCGGACCTTCTGCCCCAGGATGCTGTCGAGGCAGGCCTCCAGCCACGGTTCGACGTTGTAGACCGGCACGACGACCGACAGGACGGGCGGCCGCCGCTTGCGCGACCACCGCATCACACGCGCGCTCCGACACCTGTCATGGGTCCGGAGGCTACCGGAACGGCGAGCAGCGACGGAGGGTTCACGTTGCCGTCGCCGTCTCGTTGCCCCACGGACCCGACCGCGAAGACCCGATGCCTACCGTCGAACACGTGAAGATCACCGTCATCGGCTGTGGCTACCTCGGTGCCACCCACGCCGCGTGCATGGCCGCCCTCGGCTTCGAGGTGCTGGGCATCGAGATCGACCCGACCCGCCGCAGCGCTCTCGAGCGCGGCGTCCTCCCCTTCTTCGAGCCCGGGCTGCCCGAGCTGCTTGTCGAGCAGGTCGAATCAGGGCGCCTGCGGTTCTCCGCCGACATCGCCGAGGCCGCTGCGTTCGGCGACGTGCACTTCGTCTGCGTCGGCACCCCACAGCGCGCCGACGGCCACGGCGCCGACCTCACGTACGTCGAGGCCGCCGTCACGTCCCTCGCCGCTCACCTGACCGGTCCAGCGCTGGTGGTCGGCAAGTCGACCGTCCCGGTCGGCACCGCCGAGCGGCTCCAGGAGATCCTGCAGTCGCAGTCACCCGCGGGCGACCAGGTCGAGCTGGCCTGGAACCCCGAGTTCCTCCGCGAGGGCTTCGCGGTCAAGGACACCCTGGAGCCCGACCGCCTCGTCTTCGGCGTACGGTCCGAGCGCGCGGAGGCGACCCTGCGCGAGGTGTACTCCACGGCCATCGACGGCGGCTGCCCCGTGGTCGTCACCGACTTCCCGACGGCCGAGCTGGTGAAGGTGGCGGCCAACAGCTTCCTGGCCACCAAGATCTCCTTCATCAACGCCATGGCCGAGCTGTGTGACGTCACGGGCGCCAACGTCGTCACGCTCGCCGATGCGATCGGCTACGACGAGCGGATCGGCCGCAAGTTCCTGAACGCCGGCCTCGGCTTCGGTGGCGGCTGTCTCCCGAAGGACATCCGGGCCTTCACCGCCCGCGCCGAGGAGCTCGGGGTCAAGGACGCCCTGCGGTTCCTGCACGAGATCGACCGGATCAACCTGCGCCGCCGCAAGCGCGTCATCAAGATCGCCCGCAAGGAGCTCGGCGGCCGACTGCCGGGCAAGCGGATCGCGATCCTGGGCGCAGCGTTCAAGCCGAACAGCGACGACATCCGCGACAGCCCCGCCCTCGAGGTGGCGCACACGCTGCACGAGCTCGGCGTGCACGTCACCGTGCACGACGTCGAGGCGATCGAGCCGGCCCGCACGAAGTACCCGGACCTCTCCTACGCGGACACGATCGAGGAGGCCTGCGCCGAGGCCGATCTCGTCATGCACCTCACCGAGTGGCTCGAGTACCGCGCCGTCGACCCCGCCAAGCTGGGCGAGGTCGTGGCCGGCAAGCGGATGATCGACGGGCGCAACTGCCTGGACATCGACGCGTACCGCGAGGCCGGCTGGACGATCCGCTCGCTCGGTCGTCCCTGACCCGGACCGCCCGCCGCACGAACGACGAAGCGCCCCTCCGGAGTCCGGAGG
>NZ_SJZJ01000012.1 GCF_004337475.1 Nocardioides jejuensis | reverse complement strand
CACGTGCGTCCTCGGGGGTGGTTGCGGTCGACTCCGAGAGCAGGGTCGCCAGCTGGCCGAAGTCGATGAACTGGTTCAGCGGGACGTCGGCACCACCCAGGTTGACCGTGCGGTTGCCGAGTACGCCGACGTTGGCGCCGCCGCGGTTGGGTCCCGGGTTGCCCGGCGACGTCGCCTCGGAGTAGCCCGCGTCCGCGAGGCTGCGCGGACCCGAGGCGATCTCGACGATGTTCGCCGACGCCTCCGGCGTACAGGCGTCGACCTTGCTGCCGGCGTTGCCGAGGTTGATCGTCGCGACGTGCTGCGAGCGCAGGATCGCCAGGCTCAGCGCGGAGATGCGGAGCCTGCTCACGCCGGTGCTGCCGTCGGGCAGGTGGCAGGCGTCCGACTCCTGGTGGTTTACCTGCAGCGAGACGACCTTGGCGAGGACGTCGAAGAACGGGGCCAGCGCGTTGCGGACGGGGATCGTGATGAGTCCCGTCTTGATGTCGTCGACCGCCAGGGCGAAGACCTGGTGGCCGGCGTCGCTGAGCACGAAGTCCCGCAGCGGGGCGACGAGCTTCGTGACGATCGGGTTGGCCACCACGATGGCCGCTGCGAGCGTCGTGCAGAGCAGCCCGCTGGTGGTCCCGACACCGGTGCACGTCGGGGCGGTGGGCTGGCCCATCAGGTTGACGCTCCACTTCGCCGTCGCGCTCTGGCCCGATAGCGGGTTGAGCGTCGCGGTGAGGTCGACGGTCACGCTGGCGAGGGCACCGTCCACCGCCTTCATCACGACGGTGTAGACCTCCTCCATCAGGTCGTGGACCGTCTCGGCGATCATCGGGTAGATCTCGTCATCGACCAGCTCGGTGTTCGGCTTCTGCGCGTTGAGACCCGTCGGGTCACCCGGGCGGTTGACCTCCGGTGCGAGCAGCGGGCCGTCGACCGTCTCCTCGCCGTGCAGGGCCTGGTCGAGGTGCACCGTGACCTTGCCGGTCGAGAAGTCGACCGTGAGGACGTGGTTCTTCGTGGTCAGCGGCTGGGCCACGATCGCCTTGAAGATCTGGTCCTGCATGTTCGACCGGACCCGTGCCGTGACCTTGGTGCCGCCCGGGAGGGCGTTGGTCAGGTTGGTCAGGCTGAGCAGCGGGTTCAGGGTCTTCTCGACCGCGCGGTCGATCTGCCCGGCACCGTCGTAGATCGTCGGAGCCGCGCCCTGGACGAGCGGCGAGTGCAGGAACAGATCTGCCTGGCCGACGCGGTAGCGACCGAGGCCGCCGACGCCGTCGGGGTCGAGGATCTTGCCCTTGACGGCCTGCAGTTCCGATCCGCTGACGCCGACCTTCAGGAGGAGCTGGTCGACGGCCTGGTCGGTGAGTCCGCTGATGCCCGCCTTGCGCACGATGGACAGCAGGTCGATCGATGCCGGGTTCGACGTGGAGCCGTTGACGTTGTCCAGCGACACCGCTCCGTCAGCACCCGCCAGACCAGTGACGGCACGTGCGTCCTCGGGGGTGGTTGCGGTCGACTCCGAGAGCAGGGTCGCCAGCTGGCCGAAGTCGATGAACTGGTTCAGCGGGACGTCGGCACCACCCAGGTTGACCGTGCGGTTGCCGAGTACGCCGACGTTGGCGCCGCCGCGGTTGGGTCCCGGGTTGCCCGGCGACGTCGCCTCGGAGTAGCCCGCGTCCGCGAGGCTGCGCGGACCCGAGGCGATCTCGACGATGTTCGCCGACGCCTCCGGCGTACAGGCGTCGACCTTGCTGCCGGCGTTGCCGAGGTTGATCGTCGCGACGTGCTGCGAGCGCAGGATCGCCAGGCTCAGCGCGGAGATGCGGAGCCTGCTCACGCCGGTGCTGCCGTCGGGCAGGTGGCAGGCGTCCGACTCCTGGTGGTTTACCTGCAGCGAGACGACCTTGGCGAGGACGTCGAAGAACGGGGCCAGCGCGTTGCGGACGGGGATCGTGATGAGTCCCGTCTTGATGTCGTCGACGGCCAGGCGGAACAGCTGACCGGCGCTGTCTGCCGTCCAGTAGTCGTACGCCGGTGCGAGCGGGTCTGCCCAGGTGGTGGCCTTCACGACGCCGGTCTGGCCATCGCAGAGCGCCGGTCCGTCGGGGCCCGTGCTGGTGCACGCGGGGGCCTTCGTGGTCGTCCCGCGCAACGAGGTCGACCACGTCGTCGTGGCGCTGTTCGTTGCGTCGGGTGCGTTGGTGGCGGTCCAGTCGACGGTGACGGAGTCGAGCGAGCCGACGACGACGCCGGCTGCGATCGTGTAGACCTCGTCCATCAGGTCGTGGATCGACTCGGCGACCATCGGGTAGATCTCGTCGTCGACGATCTCGGTGTTCGGCTTCTGGTTGTTCAGGCCGGTCGGGTCACCGGGCCGGACGTCCTGCGGCGGGAGCAGCGGACCGTCGACGGTCTCCTCGCCGTGGAGCGCCTGGTCGAGGTGCACGGTCATCACGCCCGTCGCGAAATCGACGGTGATGATGTGATTCCTCGTGGTGATCGGCTGGGCCAGGATCGCCTTGAGGATCTTGTCCTGCAGGTCGGCGTGAGCCTTCGCGTCGACCGTCGTGCCGTCGGGGAACGTGCGGGCGACGGCTGCCCTGTCGATCAGGCTGTTGACCTTGTCCTCGACGGAGGTCTGCATGCGGCCCGCGGCGTCGTACAGCTGGGCGGCGGCACCCTTGATCGCGGGGGAGCCGAGGTCGAGGTCGGCCTGGCCGACGCGGTAGCGCCCCGGGCCGCCGACGCCGTCAGGGTCGAGGTAGTCGCCGTTGCGCGCGGTGAGCTCGGCGCCACCGATGCCGAGCCGGAGGTCGGCCTTGTTGACGAGGCTGTTCGTGAGACCGGCGACGCCGGCCTTCCTCAGCACCGACAGCAGATCGACGGTGACGGGCGAGAAGCCGCCGTTGGTGCGGTCGAGCGTGATCGACCCGTCGCTGGACAGGGCGCCGGAGATCGCGTGGTTGTCCCACGGACTGGTGGCTGTCGACTCGGAGTAGAGCGCTCCGGCCTGGCCGAAGTCGATGATGTCGCTCAGGGGTACGTCGACCCCCGCGATCTTGACGAAGGCCCCGGCTGCGCTGGCGTTCAGCTGGCTGCGGTTGGGACCGGGATTGGTGGAGGGCGATGCCTCCGACCAGGCCATGCCAGCCACCGGGACGGTGCCGAGATAGCCCTCGAGAACGCTGGCGGATGCGCTGCCAGGTTCGTTGGAACCGCCGGCAGCTCCAGCCGGCAGCGCAGGAACCGCAATGGCGAGGGTGGCGGCCGCAGTCACGGCCAGCCCCTTCCGCCAGAACGTGGCACTCGTCGAACGACGCGCCGTTGCAGACAGATCGAACATGCTCTCCCCTTCGCTTTGAAAAACCCCATGTGATGCAAAGCAATGGGCAGGGAGGGGAGCCCGAGAAAGCCCCGCCGTGACCTGGGACACACTCAAGGTCTAGACCGCGGCCGCTGTCAATCACTACTTCCCAGTACGACGAAAAGTCGTCCGATTCGTCCCAAGTGTCCAAACGGAAGAGGCGGGCGTGCCACCGGTGCACGCGGCCGCAGAGGCCAGAGGGCTGCTCCGGTAGGATCGCCCGTCGTGTCGACACCTGTGCAGAGCCCCGAGAACCCGTCCGGCCACGAGTCCACCCAGGACGTCGCGACGTACGACGTGGAGGCCACGCAGGCGAAGTGGCTCGAGCGCTGGGACGCCCTCGATCTCTTCCGTGCTGACGACGCCGTGGCGCTGTCGGGGGAGAAGCCGACCTACTACGCGCTGACGATGTTCCCGTACCCCTCGGGTGACCTGCACATGGGCCACGCCGAGGTGATGGCGCTGCACGACGTCGTCGCGCGCTACAAGAAGTTCCGTGGCTTCGAGGTGCTCAACCCGATGGGCTGGGACTCCTTCGGTCTCCCCGCGGAGAACGCCGCCATCAAGCGCGACGAGCACCCAGCGGTCTACACCTACGCCAACATCGAGACGCAGTACGACTCGTTCAAGAAGTACGGCCTCGCCTTCGACTGGAACCGTCGCCTGCACACCTCCGACCCGGAGTACTACCGGTGGACCCAGTGGCTCTTCCTGAAGTTCCGCGAGCAGGGTCTGGCGTACCGCAAGAACTCCCCGGTCAACTGGTGCCCCAACGACCAGACCGTGCTCGCCAACGAGCAGGTCCTGGGCGACGGCACCTGTGAGCGTTGCGGCGCCGAGGTGACCAAGAAGGAGCTCACGCAGTGGTACTTCAAGACCACGCACTACGCGCAGGAGCTCCTCGACTGCCTCGATGACCTGCAGGACAACTGGATCGCCAAGGTCGCGAACGCGCAGCGCAACTGGATCGGTCGCTCCGAGGGTGCACACGTCTCCTTCGACGTGGCCGGCCACGAGCCGATCAAGGTCTTCACGACCCGCCCTGACACGCTGCCGGGCGCGACCTTCATGGTCGTCGCCGCGGACGCCAAGCTGGCGGCCTCGCTGGTCACCGACGCGCAGCGCCCGGCCCTCGAGGCCTACCTCGACGAGGTCAAGAAGGCCTCCGACATCGACCGCCTCGCCACCGACCGCCCGAAGACCGGCGTCGACCTGGGCGTCACGGCTACCAACCCGCTGACCGGCGCGCAGATCCCGGTGTGGGCCTCCGACTACGTGCTCGCCGACTACGGCACCGGCGCGATCATGGCCGTCCCGGCCCACGACGAGCGCGACCGCGAGTTCGCGGAGAAGTTCGGCCTCCCAGTCGTCTCCGTGTACGACGAGGACGCGGCGTACGACAAGGCGGCGGAGATCTCGTCCGCGATCGCGAAGATCGAGGCCAGCGGCCACGGTGAGGGCACGATCAACTACCGCCTCCGCGACTGGCTGCTGTCGCGCCAGCGCTACTGGGGCGCCCCGATCCCGATCATCCACTGCCCGGTCGACGGCGAGGTCGCGGTCCCCGAGGACCAGCTGCCCGTCGTGCTGCCGGAGCTGTCGGGGGCGGCGCTGAAGCCGAAGGGCACCTCGCCCCTCGGTGGTGCGACCGAGTGGGTCAACGTCGCCTGCCCGACCTGTGGTGGACCGGCCCAGCGCGACACCGACACGATGGACACCTTCGTCGACTCGTCGTGGTACTTCTTCCGCTACCTCTCGCCGAACGACGACACGCAGGCCTTCGACCCGGCGCTCGCCGAGGCGTGGGGCCCGGTCGACTTCTACCTCGGTGGCGACGAGCACGCGGTGCTCCACCTGCTCTACTCGCGGTTCTTCACCAAGGCGCTGCGCGACATGGGCCTGATCACCTGGGACGAGCCGTTCTCGTCGTACCTCTCGCAGGGCAAGGTGATCAACAACGGCAAGAAGATGTCGAAGTCCCTCGGCAACGGCATCAACCTCGGTGAGCAGATCGAGAAGTTCGGTGTCGACGCGGTGCGCCTGACGCTCGTCTTCGCCTCCCCGCCGGAGGACAACATCGACTGGGCCGACGTGTCGCCCGAGGCGTCGCTGAAGTTCATCAAGCGGGCCTGGCGCCTGGCTGGCGACGTGACCTCGTCGCCGGGCATCGACCCGGCGAGCGGGGACGTCGCGCTGCGTCGCGTCACGCACAAGACCATCCACGAGTGCGCGGACCTGCTGGAGCGCCACCGCTTCAACGTCGTCGTGGCGCGCACGATGGAGCTCGTCAACGCCACCCGCAAGGCGATCGACAACCCGTCGATCGGCGGCGCGGATGCTGCCGTCCGCGAGGCCGTCGAGGCCGTCGCGATCCTGCTCTCCCTCGTCACGCCGTACGCCGCGGAGGAGATGTGGGAGCTGCTCGGTCACGCGCCGTCGGTCGCCCAGGCCGCCTGGCCCACGGTGGACGAGGCGCTGCTGGTCGACGACACGGTGACCGCCGTGGTCCAGATCCAGGGCAAGGTCCGTGGCCGCCTCGAGGTGTCCCCGTCGATCTCCGAGGCCGACCTGGAGGCTGCGGCCCTGGCCGACCCGGCGGTGCAGCGGGCTCTCGAGGGCAAGACGGTCCGCAAGGTGATCGTCCGCGCGCCGAAGCTCGTCAACATCGTCGCGGGCTGACGCCGGGTCTATCGTCTGGCCATGGGCACTCGTGAGGAGCGGCGCATCGCGCTGGTGACCGACTCGACGGCGTCGCTGACGGCGTCCGAGGCCTCGGAGCTCGGCGTCGTCGTCGTGCCCGTGCAGGTGATCATCGGTGCCACTGTCTACGACGACGGCATGGCGACTCCCGACATGGTCGCCACGGCGCTGAAGGAGTGGACGCCGGTCTCGACCTCGCGGCCCAACCCGTCGACGTTCCTCGAGGCGTACGAGAAGGCAGCAGCCGCCGGAGCGACCGAGATCCTGTCGATCCACCTCTCCGCGGAGCTGAGCGGCACGGTCGAGTCGGCCCGTCTCGCCGCGCGCGAGGCATCGGCCAAGGGCATCAAGGTCACCGTCTTCGACAGCGAGCAGTCGGCGTTCGCGCTGGGTTACGCGGTGCGAGCGGCTGCCGAGGTAGTGGCCGATGGCGGCTCGGTGCGCAAGGCCGTCAACGCCGCGAAGCGGAGCATCGCGGGCTCGCAGACGATCTTCTACGTCGACACCCTCGAGTACCTCCGTCGCGGCGGTCGGGTGAGCGCCGTCGGCGCGATCCTGGGCGGCGCCCTGTCGGTCAAGCCGCTGCTGCGCCTGCAGGACGGCAAGATCGAGTCGTTCGAGAAGGTGCGTACGGCGGGCAAGGCGCTGGCGCGCGTCGAGGAGCTCGCGGTGTCGCACGCTGCGTCCCTGGGCGAGGAGGTGCACGTGCACGTCACCGTCGGGCACCTCGCGAGCCCCGACCGGGCCAAGGCGCTGGCGGACAAGATCGCACACCGGCTGGGTGATCAGCTGGCTGACGACGTCCGGGTAGGCGAGCTCGGGGCCGTGCTCGGCGCCCACGTCGGCCCCGGCATGATCGCCGCGGTCGTCGTCCCGGCTCGCTGAGCTTCTCCACAGGTCGGTCGTACGCCGGTTGGCGCCGGCCGCGTCGCTGCCTAGCGTCCCGTGCATGGGATCTCGGGAGTCGTACGACGAAGCACTGGCGCAGCGCCTGGCGCTGCTGCGTGCCGAGCTGACGGGGGAGCGTGCCGCGGCCGAGTCTGCGCGCGTGCGTGCGGAGAAGTCGGCGGCGCGTTCCGAGTCGGCGGCGGGGGAGCCGGAGCCGCCTGTCGGCGATGGTGCCGATGCTGTCGCGGTGGCGGTGCTGCGTGAGCCCGGCCGACACGCCTCGCGACGCTTTCCTGCGGTCTCTGCGCGGCTTCCGCCGGGCCTCCTGACACCAGGCGCGATCGCCGTGGTGGCGGTGCTGCTCGCTCTGGGCGTCGGGCTGGTCGCATGGCTGACCTTGCGGGCCCAGCCGCAGGAGCTGCCGATGGCTGTACCTGTCGCCGGCGACCTCGCCACGCCGGTCGTTGTGGGCGGCTCGGCGGGCGCGTCTCCGGCTGCGGGGGCGAGCGCAGCTCCGTCCCAGGTCGTCGTGCACGTCGCTGGCAAGGTGCGGCGCCCCGGCATCGTGGTGCTCTCGCCCGGCGCGCGGGTGATCGATGCGGTCAAGGCGGCCGGTGGGGCACGGCACGGTGTCGATCTGGGCGCCATCAATCTGGCGCGGCTGCTGGTCGACGGCGAGCAGATCCTCGTCGGTGTCGGTCCGGCTCCAGGGGCAGCAGCGGGCGCCTCCGCTGCGGATGGCGCGGGTGGAGCCGGCGTGGACAGCTCGGGCACGGTCAACCTCAACACGGCCTCGGAGTCGCAGCTCGAGGAGCTGCCAGGTGTCGGGCCGGTGACTGCCGCGGCGATCGTGACCTACCGCGAGGAGCACGGTGCCTTCGCCAGCGTCGACCAGTTGCTCGACGTCAGTGGGATCGGTGAGGCAACGCTCGCGGAGATCGCGCCCCACGCCACCGTCTGATGGAGCCGGCGCCTGACCAGCCGACCCGCGACCTGCGAGGGCCGGCGCTCGGAGCGGCGGCATGGGCGGGTGCCCTTCTCGTGCTGGCGATGCCGGCGTCTGCCGCGCTTGGTGTGGGTGGTGGCCTGCTGGCGGCTGGGGTCTGGCTCGGATGGCATCGGCCCGCACTCCGGCTGACGCTCGTCGTCTGGGCGGTGGTCGCCTCGGCGACCGCGGGCAGCGCCGCCCTCCGCGCCGAGGAGACGTCGGCCGGACCGGTGCCTGCCCTGGCGGCGCAGCGCGCCGCAGTCGACGTGCGCCTGACGGTGACGTCGGACCCGGTGCCGCTGGTGCAGCGGTTCGGCGGTGGCGTGCGGTTCGCTGCGACGCTGGTCGAGGTGCACCACGGAGCGGGTGCGGCGCGGCTGCGAGCCCATGTGCTGGTCGTGGCGGACGAGTCCTGGCACTCCGTCGAGCTCGGGTCGAGCATCACGACGACCGGCCGGCTGTGCACCTCCTCCGATCCGGAGACCGCGGCCGTCTTCACGCCGCGCGGGAGCCCGGGGCAGGTCGAGCCACCGGGTCCGCTCTGGCGGGCGGCGGCGGTGCTGCGCGGCGGCGTACGGGAGGCCGTGGCAGGGCGGGCGGCCCCGCAGCGTGACCTCGTCCCAGCCCTCGTCGACGGTGATGATGCCGGGCTCCCGGAGCAGGTGCAGGCCGACTTCCGGACCGCGGGCCTCACCCACCTGACCGCCGTCTCGGGCACGAACCTCACGTTGATCGTCGGGTTCCTGCTCCTGGTTGGTCGTGGCGTCGGTGTCCGGGGCCGGTGGCAGGTCGTGCTCGCGGTGCTGGGCATCGTCGGGTTCGTCCTCGTCGCACGCACCGAGCCCAGCGTCGTGCGCGCAGCGGCGATGGGTGCGGTGGCGCTGCTCGGTTTCGGCAGCGGTGGGCGTGACCGGGGTCCACGCGCGCTGGGTCTGGCTGTCTTCGTGCTCCTGCTCGTGCAGCCGTGGCTCGCGGTGCAGGTCGGGTTCGCGCTGTCCGTGCTCGCCACGGCGGGGATCCTGCTGATCGCACCCGGCTGGACGAAGGCGCTGTCGCGCTGGATGCCGCACTGGCTCGCGGCCGCCCTCGCGGTCCCGGCGGCAGCGCAGCTCACCTGCACGCCGCTGGTGGCCGCCATCTCGGGCCAGGTCAGTCTCGTCGCCGTGCTGGCCAACCTGCTGGCTGAGCCGTTCGTCGCCCCGGCCACGATCGCCGGCCTCCTCGGCGGCCTGCTCATGCTGGTGTCGCATCCGCTCGGCATCGCGGTGGGCTGGATCGCAGCAGGCTGCGGAGCGGCGATCATCGCGATCGCGCGGTCGACCGCTGGCCTGGCGACGCCTGCCCTTGACTGGGGAGCCGGACCCGTTGCGCTGGTGCTGCTGACGGTGGTGTGCGTGGTCGGCGGCATGCTGACCGGCCCGCTCCTCGCACGGCGCGGGCCGACGCTCGTCTTCTCCGCCGGTCTCGTGGTGGTCATGCTCGTGCCGCGCCCGACCCCGGGCTGGCCACCCGACGGCTGGGTAATGACGATGTGTGACGTCGGTCAGGGTGACGGTCTTGTTCTCAACGCCGGCGCGGGCACAGCTGTCGTCGTCGATGCCGGTCCGGATCCGGTCCTGATGGACCGCTGCCTCGACCGGCTCGACGTACGCCGGGTGCCGCTCGTTGTGCTCAGCCACTTCCACGCCGACCACGTCGACGGCCTCTCCGGGGTGTACGCCGGTCGGCAGGTCGCCGCGGTGGAGGTCACCGGTCTCGGGGAGCCCGCGGAGCGGGTCGCGATGGTGCAGCGCCTGGCGGCCGGGAAGGCGCGCGTTGCGCTCTACCGTCAGACGCTGCACATCGGAGCGGTGACGCTGCAGGTGCTCGGCCCCGTGCCGGGGGTCGAGCGGCACGGGACGGCGGCGGACGAGGGGAGTGGCCCCAACAACGCCTCGGTGGTGCTGCTCGCCGAGGTGGCCGGCGTACGGATCCTGCTGCCGGGTGATGTGGAGCCGGAGGCGCAGCGCGTGCTCGAGCGGACGCTGCCCGGACTGCGGGTGGACGTGCTGAAGGTGCCCCATCACGGCAGTCGCTACCAGGAGACCGACTGGCTCACCTCGCTCGGGGCCCGGCTGGCCCTGGTCTCCGTCGGTGCTGACAACGACTACGGGCATCCGGCGGCCGACCTGATGGCCGCGCTCGCGGCGGCGGGCATGGACGTGCGGCGTACGGATCAGGACGGCGACATCGTCGTGGTCGCGCGGCCGGGCGGCGGGCTCGCTGTCAGTACGCGCCGCTAGGGTTTGCCTCATGTCCGGACCGCAGGTGCTGGGCCGCGTCACGCTGGTGACCGGGCCCGAGGAGTTCCTCAACGAGCGCACGGTGCAGACGGCTCGCCAGTCGGTGAGGTCGCAGGATGCCGAGGCTGAGTTCTCCGAGGCCCGCGGCGGCGACCTGACCCTGGCCACGCTCGGCGAGCTGGCCGCGCCGTCGCTCTTCTCCGCGGTGCGCTGCATCGTCGTGCGCCAGCTCGAGGACCTGCCCGAGGAGTCGGTTGCCGGCCTGCTCGACTACTGCACGAACCCCGTCGATGACGTGGCGCTGGTGCTGGTCCACTCCGGTGGTCAGAAGGGCTCCGGCGTCCTGACCAAGCTCCGCAAGATCACCACGGTCACCGAGGTGAAGTCGGCTGCGCTGAAGCCGTCCGAGTTCGTCGGCTTCGCGGTCTCCGAGGCGCGGGTCTCCGGCGCCCGCATGGATTCCGAGGCCGCTGGCTTCCTCGTCACCGCCGTCGGTCAGGACCTGCGCTCGCTCTCGGCGGCTGCGCACCAGCTCGCCAACGACTTCCCGGGTGAGCCGCTCACCATCGAGAAGGTGAAGCGCTACTTCGGCGGTCGGGCCGAGGCGAAGTCCTTCGCGGTCGCCGACGCCGCGCTCTACGGTCGCCGGGCAGCCGCGCTCGAGGAGCTGCGCTGGGCGCTGGACGGTGGCACGCCCGCAGTCCTCGTCACCTCGGCCTTCGCCGGTGGCGTACGCGGCCTGGCCAAGTTCGTCGGCGCCCCGCGCGGCATGCGTGAGGCCGATCTCGCCCGCGAGGTCGGCGTACCTCCGTGGAAGCTGCGCACCATTCGCGAGCAGGCTCGTTCGTGGTCGCCCGCGGGTCTGGCTGCTGCCATCCGCGCGGTCGCCCAGGCCGACGCCGACATCAAGGGCGCAGCCTCCGACGCGTCGTACACGCTGGAGCGGCTGGTGCTCACCATCGCCGGTCTCCGCGACGCCCGCTGATCCGGTCCGGTCAGGGCAGCCCCGCACGAGGGCGGCGGGCCCCGCATCGCAATGCGGCGAGTCGCACCTGTGAGACGACGCGCCGCCTCGGGCTGCCTCATCCGCGTGTCGATGCGCACGTGCGACTCCCCGCCGCCCTCGGAAGCAGGACGTCGAGGCGTGGCGGGTGGTCGGAGCCGGGCCGTCAGCCCCGAGCGTGTCGGCTTCGGGCCTTCGCCCCGGAGCGGGTGACCACGCAGGTGGTCGCGGCCGAAGCCGATCCAGCGAGCGGGTGACGGCGTGGCGCAGACCGCAGGTGGGCCGCACTCCCGGAAATGCAGAACGCCGGCCCCGAAGGACCGGCGTTCGCTATCGCTGAGGGGCTCAGAGCTGAGCGGCCTGCTTGGCGATGGAGGACTTGCGGTTCGCAGCCTGGTTCTTGTGGATGACGCCCTTGGAGGCAGCCTTGTCGAGCTTCTTCAGCGCGACCTTGGCGGCGTCGAGAGCGGCGTCCTTGTTACCGGCGGCAGCGGCCTCGCGGAACTTGCGGATCGCGGACTTCAGACCGGTCTTGACGGCCTTGTTGCGCTCGCGAGCAACCTCGTTCTGCTTGTTGCGCTTGATCTGCGACTTGATGTTCGCCATGAAAACGTCCTTCGAAAGACTGTGAAAACGGGTGTTTGGTACGGCGCTCGATCCCTGGCCACTCGTGGGGTGAGAGGGGAGAGGCCCGACGTGAACACGCGACCGCAAAGATTACCAGCGTGCGTCCGACCTGCAAAAACGGGTCAGAGCCAGTCGCGGCGTGCGGCGAGCCAGTCCCAGAACGCCTCGCCCGCAACGCGCTGGTGTCCGCGCAGGTGCGGGGCAGCGGGCGGCACCGGGTCGTCCGAGGACTTGAGGAAGTAGCCGGCCAGCAGCGCCAGCCAGCTGTCGATCGCCTCAGCCGGTACGTCGCGGGTCAGCGCGCGCGTCGCCAGCAGCTCGTCCACACCCGAGGCGCCCTGGGCACGGGCCAGCGCCAGCAGCGTGACCGTGTCCAGCCAGTCCGCGCCCTCCGCCGGCCAGGTCCAGTCGAGCACCTCCGCGCGGGTGCCGTCCGCGGTGTCGAGGATCAGCAGGTTGTCCGCGCGGACGTCGCCGTGGACGAGCGTCTCGCCGGCGCAGTGCCCGGCGAAGCCCGCAGCCAGCGCCGCGGCATCGTCCAGGTGCGGGCGCGGCAGCACTGCCGTCCAGTACGACGGCCAGGCGGCGAACTCGTCCTCCACCGGCCCCGCCGCGACCGGCGACGGCGTCAGCAGCGCAGCGGCCGACTCCAGGGCATCGAGGCAGGCGTCGAGCTCAGCGGCCCGCCAGGGCAGTGCCGGCGCCCGCCCGCCGGCGTACTGGGTGGAGAGGGCGACCCAGTCGCTGTCGATGGACCACAGCAGGCCGGGTGCCGGCACGTCCGGGTGGAGGCAGCGCAGCACGGCGATCTCGGCGCGGTAGGACATCGCCGACCCACGCTGTGCCTTCGCGGAGGCTGCCTTGACGAAGTGCTGTGACCCGTTGGCGCAGGTCAGCAGCGCGGCGAACCCCGGCGTGAAGCCGAGCTCGCACGCCTCCTCGGAGACGACCGGCGACCCGCAGTGGCCCTCGATCGCCGACCGCATCTCCGGCGGCAGGAACGGCCAGCTGATGCGGCGCGCCTGCGGCAGACGGAGCGGGGGGACGGTCATGGGGGCACATCGTGCCGCACACCCCAAGCTGGATGGCAAGCGGCGCGCTCCACGCATGGGAGAATGGCCCGTTGTGAGCACCGCACCGCAGCCCGGCACGACCGACCCGTCGATCATTCGCAACTTCTGCATCATCGCGCACATCGACCACGGCAAGTCGACCCTCGCCGACCGCATGCTCCAGCTGACCGGTGTCGTGGGTGAGCGCGAGGCCAAGGCGCAGTACCTCGACCGCATGGATATCGAGCGCGAGCGCGGCATCACCATCAAGTCCCAGGCCGTGCGCCTGCCGTGGACGGTCAAGGCCGACAACGAGCAGGGCGCCGAGCCGGGCACGTACATCCTCAACATGATCGACACGCCGGGCCACGTGGACTTCACCTACGAGGTCTCCCGCTCGCTCCAGGCATGCGAGGCCGCGATCCTGCTCGTCGACGCCGCGCAGGGCATCGAGGCGCAGACGCTCGCCAACCTCTACCTCGCCATGGGCGCGGACCTCACGATCATCCCGGTGCTCAACAAGATCGACCTGCCCTCGGCGAACGTCGAGAAGTACGCGCTCGAGCTGGCCAACCTCGTCGGCTGCGAGCCCGAGGACGTGCTGCTCACCTCCGCCAAGACTGGTCTAGGCGTCGAGGCGCTCCTCAACGAGGTCGTCAAGCAGGTCCCGGCGCCGGTCGGCGACCCGGACGCTCCGGCCCGTGCCCTCATCTTCGACTCCGTCTACGACACCTACCGCGGCGTGGTGACGTACGTCCGTGTCTTCGACGGTCACCTCACGCACCGCGACAAGATCAAGATGATGTCGACCAACGCGCTCCACGAGATGCTGGAGATCGGCGTCATCAGCCCCGAGCCGATGAAGTGCGCCTCGCTCGGCGTCGGTGAGACCGGCTACCTGATCACGGGCGTGAAGGACGTGCGCCAGTCGCGCGTCGGTGACACGGTCACCGTCAACGGTCGGCCGGCCCTGGAGGCGCTCGGCGGCTACGAGCACCCGACGCCGATGGTCTTCGCGGGTCTCTACCCGATCGACGGCGACGACTACCCGACTCTGCGTGAGGCGCTGGAGAAGCTCCAGCTCAACGACGCCGCGCTGACCTTCGAGCCGGAGACCTCCGGCGCCCTGGGCTTCGGTTTCCGCTGTGGCTTCCTCGGTCTGCTCCACATGGAGATCACGCGTGAGCGCCTGGAGCGCGAGTTCAACCTCGACCTGATCTCGACCGCGCCCAACGTCGTCTACCAGGTCGTCCTCGACGATGGTCGCGAGATCGTCGTGACCAACCCGAGCGAGTACCCCGACGGCAAGATCGCCGAGGTCCGCGAGCCGATCGTGAAGGCGACGGTGCTCGCGCCGTCCGACTACATCGGCACGATCATGGAGCTGTGCCAGCAGAAGCGCGGCACGCTCCTCGGCATGGACTACCTCTCCGAGGACCGCGTCGAGATGCGCTACACGCTGCCGATGGGCGAGATCGCCTTCGACTTCTTCGACCAGCTCAAGTCCAAGACCAAGGGCTACGCCTCGCTCAACTACGAGCTCTCCGGCGAGCAGGCCTCCGACCTGGTCAAGGTCGACATCCTGCTCCAGGGCGAGCCGGTCGACGCGTTCTCCGCGATCGTGCACAAGGACGCGGCGTACTCCTACGGCCTGATGATGGCCGGCAAGCTGAAGGACCTCATCCCGCGCCAGCAGTTCGAGGTGCCGATCCAGGCCGCCATCGGCGCCCGCGTGATCGCCCGCGAGACCATCCGCGCCATCCGCAAGGACGTCCTTGCCAAGTGCTACGGCGGCGACATCAGCCGCAAGCGCAAGCTGCTCGAGAAGCAGAAGGAAGGCAAGAAGCGGATGAAGATGGTCGGCCGTGTCGAGGTGCCCCAGGAGGCCTTCGTCGCAGCCCTGTCCACCACGCAGCCGGCGGAGAAGAAGAGCAAGTAGTCCGTCATTCCCTGCGCGGGACGGGCGGAAGCACGCGACAATCGCCCGCATGAGTGACGAGAATCCTTCGCCGTACGCCGCTGCCTCGCCGCCCGCCGGCTGGTACGACGACCCGGAGGTCCCCGGCCAGCCGCGCTGGTGGGACGGGGTGCAGTGGCACGCGAGCCAGGCTCCGGCGCAGCCTTCGCTCAGCTCCGGGTTCTCCGTGCTGGCCACGTCGTTGTGGATCCTGCTCACGATCAACGCGCTGCTGAACCTGCCGGTCCTCGTCATCTACGTGTGGGGCGTCGGCCACGAGCCGTACGCCGGTGCGTCGATGACCGTGACGCCCGGGTGGTACGACGCGGTAGAGATCGTGGCCGGCCTTGTCACGACCCCGATCTACATCGCGACGATCGTGGTGTGGTGCCTCTGGCAGGTCCGTCTGGCGAGGTCGGCCGACCCGCTTGCCCTTCGCCGTAGCCCGGGATGGCACATCGGATCCTGGTTCATCCCCTTCGCCAGCCTCGTGATGCCGGTGCAGAACATGGGTGACCTGGGCCGGGCCTACAGCGTTCGCTGGAGCGGGCTGCTCGGCTGGTGGTGGGCTCTGTGGATCGCCAACAACCTCGTCGGCAACGCTGTGATCCGGATGGCGTTCAGCGCGGACGCGACCTTCGCGACGTACAACGCAGTCAACGTGGTCTCCACAGCCCTGTCCGTGGTCTCCGCGACTCTCGCCGTCCTGGTGGTCCGCAAGCTGACGACGGCCGCGCTCGCGCTGACGTCAGCACCGAAGACCCGGTAGTAGATCCGCGGAGTGGGCAGGGCGCGCGGTGGGAGCGGTCGCCCGCCGTCGTACGCCGAGGTCGGGTGCGAGCCTGGCCTGCGGCATGCTGAGCGCGTGACTGCACGCGACCGCGACGACGCCGGACGACCGAAGCAGGCGCGCCCGCGCGACGCGCTCGGCCGCCCGCTGCCGTACGGCGCGGAGGGCGTCGAGCCGGTCAGCGAGGAGCCGCTGCCGCCGTACGAGACGATCGCGGAGGCACGGCGGCTCCTGGGGGAGGGACGTCCGTTCAGTGCGCACGAGGTGCTCGAGGCGCGCTGGAAGGCGTGCCCGGAGAGCGAACGCGACCTGTGGCAGGGGCTGGCGCAGCTCTGCGTCGGGCTCACCCACGCCGAGCGCGGCAAGCCGGTTGGCGCGCGACGCCTGGTCGAGCGCGGTGCGGGGCACCTCGCGACGTACGCCGGGGAGAGCTACGGGCTCGACGTGGCCGCGCTGGTCGCCTGCGCGCAGCGGCGGGTCGACGGGTGACAGCTCTGCCGAAGGTCGTTGCCGACCTCCTCGACGAGTGGGAGCTGAAGACGGGCGGCGAGCCGATGCCGGCGCAGGCCGCGGTCGTGGTGCCGGTGCGGATGGCCGACCGGACGGCGGCCGTGCTCAAGGTCAGTCCGCAGCATCCCCACGTGGAGCACGAAGCGTTGGCACTGCAGCACTGGCACGGACGCGGCGCAGTACGTCTGCTGAAGGCCGATCCACATCGCCGCGCGACGCTGCTGGAGCGGTTGGCGCCGTCCAGCCTGGACTCGCTTCCCGGTCTCGACGCGTGCGACGCGGTGGCAGAGCTCTACGGGCGGCTGCACGTGCCGGCGCCGCCGCAGCTCACCCTCCTCTCCGCGATCACGGCCGGCTGGGCCACCCAGCTCGCCAGCGCCAGGGGGCTGCCGATGCCGCCCCGTCTGGTCGCGGAGGCCGCGTCACTCGCGCGCGACCTGGCCCGCGACGAGGCGACCGACGGCGTGCTGGTCCACTCCGACCTGCACGCGGGCAACGTCCTTGAGGACAACGACGGCGACTGGCGGGCGATCTCCCCGAAGCCGCTGTCGGGTGACCCGCACTTCGAGCTCGCGCCGATGCTCTGGCATCGCGCGGACGTCCGTGCGCCGGGGTTCCGGGCCGATCTGCGCGACCGGTTCTTCGCGCTCGTCGACGGGGCCGGGCTCGACGAGGACCGCGCGAAGGCCTGGGTCGTCGTACGTGTCCTTGCCCGGATCAACGCGGGTGTCGCCGCAGATCCTGCTCCGGACCGCGACTGGGTCACCAGCCTGCTCAGCGTCGCGAAGGCGATCCGCGACTGAGCCTCAGCAGGTGGCGCGCTTGAGCGACGCCAGCGGCACGGCAGCTGCCATTGCCTTGTAGCCGGCGGCGCTGAAGTGCAGGTGGTCGCCGCCGTCGTACGCCGGGAGGATGCGGGCCGGCTGTGCGGGGTCACGCACAGCCTTGTCGAAGTCGACGATCCCGTCCGCGAGCTTCTGACCGCGGATCCACGCGTTGATCGCGACGCGGGTGGGCTCGGCGAGCGCACCGTAGAACGGCGGCTGCAGCGTGCCCGCCATCGGCGTGAGCGTGCCGATCAGGATCCGCAGTCCGCGCGCGTGCGCCGCCTCGATCGCCTGCGTGTAGCCGGCCACCATGGCGTCGCGGGACGCGCCGTACATGCCGATGTCGTTGGTGCCCTCGAGCAGGATCACCGTCGTGGCCCCGCTGCGGTCGAGGGCGTCGAGACCGAAGCGCGAGAGGCCCGCGGGGCCGAAGATCGGGATCGGGCTGTTCTTGAGCAGCATGTTGCCGGAGATGGCGGCGTTGGCGACCGAGAACGGCAGGCCGGCGGAGGAGATCCGGTTGGCGAGCTGGTCGGGGTAGCTGACGAACTGGTCGATGTTGTCCTTCGACAGCAGGAACGGCACGACCTCCGCCTCGGTGCCGTCCGTGATCGAGTCACCCATCGTGACGACGGCGCCGGTGGCCTTCGGGGCCGTGACGTCCACGCCGGTCAGGTACGGGATCGACTGGGGCAGCGTCGGCGCCGCCTTGAGCAGCGGCGTCGCGAAGAAGCCCTGGGCGCCGAGCTGCGCCGTGTGGTTGCCGGTCAGCGGCGCGGTCTGCCACGTCGTCTGCTCGGAGATGCCGTGCTGCGTCGCGGGGCCGGGGGAGCCGACGACGTGGACGCTGACCAGGAGGCGCTGGAAGCGCTTGACGGTGATCGGCACCGGGTCGCTGACGATGTCCTGGCCCTGGGGCACCGTCACCTTCGGGGAGCCACCGAAGGTCACCGTGTGCAGCGTCCCCGCCTGGATCGCGGCCCCGGTCGCCTGCAGGCCGACGGTGGCGTGACCGAACGTCACCGGTCCCATGCCGAAGCGGTTCGACAGCCGGAACCGCGCCGAGGTGCCGCTCGCGAGCGGGCGGACCTGGATCCGCAGGGTCTGCTCGACCGGCGGCTGGGAGAGGAGCGCGTCGCCGGGTGCGGCGTACCAGGCGGAGATCCAGTGGGTGCCGGAGCACGCGGGGACAGCCCCGCTCGTCGCGCCGGTCGAGCCGTACGTCGTGGGCGCCGGGGCCAGGATCGTGGCGGCCGAGACGGTGAGGGCAGCAGCGGTGAGGGCGAGCGAACGACGCATGGTGATGCAACGACTCTCAGCGCCGATCGTGACGGGACCGAGTGGTGATCGTCACGGATCCGGCGTTCACTCGTTTCACCTCTGAAGTCATCGAGCTGAGGGAGTTCTCGCGTGTTCCGTCGCGTCATCACAGTTGTCGCCGGTCTGGCATCCGCAGCCGCGGTCGCCGTCGTCCCGGCCGGAGGTCTCTCCGCCGACGCCGCCACCGTCCGCTACGTCGCCCTGGGCGACTCCTACAGCGCTGCCTCCGGAGTCCTGCCCCTGGACCTCTCGGCGCCGCTGAACTGCGCCCGCTCCGTGCGCAACTACCCGCACGTGATCGCCGCCGCGACGGGTTACGCGTTCAAGGACGTCACGTGCGGCGCCGCGCAGACCAAGGACTTCGCGGGTGCCCAGTACGGCAACGTCCCGCCGCAGCTCGACGCCGTCGACGCGACCACGAACCTGATCACGATGACCATCGGCGGCAACGACAGCGGCGTCTTCATCAACACGATCGCCAAGTGTGGCGCGGCCGGCATCTCGACGCTCGGCAAGGGCAACCCGTGCCAGACGAAGTACGGCACGTCGTTCGTCGACACGATCAACAACGTCACGTACCCGTCGCTCGTCAACGCGCTGCAGGCCACGCACGCCAAGGCACCGAACGCCCGCGTCGCGATCATGGGCTACCCGTGGATCATGCCGGCGACCGTTGGCTGCTACTCCAAGATGCCCGTTGCCGCCGGCGACGTCGCCTACGTCCGCGGGATCCAGGCCGCGCTCAACGACGCGATCCGCCGTGCCGCGGCGGCGACCGGCTCGACGTACGTGAACCTCAACGCCGTCTCCAACGGTCACGACGCCTGCAAGGCGTCGGGCGTGCGCTGGGTCGAGCCGGCGCTCTTCGGCAACAACCCGGTGATCGTGCACCCCAACGCGCTCGGTGAGTCGAAGATGGCCGCCCAGATGATGTCGGTGCTGGGGATCGGCTGACGGCCCTTTCCTCTGTGAGCATGATGGCTCTGTGGACGATGAGGCGTACGCCGCGGAGCTGCTGCGGATCCTGAGCAATCCGGAGCCGACGGGCATCGATCCCGACGATCCGTACGGGCGGGCCGATGACGGCATCGACCGCTACAGCGGCTTTGGCCGCGATGTCGTGGTGACCGGCGGCCGTCTCGTGTCGGGGTCCTATGGCGCCGAGGTCGAGGTCGACTTCGTGATCAGGCCGGACGGAGAGCCGGAGATCGCCGACCGCGCCAGGGTCTCCGCCGACGCGCAGTGGCGCGCCCTGTCCGGGTACGCCGAGCCGTCGGCGTACGCGCCCTTGGCTGCGCGCGAGGTCGAGCGCGCTGCGCAAAGCACCTGGTCGCGGCGCCGGGGTGAGTGGCAGCGGCATGCGAGAGCTGTGCCTCCCCGCGCTGCGCAGTGGGCGCAGCTGATCGACGTGCTCGCGCGCGAGGGTGCCGTCACCGAGGTGGCACCGGGCCGCCTTGAGGTGCTCGTGGCTCCCAGCGAGGACGAACCCGGTCAGACCGTGACCGTGCTCGTCACCCCGGACCAATGGGAGGCGCTGCTGCGCTCGATGGACCCCGAAGGTGCTGGCTTCTGGGAGCTCTTCGCGTCGAAGTCGCGCGCTGAAACCTTCCTCGTCTTCTGGAAGGGGCAGTTCGAGCCGTCGATCCGGGAGGAGCTGCCACCAGTGCGTGCCCGACTACCTGCCCTGCCACCGGGCGGCGGCTGGTACGCCTACGTGCCCGTAGAGGGCTGACGCCTCAGGCGGTACGTCGGGCGACCTCGTCGAGGTTCGCCTCCATGCCCTCGCGCCACTGCTGGAGCCGACCCTCGATGATGCGCGACTCCTTGTCGGGGTGCTGGGCGATGAAGATGCTCAGGCCCGACGGGTCGGGGCCCATCCGGCCCCACTGGCGCACGATGCTGCCGCCGTCGCTGGTCGGGTCCACCTCGAAGCCCCACGTCGCCATGACACCGCCGCGCCCGCGCACCGCCCAGGTCCAGCGGCGGCCCGGCTCGACGTCGCTGACGACGCAGTCGGTGCTCCAGCCACCGAGGCCGGAGGTCTCGTTGTCGCCGCGGAAGATGTTGCCGACGGCCACGCCGTCACCCTCGATCCACTGGACCTTGCGCAGCTCGGGGGAGTGCGCGAGCGGCAGCTCGATGTCGGTGACGACGGCCCACGCGGCTTCCGGCGTACAGGAGAGGCGGCGGGTGACTTCGGCGGTGGGCTGGTCGCGGTAGCGCATGGGCACACTGTGCCCATGGAACTTCGCCTCGTCCATCGAATCCGGCTCGATGCGGCGGGAGACACACGCGCACCCGGCGGCGCGATCACCGTCGCCCTGTGTGGCACGTGGTCGCACGACGGCGACTGCCGCTGGCCGCACCAGACGCGCGTCGTCGAACGCGGCGGAGCGCTGGTCGTCGACCTGTCGGTCACGTGCCCTCCCGAGGACGAGCCGGAGGTACGCCGACTGGTGCAGGCCGCTCTGGCCGGCGGCGTCCTCGAGGATCCCGACGGACGGCGTACGACGTGGGAACTCGTCCGCTGACGACAACTGGTTCACCGCGGTGCGCTCATGAGAGCAGGTGAGCGCCGCTCGTGTGCCTGAGCGGACACACTTTCTCCTCGTTCCGTGAGGGCCCGGCACGTCCACGTGAAGTCGAGCCGGAAGTGTGTTCCTTCGAGCACACGGAACTATCGGTTCACCGCGCCGGCTGCAGGACCATTTCGGCTGGGACGTCTGCTCGGAGAACCACGCTATGTGCGACAGATCCGGCCGGATGGGCTTCGCTCGCCAGGCACGAGCAATTCAGTCCGATGAATCCGCAGGGCGCAGAACTTGTCGAACAGCCAGGCGGACGAGCAGGTAAATGCCAACCGTGGCTAGCGCTAAGAGCGCCCAACTCCACAGGTGTTCTGCTGGGTGAACGTGGCGTGCGTCCAACGCGGATGCGATTGCCATGGCGATCGCAAACCAGACGACGAAGGTGACTATGTCTGTTGTCCGCGGCCTGGTCACGTCAAGGAGCCTAGACCCAGGCCTGGGATGTCGCCCGGAGTCGATAATCCGCCCTCGTCGCGCGGCAGATGCGGTTGATTGGCGGGATCCGACACCTACGATCAGTCCGTGACCGCCCAGAGCGTAGAAGGCCCGCCGCGACCCATCGCGGTCGGTGACATTGTCGCGAGTCACTCCGATGCGCTGGACGCATGGACCGCCGCGCAGATCACCGGACTGGGCCGCACCTGGGGTGCCACGGGCCAAGCCGCGGTTCTCGAGCTTGATTGGTCCGGGCCTGAACCAGCAAAGGTCGGTGACCTCGGAGATCTCCGGCCCCTACGCCTGACGCACCACGCTCACCGAAACCAGCCGTCGCACTGCAATTACGACTGGCTGTTGCCACGCAACTACAAGGTTCTGGGCTCAGCGCCGCTCCTTCTCGATGGGATGTCCAACTCGTTCGCATCAGGCTGGCGCCTAGGCGAGCAACTTGAGCTTCAGCGACGGTGGGATGTCGGCCAGTCCGATCGCGACACCAGGTCCATTTCTCTGCCAGCAAGTGACCTGACCTCCCTGCTGGACCAGCCCGCTCCAATGCCTGAGGTCTGGCGGCTCAAGGTCAACGACATCGAGTCCCTGAACTGTGCCGACCTCGCCCAGTCCTTCCCGAACGTCTCGCATCTGTCGCTGGCTGGCGACCTCGGAACGCTTGCGGAGGCTTCCGCACTGGAGCAGATGTCCCGGCTCCGCACCCTGTTCATTTACGACCTGTTCGGCATGACGCGAGCCGACGCCGTCACGATCGAGCATCTGCCTGCCCTGGAAATGCTCGGGCTCTACAGCACTCCGGCCGACTACGCGACGGCGATGCGAAAGGCGTGGAAGCCCGAAATCGCGAACGGTACGTTCGTTGAGATCCGCAGTCCCCGTAAGCCTGAATGGGTGGAGGAGAATCGAGACAACCCGTTGCGGGGCTGGGACGGTCGGGAACACATCAGTGCCGCCCGCTATCGGAAGGCCGTCGCCCAGTACCACGCAACGCGGCGCGCAGTGATCGCCGCACTGTCCACGTTCGACGAGGTATCTGCATCGGAGCAGCTGTCTGAACTGGGCCGAGGGTTCGCGCAAGAGTTCAACCGCCTAGACGCGGGCCGCAACCCGTTCATCGAGACAGAGGAGCGGGACGAGCTTTTCCTCGCGCTCGACGCGGCCGTTTCGGCAGCCGAGCAGCGCCACGGAAGACAGTTCGCCCGTGCCCGGGAAGCGCTCGCAAGCGGCACCGACGCCTTCCGGGACTGGTAGCCGACCCCCCAAGCCGCGGTGAGCGGAACCCGGCAGATCCGCACGCCTGCAGAACGCCGCGTCTCGTCAATGGCGAGCCAGCAGGTCCGCAGCGACGCCCGCGTCGTACCCGGCGCAGAGTGCCGGGTACCAACCCGGCAGGCGCGATGCCGGCCCCGCGTCGTGCACCGCATCAAAGGCGGCATGGGCCAGCCACCCGGCAGCTGTGACCACCTCGGGCTGCGTCGTACGACGGGCGGCGGCGACCACGGCACCCATAGCGAGCACGCCACCGGCCTCGCGCAGCACCGCTCCGCCAGACCCCGCAGCGGAGCGCCGGGCGGCTGGATAGATCAGCGCAACGGGCACCAGGGTCAGGGCGAGCAGGCGGGTCGAGGAGCCTGGGGCCACCCGGCGTACGGCGACGGCGGAGGCTTTGCCGAGCGCGGCGCCGACAGCGACCGACGCAACATCGCGAGCAGACACGGACATGGCGGCAGCCTTCCAGATCAGAGCGAGTCGCGTCGGCGGGTCAGCCAGGCGATCTCGGCAGGATTGCCGGCCAGCGAGATCGCCCGGTCGTACGCCGCCAGTGCCTCCGGGATGCGCCCGATCCGTCGGAGCAGGTCTGCGCGGGTCGCGTGGAAGGCGTGGTAGCCGTCCAGCGCGTCAGCCAGCGGCGTCACGAGGTCCAGCCCGACCGATGCACCGGCCAGTTCTGCGACGGCGACAGCCCGGTTGAGGTCCACCACCGGGCCGGGAGCCACGACCCGCAGCTGGTCGTAGAGCGCGACGATCTGCGACCAGTCCGTCATCGACACGTCGACGGCGTCGCAGTGCACGGCCTGGATCGCCGCCTGCAGCTGGTACGGCCCCGGCCGACCGATCGCCAGGCAGCGACGCACCAGCGCATGTCCTTCGTCGATCAGCTCGGCGTCCCACAACGCCCGGTCCTGCTCGTCGAGCGTCACGAGTACGCCGTCGACAACGCGTGCCGCCGATCGGGACTGGGTGAGCAGCATCAGCGCCAGCAGGCCGAGCACCTCGGGTGCCTCCGGGAGGAGACCGGCTACCACCCGGGTCAGCCGGATCGCCTCCGCCGACAGTTCCGACTTGACCGCCACCGGCGCAGCAGCATCAGGCCCCGCCGTACGGGAGACCATGCCGGAGGGGAGGTAGCCCTCGTTGAACACGAGGTAGAGCACCGCCAGCACACCCGCCACCCGGCCCGGCAGGTCGGCGGACGCAGGCACCCGGTAGGGGATGTGCGCCTGCCGGATCTTGGCCTTCGCACGGGTGATCCGCTGCTCCATCGTCCGCTCCGGCACCAGGAACGCGTGGGCGATCTCCGCGACGCTCAGTCCGCCGAGCAGCCGCAGGGTGAGCGCCACGCGGTTCTCCAGGGCAAGGGCCGGGTGGCAGCAGGTGAAGAGCAGCCGCAGCCGGTCGTCCTCGATCGGACCGGCATCCGGAGCGGGCTCAGGGACCAGTTGCGATGCCATGAGGGAGGCCTCCGCTTCCTTCGCGTCCCGTCTGCCCTCCCGCCGGATCCGGTCGAGCGCCTTGTTGCCCGCGACCGTGGTCAGCCACGCGCCCGGGTTGGGAGGTACGCCGTCGACCGGCCACCGCTCGACCGCCACCAGCAGCGCCTCGGCCGTCGCGTCCTCCGCGAGGTCGAGGTCGCCGAGGCGGCGGGCGAGCGTGGCGACGACCCGACCGTGCTCGGCACGGAAGACGTCGGTGAGGTCAGGGACGGACAAGGGCGGTCAGAGCGACTCGGTGTCGCCCTGGAACGGACGCACCTCGACCTTGCCCGCGCACGCTGCGGACCCGCGCTGCGCCCAGTCGAGTGCAGCGTCGAGGTCATCGGCCTTGATCACCCAGAACCCGCCGAGGAACTCCTTCGACTCCGAGAACGGGCCATCGACCACGAGCGCCTGGCCCTTCGTGTTGTCGACGGTCGTGGAGGCCTCGATCGGCTCCAGGCCACCCGCGAAGACCCACGCGCCGGCCTCCTGCAGCTCGGAGTTGAAGCGGTCGACCGCCTCGAAGACCGGCTGCAGCTCCTCCATCGTCTTCGACTCGAAGTCGGCAGTGCCGTCGTGGTGCACGGAGAGCATGTACATCGTCATCGTCATCAGATCCTTGGTCTCGGGGGCGGGTCCGTCCTGCCCTCACACCCACTCCACGAGCGGGGTACGCCGGATCCGACAGGTCCGGCGAAAAACTTTCAGCCGCCGTGGTTGTGCGGCGGGACGGTCGGCCCCTCCGACGGCTGGACGATCACGAAGCCGCGGCCGCTGAACGCGACCTGGAAGGCCTCGCCGGAGCCGCGGCCGATCAGCGCGCCCGCGGTCGCCGTGGAGCGGAGCGACGTCTGCAGGTCGATCGACCACGCGACCAGCGCATTCGCGTCGGCGAAGGTGGGCGCCTCGCCCGCATCGAGGACGACCGGGTCGCCATCCGTCGTGATCGCGACCCAACCCGTGCCCCGCAGGGTGGTGTTGAAGAGGCCACCGGCGAGCATCGAGCCGCCCTTGACCCGCTCGACGTTCCACTGGAGGTTGGCGGAGAAGGCGAGCACGTTGTCGCCGTTGATGGAGATGCCGCTGTCGTCGAGCTGCAGGATGTGGATCTTCTTCGCCTCGTCGGCGAGGAAGACGTCGCCCTGCCCGTCGACGCGCATGAGGGAGAGGCCCTCGCCGGTCAGTGCCTTCTTGAGGAAGCGCGCGGCGCCGCCGCCCTGGTAGGCGAAGTTCACGGCGCCCTGATAGGCGACCATCGCGCCCTGACGTGCCATGAACGGCTCGGCCACACGGACCCGGAGCAGCTTGGCGTTCTGCAGCGACGGGCCGGGGGCCGTCGAGGTCATCTCGCTGAAGCGGCCGTCGACGAGGTCGCCGGTGATGGTCCCATGGCCGTGACCGCCCCCGGTGGGCGCGTGCTCCTCGCGCGGCTCGGCAGGAGTGGAAAGATCCGCTGCGGGCAGCGGATCGGTCGCCTGGACGCCGTCGTTGGCGATGTGCTCGGTCCAGGAGTCGCCGCTCCAGTAGCGGAGCTCGTGCTTGCCGGTCGGGTCAGGGAGCCACTGTGCAGCCGTCATGTGCCAGTTCTACCGGCATGATCAACCTCGTGACCACGCCTCACCTGAAGTCGATCAACATCGGTACGCCGCGCTCCCGCGCCGGCAGCCGTGAAGCCCGGACGGCCATCAACAAGGTGCCCGCCGATGGCCCCGTGCGCGCCACGGCGCTGGGTCTCGTCGGCGACGCGGTCGGTAGTCCGGACGTCCACGGTGGCCTCGACATGGCCGTCTACGCCTTCGCCCGCGAGGACCTCCACGTGTGGCAGCGCGAGCTCGGCGTACAGCTGCCGGATGGGTGGTTCGGCGAGAACCTGACCACGATGGGGATCGACGTCAACGAGGCGCTCGTGGGGGAGCGGTGGCGTATCGGCGGGGCACTCTTCGAGATCGCCAAGGTCCGGATCCCGTGCAACACCTTCCAGGAGCGGATCGCCGAGGCCGGCGGTCCCGACCGTGGCTGGGTCAAGCGCTTCACGCAGGCTGCCCGTCCGGGTCCGTACCTGCGCGTGCTCGAGGAGGGCGACATCGCGGCCGGTGACGCGATCGAGGTGGTCCACCGTCCCGACCACGGGATCACGGTCAGCCACATGTTCCGCGCGCTCACGACGGAGCCGCAGCTGCTTCCGGGACTCGCGGTGATCGAGGGCCTCGCCACATCCGTCCGGTCCAAGGTCGAGGACTCCACGTCCTAGCGGGTTACCCGGGAGTACGCTGCGGCCATGCCGATCAACCGCGATGCGTCCTTCCTGGACACCATGCCGGCCAACGTGGCCATCCAGTTCCTCGACCGGGTCAAGATGTCCGGTCCCCGCGAGGCGTTCCGCTTCCCTGCCGGTGACGGCTGGGAGTCGGTCACCTGGGCCGAGGCGGGTGACCGCGTGCGCAAGCTCGCCGCGGGCCTGATCTCCCTGGGCATCGAGCCCGAGCAGCGCGTCGGCATCCTGTCCGGCACGCGCTACGAGTGGATCCTCGCCGACCTGGCGATCATGTGCGCCGGTGCCGCGACGACCACCGTCTACCCGTCCACGGGCGGCGAGGACACGGCGTACATCCTGGCCGACTCGGGCAGCCGCCTCCTCTTCGCCGAGGACGCCGGCCAGATCGCCAAGGTCAACGAGCACCGCGCCGACATGCCGGAGCTGGGCACCATCGTGACGCTCTCCGGCGAGGCCTCCGAGGGTGTCCTCACCCTCGCCGACCTCGAGCGCCTTGGCGAGGAGTACCTCGCCAAGCACCCGTCCGTCATCGACGACCACGCCGCCGCCATCACGGCCGACCAGCTGGCCACGCTCATCTACACCTCCGGCACGACGGGCAAGCCGAAGGGCGTCCGTCTGCGCCACAAGTCCTGGGTCTTCGAGGGCGAGGCGATCAAGTCGCAGGGCATCCTCACCGAGGACGACCTCCAGTTCCTCTGGCTGCCGATGGCTCACTCGTTCGGCAAGGTGCTGCTCTCCACGCAGCTCGCCTGTGGCTTCGCCACCGCCATCGACGGCCGCGTCGACAAGATCGTCGACAACCTCGCCGTCATCCAGCCCACCTTCATGGGTGCCGCGCCGCGCATCTTCGAGAAGGCCTACGGCCGGATCATCACGATGGTCGAGTCCGAGGGCAAGAAGGGCATCTTCGACAAGGCCTTCGCCACCGGCCTCGAGGTCAAGAAGCTGCAGGCCGCCGGCAAGTCCGTCCCGCTGCCGCTCAAGCTCAAGTTCGCGCTCTTCGACAAGCTGGTCTTCGGCAAGGTCCGCGCCCGCTTCGGTGGCCGGATCAAGTTCTTCATCTCCGGCTCGGCCGCGCTCAACCGCGAGATCGCCGAGTGGTTCAACGCTGCTGGCCTGGTCATCCTCGAGGGCTACGGCCTCACCGAGACCTCGGCCGGTGCGTTCGTCAACCACCCCGAGCAGAACAAGATCGGCACCGTCGGCGTCCCGTTCCCGGGCTCCGAGGTCCGGATCGCCTCCGACGGCGAGGTCCTGATCAAGGGCCCGAACGTCATGGAGGGCTACCACAACCTCCCCGAGGCGACCGCCGAGACGCTGGTCGACGGGTGGCTGCACACGGGCGACATCGGCGAGCTCGACGCCGACGGTCACCTGCGGATCACCGACCGCAAGAAGGACCTCTTCAAGACCTCCGGCGGCAAGTACGTCGCCCCGTCGTCCATCGAGGGCCAGTTCAAGGCGATCTGCCCGTTCGTCGCGAACATGCTGGTCCACGGCAACGAGCGCAACTTCGTCTCCGCGCTGATCACGCTCGACCCCGACCTGATCGCGGACTGGGCCAAGGACAACGGCCTCGCCGGCAAGTCGTACGCCGAGATCGTCACGTCGGACGCCTGCCAGAAGATGGTCGCCGGCTACATCGACGAGCTCAACGGCCGCCTCAACCGCTGGGAGACGGTCAAGAAGTTCGTCATCCTGGACCGCGACTTCTCGATCGAGGGTGGCGAGCTCACCCCGTCGCTCAAGGTGAAGCGCAAGGTCGTCGAGAGCAACAACAAGGAGCTCATCGACGGGCTCTACGCCTGATCCCGGTCGTCCGCGTGCGCCCTGGCCATGGCTAGGGCTCACACGGACGACCTCCCGACTCCGACGCGTCGGAGGTCCTGCACCAGGATCTCCGGCGCGTCGCGCAGTTCCCGGGTCGTGCAGCGGAACTGGATGACACCGGGCCGGGCCAGGGCGCGGGCGCGCTCCATGTCGTCCTGCCAGTGTTCGACCTCCATGTGGAAGCCGCCATCGATCTCGAGCATGACGACGGTGCCGTCCGGCAGGTGCCATTCCGCGTCGGTGTAGCGCCACCGTCCGGATGCGTCCTTGCGCCGCGTCTGGCGATCGGGCGGCGGCAGCCCGACGCGCTTGCAGATTCTCACGAAGTCGCGCTCACCGAGCGACTGGCTCCCGCCTTCGAAGTCATCGAGTGCCTGTCTGAACTGGTGCGTACGTCGAAGTGGCTGCATCAGGTCGATCCATTCGCGAAGCGATGCCGGGGTGGCGAGCCGTTGCTGGACGACTGCAGCGAGCAGTCCTTCAGCAGTCCTGCGATTGCGCTCGTAGGCAGCGAACAGAAGCGCCGCTGGCTCCACCTTCAGCACCGGCAGCGCGAAGCCCGGAGAGTGCGCACCGCTGAAGTCACGCCGCGTCTCGACATACCGAACGCCATCGAGTCGCTCGACCTTGTGCGACTTGGGGATGACCACGGAGATCTCCGGCCGGGTCCAGTTCCTGATTCCGTGGAGCTCGAGGGCCGCGATACCACCGACGGCCGAGCGTGGTCCGCCGTGGAGCACGCCGGCCCACATCAGTTGGTCACGCGTCAGGGTGCCGGTGAAGGTGGCGACGACGATCGGTGTGATGAGTTGCCAGCGATCGCTGCCCAGACGATGACGGACGTGTCGTTCGTCGTACCCGAGGCCGCTCAACTGCGCGCGGGTCAGGAGACCGGCCTGGCTTGCCGCCGCAGCACGCCACTCTCCGGGCGGCGTCGCCCGGTCCGGCCGCAGTCGCTTGTCAGAACCCATGCAGTCGAGGGTCTGACCTTCGGGCCACGACCGCATTCGCCTCTCCACAGCCTGAGGTCGTCCGTGTGAGCCCTAGCTATCGGTAGGGCTCACACGGACGACCGGGGCTTGGCTGGGAGAATGGCGGCGTGACCCCCTCGACGCTGCCTGACGGAGACCCCGCACCCCTCGACGGTCTCCTGCCGCCTGGAGCCTTGGTGGGCCAGGAACAGCGTCCGTTCGCGTTCTACGTGCATGTCCCGTTCTGCCGGGTGCGGTGCGGCTACTGCGACTTCAACACCTACACGGCGCAGGAGCTCGGCGGCGGCGCCTCGCAGTCGTCGTACGCCGAGACGGCGGTGCGCGAGGTCGCCCTGGCGCGCCGCGTGCTCGGTGACGTGGACCGACCGGTCGAGACCGTCTTCCTCGGCGGAGGTACGCCGACGCTGCTCCCTGCGCGCGACCTCGGCCGGCTGCTGGGTGCGATCGACGACGAGTTCGGCCTCGCGGCCGGTGTCGAGGTGACCACCGAGGCAAATCCCGACAGTGTCGACCTCGCCTACCTGAGCGAGCTGCGCGAGGCGGGCTACACGCGGCTCAGCTTCGGCATGCAGTCCGCGGTGCCGTCGGTGCTCCAGGTCCTCGACCGCACCCACGACCCCGAGCGCGTGCCCCGCGCCGTCGCGTGGGCCCGCGAGGCGGGATTCGAGCAGGTCAGCCTCGACCTGATCTACGGCACGCCGGGGGAGAGCGTCGCGGACTGGGAGACCTCGCTCCGGGCGGCGCTCGCCTGCAACCCCGACCACGTCAGCGCCTACGCACTGATCGTCGAGGACGGCACCGCCCTGGCCCGTCAGGTACGTCGTGGCGAGCTGCCGATGCCGGACGACGACGACCTCGCCGACAAGTACCTCCTCGCCGACTCGCTGCTGAACGGCGACGGACTCGACTGGTACGAGGTCTCCAACTGGGCCCGCCCCGGCTCCGCCTGCCGGCACAACCTCCTCTACTGGAAGGGCGCCGACTGGTGGGGCGTCGGCCCCGGCGCGCACAGTCACGTCGGCGGCGTTCGCTGGTGGAACGTGAAGCACCCGAGCGCTTACACGCAGCGGCTCAGTGTGGGGGAGAGCCCCGCTCACGGTCGCGAGGTGCTCGCCGCGGAGGACCAGCGGGTCGAGCGGGTCCTGCTCGAGCTCCGGCTCGCGGACGGGCTCTCGCGCGACGTCCTCGACAATGCCGGCGCGGGTGCCGTCCCTGGTCTCGTGGCCGACGGGTTGCTCACCGACGCCTCGCTGGACGGCGACACGCTGGTGCTCACGACGCGCGGCCGGCTCCTCGCCGACGCCGTCGTGCGCGACCTCCTGCCCTAGCGCATGTCTGAGCCCTACGCTTCGACCATGACCGCTGCCCTCGCTGTGCTCGCGCTCCTGGTGGCCCTCGTGCTGGCCGGCGCCTGCGCCCTGCTCCTGTGGCAGCTCAACGGACTCAAGGCCCGCGCAGCGGCCCTCACCGAGCAGGTCGAGGCGCTCGAGCCGGCTCCGCCGCTTCCCGCTGACCTCGAGGCCGCGCTGGGTGCCGGCACCCGTCGCCTGCTGGTCGTGGAGATCCTCAACCCGCTCGACGTCGCCCTCTCGCGCAACAAGGTCGCCGGCGTCGTCGCTGCCATGGCCCCGGAGCGGCTCCGGCGGATCGTGCTCGAGCAGGCGTCGCGCGAGCTCGTCACCGAGATGGCGGCCGAAGGGCTCGAGGTCGAGGTGCGGGTCCATGCTGCTCGTTAGCGCCATCGCGCTCGTCCTCGTCTGTGCGCTGCTGGTGACGCTCGCCGGCTTCTGGTTCCGTGACGCGGACCGTGCACTCCTCGCCGGAGAGCGCGCCGTACGCCGGCAGCGGGCGTGGTCGACCGAGCGGGCGACGTTCCTCGCCTCGCGGACGCGGATCGCTGACGGAGTCCAGGTCGGCGCTGAAACGGTTGCGTTCGGAAGTGCCGTGACGCGCGCAGGTCACCGTGCGGTCACCGCGATCCCGTTCGGGCTGCTGCGCGCGATCCCCGCGACCCGCGAGCGCGCCGAACGGATGCAGGCCGCGCACGACGAGCGCGCCGCCCAGATGTACGACGCGATCGACTCCGTCTCCGCCCGGATCGCCGATGGCGTGCGCAAGCGCCTCACCGGTGCAGAGGGCCTCCCGCGTGAGCTCGGCTCGGCCGGCCAGCCGGACGTGCTCGCGGGCGAGTTCGAGGTGCACGACGAGATCGACCCCGGCTGAGGCGTTCTGCGCCGCGATGTCGGGGGTCGTCCGTAGGCTGACCGACATGACCGAGACGCCGGGGACCCCTGAGGGTCACGAGCCCACGACGCCCCTTCCGCCCCTCCCTTCCGTCCCGCCGACGGGTGCAGACCAGGGGCAGCTGCCTCCTCCGCCGCCGGGATACCCGCAGCCGGGTCAGCAGGGCTACGCACAGCCCGGCTACGGCCAGCCGGCATATGGCCAGCAGCCGTATGGCCAGCCCGCGTACGGCCAGCAGGCCTACGGCAACCCGGCCGCGCCGTACGGCATCCACCCCGTGACCGGCGTGCCCTACTCGGACAAGTCCAAGCTGATCGCGGGTCTCCTGCAGATCCTGATCCCGCTCGGCATCGGCCGCTTCTACATGGGGCAGACCGGCCTGGGCATCGCCCAGCTGCTGGTCACGATCCTCACCTGCGGCATCGGCGGCATCTGGCCGTTCATCGACGGCATCGTGATCCTCGCCGGCGATCCGAAGGACGAGCTCGGGCGCCCGCTGCGCAGCTGACCCCGCGCGGCCCTCAGGGCTGCGTGACGAAGTCGATCAGTTCCTCGACCCGGCCCAGCAGGGCCGGGTCGAGGTCCTGGAAGCCGCGGACGCCACCGAGGATGTGCTTCCAGGCGCGGGCGATGTCGGCCTGGTCGCGGTGTGGCCAGCCGAACGCCTGACAGACGCCCTTCTTCCACTCCAGGTGGCGCGGGACGTCGGGCCACGCCTTCTTGCCCAGGCGCTCGGGCTTCACCGCGGCCCAGACGTCGATGAACGGGTGGCCGACGATCAGCACGTCGCGACCGTGCGGACCCTTCATCACGGCCTGGGCGATCCGGCTCTCCTTGGAGCCGGGCACGAGGTGGTCGACGAGGACGCCGACGCGGCGGTTCGGGCCGGGCTGGAAGTCGCGCAGGTGGTCGGAGAGGTCGTCGATGCCGTCGAGGTACTCCACGACGACGCCCTCGATCCGCAGGTCGTCACCCCAGACCTTCTCGACGAGCTCGGCGTCGTGGCGGCCCTCCACGAAGATGCGCGACGCCCGGGCGACCCGCGCCTTGGTGCCGTGGACGGCGATCGACCCGGACGCCGTACGCGTGGGGAGCTCGGGGCCCTTCTGCGTGATCGGGGGAGCGAGGATGACCGGCCGGCCCTCGAGCAGGAAGCCCGGTCCCATCGGGAAGGTGCGGCGCTTGCCGCGCCGGTCCTCGAGCGTGACGGTCCGCAGGTCGCGGTCGACGGCGACGATCTCGCCGCACCAGTCGGTCATGACCTCCTCGAGGACCAGGCCGAGGTCGGACGAGATCTCGACGGCACGGCCGTTCTTCGGCTTGCGCCAGTCGTTGTTGAGGACGTCGGTGCCGTAACGATCAAAGCTCACCGCCCAAGTCTGCCGACCGGTCCGGCCCGGACCGCGCACCGACACACGGTTGTCGCGCTCGTCACCGCTGCAGTCGGAGGAGTGGCGGGTACGCTTGGCACTCACCCATTCGGAGTGCCAGAACACCCCGTGCCAGACGTCGGCGAGGAGGACGCATGCTCGAGGAGCGCAGGCTCGCGGTGCTGCGTGCCATCGTCGAGGACTACGTCGCGACGGAGGAGCCGGTCGGCTCGAAGGCACTCGTCGAGCGGCACTCGCTGGGCGTCTCTCCCGCGACCGTCCGCAACGACATGGCGGCGCTCGAGGACGAAGGGTTCATCACCCAGCCCCACACGAGCGCGGGCCGCGTGCCGACCGACGCCGGATACCGTCTCTTCGTCGACCGCCTCTCGACCGTGAAGCCGATGAGCGTCGCGGAGAAGCGTGCGATCTCGACGTTCCTCGACGGCTCGGTCGACCTCGACGACATGGTGCAGCGGTCGGTGCGCCTGCTCGCGCAGCTGACCCGCCAGGTCGCGGTCGTGCAGTACCCCACGCTCAGCTCCAGCACGGTGCGCCACATCGACGTCGTGGCCCTCGCGCCGACCCGGCTGCTGCTCGTCCTCATCCTGTCGACGGGCCGTGTCGAGCAGCGTCTCGTCGAGTTGCCCGGCGAGCTGTCCGACCAGGACCTTGCCGACATCCGGAGCCGCCTGCTGCACGCGACCGTGGGCCAGCGCATCGCCGATGCCGTGACGGCGCTCGGAGCCGTGCCCGACCTGGTCGCCCCGGAGGTCAAGCCGTCCGTCGTCACGGTCGCGCAGACCCTGGCGGAGGCGATGTCGGATCACCGCTCCGACGAGCGCGTCGCCGTCGGCGGCACGGCCAACCTGGCTCGCTTCGGCACGTCGTTCGACACGGCCGTCCGGCCGATGCTCGAGGCGCTCGAGGAGCACGTCGTGATGCTCAAGCTCCTGGGTGAGGCGAGCTCCGATCTGGTCACCGTGCGCATCGGCCACGAGGGCCCGGTCCAGGAGCTCTCCGGCACGAGCGTCGTGGCGGCCGGCTACGGCCCGCAGGACCAGGCGATCGCCAGCCTCGGCATCGTCGGCCCGACCCGCATGGACTACCCCGGCACGATGGCTTCGGTCCGTGCCGTCGCCCGCTACATCTCCCGCCTGCTCGACGAGCAGCCGTGACTGAACACCCCGAAGGACAGAACACGTGAGCCAGGACTTCTACGAGCTCCTCGGTGTCTCCCGCGACGCGGACGCAGACGCCATCAAGAAGGCCTACCGGCGCCTCGCCCGGCAGTACCACCCCGACGTCAACCCTGACCCGGACGCGCAGGAGACCTTCAAGACCGTCTCCCACGCCTACGAGGTGCTGAGCGACCCGCAGAAGCGCGCGGCGTACGACCGTGGTGGCGACCCGTTCGGCGGTGGCTTCGGCGGTGCCGGCCAGGGCTTCTCCTTCACCGACATCATGGACGCCTTCTTCGGCGGCGGTGCGGGCGGACAGCAGGGCTCGACCGGCGGTCGCGGCCCCCGTCCGCGCGTACGCCGGGGCCAGGATGCCCTCATCCGGCTCGAGGTCCAGCTGGCGGAGGCGGCGTTCGGTGTCACGCGTGAGCTGAAGGTCGACACGGCCGTCCGCTGCACCGCCTGCAACGGCGACGGCGCCGCCCCCGGCTCGAAGCCGATCACCTGCGAGACCTGCCACGGCGGCGGCGAGGTCGCGCACGTGCAGCGCTCGTTCCTCGGCGAGATCCGCACCCTGCGTCCGTGTGCGGCGTGCAAGGGCTTCGGCACGATCATTCCCGACCCGTGCCGCGAGTGTGCGGGCGACGGCCGCGTCCGTGCGCGCCGTTCGCTCACCGTCAAGATCCCGGCCGGCGTCGACAACGGCACCCGTGTCCAGCTCTCCGAGCAGGGCGAGGTCGGCCCGGGCGGTGGCCCCGCCGGCGACCTGTACGTCGAGATCCACGTCGCTCCGCACGCTGTCTTCCGCCGCAACGGAACCGACCTGCACGCGACCGTCTCGGTGCCGATGACGGCCGCCGCACTCGGCACCGTGCTGACCCTGCCGACGCTCGAGTCCGACCTCGGCACCGAGGGCGAGCAGTCGTTCGACCTCGACATCGCCCCCGGCACGCAGTCGGGCATCACGACGACGCTGCGCGGTCTCGGCGTACCCGGCCTGCGGACGCAGACCCGGGGCGACCTGGTCGTGACCGTCGTCGTGGAGACCCCGACCAAGCTCGACTCCGCCCAGGAGGACCTGCTCCGCGAGCTCGCGAAGCTGCGCGGCGAGGAGGCCGTCGAGGGTTCGCTGCGGCCGGCCCACAAGTCGGTCTTCAACCGCTTCCGCGACGCGTTCTCGCAGCACTGATCCGGAGTCTCACGATGTCGCTGCCGGTCCACCTCGTCCCGACGCTCTCCGGCGTCACGGAAGGCTCGCTCGTCGAGGTCACCGGTGACGAGGCGCACCACGCCGTCGCCGTACGCCGGCTGGCGGTGGGGGAGCAGGTCGTCCTGACCGACGGGTCCGGTGTCTCGGTGACGGGTGAGGTCGAGTCGACGGGCAAGCGCGTGTTCGAGGTGCGTGTCGGGTCGGTCGAGGTCGCGGGGCAGGCATCGCCACGGATCGTCGTCGTCCAGGCGATTCCGAAGGGTGAGCGTGGCGAGCTCGCGGTCGAGGTGCTGACCGAGATCGGCGTTGCCGAGATCGTGCCGTGGGCTGCCTCCCGCTCGGTCGCGGTCTGGCGTGGCGAGCGTGCCGTGAAGTCGCACGGCAAGTGGGTCTCGACCGCCCGCGAAGCGGCCAAGCAGGCGCGCCGCTCGTGGTTCCCGCTGGTGCCGCCGATGGCGACGACGGCCCAGGTCGTGGGCCTGATCCGCGACGCCGACCTCGCCGTGGTGCTCCACGAGGAGGGCCCCGCGTCGTTCTCGTCGCTGAAGGTGCCTGCCGCCGGCACGATCGTGGTCGTCGTCGGCCCCGAGGGCGGCATCAGCCCCGACGAGCTCGCTGCCTTCGCCGAGGCCGGCGTCCAGGGCGTCAAGCTGGGCGACGAGGTGCTGCGTACGTCGACGGCCGGTGTTGCCGCTGTCGCGGCCCTGCTGTCCCGCACCGACCGCTGGGCCTGAGCGCGAGCCTCGCCCCGTCGGGCTGAGTCCGCTCAGGCAGGCGCGGTGAGCTCGCGCAGTTCCTTCATCGAGTGGAACGGCCCGATGTGCACGCGCGTCACCGTGCCGTCGACGACCACGACGGAGCTGGGCACGGCGATCATCGGCACGAGCCCGCGGAACTGGCGCAGGTAGGTCCGGTTGAAGTCGCGCTCGTTCGGGTAGGTGACACCGGCCTTGGTGATGGCGCCCCGGGCGAAGGAGTCGTACCGGTCGCTCGTCACGCCCACCACGGAGACGCCTCCTGTCGAGAGCCGCTCCAGGAGCGGCATCTCCGCCTTGCACGGGCCGCACGTGCTCGCCCAGAAGTTGATCAACACCGGCTCGCCCGGCTTCGGTGCGGTGAGGCCGCCCTCGAGGAACGGTCCGTCGGGAAGGTCGACAGCTCGGCCATCGCCGTCCTGCCAGCCGAGGACTATGTCCGGCTCGCTGCCGGCGCTGCCCTGGTCGTGCGTGGCTGCGGCACAGCCACTGGTCAGGAGGAGGGCGGCGGCGACGTTCACGAGGCGGATCACGCGCCAAGTATGGGAATCACCGCCAAGTGTGGTGCGTCTGTGGCGCACCCAATGCGCCACAGACGCACCAGATCACTTGATGGTGATGACCTTGGTGTCCGTGAACGCGCCCGGGCCCTCGGCGCCGCCCGACGGGTCATCGGTCATCGCCATCAGGATGTACTTGCCGGGGGTCACCTTCGAGATGTCGATCGATGTCGAGAACGGGAAGAGCTTCTCGCCCATCCAGCCCTCGGCCGTCACCGGTCCCTGGAAGGCGATGTAGTTGCCCTCGTAGCGCTGCAGCCGAAGGACGACGTTCGCCTCGAAGGAGTTGGCCACGCCGGTGACGTTGATCGTGCCCCCGGTGATCACCTGACCCTCCGAGGGCGTCGACAGGTTCACGTGCGACAGCGTGTCGAGCACGGGCGCGTTGGCCAGCGGCTCCGACACGGGAACGCCGAGGAGGGTGTCGGTGTGCTTGCCGTCGAGCAGGAACTGCACGGGGATCCGGCCCTTGCCGACAGCCGCCTGGGCCGTGTAGATCAGCTGCTCGATCGCGATCGCACGCTGGTCGTCCGGGAGGGAGCTGCCGTCATGCAGGCGCGCGTGCTCGGACGGGTCCGGCTCGGCATCGACGTTGATGGTCACGGTGTCGCCGGTCAGCTCGGCGGAGCAGTCGGCGGCACCGGCGGTACGCCACAGGGCCGTGTAGTCCGGGTCGTCCGGTGCCTCGAGCACGGCCGTCTTGATGGCAGCCTCGAGCTTGGTCTCGCCCTCGGCGTGCGTGAACTCGCGGAACAGCCGCATCCCCGCCGGCGTCTGGCCCGGCCAGTAGACCGGGACGGTGAACGCCTGCGAGGCCGGCGGCGTGACGGTGGCTGACGGCGTCTCCGACGGTGCCGGTGTCACCGACTGCGTCGGCGAGCTCAGCGGCCCGGGGGTGCCGTCGTCGTTGCCGTTGGTCGTCACGAAGTAGACGCCACCGATGACGGCCGCGGTGGCGACGGCGCCGCCGAGGCCTCCGAGGATCCAGGTGCGGGCGATGGACATGGCGCTCTCCTTCGGGGCGGTGACGGTCCGGCGGCGGATCGCGTCGAGGGCGTGGGTGGGCTGCACCTGGTCGGCGGCCTCGCGGATGAGCCGCGCGAGGGTTTCGTCGTGGTTCATCGGAGGTCCTCCAGGTGCGGAGCGAGGTGCGTGCGGAGTGTGGCGGAGCCACGGGACGCGTGGCTCTTGACGGCGCCCTGGCTGATGCCGAGCGTTGCGGCGATGTCGGCTTCGGAGAGGTCCAGGTAGTAGCGCAGCGCGAGCACCTCGCGCTGGCGCCGGGGGAGTGCGTGCAGGGCGGCCAGCACCTCCGCACGGCGTACGTCGGCACTGACTCCGTCGTCGGCGCCGGGAGCGGGCTCCGGCAGACGTTCCCGCGCTGCGTGCCGGTCGACGACCTTGCGGTGGCGCAGTGCCGACCGCGAGCGGTTGACCACCGTCTGCCGGAGGTAGGCGAGCGCCGACTCGGGGGACCGGAGGCGGGACCACCGCCCGTGCAGCGCGACGAACGCGTCCTGGGTGATCTCCTCGGCGAGGCCCTGGTCGTGGACGAGGAGCACCGAGAGCCGCACGAGGCGGCGCCAGTGGGCGGCGTACAGCTCGGAGACGGCCTCGTCGGCCGTCAACGACGCCAGCGCGAGCGGGTCCGGGTCCACGATGGTCACGCTAGTCCCACGCGCACCGCGGCCGGGGGGTTTACACGGCGACACACCTCATCCCCTGAGGGTCCTAGGCTGGGCGTCATGAACGCACCGATGCCTGACCCGGACTGTCTGTTCTGCAAGATCGTCGCCGGCGACATCCCGGCGGAGATCGTCCACGCCTCCGAGCACTCCGTCGCCTTCCGCGACCTCAACCCGCAGGCGCCGACGCACGTACTCGTCGTGCCGAAGGACCACTACGCCAACGCGGCCGAGGTCGCGCACTGGGCGCCGACGATGGCCGCGGACCTGATCACCACCGCCCGCGACGTCGCGGAGAAGGAAGGTCTCGAGACCGGCTACCGCCTGGTCTTCAACACCGGTGCGGACGCGGGCCAGACGGTCTTCCACGTGCACCTGCACCTGCTGGGCGGCCGCAACCTGCAGTGGCCCCCGGGCTGACTCCCACGCCCGGCCCCGCCAGCGCGGGTGACGCGGATAGACTTGCTGCACCCATGACAGAGAACCCGCGCACGCCCCCGCACGCAGCCGGCCCGATGCAGGAGCCCACTGCCAAGAACACCCGCCACACGGTGGTCGTCCCCCCGAGTGTCGACATGGTCAACGTGCTCGGCGCGGGAGACGAGTTCCTCGGGATCATGGAGGGCGAGTTCGACGCGGACATCCACGTCCGTGGCAACCAGTTCGTGCTCCACGGCGAGCCCTCGGAGATCGCCCTCATCGAGCGCTACCTGCAGGAGCTCGTGACGGTCATCCGCACCGGCCAGGGCGTCACCAACGAGACCGTCGAGCGGATCATCTCCATGCTCCGCGCGGAGACGAAGGAGAAGCCGGCCGACGTGCTCGGCCTCAACATCCTGAGCAACCGCGGCCGCACGATCCGCCCCAAGACGCTCAACCAGAGCCGCTACGTCGAGGCGATCGACAAGAACACGATCACCTTCGGCATCGGCCCTGCGGGCACCGGCAAGACCTACCTGGCGATGGCCAAGGCGGTCCAGGCGCTGCAGTCGAAGCAGGTCAACCGGATCATCCTGAGCCGCCCGGCGGTCGAGGCCGGCGAGCGCCTCGGCTTCCTGCCCGGCACGCTCACCGAGAAGATCGACCCCTACCTGCGTCCGCTCTACGACGCGCTGCACGACATGCTCGACCCCGAGCTGATCCCCAAGCTGATGGCGGCCGGCACGATCGAGGTCGCACCGCTGGCCTACCTGCGCGGCCGCTCCCTCAACGACTCCTTCATCATCCTCGACGAGGCGCAGAACACCACGCCCGAGCAGATGAAGATGTTCCTCACCCGCCTCGGCTTCGGCTCGAAGATCGTCGTCACCGGCGACATCACTCAGACCGACCTGCCGGGTGGCGTGCGCTCCGGTCTCCGCGTCGTCGAGGGCATCCTCGACGGCATCAAGGACATCTCGTTCAACCGGCTCACCAGCCACGACGTCGTACGCCACAAGCTGGTCGGCCACATCGTCGCGGCGTACGACGAGCACGACGCTGCCCTGGAAGCCGCTGCAGCTGCGGCGACCGCCCTCAAGTCCACCACCCAGAAGGAGAACCGTCGGTGACCATCGAGGTGCTCAACGAGTCGGGCCTGCCGCTGGACGTGCAGGCCACCTCGAGGCTTGCCCGGTTCGTGCTGGACCGGATGCGCGTCCACCCCCTCGCCGAGCTCTGCATCAAGGCCGTCGACGAGCCGACGATCGCCGAGCTCAACGAGAAGTGGATGGAGAAGGAGGGCCCGACCGACGTGCTCGCCTTCCCGATGGACGAGCTGCGCCCCGGCAAGGTCAACGAGGAGCCCGAGGAGGGCGTCCTGGGCGACCTCGTGCTCTGCCCGGTCGTCGCCGAGCGCCAGGCGACCGAGCGTCGCGACGCCGGTGACGCGGGCTACTCCACGGAGGCCGAGCTCCAGCTGCTGACGGTCCACGGCATCCTCCACCTGCTCGGCTACGACCACGCCGAGCCGGAGGAGCACCGGGTCATGTTCGGGTTGCAGGACCAGCTCCTCGCCGAGTTCCGCGCGGGCTGACCCGATGGAGCCTGCGGATCTCTGGCTGCTCGTCGCCGCGGTCGCGCTGACCGCGGTCGCCGGACTGCTGTCGGCCGTCGACGCGGCCCTCATCTCCTTCTCGCGCGCCCGTGCGGAGGAGATCGAGGACGAGGGGCGTGCCGGCGCGGGCACGCTGGTCCGCCTGCTCGAGGACCCACCGCGCTACCTCAACAGCGTCCTGCTGCTGCGCATCGCCGCCGAGGTCGCGGCGATCGTCATGGTCGCCCACCTCGCGCTCGACCACATCACCGTCTGGTGGCAGGCGACGCTGCTCGCGACCGCAGCGATGGTCGTGGTGTCGTACGTCGTCATCGGCGTCGCGCCGCGCACGCTCGGCCGCCAGCACTCGGAGCCGATCGCGCTGGCCGCGGCCCCCGTGCTCCTCACGCTGACGCCGCTGCTCGGCCCGCTCCCGCGGCTGCTGATCCTGCTCGGCAACGCGATCACGCCCGGCAAGGGTTTCCGCGAAGGCCCGTTCGCCAGCGAGACCGAGCTGCGTGAGCTGGTCGACCTGGCCAGCGCCTCGAGCGTGATCGAAGAGGGCGAGCGCCAGATGGTGCACAACGTCTTCGAGCTCGGCGACACCACCGTGCGCGAGGTGATGGTGCCGCGCAACGACGTCGTCTTCGTCGAGCGCCACAAGAACCTCCGCCAGACGATGTCGCTCTTCCTCCGCAGCGGCTACTCCCGCCTGCCGGTGATCGGCGAGAACCTCGACGACGTCGTCGGTCTGGCCTACCTCAAGGACGTCTCGCGACGCGTCTTCGACGACGCCGACTCCGAGACGACCCAGCGCATCGACACCCTGCTGCGGCCGGTGCACTGGGTGCCCGACAGCCTGCCCGCCGACGCGCTCCTGAAGGAGATGCAGGCCCGCCGCCAGCACATGGCGATCGTCGTCGACGAGTACGGCGGCACCGCAGGCATCGTCACCATCGAGGACGTCCTGGAGGAGATCGTCGGCGAGATCACCGACGAGTACGACGCCGCCGAGGTCGAGGTCGCGCACCTCGACGACGGCTCGGTGAAGGTCTCCTCGCGGTATCCCGTCGACGACCTGGACGAGCTCTTCCCGGACGTCGACATCTCCGACGATGACGTCGACTCGGTGGGTGGCCTGATGGCGAAGTTCATGGGCGTCGTACCGATCCCGGGGTCCGCAGTCGAGGTCGGTGGTCTGCGCTTCGAGGCAGTGGCGGCGAGCGGTCGCCGCAAGCGTGTCGACACCGTCGTGATCAGCCGCCTGGCCGATTCCGAGGGGACACCCGACGAGGACGCAGATCCCGGATCGGTAGCCTGACCCGCATGGCTGACCTGACCGCCGAGGACAACAAGCTCGTCGTGCTCGCCCGCGCGACGCGCGCCCGCACCCGTGCCGCCGAGGGAGCTGCCGTCCGCGACAGCGACGGCCGCACGTACGCCGCCGCCACGGTCGACCTGCCGAGCCTCCAGCTCAGCGCGGTACAGGTCTGCATCGGCATGGCGGTCGCCTCCGGTTCGCGGGGCCTCGAGGCGCTCGTGCTGCTCGGCGACGCCGAGGCGCTGACCGAGCCCGACGCGGCCGCGGTCGCCGACTTCGCCGGCGACACTGTCGTCATCCACCTCGCCGACCCGGCCGGCAAGCTCCGCTGACTTTCCGGCGAGTGACGCTCTCTGGAGTGCCGCGCTAGCGTCGGAATGTGTCCACTCCGGTCGGCTGGCAGCAGCACCGGGAGGGCGTGGCACGGCTGCTGACGTCGTACGCCGCGATCCCGCCCGGCGACACCGTCCGCCTGCGCAAGAAGACCTCCAACCTCTTCCGGCCGCGTGAGCAGGTCGCGACGGGGCTGGACGTGTCCGGCCTCGACGGCGTCATCGAGGTCGACGTGCGGGGACGCACGGCCGAGGTGCAGGGCATGTGCACCTACGAGCACCTCGTGGCGGCGACGCTGCCGCACGGCCTGGTGCCGTACGTCGTGCCGCAGCTCCGCACGATCACGCTCGGTGGCGCGGTGACCGGCCTCGGGATCGAGGCGACCAGCTTCCGGCTCGGCCTCCCGCACGAGAGCGTGCTGGCGATGGACGTCCTGACCGGTGGCGGCGAGATCGTCACGGTGATGCCGGGGGAGCCGCTGTTCGATGCGTTCCCCAACTCCTACGGCTCGCTCGGCTACGCCACCCGCCTGCGCATCGCGCTCGCGCCTGCCCCGGCGTACGCACGACTGCGGCACCTGCGGTTCTCCGACGTCGGCGTCCTCGAGAAGGCGATCGCCGAGGTCACCGAGACAGGGGAGTGGGACGGCGAGCAGGTGGACGCCATGGACGGTGTCGCCTTCGCGCCGGACGACCTCGTGCTGACGCTGGCGCACTGGACCGACGAGCCCGGCGACCAGTGGCCGTCTGACTACACCGGCGGCCACGTCTTCTACCGGTCGCTCCAGCAGCGCGAGACCGACGTCCTGACCATGCACGACTACCTGTGGCGCTGGGACACCGACTGGTTCTGGTGCAGCCAGGCGTTCGGGGCGCAGCATCCGGTGGTCCGGGCGGTCTGGCCGCGCCGGCTGCGGCGTTCGGACGTCTATCACCGGCTGCTCGGGCTCGACCAGCGCTTCGACATCTCGCGCCGCTTGGACCAGCGCGCCGGCCGGCCCGCTGCCGAGCGCGTCGTGCAGGACGTCGAGGTGCCGCTGGACCGGCTGGGCGAGTTCCTCACCTGGTTCGACGCGGAGGTGGGGATGCGCCCGCTCTGGCTCTGCCCGCTCCGGGTCAGCCGTGAGGCCGCCCCGGGCGCGAGGCCCTGGTCGTCGTACCCGCTCGAGGCAGGGACGACCTACGTCAACGTCGGCTTCTGGGGCACGGTGCGCGTCGGCGACGGTGCCGAGGACGGGCCGACCAACCGCGCGATCGAGGCGAAGGTGAGCGAGCTCGGCGGCCACAAGTCGCTCTACAGCGAGGCCTTCTACTCGCCGGAGGATTTCGACCGGCTCTACAACGGGGACAACCTCAGGGCCGTGAAGCAGCAGTACGACCCCGACGGGCGGCTGACGTCGCTCTACGACAAGGCAGTGCACAGGAGGTAGCCATGACCAGGATCGCCGAGGTGCTCGACGGATTCTTCGACGGCGGTCTGCCGGTCCGCCTGGCCGCGTACGACGGCAGCGAGGCCGGCGACACGTCGTGCCCGTACACGCTGGAGGTGACCTCGCCCCGTGGACTGGCGTACCTGCTGACGGCGCCGGGTGACCTCGGTCTGGCGCGGGCCTACGTGAGTGGAGACCTGGTCGTCCACGGCACGCACGCCGGCGATCCCCACCCGATGCTGTCGCTGATCGCGGGCAACACCGACGTCGCGCGACCCGGGCCGGTCGAGATCGTGAAGCTGATGGCCGAGCTGGGCGTGTCCCACTTCGTGCCGCCCAAGCCGCCCCCGGAGGAGCACCTGCCGGCCTGGCGGCACAAGCTCGAAGGGCTGCGCTGGTTCCTGCGGCACACGGAGGAGCGCGACGCCGACGCGATCCACCACCACTACGACGTCTCCAACCGGTTCTACGAGCTGGTGCTCGGGCCGTCGATGACCTACACCTGCGCGGTCTTCCCGGGGCCCGCCGCGACGCTCGAGGAGGCGCAGGAGGCGAAGTACGACCTGATCTGCCGCAAGCTCGACCTGCGTGCCGGGCAGCGGCTCCTCGACCTCGGCTGCGGCTGGGGCGGGATGGTCCGCTTCGCAGCCCGGGAGTACGGCGTCCACGCGCTCGGCGTCACGCTCTCGCGCGAGCAGGCGTCGTGGGCCCAGCGGGCGATCAAGGAGGAGCACCTCGACCGGTACGCCGAGGTGCGCCACCTCGACTACCGCCACGTCGAGGAGACCGGCTTCGACGCGATCAGCTCGATCGGCCTGACCGAGCACATCGGGCTGGCCAACTACCCGGCGTACTTCGGGTTCGTGGCTGACCGGCTCAAGCCCGACGGGCGCTTCCTCAACCACTGCATCACGCGTGCCGACAACCGGGGCAGCGGTCGGGCGGGGGCGTTCATCGACCGCTACGTCTTTCCTGACGGCGAGCTGATCGGCTCCGGCACGATCGTCACCGCCGTGGAGGACGCCGGCCTCGAGGTGCAGCACCACGAGAACATCCGGCGCCACTACGCGCTCACCCTGGCCGGCTGGAGCCGCAACCTCGTGGAGCACTGGGACGAGTGCGTCGCCGAGGTTGGCCTCGGCACGGCGCGGGTGTGGGGGCTCTACATGGCCGGGTCGCGGATCGGGTTCGAGCGCAACGAGATCCAGCTGCACCACGTCCTCGCCACGAAGACGGTCGACGGCCAGACCAGCTACCCGATGAGGCACGCATTCGGGGCGTGACCGCGCTCGCCGCTAGCCTTGGTCGGTGAGCACCCGAGCAGCGCAGTATCCCGCGACCGTCCTGAGGCGGGAGCAGCTCTCCGACCACTTCGTGCGGATCGTGCTCGGCGGCTCGGGCCTCGAGGGTTTCGAGAGCACCGGCATGCCGGACGAGTGGGTCGCTCTGACCGTGCCCGGCCAGTTCCAGACGCGCTACTACACCGTGCGTTCGTGGACGGCGGGCGAGCTCACCCTCGACATCGTGGTCCACGACCACGGCCTGGTGACCGAGTGGGCGGCCGGCGACTGCGTCGGTGACGTCGTCACCATCAGCGCCCCCAAGGGCAGCTTCGACATGCCGGACTCCGCGCAGTGGCTGCTGCTGGTCGGTGACCTGACCGCGCTGCCCGCGATCGCCCGCACCATCGAGACGGTCTCCGTGCCGGTGACCGCCTGGGTCGAGATCCCTGACGCGCCGCTCACCGACTACGTCGCTGCCGAGGCACTGACCTGGGTGCCGGTCCCGCACGACGCCGAGACCGCGACGGCGGCGATCGTCGAGGGCATCGAGTGGCCCGAAGGTGAGGGCTACTTCTGGATGGCGGGCGAGTCCGCGCAGATGCGGGCGATCCGCAAGCACCTGATGCGCGAGGTGAAGCTCCCCACGAGTGCCTACGACGTGATGGGCTACTGGCGCGGCGGTGGGCACCAGCGCCAGCCCCGCGCGATCGACCCCGGCCCGATCTGGCGTGAGGGCAAGGCGCAGGGCAAGACCGACGACGAGATCTGGGCGGCGTACGACGCAGCCCGCACCGCTGCTGAGGAGCAGGCATGAGCGAGCACGACCGCGACTTCGACATCAAGGGTGTCGCTCCGGCGGGCCCGATCCACGGCCAGCACGCGGAGGGCTACCGCAGCGGCTTCGCCTGCTTCGTCGGCCGCCCGAACGCCGGCAAGTCGACGCTGACCAACGCCCTGGTCGGCTCGAAGGTGGTCATCACCTCCAACAAGCCGCAGACCACCCGCACGGTCGTGAAGGGCATCGTGCACCGCGACGACGCCCAGCTGATCCTCGTTGACACCCCGGGTCTGCATCGCCCGCGCACGCTCCTCGGCGAGCGCCTCAACGACCTGGTCATGACGACCTGGTCCGAGGTCGACGTGGTCGCCGTCTGCTTCCCGGCCGACGAGAAGATCGGCCCCGGTGACACCTTCATCGTCAACGAGCTGGCCAAGGTCCGTCGCACGATCAAGATCGCGATCGCCACGAAGACCGACAAGGCCACGCCCGAGCAGCTCGCGGCGCACCTGCTCTCGATCGTCGAGCTGGGCGAGAAGACCGGCACCGAGTGGGCGGAGATCGTCCCGGTCTCCGCGGTCGGTGACAGCCAGGTCGACCTGCTCGCCGACCTGCTGATCGGCCTGATGCCGGAGGGCCCGCAGCTCTACCCGGACGGCGAGCTGACCGATGCCCCCGAGCAGGCGATCGCCGCGGAGCTGATCCGTGAGGCCGCGCTCGAGGGTGTGCACGACGAGCTGCCGCACTCGATCGCCGTCGTCATCGAGGAGATGAACCTCCGCGAGGGGCGCCCGGCCGACAAGCCGCTGCTCGACATCCACGCCAACCTGTACGTCGAGCGCGACAGCCAGAAGGGCATCATCATCGGCCACAAGGGCTCGCGCCTTCGCGAGGTCGGCACGCAGGCGCGCAAGGGCATCTCGGCGATGCTCGGCACCCCGGTCTACCTCGACCTGCACGTGAAGGTCGCCAAGGACTGGCAGCGCGACCCGCGTCAGCTCCGCAAGCTCGGCTTCTGACGCGCGGTCGTCCGTGTGAGCCCTACCTATGGCCAGGGCTCACACGGACGACCGTCACTGCTTGCCCGGGGCCCAGCAGAATCCGTAGTGCTGGCCGGCGTCCCACTGTGCCTTCATCGGGGGCGTCCAGCCCCAGGTGAAGCTGAGCTTGTCGCTCGCGTGCGCGCGGACCTTGTCCTCGCAGGCTGCCCCGGCGGCGTCGGCTGCCTTCGGGCCGGGGAAGGCACCCTTGGCGGCGGCCCGCACGTCGACCGTCGCCACGGCACGCCAGGCGTCGTCGGTCGAGCAGATCACCTGGTGCGCGTTGCGCGTGCCGGGCTTCGCGGTCGCGCAGCGTCCCCACCGAGCGCGGCCGTCGGCCTTGTCGAGGACCTTCTCCAGCTTGCCGCCGAGGCGCGCCAGCTTGCCGTCCGAGGCGAGCGCGATGACGTCGCAGCGCAGCCACGACTGGCCCGCGTCGGACTCCTTCAGTGTCGGGCCGAACCAGACCCGCGACAGCATGCTCAGCCGGCGTTCCTCGGTGCTGCCGCCGACGTACGACGCGAACCGCTGCGGGCAGGTCGTCGCCATCTGCTGGCGCACCTTCTCCGCGTCGATGGCGAGGAGGTGTCCGCCTGCGGTGAGGGTGTCGGCCTGGCCGACGTAGAAGGTGCGGACCGTGTGCGCCTGGCTGCAGTCGACGGGCTTGGCGTCGCTCGTGGCGGCGAGGGCCTCGGAGTACGTCAGGTTGTAGCAACCCCGCGCGGGCGGAGTGGGCGCGGCGCTCGCGGTCGGCGGCGGAGTGGGCGTGGCAGTGGGCGCGGCCTTCGGCGTCGCGTCGGAGCACGCGGTGGCGCCGAGCAGGAGGCCGGCGGCGAGGAGCAGGGGAGCGATGCGCATGGTGGTCCTCACGTGTCCGTCCGGGCCCAGCAGACCGACCGGCGGATGCCGGCCTCCCACTCGGCCTCGTGGAACCAGGTGTAGGCGTACTGGAAGTCGAGTGCGTAGTTGAGCCAGGCGCTGATCGAGCTGTGGCAGTACTCCCGGGTCTTGACCTCGATCGCGCGGTCGCCGGGATAGGCCTCATCGGGCTCGCCGACCTTGATGGTCGTGGCGGCGCGCCAGTTGTGCTTGTGCGTGCACGGGACCTTGGTGCTGGTGCCGATGGAGTTGCCGCGCGCGCAGATCATCCAGCGATCCGGAGGCTTCGAGCCACGGAGCAGGTTGCGGGTCGTCGGCGGCAGGTCCGGGAAGCGCGTCGTGGTCACCGCGTCGTTGGCCCCGACGAGGTCGCACCGGTACCACCGGGCGCCCTTCTTCCACGCCTTCTCGGACGGCTGGAACTCCGCCCAGCTCAGTACCGTCCGCATCGCCACCGACTCGTCGGCGCCGAGGTGCTTCGCGAACGCATCCGTGCAGGACCGGTAGATGTCGCGCGCCACCTCGCGACTGTCGTACGCCGCATCGGCGAGGTCGGCGGGCAGCTCGCCGACGGCGTACGTCTCGGCCGTGTGCGGCTTGCTGCAGCTGACCGTGCGGACCGCGTTGCTGGCGTGGTGGACGTCCGCCGGCTCGAGGACGCGGCAGGCTCCGTCGGCCGGGGCGGTGACCGCGTCGACCTGGTCCGGGTCGATGTTCGCCGGGAGTCCGTTGCCGCAGCCGCCGAGCGCGAGGAGCGCCGCAACCGAGAGCGCGAAGGCACCCGCCAGCGCACACACACGCAGCACGCTCTGCACCATCACCCGGCTCCCTTGCGAGGCGCTCAGGAGCCGTCGCTCACGAGCGCCGCGATCGTACCGCCCAGCTCGTAGGCCGCCTCGAGGTGCGCGTTGGTCACCTCGCCGAGGACGCCGAGGACGTCGTAGCCCTGCCGCCAGCCGAGCGCGCCGGTGATGCTGGTGACGCTACGGATGGCGCCGGTGAGGTCGTAGCGGCCGTGGAGGTAGAGGCCGAAGGGGCGCTTTGCCGTCACCCCGGTCGCCGGCGCTCCCTCCGTCGATCCGTCGTCGCCCAGCTGTCCGCCGATCTGCAGGAACGTCGAGTCGAAGAAGTGCTTCAGCGCACCGCTCATGTAGCCGAAGTTGGCGGTGGTGCCGAGCAGGTAGCCGTCCGCGGCGAGCACGTCGTCGGCGTTCGCCTCGAGGGCCGGCCGGACGACGACCTCGACGCCCTCGATGCTGTCGTCGTGAGCGCCCGCGACGACCGCGTCCGTGAGCGACTGCAGCGAGCGGGACGGGGAGTGGTGGACCACCAGAAGCCGGGCCATGCGGACGAATCTAGTGCCAGCATCTGCTCATGAGCACTGAGCAGCGCGCCCCGTCGTCGCACCCGGGTGTTGCGGGATATCTGGAGAAGCGCGCGTCGAGCGCGCAGCACCGCCTGGCGGACGCGATCACGGCGTTCGCCGGGTCGATGACGTTCGTCTACGTCCACGTCGTCGTGTTCGCCGTGTGGATGCTGCTGGGCGAGCGCAGCCCCTGGCCGACGCTCACCCTGGTCGTGTCGCTCGAGGCGATCTTCCTGTCGACCTTCGTGATGATCGGTCAGAACCGCCAGGCTGCGCTCGTGCAGGCGAAAGCCGACCACGACTTCGTGGAGCAGGAGCTCGAGCTGAAGACCAACACCGAGCTCACCCGGGCGATCCACGAGCACACGGCCGAGCTCCACCGGCGGCTGCTCGGCGGGCAGGGGTGACTGCTAGTCTTGAGGAGTCATGATGCGCCAGTTCCTTCTTCTTGGCTGCCGCAGCGAGGCCTGAGACTGTCGGCCTTCCTCGCTGCGGGGTGTTGTGTTGCGCGGCTGACGCTCCTTCACTGACTCAAGGCGAATTCCCATGACGAACATCAGCAACACCCAGAACCAGCAGAAGCCGTCGCCGATGCCGTACGGCCGCTACACGGCGTTCGAACCCGTGACCGTGCCGGACCGCACCTGGCCGGACGCGAAGATCACGCGCGCTCCGCGGTGGCTCTCCACCGACCTGCGTGACGGCAACCAGGCCCTGATCGACCCGATGGACCCGGCCCGCAAGCTCGAGATGTTCGAGCTGCTGGTGAAGATGGGCTACAAGGAGATCGAGGTCGGTTTCCCGTCGGCGTCGCAGACCGACTTCGACTTCGTGCGATCGCTGATCGAGGGCGACCGGATCCCCGACGACGTGCAGATCTCCGTGCTGACGCAGGCCCGCGAGGACCTGATCGAGCGCACCGTGCAGTCGCTCATCGGCGCGCCCCGCGCGAGCGTGCACATGTACAACGCGACCGCGCCGCTCTTCCGCCGCGTCGTCTTCGGCGTCACGCCGGAGGAGTGCATCGGCATTGCGACGCGTGGCACCGAGATGGTCATGAAGTACGCCGAGTCGCTGCTCGGCCCGATCGTCGGCACGCAGGACTTCGGCTACCAGTACAGCCCGGAGATCTTCACCCAGACGCCGACCGACTTCGCGCTCGAGGTGTGCGAGGCCGTGTCCGACGTGTGGCAGCCCGAGGCCGGTCGCGAGATCATCCTCAACCTGCCGGCGACCGTCGAGATGTCGACCCCCAACACGTACGCCGACCAGATCGAGTACTTCTCGCGTGGCCTGACGCGCCGCTCGGTCAGCGCGATCAGCCTGCACCCGCACAACGACCGCGGCACTGCCGTCGCGGCCACCGAGTTGGGCCTGATGGCCGGCGCCGACCGCGTCGAGGGCTGCCTCTTCGGCCATGGCGAGCGCACCGGCAACGTCGACCTGGTGACGCTGGGCATGAACCTCTTCTCGCAGGGCATCGACCCGCAGATCGACTTCGGTGACATCGACGAGGTGCGTCGCACGGTCGAGTACTGCACGAACCTGCCGGTCCACCCGCGTCACCCCTACGCCGGCGACCTCGTCTACACGGCGTTCTCCGGCTCGCACCAGGACGCGATCAAGAAGGGTCTGGAAGACCTGGAGCGGATCGCCCGTGAGCAGGGCAAGCCGGTCGGCGAGATCCCGTGGGAGGCGCCGTACCTGCCGATCGACCCGAAGGACGTCGGCCGCACGTACGAGGCGGTCATCCGGGTCAACAGCCAGTCCGGCAAGGGTGGCGTCGCCTACCTGCTGAAGGCCGAGCACAACCTCGACCTGCCGCGCCGCGCCCAGATCGAGTTCTCGCGGGTCATCCAGGAGCACACCGACGCCTCCGGGCACGAGATCTCTTCCGAGGACATCTGGAGCATCTTCTCGGCCGAGTACCTCGAGAAGGACGCTCCGCTGAAGCTCAACTCGGTCCACACCGAGAGCGCCGTGGGTGCCGCGGACGCGCTGCGTGTCGGCGTCTTCGTCGACGGTGAGCACAAGGAGCTGTCGGGTGCCGGCAACGGCCCGATCGCGGCGTTCGTCGACGCGATCAGCCAGGTCGGTTACGACGTACGCGTCCTCGACTACACCGAGCACGCCCTGTCTGCTGGCGGCGACGCGGTTGCTGCGGCGTACGTCGAGTGCGCGGTGGGTGACAAGGTCCTGTGGGGTGTCGGCATCGACGCAAACATCGTCACCGCCTCGCTGAAGGCCGTGCTGAGCGCGGTCAACCGCGCCTGATCAACTGACTCGTTCCGCTGCCGGCTCGTCCTCGTGGATGAGTCGGCAGCGGCGTTTCAGCGGCGCGGGCGGAGCAGCGCGCCCGTCGCGATCGCGGCGCCGATGATGATCCCGACCAGTGTGGCGAAACCGCCGAGCACCACGAGCGGATCGATGAGCTCCTCGTCATTCCAGCCGGTGGCGAGCACGTACGCCTGGGCGAGGGTCAGACCCAGGGCCGCGCCGAGAGCCGGCCCGGCGAGCGCGTGCCGCGACCACGCCAGCGATGCTGCGACGAGAGCTGCGACGACGCCGGCGAGGAGTCCCGCCGGGCGCCAGTTGGGGCCGATCAGGCCAGCGAAGCCAGCGGCAATGACCACGACCTCGGCAACGACGACGAGGCCCGCCTCAGCGGGCGACAGGCGGCTGGTCATGACTGACGGTAGCGCTCGCCGCCCGGGGATGTGCCGCGTTCGCAGGCACGTGCTCAGGGCATGATGCGGGGGTGGTCATGCTCCTTGCTGCCGCCGAGGCAGCGCTCCTCGCGCGGGCCCCGTTCACGTACGACGACGTCGGGGCCACGCGCGGCGCGCTGCCCGCTGGCTACCGGCAGCTCGAGCAGACACGGCGTCTGCGCGGTCGGACCTTCGCCGAGGCGGCCGAGCTGGTGCTGACCTGGCAGCTCCACGAACGCTCGGGGCTGCGCGTGGCAGCGGATGGCCCGAAGGTCGGCGACGGCGCGGTCGTCGTGCTCGGGTTCGGGGTCGGGCCGGCGCGGCTGCCGATCCCGTGCCGGGTCGCCTACGTCGTGGACGAGCCCGGGCGGGTCGGCTTCGCCTACGGCACCCTGCCCGGCCATCCCGAGGAGGGCGAGGAGCTCTTCCTCGTGGAGTCGCTGGCCGATGGAGGTGTGCAGCTCACCGTCCGGGTGTTCTCACGGCCGGCGACCCGGCTGGCGCGCATCGGCGGCCCGATGACGCGGGCGGTGCAGAACTGGATGACGCGCCGCTACCTGCGGGCTCTCGACGCCTGACGGGACCCGGCTGATCGCCACACCGCTGGCGTGGTCTCGGCGGGGAGTCGTATGTGTGCATCGACGCGCCGAGGAACACGTGCCCCCGGGCGTGTCGTCTCGCACGTGCGCCTCCGCGCAGGTCAGGCCTCCGCGCAGGTCAGGCCTCCGCGCAGGTCAGGCCTCCGCCCAGGTCAGGCCTTCGCGCGGATCGCGTCGCGGAGCTGGTCGGCCGAGTTGCGGATGACGTCACTGATCAGCTCGGTGGTGCGGGCGTCCTCGAGGGCGCCCTCGAGGATCCGGAGCACGGTGTCGGAGACCAGGCCGACGATCTCGTCGTGGAACGGCACGTACTTCAGCTTGCCGGCGGTGCGATCGGCCATCAGCAGGTCGTGCACCATCTGCTCGAGCTCGAGGCGGTTCTCGTCGAGAGCGGCACGGACGTTGGCGGCGTACGTGCCGGTGGCGATGACGTCGATGACCTCGTCGAGGACCGCGACGGTGATCGGGCGCTTGATCGCGTCGACGATCGGCGCGGAGAAGTGGTCGATGAGGAAGACCGTGACCGCATCACCGACGACGTTGTCGCCGGTGTCGATCGCGCGCGTCGTGCGCGCCAGGCCGATGACGGCCAGGGGGAGTCCCGCAAACCCTGCCCACGGCGTCATCAGCGGGACGAGCGCGATCAGCTCCCACCAGCCCGTCGCCCAGAAACGCGAGGTCCGGCCGTAGCGGAAGAGCCGCGACAGCAGGCGGAGCGCGAAGAGCCCGGAGATGGCCGCATCCACGCCGTACGCCGCGTGGCGCACCGACGCGGACTCGGGGCGCCAGAAGCCGAACCAGACGATCAGACCCAGCGAGACGACCGATGCCAGGGACATCACCCAGTCGCGGAGTCCGACCTTCCGGAGCTCTGCGGCGGCGTGCTGAGCCTCCGGCGCAAGCGCCGGCATCACCGCGTCGAAGAGAACATCCTGGGGGTGGTGGCGCGGCGTCATCAGGGGCGAGGTCACCACGGCACAATAGAACGCGTGCCCCTCTACCGCGCCGAGGCCGTCGTGCTCCGCACCCACAAGCTGGGTGAGGCCGACCGGATCATCACGCTGCTGACCCGTGACCAGGGTCGGGTGCGCGCGGTGGCCAAGGGCGTACGCCGCACGACCAGCCGGTGGGGGAGCAGGCTCGAGCCATTCAGCCACGTCGACCTGCAGCTCGCCGAGGGGCGCAACCTCGACACGATCACGCAGGCCGTGACGATCACGCCGTTCCCCGCGAACCTCGGGCTCGACTACGAGCGCTACACCGCCGGCACAGCGATGCTCGAGACGGCCGAGAGGCTGATCACCGAGGATCGCGAGCCGGCGCTGCAGCAGTTCCTGCTGCTCGTGGGTGCGCTGCGTGCGATGACCGGTCTCGACAACCCCGACGACCCCAAGCCGGCCGGGCAGGTGCTCGACTCCTACCTGCTCCGGAGCCTGGCGGTTGCCGGCTATGCGCCGAGCTTCGACGCGTGCGCACGCTGTGGGGAGATGGGCCCGCACCGCTGGTTCCACCCGGCGGCGGGTGGAGTCCTCTGCGTCAACGACAAGCTGCCGGGTTCGGCGAGTCCTGCGCCCGAGACGATCACGCTTCTCGGCGCGCTGCTCGCCGGTGACTGGGCCACGGTCAGCGCCAGCGAGCCACGGCACCGCCGTGAGGCGACCGGCCTCGTCGCGGCGTACCTGCAGTGGCACGTGGAGCGCGGCCTGCGCTCGCTCGCGTACGTCGAGCGCTGACCGCGGCGCCGCGGTCGGTCAGACCTCGGGCTCGCCGTCCGGCGCGGGCGCGGCGAGGTGGTGGTTGGTGATCTCGGCCGGGACGGCACCGTTGTCCCAGTGGTCGATGGTCTCGTTGAAGAGCGACAGCAGGCGGCCGAACTCGGCGACGTCAGCGGGCGACCACTCGGCGAGCAGCAGGTCGAGCGCCTGGCGGCGGAAGTCGCGCGCCTCCTTGATCGAGCGCTCGCCGAAGTCGGAGAGGCTGAGGAGGGTCGCGCGCCGGTCGCCCGGGTCGGTCTTCTTGGCGGCGAGACCGAGGCGCACGACAGCCTGCGCCTGACGCGTGACCGTCGACGGGTCCAGGTGGAACGCCGAGGCGATGGCGCCCAGGCGCTGCGGTCCCTCGTCGGCCAGGAGGCAGAGGATGCCGTAGCTGGAACGCTCGAGGGCGACTTCGCCACTGGCAGTGCTGACGTGGATCGCGTTGCTGCGGCGCATCACCTTGGTGAGCTGCTGCTCGATCACGTCGTTGGGGGTCTTCGGCTCCACGGGTCCTCTTTGCAGTGCGAAGGTCACGGTTTGGTCACAGTGTGCACGACCAAAGTTACTCGGGAATCAAATGATTCGCGTGTCGGATGGTGAAGATGGTCCGACCTCTAGGGTGTGGCCTGTGACCCGCCGTTTTGCCACGCCCCAGCCGCACGTCTCCGGGGTGAAGCCGCCGCCGATCCCGGCCGACCTGGTGCCCGAGCACGTGGCCATCGTGATGGACGGCAACGGCCGCTGGGCCAAGGAGCGCGGCCTGCCGCGCAACGCCGGCCACGCGCAGGGCGAGTTCGCGCTCTTCGACGTGATGGAGGGCGCGATCGAGCTCGGCATCAAGGCCGTCACGGTCTATGCGTTCTCGACGGAGAACTGGTCGCGCTCGCCCGACGAGGTGCGCTACCTCATGGGCTTCAACCGCGACGTCGTACGCCGGCGGCGCGACGAGATGAACGCCCTCGGCGTCCGCGTGCGCTGGGCCGGCCGCGCACCGCGCCTGTGGAAGTCCGTGCTCAAGGAGCTCCGCGTCGCCGAGGAGATGACGAAGGACAACGACGTCCTCACCCTCACGATGTGCATCAACTACGGCGGCCGTCCCGAGCTGGTCGACGCGACCAAGGCGATCGCGCGCCTGGCTGCTGCGGGCAAGATCAACCCCGAGAAGATCGACGAGAAGACGATCGCCCAGCACCTCTACGTGCCGGAGTTCCCCGACGCCGACCTGATCTGGCGTACGTCGGGGGAGCAGCGCCTCTCGAACTTCCTGACCTGGCAGTCGGCGTACTCGGAGTTCGTCTTCACCGACGTGCTCTGGCCCGATGTCGACCGGCGTCACCTGTGGGCCGCGTGCGACCAGTACGCGCGCCGCGACCGTCGTTACGGCGGAGCCCAGCCCAATGAGGTGGGGGCCAACGTGGTCGGCGAGGCGGTCGCCGAGTAGGCCTCAGACCGCGCAGGAGCGGCAGGTGCCGAAGAGCTCCAGCGTGTGCGCGATGTCGGCGTAGCCGTGCTCGGCGGCGATCGCGCGGGTCCACCGCTCGACCGCCGGGCCCTCCACCTCGACCGTGGCGCCGCACTGGCGGCAGACGAGGTGATGGTGGTGGGTCGCCGAGCAACGACGGTAGATCGCCTCACCCTCCTCGGTGCGGAGCATGTCGACCTCGCCGGAATCGCTGAGCAGCTGGAGGGTGCGGTAGACGGTCGCCAGCCCGACCTTCTCGCCGCGCTCGGTGAGCGAGCCGTGGATCTCCTGGGCGCTGCGGAAGTCGCCGAAGCTGGCCAGCGCCTCCGCGACGGCACGCCGCTGCTTCGTCGGCCGGACGGGGGGAGTCGTTGCCTCGCGCCCGTGCGCGTGGGGGGCGTCAGTGCTCGTCATAGTGCTCTCCGTGTGGTGCGTGCCGGTGCCCGTCGTGGATGTAGTCGACGTGGTCGCCATGCGGGACGGCCGGGTGGCCGCAGTCGTCGCCATGGGTGTGCGGATGCGCATCCGTGACGTCGTGGCCCAGCGGCTCCAGTGCGGCGAAGGGCTCGCGCAGACGCTGGCGGTGTCGCCGCCAGGCGCCGAGGGGCCACGAGACCACGAAGCAGGCGAGCGCGAGCATCACGATCGCCGGACCCGGCGCGACGTCAGCCGCGAACGAGAGCCATGCTGCGGCGACGAGGCCGCCGACAGAGGCCACCAGACCGAGGCCCATGGCGGCCGCGAGCGTCGTGCGGAAGGTGCGGGTCACCTGCTGCGCGGTCGCGACCGGCACCACCATGAGCGCCGACACCAGGAGCAGGCCGACCGTACGCATCGCGACCGTGACGGTCACGGCAGCCAGGACGGCGATCAGGACGTTGTAGAACCGGACCCGGATGCCGGCGACGCGCGCGAACTCGGCGTCCTGGGACACCGCGAAGAGCTGCGGCCCGAGCCCGAGGCAGGCGACGAGCACGGTGAGCGCCAGCGCCACGGTCACGACCACGTCGCTCGGCGCGATCGTGAGCAGCGATCCGAACAGGTACGACTGGAGGGTCTGGGCGCTCTGGCCCGCGATGCCGGTGATCATCACGCCGCCCGCGATGCCGCCGTAGAAGAGGAGGGCGAGGGCCAGGTCCCCATTGGTGTTGCCGCGCTCGCGGATCAGCTCGATGGCCACGGCGGCCAGCACGGCGACCACGACGGCGGACCAGGTCGGCGACGTGTGGGTCAGGAGACCGATCGCCACGCCCGTGACCGCGCAGTGACCGATGCCGTCACCCATCAGGGACAGGCGCTTCTGGACGAGGTAGGTCCCCACAGCCGGAGCCGCGAGGCCGGTGACGACGGCGGCGATCAGGGCACGGATCATGAACGGGTAGGTCAGGATCCCGAGGAGCTCGGTCATCGGCCCTCCTCCGGGCGGCTGTCGAGGGGAGAGGTGACCTGGGGTGCGTGCTGCCGCCGCGCCTGCAGGAGCTCGTGGCCATGGTGGTGTGTGTGCGGCTCGCCGCCGAGCGTCTCCGGGACTGCGTGGTCGCCGAGAGGCGGGCCGTCATAGGCCACGCGGCCGTCCCGCAAGACGATCGCGCGGTCGACGAGCGGGGCGAGCGGCCCCAGCTCGTGGGCGACGAGCACGATCGTCGCGCCCTTGTCCTTGAGCTGTCGCAGGGCCTCGGCCAGGGCGACCTGGTTGGCCAGGTCGACGCCAGCGGTCGGTTCGTCCAGGAAGAGGAGCTCGGGCTCTCCGGCGAGCGCGCGGGCAATGAGCACCCGTTGCTGCTGTCCGCCGGAGAGGGTCGCCACGCCGTCGCCAGCACGGTCCTCGAGGCCCACGATCTCGAGAGCGTTACGGATCGCGGCGCGGTCGATGCTCCGCAGGGGGCGCAGGAACGGCCGTCGCGTGAGGCGACCGGAGGACACCACCTCCCACACCGACGCAGGTACGCCGCCCGCGGCGCTCGGGCGCTGGGGTACGAAGCCCAGGCGTTGCCGGTCGCGGAACCGCCCCAGGGGCACACCGAAGAGGCGGACCTCGCCGGTGATGAGGGGCCGCAGGCCGGTCAGCGCCCGGACAAGCGTGGACTTGCCGGAGCCGTTGGCGCCCATCAGCGCGACGAACTCGCCGTCGCTGATCGCCACGTCGATCCCGCGCAGCACGGGCCGCCCGCCGATGCTGACGGAGAGTCCGCGGGCCTCGATGACGGTGCTCAACAGCCGTTGGCCTTCTGGAGGGCGGCGAGGTTCGAGCGCATGACAGAAAGGTAGTCGCCACCGTTCTTCTGCGCCTGCGCGGTCAGGCCTTCGAGGGGATCGAGCACCTCGCTCCGGATGCCCATGTCGCGCGCGAGCGACTCGGCCATCGCCTTGCTGACCAGGGTCTCGGAGAAGACGGTCGTGATCCCGTCCTTGCGGATCAGCTTCTGCAGCGCGGCCAGGTCGGCGGCAGTCGGCTCGGCTTCGGGGGAGAGGCCCGAGATCGGCTCGACCTTGATCCCGTAGCGACCGAGGTACTCGAAGGCGTCGTGGCTGACGACCACGGTGGTGCGCGCGCAGGTGCGGAGACCCTGGGCGTACGCCTTGTCGAGCGCGTCGAGGTCGCGGCGTACGCCTGCGGCACGCTTCCGGTAGTCGGCTGCGTGGTCGGGGTCGGAAGAGGCGAGCTCCGTCGCGATGGCGTCGGCGACCTTGGCGAGCTTCGTGGGGTCCTGCCAGAAGTGGGGGTCGAGGCTGCCCTCGTCCTCGCCGCTCGTGGTGCCGGCGAGCTCCGGGTGCGGAGTCACCGGCTGGAGCCCGGCGACGGCTGCCGCATCCACCTTCGCGCCCGAGCGGGTGTCGACGGCGGCGTCGACCGCCGCCTGGAAGCCCCGCTCGTAGACCAGGAGGTCGGCGTCGTTCACGTCGGCGACCTGGCGCACGGAGAGCTCCAGGTCGTGCGGCTCCTTGCCCGGCTGCGTCAGGTTCTCGACCGTCGTGCCCGGTCCGGCGACCCGCTCCGCGACGTACTGGAGGGGGTAGAACGCGGCCACGATCTTCGGGTCTCCGCCCGCGCTGGACGCGGGACCGCAGGCGGAGAGGCCGGCGGCAGCGACGATCGCGGCGGCGGCGAGGGGACGAAGTCGGAGCACGAAGGAGAACATGACAATCATTCTCAATCGATTGAGAATGATTGTCAACTGAGCGGAGTCGGGCGTTGCGCCTGATCTGTCATCCTTCCTCGCATGGGCGAAGGACACACGCACGGGCACTCCCACGGGCACTCCCACGATCCGGCCGTCTACGCCGGCGTCGTCACCGCTGCCGTTCCTCGTCGCGTCCTCCTGGTCAGTCTGATCCTCGCGGCGCTGGCCACGGTCGTCGGTCTGGTGCAGCTGTGGCCCGATGGCGACCGCCCGTACGCCCAGTACTCCGTCGCTGGTGCCACCTATCCGACCGCGACAGTGGTCCGCACCCATGTGCCGTGCCCCGTCGTCGACCCGAACGCCGACCCGTCGTCCATGCCGACGATGCCCGCCGGCTGTGACGGCCTGACCGTCCGCCTCGGCGACGGGACCACGATCGACGTACCCGGCGATCCGGGCGCGACCCGTTCCGGCCTGGCCGCGGGGGACAGGGTCACCCTCGCCCGTGTGCCAGGTGCCGAGGGAAAGCCGGTGTACTCGTACTTCGGCACCAAGCGCGAGATGCCCGTCGGCCTGCTGGCCGCCGGCTTCGCCCTGGTGGTGCTGCTGGTCGCGCGCAGGCGCGGACTGCTCGCGCTGCTCGGCCTGGGCATCGCCGGCGCCGTGACCTGGTTCTGGATGGTGCCTGCGCTGCTCGAGGGCCACGCACCCGTGCCGGTGGCGCTGACCGCCGCGGGCGCGATCATGTTCGTCGTCCTGTACGCCGCTCACGGCGTCTCGGTCCGCACGAGCACGGCGCTCGCCGGCACCCTCGTGGGGCTCGCGATCACCGCGGTGCTGGCCGGACAGGCCGTCGGTTTCACCCACCTCAGCGGGCTGGGCGCGGAAGCGGTCGATCCCGTGCGCACCTTCGCCGGCGACCTGGACTTCCGCGGCCTGATGGTGGCGGCGATCATCATCGCCGGTCTCGGCGTGCTCAACGACGTGACGATCACGCAGTCCTCGGCCGTGTGGGAGCTGCGGGCGGCCTCGGTCACGATGGGGCGCCGGGAGCTCTTCAACAGCGCGATGCGCATCGGTCGGGACCACATCGCCTCGGCGATCTACACGATCGTCTTCGTGTACGCCGGCACGGCGCTGACCACCCTGCTCTTCGTCGCTCTCTACGACCGTTCACTCGCGGACATGTTGCTCACCGAGCAGTTCGGCGAGGAGTGCGTCATGACCCTGGCGTCCAGCATCGGCCTGGTGCTGGCCATGCCGGCGACGACCGTGATCGCGGCCCTGACCGTGAGCGCGCCGCGTACCCACGCCCGGAGGCGCGCAGCCTGGTAGGCGCGCGTCGTCGGGATGCTCAGCCGGCCAGAAGCCCCTGGAGCTGGCGCGCCACGCGGTCGAGGGGCTCCGTGCTCCGCTGGGCCCGGGCAACGATGAGTGCGCCCTCGATGGCGGCAACGGCCAGGCCGGCGCGGTCGGCGGCGGCGTCCGGTGCCAGGCCGCGCGCGATGAGCGCCGCTGCGACCTGGTCCTGCCAGCGGGTGAACGCCCGACCGGCCCGGTCCCGTGCCGCAGCGGTCTCGTCCGAGGAGACGGCGGCCGCGGCCACCGGGCAGCCGTCGACGAAGTCCTGCCGGGTCAGGGCCTGCTTCCAGTAGTCGACGAACTTCGTGATGGCGGCAGCGGGCTCGCCGTTCGCCAGGAGGTCGGTCAGGAGGCCCTCGATGAAGCTCCCGGCCATGCCGGTGGCGGCCTCCGCCAGCTCGGCCTTCCCGCCGGGGAAGTGGTGGTAGATCGAGCCGCGTGGAGCCCTGGCGTGATCGACGACGTCGCGCAACGATGTCGCCGCCACCCCGCGCTCGCGAAACAGCGCCGCTGCACTCGTGATCATCGCGTCGCGCGTGCTCATCCGACCGGCTCCAGGCGAGCGGGGACGTACTTGTGCCACGGGGTCCCGGCGAGGAAGTCCTTGTGGTGCAGGGAAGTGAGCTCGTTGGGCGCCACGCCGGGCGTGCCGTCGGCGTGCTGGACGCCGAGCCCGTTGGGCAGCGAGATGTGGCCCGCCTGCATCTGGTCGGTCACCTCGACAACGGCCACGGCGGCGCCCTTCTCGGTGACGATCCGCAGCGAGTCGCCGGTCTCCACGCCGTACGTCGCGGCGTCCTCGGTGCCGATGCGGAGCGCCCCCTGGGCATCGCGACGACGCCAGGAAGGATCGCGGATGATCGTGTTGGCGGTGAACGCGCGGCGTTCGCCGGCCGAGAGCACCATCGGGAACTCGTCGGTGGTCCACGAGCTCTCTGCGCTCTTCAGCGCCCGCAGGTGCTCGAGGAGCTCGGGGACCTCGAGGGTGAAGCGCTGATCGGGCCGACGCGTGTAGCTCCACGCGTCGCCGTAGTCGTCGACGGTGAAGGCGACGGCCTCGCCGGTCAGGATCCGCTCGAAGAGCGCGTTGCCGGGCGCGAAGCCCTCACCGGTGAAGCCTGCCCGCGCCGTCGACGCGGGGTTGGCCATCGTGCAGAGCTGGCTCACGCCCCACAGTGACGCCGTGCCGCGCGCGCCCTCGGGAAGGACCTCGCCGAGGGTCTCGTGCAGCACGTAGCCGGCCAGGCCCATCAGCTTCGGGTTGACCGCGACAGCGGCGAAGAAGGCGATCGCGAACTGGGTGCGCCCCTTGTGCGCGGCGCGACGCAGGGGAGCGAGCACCGACTCGTCGACCGCGCCGAGCTCGCGCAGCAGGCGCGCGTAGATCTCCGGCTCCGGCAGCGTGCCGGTGAGTGGCTCCATGCTCGGGCGCCGGAGGTGGAAGACGTTCTTGGGGAAGTCGACGTTGAAGAACGTGCACTCCCACTTCTCGAACTGGCTCGCGGCGGGCAGCACGTAGTCGGCCAGCCGTGCGGTCTCGGTCATCGCGATGTCGATGACGACGCTCAGGTCGACCGCACGCATCGCCTGCCGGAACGACTCCGAGTCGGCCAGCGAGTGCGCGGGATTGGTGCTGTCGAGCCACAGGGCGCGGAACCGGTCGGGGTGGTCGCCCAGGCACTCGTCTGCGATCGAGTTGCAGGGCACCAGTCCGGCCACGATGCGCGCGCCGGTGACCGGCGTACGACGATCGGCGGCGGGGGAGCGCGGCGGACCCGCCTTCGGCGCCGGGCCGTTGGCGACGGCCGCGACCGGACCGCGCAGGCGGCTGGCGAGGGGCGTCGCGACCGCGTCCGGCAGGAACGCCGGCACCCGGATCGCCGCGGCGCCCACGCCGTCGACTGCCGCCGTCTGGAGACCCGCGAGCCCGCGCTGGATTGGCGACTTCGGTCGCCGGCTGCCGCCGCCGCTGCCGGGTGCTGCGCCGGCGATCGGGGCGAAGGTCGAGTGCAGGAACATCCCGCCCCGCTTGGCGAAGTTGCCGGTCAGGATCCAGAGCATCTTCTGCATGTAGGAGTTGAGCGTGCTGTGCGGCGCCTGCTGGATGCCGAGGTCCTCGTACGTGCACGCGCTCTCGGCGGCGGCGATGCGTCGTGCCGCGGTCCGGATCAGCTCTTCCGGTACGCCGCAGCGCGCGGCGTAGTCGGTGATGTCGACGTCCGCGAAGGCCGCCAGCACCGGCAGTGCGCCGGTCGTGTGGTGGTCGATGAAGTCGTGGTCGACCAGGTCCTCCTGGACCAGGACGCCGACCATCGCGGCGATGCACCAGGCGTCGGTGCCCGGCTTCACCTGGAGGTGGATGTCCGCCATCGCGGCGGTCTCGCTGCGCCGCGGGTCGAGCACGATCATGCAACGGCCGGGGTCGGCGGCCATCTCCTTGAGGACCGGCCGGGTCCGCGGGAACGAGTGGGACTGCCAGGGGTTCTTGCCGATGAACACCACGACTTCGGCGTGCTCGAAGTCGCCCTTGGTGTGGCCGCCGTAGAGCCGGCCGTCGACGTACATCTCGCCGGTCTTCTCCTGGGCGAGCGCATTCGACTTGTACTTCGCGCCGAGCGCGGCCTGCAGCGACTGGCCGTACGTCGCGCCCAGGTGGTTGCCCTGGCCGCCACCGCCGTAGAAGAAGATCTTGTCGCCGCCGTGCTCGTCACGGATCGCCGCGAGTCGACCGGCGATCTCGGTGATCGCGGTGTCCCAGTCGATCTCCTCGTAGGTGCCGTCCGGACGCCGGCGCAGGGGAGAGGTGAGTCGCTCCGTGCCGTTCTGGTAGCGGTCGAGGCGCAGCGGCTTCTCGCAGGTGTAGCCCTCGGAGCCGGGATGCGACTTGTCGCCGCGGATCTTGATCAGCGCGCGGTCCTCGACCTGCACCTCGATGCCGCAGTTGCACTCACACAGGATGCAGGCGGACTTCTGCCACTCGGTCACGGCGGGCTCCTCGGCGTACGACGATTATGACGACTGTCATAGTCCCCGCATGTGACCGTCCGGTCAAGGGTCCCGCGGTGTGGCGCGGGAAGGATCAGCCGCCGACGTGGACCTGCGGCCGACGGGCCTCGACAGGCTCGGCCTTGCGCAGGATCTCGTGCGTCAGCGGCGGGATGTCGCCCTCGCCGGCGAGCAGGAACCGCATCACGTTGTCGCCCGGGGAGCGGTCGCTCCACTCGAAGTACACGTGCGGCACCTGCTGGTCGAGGTCGCGCACGTGCAGCAGGAACGCCGCGATCGTGTTGGGCACCGACGGGCCGGTGGCGCGCAGGATGCGGTGCCGGCCGACCTGCACGTTGGTGACCTCGACGACGCCGGCGAAATCGCTGGCGTCGGTCACGGCGACCTCGAGGAAGATCCGGTCCTCGTCGTCACCGAGGTGGTTGTCGAGCTGGACCTCCGCCATCTTCGCGTCGTACTCGAGGTCGTCACCGGCCTGGAGCTTGTTGGCGATGAACCGGATCGGGCGCGGGTCGGCGATGGCCGTGTCGATGATCTGCTGGGCGCCGGCGTCCAGGCGGACACCCTGGACACGCAGCTCGGTCGCGCGACGGATCCGGCTGATCACCGAGATCACCAGGATCATCAGCACGAAGACGAGCGCGATCAGCAGGCCCTCGGGGCGGTCGATGATCGTGACGCTGATCGTGTAGATGAAGATCGCGCTGATCACGCCGAAGAAGGTGGCCTGGGGGCGGTGCTGACGGCGCCACTCGGTGAGGGTCACCGCCACCGCGGCGGACGTCATCAGGGCGAGGACACCGGTGGCGTACGCGCCGGCCTGCTCGTCGACGTCCGCGCGGAAGGCGAGCGTGACGACGGCGGCGATACCGGTGAAGAGCACGACCAGCGGGCGCACCGACCGGGCCCAGTCAGGCGCCATGCCGTAGCGCGGCAGGTAGCGCGGCACGATGTTGAGCAGGCCCGCCATCGCCGAGGCACCGGCGAACCAGAGGATGGCGATCGTCGCCGCGTCGTACGCCGAGCCGAAGCCGTCGCCGAGCCGCGAGTGCGCGAGGAAGGCCAGTGCGCGTCCGTTTGCCGGGCCGCCGTCCTCGAACGCCTCGTGCGGGATGAGCACCGTGGTGACGAGCGAGGAGCTGAGCAGGAGCACGCTCATGATGGCGGCCGCGGTCGTCAGCAGCTTCTTCGCGTTGCGGATCCGGCCCTTCGGGCGGCGCGGCTTGTCGTCGGGGTCGCCCTTCACGAGCGGCATCACGACGACGCCGGTCTCGAAGCCGGACAGGCCCAGCGCGAGGGCCGGGAAGACGAGCAGCGAGGCACCGATGATCCCGAACGGCGCGGAGTGGTCGAGCGTCACGTTGCCCCACCAGTCGTCGAGCAGCGAGGGCTCCTGGACGATGGCCGCGAGGCCGTTGACGATGACGACCGAGCTCAGCCCGAGGTAGGCGACCACGATGACGACCGCGATGCCGATCGCCTCATTGAACCCCTTGAGGAAGACGGCACCGAGCAGTGCGAGCAGGCCGAGGGTGACCGGCACCTGTCCGCCGCTCAGCGCGTCGTGCAGGAACGGGTTCTCGATCATGTGGGCCGCCGCGTCGGCGGCGGAGAGCGTCATGGTGATGACGAAGCCGGTCGCAACGAAACCGATCAGTGCCAGCACGAGCAGCTTGCTCGGCCAGTACGCCAGCAGGCGCTCGAGCATCGACAGGGAGCCGTCGCCGTGGGGGCTCTCCTGCGCGACCCGGCGGTACATCGGCAGCGCGCCGAAGAGCGTGATCAGAACGAGGACGAGCGTCGCGATGGGGGAGAGCGCGCCGGCGGCCAGGGCCGCGATACCGGGCTGGTAACCGAGCGTCGAGAAGTAGTCGACGCCGGTCAGGCACATGACCTTCCACCACGCCTGCGTGTGGTGCTGGGCCTCGGCGTGGGCCTCGGACTCGTAGAAGCCCTCCGGCTCCGGTCGGTTGCCCTCGAGGAACCAGTCCCGGAAGGTACGGCGAGGCGGCGTCGGCGTGGGCGTCGTCGTCATGGCGCTCACCCTAAGTCCCCGCCTGGTCACCACCGCTCATCGGCTCGGTACGCTTCTGCGGCACGAGCCGGCAGCCAGCCGGTCCGGAGAAAACCCAGGAGCACCACCATGGCCAAGGCGCCCGCCACCACCGTCGACACCGTCGTCTCCCTCGCCAAGCGCAGGGGCTTCGTCTACCCGTGTGGCGAGATCTACGGTGGCACCCGCTCCGCCTGGGACTACGGGCCGCTCGGCGTGGAGCTCAAGGAGAACATCAAGCGTCAGTGGTGGAAGGCGATGGTGCAGGGTCGCGAGGACGTCGTCGGCCTCGACTCCTCGATCATCCTCCCGCGCGAGACCTGGGTCGCCTCGGGCCACGTCGGCACCTTCACCGACCCGCTGACCGAGTGCCAGTCGTGCCACAAGCGCTTCCGCGAGGACCACCTGCAGGAGGACTACGCGGAGAAGAAGGGTCTCGACAACCCGGACGACGTGAACATCAACGACGTCGTCGCGTGCCCCAACTGTGGCGCCCGCGGCTCCTGGACCGAGTCCCGCGACTTCCAGATGATGCTGAAGACCTACCTCGGTGTCATCGAGGACGAGTCGGGCCTGCACTACCTCCGTCCGGAGACCGCGCAGGGCATCTTCCTCAACTTCGCGAACGTCGTGACGTCGCAGCGCATGAAGCCCCCGTTCGGCATCGCGCAGATCGGCAAGTCGTTCCGCAACGAGATCACGCCGGGCAACTTCATCTTCCGCACCCGCGAGTTCGAGCAGATGGAGATGGAGTTCTTCGTCAAGCCGGGCGAGGACGAGGACTGGCACCAGTACTGGATCGACGAGCGCACGGCCTGGTACACCGGTCTCGGCATCAACCCGGACAACCTGCGCCACTACGAGCACGCTCCGGAGAAGCTCTCGCACTACTCCAAGCGCACCGTCGACATCGAGTACCGCTTCAACTTCGCGGGCTCGGAGTGGGGCGAGCTCGAGGGCATCGCCAACCGCACCGACTTCGACCTCAGCACCCACTCGAAGCACTCGGGCAAGGACCTGTCGTACTTCGACCAGGCCAACAACGAGCGCTACACGCCGTACGTCATCGAGCCGGCAGCCGGCCTCTCGCGCAGCCTGATGACGTTCCTCGTCGACGCCTACCACGAGGACGAGGCGCCCAACACGAAGGGCGGCGTCGACAAGCGCGTCGTGCTGCGCCTCGACCCGCGCCTGGCGCCGACCAAGGTCGCCGTTCTCCCGCTCTCGCGCAACGCCGACCTGTCGCCGAAGGCGAAGGCGCTCGCCGCCGAGCTGCGCCAGAACTGGAACGTCGACTTCGACGACGCCGGCGCCATCGGCAAGCGCTACCGCCGCCAGGACGAGGTCGGTACGCCGTACTGCGTCACCGTCGACTTCGACACGCTCGAGGACAACGCGGTGACGGTGCGCGAGCGCGACACCATGGCGCAGGAGCGGATCAGCCTCGACGGCATCTCGCGCTACTTCGCGGAGCGTCTCCTCGGCTGCTGAGTCGAGCGGGTGCACAATGCCCGCATGACTTCTCGCGGACACCGTCGCTTCCTTGCTGGCTCTGCCGCCGTCCTGGCGCTCTCCCTCGGCCTCACCGGCTGTGGGGGAGACGCCAAGAAGGCAGCGAAGCCGACCGCGAAGCCGACGGTGACCGCGGGCGTGACCCTGACGCCGAGCGGCGAGCGCCTCGCGATCGGCGCCGCCGCCAACCTCGTCTGGGCCCCGGACCAGAACACCAAGGGCATCGTCTCGGTCGCGGTCACGAAGATCGTGCAGGGCAGCCAGGCCGACATCGCCCGGATCCGGATCACGCCGAAGCCGGAGGACCCGCACCTCTACTACGTGACGGTCGCCGTCGAGAACCTCGGCAAGGTCGACCTCGGCGGCGTACCGGCCAGCCGGCTGCCGCTCTTCCTCGACGAGGGCACCGACCTGCTGAACCCGCCGGCGGACCTGCGGGCCGACATGAAGTTCGACAAGTGCCCGCGCGGCGTCCTGCCGAAGAAGTTCGCCCAGGGTGCGAAGGCCACGGTCTGCCTGGTCTACGTGCCGACGAGCTCGGTGCAGCGGATGATCCTCCAGCCGGCAACCGGCGACGTGATCTCGTGGCCGGGTGACGTCACGACGCCGAGCCCGTCGCCGTCGGCGACGAAGAAGAAGGCCGGGGCGAAGCCGACGCGGAAGCCCGCGCCGAAGGCGTCCGCCAGCAAGGGCTGACCGAGCACCCGCCCGGACCTGAGACAATCGGGGACATGTCGTCCCTGCCCACCCACCTGCAGCTCGGGTCCCTCCGCGTCGAGACTCCGGTCGTCCTCGCGCCGATGGCGGGCATCACCAACGCGGCGTACCGCCGGCTCTGTGCGGAGCAGGGAGCCGGCCTCTACGTCTGCGAGATGATCACCTCGCGCGGCCTCGTCGAGGGTGACGAGACGACGAAGAAGATGCTGGTCTTCGACGAGCTCGAGACCGTTCGCAGCGTGCAGCTCTACGGCACCGACCCGGTCTACGTCGGCAAGGCCGCGGAGATCCTCTGCAGCGAGTACGGCGTCGCCCACATCGACCTGAACTTCGGCTGCCCCGTGCCGAAGGTGACCCGCAAGGGTGGCGGCGGCGCCCTGCCCTGGAAGCGCAACCTCCTCGGCGAGATCCTCGACCACGCCGTCCGCGCGGCCGCGCCGTACGACGTGCCGGTGACGATGAAGACCCGCAAGGGGATCGACGCCGACCACCTCACCTTCATGGACGCCGGCCGGATCGCCGCCGACTCCGGCGTTGCCGCCATCGCGCTGCACGGCCGCACCGTCGAGCAGGCCTACTCCGGCCAGGCCGACTGGGACGCGATCGGTGAGCTCAAGGCGAGCGTCGACATCCCGGTGCTCGGCAACGGCGACATCTGGGAGGCGGCGGACGCGATCCGCATGGTCGAGGAGACCGGCGTCGACGGCGTCGTCGTCGGCCGTGGCTGCCTCGGCCGGCCGTGGCTCTTCCGCGACCTTGCAGCCGCCTTCAACGGCGAGCAGGTCGCAACGCTGCCTGTCCTCGGTGAGGTGGCCACGATGATGCGCCGCCACGCCGAGCTGCTCACCGAGCACATGGGGGAGGAGCGCGGCTGCAAGGAGATCCGCAAGCACATCACGTGGTACCTCAAGGGCTTCCCGGCCGGCGGTGAGCTCCGCCACCGCCTGGCCCTCGTCGACACCCTCGCGGACCTCGATGCATTGATCGCCGAGCTCGACCCGGAGGCGCCGTTCCCGGTGCAGGAGCTGGGCACCCCGCGGGGCCGCCAGGGCGCGCCGCGCAAGCGTGTCGTGCTCCCCGAGGGATGGCTGGACGACACCGACGGCCATGGCTGTGTCATCGCCGAGGACGCCCACGACACCACGGGCGGGTGATTGGGCTCACGCCGGTGACGTGACCCAGGATGCTGCTAGCTGGCAGCAAGCGTGATGAACTGGACCCTTGGGTCGCCCACAGGCGGCCCACCTGCATGACAGCCCATGACCCCGAGCTAAGGACGTAGCGCCGTGGCCGACAGCCACCAGCGGAGCCCGATTGCCCGCATGAACCCCTTCCGTGGCCGCCTCTCCGGCCGTGCCGTGAAGATCGCCGCCCCCCTCGCCCTCGTCGCGACCCTCGCTCCGGTCGGCCTCGGCGTCGCCGCTGCTGGCGGCGTCCCTGTCCAGGCTGACCTGGGAGGAGTGTTCACCGCTGACGCCGCCGGCACCTCGGACGCGACGCGCGCCCCGGAGGTCTCCCGCAGCGTCCCGCGCGTCTCCTGGACGCCCGCCGAGGCCGAGCGCCTCGCCCGCAAGGCCGCCACCGACAAGGCCGTCCGCGGGGCCCACACCCAGATGTGGACCACCGAGGACCTCAAGCTCTGGTCCGGCCCGGGCAAGGACGCCAACCCCAAGGGCACCGTCAAGGCGGTCACCGAGGTGCTGGTCACCGGCCGCGAGGCCAACGGGCGCGTCGAGATCCTCCGCAGCCGCGAGCCGCGCTGGGTCGAGGCCGGCAAGCTCTCGTCGTACAAGCCGATCGTCGCGGCCTCGGGTCTGTCGATGGCGCCGTGTGCGGCGACCGGCGGCAGCGACCTGGGTCTCACCCGGGATGCCAGCTACACGCTGCGGTCGCTGTGTGCGGCGTTCCCGCAGATCTCGACGTACGGCGGCTGGGACAACCACGGCGAGCACGCCGACGGTTCTTCGATCGACGCGATGATCGCGGTGTCCGACACCTCGCTCGGCTATGCCGTCGTGGACTTCCTGATGGCACACGCCTCGGAGCTCAAGCTCAACGACATCATCTATCGCCAGCGCATCTGGCAGCCGGGCGTCGGCTGGAAGAGCATGTCGGACCGTGGCTCGCTCACCGCGAACCACTACGACCACGTGCACGTCCGCACGAACTGACACACATCGCTTGACACGACCAACGAACGCCGGGTGAATTGCCCGGCGTTCGTTGGTGCTTTCAGGCATGCTGGCGGCGTGACCAGTGCTCCAGCCATCAGGCTCTCCGGTGTCCGCAAGCAGTTCGGGTCCGTGATCGCTGTCGACGGCATCGACCTCACCGTCCAGCAGGGCGAGGTGGTCGCGTTCCTCGGCCCCAACGGCGCGGGCAAGACCAGCACGATCGACATGGTGCTCGGCCTCAGCAGGCCGACCGCAGGCTCGGTCGAGGTCCTGGGTCTCGAGCCGCGTGCGGCGATCGCGCGCGGCCTTATCTCCGCAGTGATGCAGACCGGTGGCCTGCTGAAGGACCTCAGCGTCCGCGAGACGGTCGCCTACACCGCAAGCCTCTTCCCCGGGGCAGCCCCGGTCGAGGAGGTGCTCGAGCGGGCCGGCATCAGCGCGATCGCGGACCGCAAGGTCGGCAAGTGCTCCGGCGGTGAGCAGCAGCGACTGCGGTTCGCGATGGCGCTGCTGCCCGACCCCGCCCTTCTCCTGCTCGACGAGCCCACCACGGGGATGGACGTCGAGGGGCGCCGCTCGTTCTGGTCGGCGATCCGGCAGGACGCCGAGCGCGGCCGCACCGTCCTGTTCGCCACGCACTACCTCGAGGAGGCCGACCAGTACGCCGACCGGATCGTCCTGGTCAGCCACGGCCGGGTGGTCGCCGACGGCTCGGGTTCCGAGATCAAGGCGCTGTCGTCGGGGCGCACCGTGCGCGCGACGGTCGGCGATGCCACGGCGGTCGCCGACGACCTGCGCCGGATGGCGGGCGTCGACGGCGTCGAGGTCCGCGGTGATGCCGTCATCGCCCACGCCAAGGACAGCGACGCGGTCGCCCGGCACCTGCTGACGTCGACAGACGCCCGCGATCTCGAGATCACCGCCAAGGGCATCGAGGAGGCGTTCCTCAGCCTCACCGGTGACGCCGCTCCGGCCCGCGAGGAGGCCCGCGCATGAGCAGCACGACGACCTACGACCCGGCCACGCGGCGCGTGCCCGCGCTCGGTGGCTTCAGCGCGACCCTGCTCCGGATCGAGCTGCTGAGGGTGCTGCGCAACCGGCGCACGATCATCTTCACGCTGATCTTCCCGGCTGCGCTCTTCTTCGCCTTCGGTGGCCAGGGCTCCGACGAGCGCGTCGGACACGGCAACGTCTCGGCGTACATCATGGTCTCGATGGCGTTCTACGGCGCGGCCCTCACCGCGTCCGCGACGGGCGCGAGCGTGGCGCTGGAGAGGGCCCTGGGCTGGTCACGGCAGCTGCGGCTGACGCCACTGCACCCGGTCGCCTACATCGCGGTGAAGGCGATCGTGGCCCTCGCCATCGGCGGCATCTCGATCACGGTCGTCAACATCGCCGGGCTTGTGCAGGGCAAGCCGGACATGCCCGTCGGCATCTGGATTGCGAGCGCTCTCCTCACGCTGGTCTGCGCGCTGGTCTTCGCCGCGCTGGGCGTCTTCGTCGGCTACCTCGTGCCGGGGGAGAACGCCATGCAGTTCCTCGGCCCCGCTCTCGCGCTGTTCGCCTTCCTGGGCAACGTCTTCATCCCGATCGACGAGGGCAGCACGATGTGGTGGGTCGCGTCGTGCACGCCCATGTTCGGGCCGGCAATGGTCTCGCGCTCGGTGCTCACCGGCGACCTTCCCTGGTACGCCGTGGTCAACGCCGTCGCTTGGCTGGCGATCTTCGTCGGTGGCGCCGCATGGCGGATGAGCAAGGACACGGCACGGGTCTGAGCCGGGGCACTAGGGTCGCTTCCGATGGATCCCGAGAGCCTGTACGACGCGCACGCCCGCGAGCGCCTCGTCCCCGAGCCGCCGAAGCGCGTCGATGCCCCTGAGCGCACGCCGTTCGAGCGCGACCGGGCCCGCGTCGTGCACGCGGCGGCGTCGCGCCGTCTGGCCGCGAAGACGCAGGTCGTCGACCCGCGCTCGGACGACTTCGTCCGCAACCGGCTCACGCACAGCCTCGAGGTCGCCCAGGTCGCGCGCGACCTGGCTCGCGCCCTCGGCTGCCATCCGGACATCACCGAGACCGCCGCACTGGCGCACGACCTCGGGCACCCGCCGTTCGGGCACAACGGGGAGTCGGTCCTCGACGCGATGGCGGAGCCGTGCGGCGGCTTCGAGGGCAACGCCCAGACCCTGCGCATCCTGACCCGGCTCGAGTCGAAGTCCGTCGATGCGGACGGCCGCTCGGTCGGCCTCAACCTGACGCGGGCAACGCTCGACGCCTGCACGAAGTACCCCTGGCGGCGTCCCGCCCCCGGCGCGAAGTTTGGCGTGTACGAGGACGACCTGCCGGTGTTCGGCTGGCTCCGGTCCGGCATCGAGGGCAGCCGCAAGTGCCTGGAGGCACAGGTCATGGACCTCGCCGACGATGTCGCCTACTCCGTCCACGACGTCGAGGACGGCGTCGTCGCCGGACTGATCGACCTCGGGCGGCTGCACGACGCAGGGGAGAGGCACGCGACCTGGGAGACGGTCCGTGGGTGGTACCTGCCGCGGGCCAGCGACGACGAGCTCGATGCGGCGCTCGCGGGGCTCATGGAGATCGGCAGCTGGCCGACGGCGCCGTACGACGGGACCCGGCGGTCGCTCGCCGCGCTGAAGAACCTCACCAGCGACCTGATCGGCCGGTTCTGCGGCAGCGCGCAGGCCGCGACGTTTGCGGCGTACGACGGGCCGATCGCGCGCTACGCGGCCGAGCTCGTGGTGCCCCGCGACACGGTCACCGAGATCGCCGTCCTCAAGGGCGTGGCCGCCCACTACGTCATGCAGTCGGCGCACCGGCTGGAGCTGCAGGAGCGCCAGAAGGTCCTGCTCCACGAGCTCGTCGACGCGCTGCTCGCCCGTGAGGCGGACGCCCTCGACCCGATGTACGCCGAGGACTGGCACGAGGCGGCCGACGACGCCGCCCGGTTGCGGGTCGTGCTCGACCAGGTGGCCTCGCTGACGGATGCGTCGGCCCACGCCTGGCACGCGCGCCTGGTCTGACCCCGGCGACCCTCTGACGGAAACGACGAGGCCCGCCCTGCTCCGGAGAGCAGGACGGGCCTCGTGGCGTTCAGGCGGTGCGTCAGCCGGTGACCGGGACGTCCGTCTTGATCGGCTTCGGCGCCGGGGCCGAGGGAACCTCGGTCGGGGTCACGGCGTTGGTGACGTGGCCACAGGTGGCCGAGGCGACCTTGATCTGGATCTGGCCGAGCACGTCGAGCTCCAGCGCGGTGACGGTGAAGGTGCCGTCGGCGTTGGTGGTCTGCGTGTTGATCTTGACGTCGAGGACCGGCGCCAGGGCACCGAGGGCACCCGAGGAGAGCGCCTGGTTGGCACCCGTCGGCAGGTCGACCGGGAGGCCGAGCAGGTTGATCGAGGCAACCTTGCCCTCACCCGTGTGACCGGTGCACTCGGCGGTGACGGCGCCGACGTGGACGAGCTCGCCCAGGTTGTCGAGCGTGTCGCAGAGCTTCTGCAGCGGGCCGAGGACCGTCGGGGAAGAGATCAGGTCACCACCGGTCAGCGGCGGCGTGGCCGAACCGATCTGGCCGAGGAGGTCGGTGAGCGCACCACCGAGCTGCGCGGTCGTGTTGTTGAGCGCGCTGGCGAGCTGGTTGCAGCCGTCGACGACCGGCGCGAGCGCGGTCGAGAGGCCAGCGTTCTTGAGAAGGCCGCCGGTGAGGTCGACGTTCGCGACCGACGCCGTGGCGTGGTCGTTCTCCGCCATGGCGTTGATGACGCCGACGTCGGCGAGGCCGGGGACCGGGAGGCCGACGGCGCTGTCCGAGACGGCCTTGCCGTCCGTGGAGGTGACCGACGGGGTCGGGTCGATCGGGATCAGGCCAGAGGCCGTGATGCCGTAGGCGGAGGACGGCACGCCGGCCGCCGTGCCCGAGGTGGCGCCGCCGACGACGACGACAGTGGCCGCGCCAGCGAGGAGCGCGGTGGCGCCCAGGGCTGCCTTCAGCTCACGCTTCATGGTGGTTGTTCCCTTCGTTGCTTTTCATAAGCTCTGTCTGGACAACGGAGCAAGGTCCGTTTCGTGACGGTTGATTGTCACAGGTTTTTCGTTCAGTTCGCGTCGATCATCACGAGAGTGCCCACCGGGACCTGCCGCAGCTGGAAGAGCGCCTCCTTCGGCACCCGGATGCAGCCATGGCTCACGGGGTGGCCGAAGACCTTGGGATCGTTCCAGCCGTGGATGGCGACGGTGCCCGGACCGCCGCCGTAGCTGTCGAGGGTCGCGCTGTGCGTGCCCAGCGGGAGGATCACCGGCGAGAAGCTCTGGGCAGGGTCCGTGAACTGTCCGAGCACGAACGTGCGCCCGGTCGGCGTCGGCGTCGACGGCGCACCGACCGCCACACGCCAGGCGCCCATGAGCGCGCGGTCCTTGTAGAGCTCGAGCTGGGTGCTCTTGAGGTGGACCCGGATCACGTACGGCGTGTGGCCGGTCGCCATGAAGCCGGCGCGGACCCAGCCGGTCGAGCCGTTGGGCTTCGACGGCAGCATGATCTGCAGCCAGCCGCCCGCGCGCGCGATCGCGGGGAACCACGAGTCGCCGAACTCCATCGGGTTGAGCTTGGCGAACGGCTTGCCGTTGGGCTCGGCGTAGAGCCCGACCGTGCGGTTGGGGTGCACCACGAGGCCGGTGGTCGCCTGGGTCGGGTAGGGGTCGTGCGGAGCCTTCGGGGTCCGCGTGTGGGTGGTCGCGTAGCCCTTGTCGCGCAGTGCGGCGGCGAAGTCGGCCGGCTTGGCGTTCTTCTGGTGTTCCTGCACGGTGAACATGGCGAACGCGAGCAGGCCGCATGCGACGACGGCAACAACGACCGACGTCAGCCACGATGCTCCGCGGCCGGCTGCTCCCGACACGTGTCAACTCCCCATGAGATGTCCGGTCCACCCTCTTTGGACCGACCTACATCCTTCCACACGATCGTCGCGGAAAGGCCGGTTTCGGCGTTTGCGCGCGGCCTCGCCCGGTCGGGGCCCGGAGGCCGCCGTGTGTAGGCTCCGCACGTGGCTGGACGGATCCGAGACGAGGACATCGCCGAGGTCCGTGAGAAGGCGCGGATCGACGACGTCGTGTCCGGTTACGTCACGCTCCGCAACGCCGGTGGCGGCTCGATGAAGGGCCTGTGCCCCTTCCATGACGAGAAGTCCGCGTCGTTCCACGTCACGCCGAGCCGGGGCTTCTTCCACTGCTTCGGGTGCGGCGAGGGCGGCGACGTCATCAACTTCCTGATGAAGATCGACGGCCTGACCTTCACCGAGGCGGTCGAGCGACTGGCCGACAAGACCGGCATCCAGCTGCGGCGCGAGGAGGGCGATGTCCCGCAGGGCCCACGCGGCCCGGCCCGCGGTCGACTGATCGAGGCGCACCGGCTCGCCGCCGAGTTCTACGTCGACCAGCTCACGACTCCCGATGCGCTCGCGGCCCGGCAGTTCCTCGGCTCGCGTGGCTTCGACCAGGACGCTGCGGCGACGTTCGGTGTCGGCTTCGCGCCGCGCGGTGGTGAGGTGCTCTTCCGCCACCTGCGCCAGAAGGGCTTCAGCGCCGACGAGCTCGTCGCCGGTGGCCTGGTAGGGCTCGGGCGCTCGCACTACGACAAGTTCCGCGGCCGCTTGCTCTGGCCGATCCGCGAGGCCAGCGGCGAGGTCATCGGCTTCGGTGCCCGCCGGATCTTCGAGGACGACCGGATCGAGGCGAAGTACCTCAACACCTCCGAGACGCCGATCTACAAGAAGTCGCACGTCCTCTACGGCCTCGACATGGCGCGCAAGGAGATCGGCCGTTCCTCCCAGGCCGTGATCGTCGAGGGCTACACCGACGTGATGGCCTGTCACCTCGCCGGCGTCGGCACGGCAGTGGCGACGTGCGGCACGGCGTTCGGTGACGATCACGCGCGGGTGCTGCGGCGCTTCATGGGCGACCACGGCGAGCTGCGCGGCGAAGTGATCTTCACCTTCGACGGCGATGCTGCCGGGCAGAAGGCCGCCCTCCGGGCCTTCGGCGGCGACCAGAACTTCGTCTCGCAGACCTACGTCGCGGTCGAGCCGTCGGGCATGGACCCGTGCGACCTCCGTCTGGCCAAGGGCGACGAGGCCGTCCGCGAGCTCATCTCGGGTCGCACCCCGCTCTACCGGTTCGTGCTCGGCAACGTGCTCACCCGCTATGACCTCGACCGCGCCGACGGCCGGGTCGATGCGCTGCGCGAGGCGGCACGCCTGGTCTCCTCGGTCCGCGACAAGTCCAAGGTCGAGGCGTTCACCCGCGAGCTGGCTGCCTCCATCGGCATCGACGTCGACGAGGCCCGCTCGGAGGTACGCCGCGCGTCGGCGCGCGCCGCGAAGGGCGGAGGCCGTGAGCCAGGAGGACGTGACACCGGTGCGCGTCAGGCCGCTCCCGCCGCTCCGCAGGCGCAGGCCGCGCCGGCCGCACCGCCCGTGCCCAACCTCCGCGACCCGCGCTTCACGCTCGAGCGGGAGACGCTGAAGCTCGTCCTGCAGCACCCCGCGGCGGTGGCCAACGCGGCCCGCGACGTCACCGTCCACGACTTCACGCACCCGACGTACGCCGGGGTGTGGCAGGCCGTTGCCGCGTCCGGCGGTGCCGCCGCGGGCGCCTCCGACGCGAGCTGGCCTGCCGGGCTGCGCGACCGGATCACCGACCCGCTCGCCATGGCTGCGCTGAGCGCCCTCGCCGTCGAGCCGGTGCTGTCGCCGCGCGAGCCCGACACGGCGTACGTCGTGCTCCACGTCAACAAGTTGCTCGAGCTCAGCGCTGCCCGCCGGATCGCCGACGTGAAGTCGCGGCTGCAGCGCACGAGCCCACAGCAGGACCCGGTGGAGTACAACCGGATGTTCCAGGAATTGATGGCGCTCGAGCAACGCCGCCGGACCCTGCGCGAAGGCACTCTCGGCAGCTGAAACCGACACCCCGATTTCATCGCGGGGCCGGGTGGTTGCTATGGTTTCGCCCGCTGCAAAGCATTCCCCTGTAGCTCAATTGGCAGAGCATTCGACTGTTAATCGAAGGGTTGCTGGTTCGAGTCCAGCCGGGGGAGCCACCACCGCCTCCAGTCCGCACCACGGGCTGGAGGTGGTTCTCATTTCAGACAAGGCCGGCGCGGCTACGCTGGTCGGGTCGTGAAGTCTGAGGGGGACACATGCGTCGTCTGATCGGTGTGGTGCTGATCCTCGCTGGCCTGTCCGGACTCGGCTACATCGGCTGGCAGTTCTGGGGGACCGACTGGCAGTCCGCGCGCATCCAGCAGCAGGTCCGTACCGAGACGCGCGAAGCCTGGGCGCACGGCAAGGAACCCCACGTGAAGTGGGGGACCGTGGACGGCCTCGTCCGCATCCCGCGGTTCGGCAAGGACTATGCGATCCCGCTCATGGAGTTCACCGGATACGACGCGCTGCACGCGGGATTCGGCCACATCATCGACTCGGCCAAGGTGGGTGAGCAGGGCAACTTCGTGATCATCGCGCACCGGACGACGCGCAACGAGCCGCTGCGCCACATGCCCGACCTGCGCCCCGGCGACACCGTCAGCATCGAGACCCGCACGCGGATCTACACCTACCGGCTGATCACGCGAGGCGATGCCCTCCGCGTCAGCTTCTCGGACGGCGGCTGGGTCATGGACAAGCTGCCGCACAATCCGGAGCCCGGGGGAGTCGAGCCTCCGCAGAAGCCCGGCCAGCGGTTGATCACGATGGTGACCTGCGCTGAGCTCTTCCACTCCGACTGGCGGCTCGCGGTCTTCGGCGAGCTGCAGAAGGTGAAGCAGAAGACCTCCTGACCAACGACAAGAGCCGCGCACCGATGGGGTGCGCGGCTCTCGTCGTACTGCGGTGGATCAGGCGGTGCGGCGCTTCCGGGCCACGAAGAAGCCGGCCACGGTCGCGACGATCGCGGCGATCAGGGCGCCCAGGCCGATGGTGGCGCCGGTCATCGGCAGACCGCCGTGGTTGCTGGACTCACCACCCGTGGCGTGGTCGTCGGAACCGTCGAGCGGGTCGGTGCCGTGCTTGACCTCGGTGCCGTCGTTGACGCCACCGTTGTCCGTGTCGGCGTCGAGCGGGTCGGTGCCGTAGGTGTTGACCTCGGCGCCGTCCTTGAGGCCGTCGTTGTCGGTGTCAGGGTCCGTCGGGTCGGTGCCCAGCTTGACCTCGGCGCCGTCCTTGAGGCCGTCGTTGTCCGTGTCGGCGTCGAACGGGTCGGTGCCGTGCTGCTTCTCCTGCGCGTTGGTCAGACCGTCGTGGTCCGGGTCCGCGTTCGGGTCGAGGAGGGCCTGGTCGTCGGCCGGGTCGAGCGGGTCGTTGCCGTTGTGGACCTCGACGCCGTCCGGGACGCCGCCGTTGTCCGTGTCGGCGTCCTTCGGGTCGGTGCCGTACGTGTTGACCTCGGCGCCGTCCTTGAGGCCGTCACCGTCGGTGTCCGCCTTGAGCGGGTCGGTGCCGTAGGTGTTGACCTCCTGGCCGTCGGTCAGGCCGTCGCCGTCGGTGTCGGCGTTCTTCGGGTCCGTGCCGAGCTGCTGCTCCTGCGCGTCCGTGAGGCCGTCACCGTCGGTGTCGGTCCCGCCGGTGCTGCCGCCACCCGAGGTGGCGGTGCACTCGACGCCGCCGGTCGGGGCGGTCGCCTTGGCGTCCATCTGGCCCGCGCCGAGGTGCAGGTTGACCAGCTGCGTGCCGAGGAGCTTGACGTTCAGGTCGAGCTGGAGCACGGCGCCCGAGCCGATCGAGGCGGTGCCACCCGACGTCGAGGAGGTCGGCTTGAAGAGGCCGACCTTGAGGTCGACGTTCGCAAGACCCAGGTTGACCGGGACCGGGATCATCGTGCCGGAGTTGGTGGTGTCGAGGGTGACGACCTTGGTGCCGCCCACCTTGACGACGGCGGTCGGGTTCGACCAGGTCGTCTTCTCGGTGCCCGGGCCGGCCGACTGCGCGGTCATGGTGACCGGGTTCGCGACCTCGACGGTCACGAGGCCGCCGAGCAGGCCCACCGGGGCGATGCTCATCTGCGAGGTCGACTTGACCGCGGTGCCGACGAGCTCGTTCTTGGTGTCGACGTACGACGCGCCGACGTTGACCAGCGCCGACTTGAGCTGCGTCGGGAGGGCCGCGAGGACCGGAGCCGGGAGGCCGGCGCCGGTCAGGCCGAGGACGCTGACGCCCGCGACGTCCGTGCGGGAGGTGCCCAGGATGTTGTTGGTCGGGCACACGGTGTCGGAGACGTAGTTGGAGCGCACGTCACCGGTGATCACGCCGACGTTGGCCAGCGGAGACAGGTTGACCGGCAGCAGCGTCTTGGCGGCCGGGTCGACCGGGGCGGGGGAGTCCGCGATGGTGGCGTCCGTCTGGATGGCCGGGTTGTTGCTCGCGACCTGCACGTTGACGTTGGAGGCGACAGCGTGGGTCCGGGTGCCCGCCTTCACCGGGTTGCCCTCGCGGTCGACGATGCCGCCCTGGCTCTTGGTCACGACCTCGGAGTGGGCCACGTAGGCGTTGGCGAGGGTGTTGGTGAGCAGAGTCGCCTTGAGGTTCACCAGGTCGGCGTGACCGTCGGCGGAGTACGGCGCGGGAAGCGTGGCGGCGGACGCGGGGCCGGCAGCCGCGAAGGCGGCGGAGCCGGCCAGCGCGAGCGCTGCCACGGCCGAGAGGTTGCGGCGCAAGGGAGAGCCTTTCGTAGGCACGCGCACCTCTCCGAAGAGACGTGCACGCAGGTGCATGGGGTGAGGCCTCCCGAGCCGACCGAATTTTCTTAACGAGTGGATAGTTGAACGGTTAGTCACTCACGGCCGTGAGGCGGCTCACAGGATCCGTCGCGCGATGGCGTAACCGGTCGGGCGCTCCCTCGTTGAGCGTGCAGGGAACGCGCCAGATCCGTCCCTCCCTCCCAGGATCAGGCGCCGGTGTCCGCCGTCCCTCGTCCGACATCACATGGGGTGTGCCGGCCGCCAGGCGGGCACCTTTATCTTTTCCCTGTACGCCGTGGCGTGCGGGCCGGTAGCTCAGTCGGTTAGAGCAGAGAACTCATAATCCTTGGACTCACCTGCCCTGACCTGCGTGGACGTCCCGTCAGGGAGCAACTGGGGAGCAACACGCCTTCGCGGTAGGCTCCGACACTCCACGGGCCAGTAGCTCAGCCGGTTAGAGCAGACGACTCATAATCGTCCACGCGTGGGTTCAAGTCCCACCTGGCCTACTACTCGGAGAATCGCGCACGAATGCCCTCGCGCCGCTTCTCGGCGGCGTCGAGGTACTCGGTGAATGCCGTCTCGTCCGTGATCGGGACGTAGCAACGGAGGCTCGAGCCGCCCAGGTGCCGGCCGTCCTCCTTTGGGTCGCTTCCCCACAGGCTCACCAGCTCTGCTGCCTCCTTGGCCAGGCTGTAGGTCGGCATCATCCACTCTCCGAGGGGGCCGGCGAACCAGTCGCGCTGCGTGTTGAACACGAGCTTCGAACTCATGTCGTCCCACTCGTCCCACTGGATCTGGTCGAGCGGCGTCGTGGTCGGCAGGCTCTCGTCGTAGTAGAGGCCGTCCCAGGCAAGGCACTCGCCGGTGGCTCCTTCAACGACCCCGAAGCCGTAGCCGTCCCCCTGTGCGAAAACGATCACTGCGAAACGGTGACTGGCTTCGCGGTCGAGCCTCTTGTGGAGTGACGGGACAGCCGGGTGAGTGAAGTGCGCAACCATGGGGACGACACTACCGAGCGGGTGAGACCTCGCCCACTGTGCGCGCTCCACGTCTGGCATCGCGGAGTCGGTTGAGTCGACGGACCGTCTGTGGGTAGGTGGCAAGGGCCTCGGGCTGCCTGATGAGCGCATCGAGCCGCTGGTAGTAGCGCGTGATGCTCTCGCCGAACTGCTCCCGAATTGCCTCAGCCTTCGCGCCGGCGAACCGCCAGTGACGCTCCTCGAAGCGGAGGGTCATGTGGTCGAGGACGGTGAGCATGGGGATAGTGGATCAGGGGCTGCCGACAGAACTTCGGAATCCTTCCGAAAAACGTCTAGGGTGGCTTGACTTGAAAGTAAAGGCACCCTAGACTAATCTCATGATCAAGCCCACGAAGCGAGCCGAACTGGTCAAGGCGCTCCTCGCGAACGGATGCACCCGCCTTCGCGACCGCGGCGACCACGAAGTCTTCGCCTGCCCCTGCGGCAAGCACATGGGCCCGGTCCCGAGGCACCGCGAGATCACCGCCGGAGTGTGCCGCAGCCTCATCAAGCAACTCTCGTGTCTCCCGGAAGGATGGATGCCCCAGTGAACGCCTACACCGCCACCGCCGAGCGCGAAGGCAACTGGTGGGTCCTCGACGTCGATGGCGTCGGGGTCACCCAGTGCGCCCGCCTCACCGAAGCTCGCGCCCAGATCCGCGGTCTCATCGAAGCCGTCGAGGACCGCGACGT
>NZ_SJZJ01000011.1 GCF_004337475.1 Nocardioides jejuensis | reverse complement strand
ATGGACGGCCGAAGCCGCCCATGACCGCGACCCGGCAACACCGTCAGAACACAAATCAAAGGAGATTGAAGTGACTGAGATCAAGCCGTTCCTGGAGCCGGAGGCAGCCGAGTTCACCGCGGCCACCGACAACCCACCCTTCCTCTTCGACCTGCCCCCCGCAGAAGGCCGTGCAGCCGTCGAGGACGTCCAGTCGGGCGACATCGAGAAGCCCGCAGTCGACGAGGAGTGGATCACCGTCGAAGGCGGTCCCACCGGCTCCGTGCAGGTGAAGATCATCAAGCCTACCGGCGCCACCGGAACGCTCCCGGTCGTCTTCTACATCCACGGCGCAGGCTGGGTCTTCGGGTCCGCCAGCACCCACGACCGCCTCGTCCGGGAACTTGCGGTCGGCGCCGAGGCCGCCGTTGTCTTCCCCGAGTACGACCGCTCACCCGAAGCGAAGTACCCGACTGCCATCGAGCAGAACTACGCCGCAGCCCAGTGGGTCATGAACCATGGCGCCGAGAAGGGCCTGGACGCGTCTCGCTTCGCCGTCGCCGGTGACTCCGTCGGCGGCAACATGTCGGCAGTCCTCACCCTCATGGCCAAGGACCGCGGCGACGTCACCATCAAGCAGCAGGTCCTGCTCTACCCGGTCACGAACGCCGACTTCGACACCGCGTCCTACCACCAGTTCGCCGAGCACTACTTCCTCCGGCGTGACGGCATGCAGTGGTTCTGGGACCAGTACACCGAGAACGACGAGCAGCGGAACGACATCTACGCCTCTCCGCTGCGCGCCACCCTGGACCAGTTGAAGGACCTCCCGCCCGCGCTCGTCCTCACCGCCGAGGCCGACGTGCTCCGCGACGAAGGCGAGGCCTACGCCGCGAAGTTGCGCGAGGCCGGCGTCCCCGTCACGCACCTCCGCGTCGGCGGAACGATCCACGACTTCATGCTCCTCAACGCGCTTCGGCCCACCAACGCCGCAGCAATCGGCATCAAGTTGGCGCAGGACACCCTCAAGGCAGCCCTGCACTGATGCCCGGCCGGGGTGGGCAACCCACAAGGTTGCCCACCCCACCCCAACGCCCCACACACCACACTCACCAACGGAGAACCCGAAAATGTCCCTCGACCACAGTGCGTCGGTCACCACCGCTGCCTCGAACCTGCCGGCCACCCTCACCGCGTCGTTCCTGGACCGCCTCACCAGCCAGGTCGCTGCGGCGCCCGGCGGCACCACGGTCACCACCACGGCCCCCTACACCGGCGAGCCCCTCGCCGTACTCCCTGCCTCCACCGTCGACGATGTCGACGCCGCGTTCGCCCGCGCCCGCATCGCCCAGACCGCCTGGGCCGCAACTCCGATCGAGGAGCGCAAGCAGATCTTCCTGCGCTTCCACGACCTGCTGCTGGAGCGCCAGAAGGAAGCCCTCGACCTGATGCAGGCCGAGAACGGCAAGACCCGCCGCGACGCCTTCCTGGAGGTCGCGGACATCGCCATCACCGCCCGCTACTACGCACGCAACGTGAAGCGACTCCTCGCCCCCAAGCGCCGCCACGGCGCGCTCCCGTTCCTCACCCACACCACCGAACTGCACCACGCCAAGGGCGTCGTCACCGTCATCTCGCCGTGGAACTACCCGCTCTCCATGGCTGCAGGTGACGCCATCCCCGCGATGCTCGCCGGCAACGCCGTCGTCCAGAAGCCCGACACCCAGACCGCGCTCACCGCACTCTGGGCACGCGACCTCCTCGTCGAAGCCGGCCTCCCCGCCGACATCTGGCAGATGGTCATCGGTCGCGCGAGCACCGTCGGCGACCCGCTCCTGGCCAACGGCGACTACGTCATGTTCACCGGCTCCACCGCGAGCGGCCGCCAGATCGCCCAGAAGGCGGGCGAGCGCCTCATCGGAGCCTCGCTCGAACTCGGCGGCAAGAACCCGATGATCGTGCTGCCCGACGCCGACATCGACCGCACCGTCAAGGGCGCCATCTCCGCCGCCTTCCCCTCCACGGGCCAGTTGTGCGTCTCCATCGAGCGCATGTACGTCGCGGACGAGATCTACGACCAGTTCGTGCCCGCCTTCGCCGAAGCCACCAAGGCACTCCGCATCGGCGCGGCCTACGACTTCACCGTCGACGTGGGTTGCCTCACCACCCCGTCACAGTTGGAGACGGTCACCAACCACGTCAACGACGCCGTCGCCAAGGGGGCAACCGTCCTGGCCGGCGGCAAGGCACGTCCCGACCTCGGACCGCTCTTCTACGAGCCCACCATCCTGGCCGACGTCACCCCCGACATGACCCTCTTCGAGCACGAGACCTTCGGCCCGGTCGTCGCGATCTACCGCTACTCCGACATCGAGGACGCCGTCGCCCGCGCCAACGCCACGCCGTACGGCCTCAACGCCAGCGTGTGGGGTCGCAACGGCGCCCGCGCCCGCGCGGTCGCTGCCCGGATCCACTCGGGCACCGTCAACGTCAACGAGGCGTTCACCGCTGCCTGGGGCAGCATCGACGCCCCGATGGGCGGAATGGGCGACTCCGGTCTGGGTCGTCGTCACGGCGCCGACGGCCTCCTCAAGTACACCGAGGCGCAGACCGTCGCCCACCAGCGCCTGCAGGGCTTCAACGCGCCCAAGGGCGTCGACCAGGAGAAGTGGGCTCAGTTCCTCACCAACGCCCTGAAGACCTTCAAGAACGTGGGCATGCGTTGAGCACTGGGCCGGTCGTCCTCATCTCGCCCGCAATGGGCATCGGGTCCCGCTACTACAAGCCGCTCGTCGCCGCCTTCGAGGAAATCGGCTGGGACGCGATCGCCCTGACCCGGCGCGGTTTCGAGGACAAGACCGTGACCGCGAGCCGTCGCCTCGACTGGTCCTACATGGACGAAATCGACGACATCCACGACGCCGTTGCCGAGGCCCGCACGACGTACCCGGGACGACCGGTCCTGCTGCTGGGGCACAGTCTCGGTGGGCAGTTGACCGCTGGCTTCATGATGACCGGGGGAGCGGTTGATGGAGTCATCACGGTCGGCGGCGCCATCCCGCACTATCGGCTCTTTCCGTACGCGGGCGTACACCTGGCGCTGATGGGAGCCGTCATCGTGCCCGCCCTCACCGCAACCTTCGGGTACCTCCCGAAGCCCGCCTTCGGTGGTCCGGGGGCACGAACCCTCATGCGGGAGTGGGCGTCGATGGCGCTCACCGGGCGGACGCCGTTCCCGGAAGGGAAGCCGATCTCGGTACCGTCGCTGGTGGTCAGCCTCGACAACGATTCCCTTGCTCCGTACAAGGCCGTTGAGGCGTTCGGGAAGAACATGTTCGACCGTGACGCCCTCACGCGATGGCACTACACCGATGCTGAGGTGCCTGTCGGCGCAACGAACGACCACGTCGCGTGGGTGCGCACGCCGGAGACCGTTGTGTCGAAGATCCACCTCTGGTGGGACGCGGAGACCGGTCAGTCCTCAGGTTTCTGAGGCAGGGGCGCCCGAGGGCGGGTCCGCATGGTCACGTTGCCGTGCGGACCCGAACGGGCTCCGGCGCCGTCCACCCTCGCCAGATCGCCAACAACCTCCACACGATGGTGACGCTTGCGGCAGCCACCACCGAAGGCCCGACGGCGTCGACAACCGTCAGACCAACGACCGCAATGGTGGCTCCCGCACTAGCCGGAATGGCGTACAACTCGTCCTTGCGGAGAATCAGCGGAACCCGATCGATCAGGGTGTCGCGCATGATTCCGCCGCCGACGCCAGCGACGACCCCCACGAGAATCGCGGGAAGCACTGCAAGGCCGTGGTCGACGGCCTTGACGGCTCCGGCTGCCGTGAAGAGTCCGAGCCCGAACGCATCGAACACGTTGATGTAACCCTCGGCGCGTTCCAGTGCCGGATGCAGCAAGAACGTCGCCGACCCGGCGACGACGGCTGCCAGCAGGTAGCGCCCGTCCAGGAACGCTGCGGGCGGGCTCGCGCCGATGAAGACGTCGCGTAGAACGCCGCCTCCCAGACCCGTGACAGTCGCAAGGACCAGCACGCCAACGACATCGAGTTGTGCACGCACTGCGGTGAGCCCGCCTGAGATGGCCAGGACGATGATGGCGCTGAGATCAAGACCCATGGCTCAGAGGAACGCTCGACCCTCGCCGCGGTACGTCGGAACGGTGGCGACTATCTCGCCGTCGCGGACGAGGTGGAGTTCGTTGACCCGCTCGCACAACTCGCCGGCCTTCGCGTGACGGAACCAGACCCGGTCGCCCAGTCGCATGTCCGATCGCCCCTTCAGCGGGGTCTGGGCTTCGCCTGCGCCTTCCATGCCGGTCAGGGACAGGCCGGTCGGCCACGAGGGTCGCGGCAGCCGGTCCCGCCCGGGAACCCCGCTTGCAACCCAGCCGCCTCCAAGAGCCGTGGCCATCGACGGCGTCGGGCGACGTATGACAGAAGCCGTGAAGTAGGCAGCCGGCAGAGGACGGAAGTGCCTGTAGCCGTCGAACAGTGCGGGCCCGTACAGGCCGGACCCGGCAGCCACCTCGGTCACGGCCTCCTCAGCCAACGTCGATTCGATGCTTCCGGTACCGCCCCCGTTGACGAACTCCAGATCGGTGACGTCCCGGACGGCGTTCACGATCGCGGCTCGGCGGGTGGCCAGTTCGCGAATCGAACGAGCCTGGATGCCTCGGATCTGCAGGCGGTGAACCAGCGAGCCGACGTTGTTCGCCACACCGGCGATCTGACCTTCGTACGCCATCAAGCCAACGAGGTGGAACCGCTGCCGGCCCTGGACTTCATCCGCGAGCGCCCGCACCGACTCGACGGAATGGAGCGGCGACCGTCGAGGACCCAGGTGGACACGTCCGCCGAGGAGGCGGAGCGAGGCGTCGATGTCGAGACAGACGCGCAACGCGGGCCCGGTGCGTCCGACGGCCCACTCGATGAGGTCCAACTGCTCGACCGAGTCGACCATCAGCGTGACCCGGCGGGCCAACTCCTCCGAAGCCGCCAACTCCCGCAACGCGGCGCGGTCGGCCGTCGGGTAGCCCACCACCACGTCCTCGCACGTTTCTGCGAGCCACAGCGCCTCGGGCAACGTCAACGCCAGAATGCCCGCGTAACCATCGGTGTCGAGGACTGCGCGGGTCAGTTCCCGACAACGCACAGACTTCGTCGCGACACGGATGGGCTTTCCGCCTGCTCGTCGAGCCATCGTGCGGGCGTTCGTGGCGAACGCCGCGAGGTCGACCGCTGCGAACGGCGGCTCAAGGTGGCTGGTGGCGGCGTCCAGGCCGGCAACGTCCACGTGGGCCACGTCCGCGGCGCTCAGCAGGTCAAGCGTCGTGACGCTCATCCGAAGATCCTCCGAACATGCGCGTTCGCGAATACGCCGTCCGGGTCCAACTGCTTCCGGACGGTCTGGAAGGCGTCCCATTCCGGGTAACGACCCGACAGGGTTGCTGCATCGAGTGCATGCCGCTTGCCCCAGTGCGGGCGCGCGTCGTACTCCCCGGCGATGGCGGCGACGCCGGCGAAGTACTCCTCCCACGCCATCCCCTGATAGGCGTGGGCCGCGATGTACGCCGTCTCCCTACCGTAGGCCGGGCTCAGCATGGAGTCGGTGTCGCTTGCCACGAACCGGACCTCCAGCGGGAAGTTCGCGTCATGCTTTTCAGCCACCGCCAGGATCTCTTTGAGGGCCGGCGCACACGCCTCCCGCGGGAACGCCCACTCGGTTTCCGTGAACCGCACCCTGCGCGGGCTGGAGAACACATCCTGTGAGCGGCCCACCTTCGTGGACCCGCCCGCCACCGAGGTCACGAACCGGTTGAGACGCGGAATGTGCCGCGGGAACCGTCGTCCGGTCCGCGAAATCAGGTCGAGGACGTGGTTCTCCACCAGTACCTCGTCAAACCAGGCACGTGCCCGGCCCCGGGCCGCCGCCGGCGCGTCGGTCCGGTTCAGGTCCTTGGTCAGGGCCCGCGAGGCGTGCGGAAAGATGAAGAACTCGAAGTGGTCGTTGCCGTCGACGCGCTCATCGAGGTCGGCCAGCAGCGCCGGCAGCGGAGTCAGTCCGCGATGCTCTTCCAGCCGGAACGACGGCACCGTCCGGAGCGTGTATGCCGTGATGACGCCGAGCGCTCCGACACTGACCCGCGCCGCGCGTAGTTCCTCACCGGACAGTTCACGAACCGAGCCGTCCGCGGTGACCAGTTCGAGGGATTCGACGAAGGTTGCCAGGTTGCCGAGCAGGGCACCGGTTCCGTGGGTGCCTGTGGAGATGGCTCCGGCAACGCTCTGCACGTTGATGTCGCCGAGGTTCGCCAGCGCCAAGCCATGCGCGTCCAATGCTGCGTTCAGTTCGAACAGGCGCGTGCCGGCGGCAACGCGGACCAGGCCGGTGTCCCGGTCGACATGCTGGATGCCCTTGAGTCCGTCCAGGCTTAGCAGCGTCCCGTCAGTCAGGACGTTGTCGCCGAACGAGTGACCCCCGCCGACGACCCGGATGATGTCGCCACGGTCCGCCGCCGCACGCACCACAGTGCCCACCTCGTCGACCGAGGTCGGCGCCGCCCTGTGCGCTGGCGCGCAGGTCTGGTCACCGGTCCAGTTGTGCCACATACGTCCTCCATGCTTTGTGCCGACCGTCACACGATGCCGCCGATTCGCTGCCCGGGGGAAACACCAGAACGCCTCGGCACCCACGCATCGGAGTTGTGAGTTCGAGTCGAGCCACCTTGGGCGGTTGCTCGACCGAAGGACGGGCTGAAGGAAATGGGTAGCCCCGGCCGTCCAGAGAGGACGGCCGGGGCCTCGCCGACTTACAGCAGAGGGGTCAGCGGATGACCACTTCCTTTGCGTTCGTGTTGCCGTACGCGTCCTTCGCGCCACCAGCGGGGATGGTCACGTCCGTCCCCGCAGGAATCGCCAGCGCCTGGCTGCCGGACACAACAACCTTCCGACCGTCCACGACAAACGTGGCCGTCCAGTTCGGAGCCCACGACGGGCGGTAGGTCCAGTCCTTGTTCTCCACCGCACCCGGGATGGCCAGTTGCATCTTCCCGCCAGCCACCGTCGGAACGAGCGCCGTCGAGGCCTGCAGCAGGAACGATCCCGACACGAGCCGGTACTGCTTCGCCGTGACCACCATCCGATAGGTACCGGTCGCCTGCGACAGCGACGGCTCCCACCACGCCGTGTACTTACCGTTCGCGTTCGACGACCACAGCATCTGGGTGCCGAGGTCGGACGTCACCGAGGTCCACGTGCCGGAGACGAGGCGCTGCACCGTCACGAAAGCCGAGTCGACCGGGCGGTCGATGCCGTTGGCGCCACCGACCCAACTGAACGCCGGGTGACCCAGGCGACCAACGGTGCCGGGCTGGGCAGTGATGGTCCCCGCAGTAGCACCCGACCCGTAGGCCGCGGCCGTCACATGAGTGCCCTGATTCGGGTCATACGCATAGGCAGCAGGTGCAGGAGTCCCCGCGGCAAGCGTCGTCGCAAGACCACTCAGACCCTGCACCACAAGCGGGAAGGCGTACTGGCCATACACCGTGGCCCCACCCTCGTAGTTCTGCATCTCGAACTCCTTGGGCGTCGTCCAGTAGTCCAGGTACTCGCCCGCGTAGCCAGCGATGACCACACGCTTGATTCCGACACCACTCAGAATCGGGCCGAGCGCGGACCGAAGCATGGTGCCCGCACCCAGCGTCGGCTCACCGGGAACAGTGGCGATGGCCTGGTTGCCAATCTGCAGGACCGTCAGCGGCACAGCCTGAGGCATGTTGCCCTTCTCGTTGAGAAGCGGAATCTTGCGTCCCTGCGGGCCGACGTCAGCGGGAAGGCGCATACCTTCGCGTGCGATGCCGAGTTCGTAGCCCAGGCTCCGGCCCTCCTCGGAACCGGCGAATGCTGCGAGACCGCCAACCGGCGACGAGTCTGTCGGGTGACCATCGACGCTCTGTCCGCACATGCACATACGGGTCCAACGGAGGTTGATCGTCGGGGTGCTCGTCATCGCCTGGCCTGCTGCGGACCACGCAGTGAACATCGCCGCCGCCTCACGCTGACCGACATAGTCGGCCGCCGCGGGGCCGCTCCGGTCAAGCCCGGAACTCATGTCGCCTGCGTCGGAGTTCGCGAACGCGGTCACCACGTTGCTCGAAGCGGGGAGGTGTGCGGCCGTCCGGATCTTGTCGCTGAGGTAGCGCTCGGCGGAGCCGGCGTGGTCGGCGCTGTAGTAACTGAAACTGGCCTTGTTGACCGTGCCGTGGTTCGCGAACGTCGTGTAGACGCCGATCGGGACGCTCTTGCCGTCCTTGAACTGGTCAACGCGAAGCAGGTCGACACTCGGGTCGATGGTGCCCTCGTAGCCGTTCGGGTCCTGGTCCACGCTTCCGGAACCGACGGGCTCGTCGATGCCGTAGTTGGCGAGGTGTGCTTCGAGGCTGCGGTTCTGCGTGACGCCGTACAGGTTCGTGTGACCCCATCCGACAGCGCCGGGGGCGAGGTTGTCATCGGCCATGCGAATCGCGGAGGCCAACTGACGGGTCATGAAGTTGTACATGGTCTGATCCGGCTGGGTCAGCACCAGGTTGGAGTTCAGAAGTGAGTCAACGGAACCGGTGTCCGGGAGGACGCTGTTGTAGGCAGGGAAGTTCATGTAACTCATCTGCGAACTGTGGGTGTGCGTCGCAGATGCGATGACGTCCTGCTCGGTGAACCCGCGCCCCGGCAGCAGAGCAGCCGCGTCGCGGACCATGCCGGCGCTCAACGCGAACAGGTCCGTCGTGACCAGGGCGACCTTCTGGGTGCCGGACTTGATGACGACCGCGCGGGCATACAGGCGGGTGTTCTGCCCGTAGGCGTGGGCGCAGGAGCACGCCCAGCCGCCCTTGTAGCCGCCGGTCGGGGGAGTGATGTCGGCGTACCCGACCCCCACCTCGATCTTCGGGGGAGTGGTGGCCGCAGCGCTCGGGCCGCTTGTGCCGGTCAGGACCGGCATGGCGAGGACCGCCGCGAGCAGCAGCGTGATGAAGCGGTAGCGCCCCAACGGGGGTGTCTTTCTCATTCGGATGGTCTCCCTCTGGTGTGAACGATGTCCGCACGCGAAGCGCACGATGATGAGTGACTCGGGTAGGGCCGACCGCGCATCGGGCGACCGCCCCGATGTGGGTCCGCGGGGTTCTAGCCACGATGGGCGGAGGCCGGCGCGAAGAGAAACACCAGATCAGTGCGGCATCCACACATGAAAGTTGTGAGGTCTCCGTGCCGGCCCACGCTGTCGGTCAGGCGCCGCTCTTGGCGTTACGGCGGGCCTGCACGGCGAAGCCCAACGGCACCGCGACCAGGAGCACAGCCGGAAGAAGCCGACTCGCCGTCGACGTCGACCCCGTCAACACGGAGTAGTTCGCCACGATCGCGTAGCACGCACCGATGGCACCCAGCCCGCCGAGCACTGGCGCACCCAGCGTCGACCAGCCGGGACGCGTTCCGCTGCGCGCGTAGAAGACCACCACTGCGATCGACACGAGTGCCTGCGCGGCGACGATGCCGAGCGTGAACAAGCCGGTGAGCGCGGTGGCGAGCCCGATGTACGGGTCGGCCTTCGCTACCGCGAATCCGACGAACAGCACCGTTCCAAGCGCACCGAGCACCGTGGAGGCGGTCGCCGGCGACTGGAACTTCGGGTGCAGTGAGCCGAGGGGGCGGGGCAGCGCTCCGTTCGCGGCGAGTGTGTGGGTGTACCGGGCGCTGGCGTTGTGCAGTGCAACGAAGCACGCCATCAGCGACGTCACGAAGAAGACCTGCGTGATGTTGACGAAGACAGTGCTCACCTCGGTGCCGGCGACAAGAAAGACGAGTCCGCCCTGTGCCTGTCCGGCCGTAGCTACCGCAGCCGCGGTGCCCAGCGACCCGATGACCAGCCACGCGGTCATCACATACAGGACGCCGATGGCCGCCACGGCCGCGTAGGTCGCCCGTGGGACCGACCGCGCGGGGTTCCGCGTCTCCCGTGTGTACAGAACCGCAGACTCCACGCCGATGAAACTGGAGAACCCGACCAGCACGGCGGGGCCGAGGTTTCCGGAGAAAGCGTTGTGTGCGCTGAACACCGACAGGGGCAGCGCATCCAGGCCGTGCTTCACCAGGATGGCCCCGTCGAGGAAGACCACGACCGCAAGTTCGGCAAGCATCAGCAGGGTCAGCACCTTCGCTGACAGGTCCGCTGCCCGACGACCCAGCAGGAGCACGATGGCGTACGCCGTCAGCGAGTACGCCCACCACGGCACGTCGACGCCGTGCATGGTGCCGATCAGGTTGCCGAAGTAGCCCGTGGAGGCGGCCAGTGCGAGTGAACCGGTCCAGTACGAGATGCCGGTGATGTAGGCGGCAACGAGACCCATGCTCTTGCCGAGCCCGGCCCGGACAAGGTCCGCGAAGCCGCCATCGGCCCGCACATCACGTGCCAGTCGCATGAAGCCCGTGGCCATGCAGGCGATGACGAGCGCTGCGGCGAGGAATGCCGCGGGGAGGCCGATTCCGTTGCCCAGCAGGAGACCCACCGGAAGGTTGCCGATGGCGACGCCCAGCGGTGCCGCCGCGGCGACGATCATCAGCAGCAGGTGTTGGGTCTTGAGGCTGCCCGGTGACGAGTCACTTCCGGAGGCGGACGCTGTCGGACTGTCAGTCGGGTATGGGCGGGGGAGCGTTTCAGGCATGGTCATCTCCGTGGTCGAGTCGAAGGACGCGTTGCGAGTCGGGTGGTGCGGGTGTTTGGCCCGAGATGTCGCGGAGGCGGACGGCGACGTTGGCGTCCGCTGGAAGAGCAAGGGGTTCACCGGCGTGGTGAAGGTCTTCGATGTGGCGCAGGCTCGGCCTGTCCCACTAAGGTATTTAGAACGGACGTCCGAAATAGTTCAAGGATGTAACTTTCCTGTGAATGCACCCCGCGGACGTCGGACGCCGACACCATCAAGACCTCCGACCCGCCACCATGGGGTCAGAGACCTCACCCAAGGAGAGCCGTGCCAAAAGTCGTCGACCACGATGAGCGGCGCCGCGAACTCGTCGCCGCGACCATGCGCGTCGTCGAGCGCCTCGGCCTCGAAGGCGTCACCATCCGCGAAATCGCGAGCGAAGCCGGCTACTCAACAGGTGTGCTCGCGCACTACTTCACCAACAAGGCCGACATCCTCGTCACGGCCCACCTCGCAGCCTTCGAGCAAGTCGCCAGCCGAGTCGACGCCCTCCGAGCCAGCCCCCACCACCCCGTCGAACTGATGCGCCTCGCCCTCGAAGAAGCACTCCCGCTCGACCGCCCCCGACTCATCGAAGCACAAATCGACGTCAGTTTCTGGGGCCTCGCCCTGCGCGACCCCTACCTTCGGTCAGTCCGCGAAGACAGTTACGTCTCCACCATCGCCATACTGCGCGACCTCATCGACGACATCGTCACCGAAGGCCACGCCCTCCCCGGCACAGACGTCGACGGCCTGGCCCGCGAAACCCTCGCCCTCATCGACGGCATCTCCATCCAGGCCGTGCTGTTCCCATCGCAGATGACCCCCGAGGTCCAGCGCGAAGCGGTCCAGCACCACCTCCGCAGTTTCACCACCTACCCGGTCGCAACCGCCTGAGCCGAAAACGCAATTCGCGGACCGTGGCAGTACGCCACGATCCGCGAATGCTGTGTGTGCTCAGGCAGCGCTGACCAGGGCCGCGTTGAGGACCGCGTTCACCACATCCGGGAAGCCCGCTGCAATCTTCCGGCCGAGCAGGGCGGTGTAGACCCGCGAGAGGGGCCCCTCGACCCGGACGCCGTGAGTGACGGCGTAGTTGCCCTTGCCCTGCTCCTCCACCAGGTGCGTGATGCTGACCGTCCCCAGGGGCAGGTTGAACGCGAAGTCGAAACGGCGCAGCGGCTCGACACAGGTGAACGTGAACTTCTGCGCGGGGGAGCCGGGGCTCTTCAACTTGCCCGTCGAACCGTTGCACGGCTCGCCGTCGAACAGCGCCCACTCGACGCTCGGGTCATCGATGGCCCACGTGGTGGCAACGGCCCAGCGGGACCAGACCTGTGCCGGGGTGGCGGTGGTGATTTCGGTGTGCTTGTGTTCCCAGGTTCCCATGACTGTTCCTCAGTTCTTGTCGGTGATGGATGCGTTGCTGACGGCGGCGATGACTTCGGCGGCGGCACGTTCGCCGGCGCGAACGGCGCCATCCATGAACCCGCTCCACTGGTCCGCGGTCTCGGTGCCCGCCCAGTGGATGAGGTGCTGCGGCTCGATGAGGGTCTTGGCGTAGGGGAGAACGTGACCCGGGGCAGGGGCCGCACACGGCCCACCGCCAACCCACTCCTCGGTCACCCAACGCTGGTCCAGGTAGCCGCGCGGGTGCCGCGCCTGCTCGCCGAACAGTTCAGCGAAGCCGTTCAGTGCGCGGAGGCGTCGCTCGTCCTCCGGCAGTGAATCCCACATGCGCGCCTGCTTGCCGCCGATGAACCCGAGCAGCACACCGACGGACCCGTCCTCCGGGCTCGCGTCAAACGTGATGACCGCCGGGCCACGATCCGACACAGCCTGCCCCGACAGGCCGAAGTCACGCCAGAACGGACGGTCGTAGACGGCGTACGCCTTCGAGAGAACGCCGCCCGGCCACCGCTGACCCAAAGCAACCGCGTCCGGCCCAAGGCTCGGCGTCACCTTGATCCGCTGACGCATCCAGACAGGCACCGCGATGACCACCCGACGAGCCAGGAACTCCAGGTCAGGAGTCCGCACAAGCGCGACATCGCCCGTCTGGTCGATGGACAGCGCCGGCTGGGACAGATGCACCCGCCCCTCGCCAAGTTCAGCAGCGACCCGCGCAGCAATCTCGTGCGTCCCCTCGACGAAGTGCTCCTCCTGTGCACCGTTCTTCGTGTCCAGCAGGAGATCGAGACCACCCGCCATCGCGATGTAGTGCAGCGCGTGGAGGAGCGACAGTTCGTCAGGCTCACAACCCCACGTCGCACGCGAAGCGATCGCGAAGATCTCGTACGTCGACGCGGTCGCGCGGTGGGCACGCATCCAGGAACCGAGGCTCTGGGCGTCCAACTCCTGCGCGTTCGGCGCATCCCACGGACGGCCCGGGGGAACGCTGCGGCTCAGTTTGTCCAGCGCAGACTGAATACGACCCGCGTCAACGAGCGCGATGGGCCCGATGGAGGGGATGGTCCCGCGGTAACTACGGCGGGTGCCGCCCCAGTGCATCAGGTTGCCGCCCTCGACGTACGTGGCAAACCGCTTGACGCCGACCTCCTCCGAGAGGGCGATGATGCGGTCCTGGGTCGGGCCGACGAAGGTGCCGCCCAGGTCAAGGTGTGCGCCCGCGACGTTGGCGGAGCGGACCCGGCCACCGACACGGTCGGCGGCCTCGATGACGTGGACGTCAAGACCCGCCTTCTGCAGCGTCCGTGCGGCGGCGAGGCCCGAGAGGCCTGCCCCGACGACGACCACGTCGACGGTCTTCGCTGGTGCCTTCGTGTTCATGTCGTACCCATCTCTCCGTGTGTCGGTAGCCGAGTCGTTGTCTCTGCTGGGTCTCGTCGGTCAACGCGGTGCTGCCGAGGGGACCGATGTGACTACGTTATTTAGAACGGACGTCCGAAATAAATCCATGACGTAACAATTCCGTTAATGCGCCTGGCCGAGTCCGGGGTCAGGTCGCGGATCGCGCCATGAAAACGGACAGCCCAAATGACCGCCCGCGTCAGGGCGCGCCGATGCGTCTGCGCAGGGGCTTGTCACGACGAAGCGGCCGGACCCGGCCGTCGTACCCGATCCGCTGCTGCTCGACCTCGAGCGGGCCGTGATCCGCTCGGTCGTCTGGGGCGACGGGCGTCAAGGCGGACCACTCGTTCGTCGAGCTCCCGGTCTCCGACGACGAGGGCCGGATCCGCCGCGACGGTGGCGTGGTCGACTGGTCGGGGCTCTATGTCGTCGGCCTGCCCGTGCTGCGGCGTCGGCGCTCGACCGTCATCGACGGCGCCGCTGCGGATTCAGCGGAGATCGTCGATCACCTCGTCGCCCACGCCCTGTCCGCGCGCACGGCGACGCCGTAATCACCGCGCGACGCGCAGCTCCAGGTCGTCAGTTGCGACCTCGTGCCCGGCGTCGCACACCAGGCGAACGTCGACGTGGGTGCCGCACCCGTCGTGGTCGATCGCCAAGGGCGGCGGCGCGGCGGCGTGCTTCATGCCCCAGTTGAACAGGCCGACGACGACCGGCATCAGGTCGCGCCCGGCCTCGGTGAGGACGTACTCGAGCCGGGTCCGGTGTCCGGCCTCCTTGTAGCTGGACCTGGTGAGCAGGCCGGCCTCGACCAGCGCCTTCAGGTTCGACGCCGTCGTCGCGTCGGACATCCCGACGCGATGGCCGAAGTCCTCGAAGCGCGTCGTGCCGTAGAACGCCTCGCGCATGATCAGCATCGCGTTGCGCGACCCGACGACGCCCATCGCCTTCTCGATCGGGCAGACCCCGTGGGTCACCCAGGCATCGCGGTTCTCGAGCTTGCCGCTGAGTCGCATGACCACTATCACCTCCTCAGGTGACTTTACCGCATTGAAGTCTGGTAGTACCTTCGGAACTGACTTCAGTTGACTAAAGTCAACTTCTTCGAAGGAGATGCCATGTCCAGCAGTCCCCGTTCGGCCGTGATCGTCGATGCCGTCCGCACGCCCGTCGCCAAGGGCAAGCCCGGAGGTGCGTACAGCGAGATCCACCCGGTCGACCTCCATGCCGTGTCCCTGAAGGCGCTCGTCGACCGCACGGGGATCGACCCCGCGATCGTCGATGACGTCATCTCCGGTGCCGTGGGCCAGGTGGGGGAGCAGTCGGGCAACACCGCGCGATGGGGCCTGCTCGCCGCCGGCTTCCCGGAGTCCGTGCCGGGAGTCACCGTCGACCGCCAGTGCGGGTCGAGCCAGCAGGCACTCCACTTCGCGGCGCAGGGCGTCATCGCCGGAGCGTACGACGTCGCCATCGCCTCCGGTGTGGAGTCGATGAGCCGGATCCCGATCGGATCGCAGTTCGGTGGCAAGGACTTCGCGGGGCCGACCGTGGGCGAGCGCTATGCGCCGAGCCTGGTGCCGCAGGGCATCAGTGCCGAGCTCATCGCCGCGCGCTGGAACCTCAGCCGGACGCAGCTGGACGAGTTCGCTGCCGAGTCGCACCGACGGGCCGCCGAGGCGTGGAAGAACGGGCTCTTCGACTCCCAGGTGGCCTGGGTCAACGAGCTGCGGACCGACGAGACGATCCGTCCTGACACGACCGTCGAGTCACTGGGCGGCTTGCGGCTGGCGTTCCAGGACGACTACTGGGCCGGTCGCTACCCGGAGCTCGACTGGCGGGTCACCGCGGGCAACAGCTCTCCCGTGAACGACGGATCGGCCGCCGTGCTGGTCGCTTCCGAGGAGGCCGCCGCGAAGTACGGTCTGACGCCGCGGGCGCGGGTGCACTCCGTCGCGGTGGTCGGTGACGACCCGATCTACATGCTGACCGCGATCATCCCGGCCACGCAGAAGGTGCTGGCCAGGGCCGGCCTGACGATCGACGACATCGACGTCTTCGAGGTCAACGAGGCGTTCGCATCCGTGGTGCTCGCCTGGCAGGCCGAGACCGGGGCGGACTGGTCGAAGGTCAACATCAACGGCGGCGCGATCTCGATCGGCCACCCCCTGGGTGGCTCGGGTGGACGACTCCTCACCACGCTGGTCAACAACCTCGAGCAGGTCGGAGGCCGCTACGGCCTCCAGGTCATGTGCGAGGCCGGCGGTCTGGCCAACGCCACGATCATCGAGAGGATCTGAGCGTGGCGCACTCGAAGCGGGTCCTGCTCGTCCTGACCCTGGCCGCCTTCATGGCGTCGCTGGACGTCTTCATCGTCAACGTCGCCTTCGATGCCATCGGCGCCGACTTCCACGGCGCCTCCCTGGCCGACCTGTCGTGGGTGCTCAACGCCTACGCGATCGTGTTCGCGGCGTTCCTGGTCCCGGCAGGGCGGTTCGTCGACCGCTACGGGCGCAAGCGGGGCTTCCTGGTCGGCCTCGCGGTGTTCACCGCAGCGTCCGTCGGGTGCGCGATGGCCGGCGATGTGTGGACGCTGGTCGGCTTCCGGATCGCCCAGGCGATCGGTGCCGCCGTCCTCACCCCGGCCAGCCTGGGACTGGTGATCGCTGCGGCGCCGCCGGAGCGGCGTACGGCCTGGGTCCGGATCTGGGCAGCCGCGGGAGCGCTCGCCGCAGCGTTCGGCCCGGCCGTCGGCGGGGTCCTCGTGCAGGTGTCGTGGCACTGGGTCTTCCTGGTCAACGTGCCGATCGGCATCCTGGCCATGATCGGCACCTGGGTCTGGGTGCCGGAGTCCCGCGACGCCACGGCGATCCGCAACCCGGACGTCCTCGGTGCGCTCCTCCTTGTTCTCTCGATCGGTGCCCTGTCCCTCGGGATCGTGGAGGGGCCGACGTGGGGCTGGTCGTCCGGGCGGATCGGTGGAGCGTGGATGGTCGCGATCGTCGCGATGGCGGGCTTCCTCGCCTCCTCGGCGCGCCATCCCGTGCCGGTGATCTCCCGGGCGCTCATGCAGGTGCGCCCCTTCGCGTGGGCCAACGTGACGGCGCTCCTCTTCGCCATCCCGTTCGCGGCGGCGCTGCTGGCCAACATCCTGTGGATGCAGCAGGTCTGGCACTTCTCGGCGATCGAGACGGGGTTCGGTGTCGCGCCCGGCCCGCTGATGGTGCCGTTGTTCGCCTTCCTGGCTGCACGGTTCCTGCGCGGTGTACCCGTAGGTGCGATCGTGGCGGCGGGCTGCGTCCTCTTCGGAGCCGGCGGACTGGTGATCGCCGCCAGCGTCGGAGCACAGCCCGACTACGTGGGCGCGATCCTGCCGGGATGGCTGATCGGCGGAGCGGGCGTCGGGCTCGCGCTGCCGAACATCCTGTCGGCGGCGACTGCAGATCTCCCTGCTTCGCAGGGCGCCACAGGATCCGCGATCGTGAACATGTCGCGGCAGATCGGCACGGCACTCGGTGTCAGCCTGCTGATCGCCGTCATCGGCAGCCCGGCGACGTACGACGCTGCGCACACGTCGTTCCGGCACGCGTGGTGGCTCTTCGCCGGCATCGCCGGTCTGGGTGCGCTGGCGGCACCCTTCATGACGCCGACCTCGCACCGCGTCGCGGCCCCGCGCGTTGCGGAGCCGTCGAGCTACGCCCATTGAGGTCAGCGGATTGGCGTCGCGCGACAATCGACGGGTGACGAGTGTGTCGGTGGAGCAGATCGATCCGTACGCCAGTGTGTGGTTGCGGCAGCGCGTGCTGCGCCCGGACCTGACGTACGACGAGGTCGTGGCCGACACCGCTCACCCGGACGTGTTCGCGATCGGTGCCTTCGTCGAGCGATCGCTGGTCTCGTGCGTGGTGGCGTACCCCGATCTGTTCCCTGCTGGCGTTGCTCAGCCGGCCGCAGACGTTGCGGATTCCGAGGTCTGGCGGCTGCGCGGCATGGCGACCGATCCGGTACACCGTGGTCAGGGGCACGGGGCTGCCGTCCTCGCGCGGATGCTCGACGACCTGCGTCTCCGCGGAGCCCGCATGGTGTGGTGCAACGCCCGCATCCCTGCGGAGGGGCTCTATCGCCGGGCGGGGTTCGCCACGATCGGCGAGCCCTGGGTGGATCCGGTGATCGGACCGCACGTGCGCATGTGGCGTCGCCTGGGCTGACGGAGCGCTCGACCGTGAACCCGGCCGCCCCGACTGAGGGTCCAGGTCAGCCGGGCCGGCGACCGGTGGACGGGTGACCGGCGCGCTGAGCGGCAGCGAGGCGGGATGCGGTCCGGCGGGCGCGCAGGGCCTCGAGGTCGAGCACCGTCGCTGCCTCTGCGTCGACGGGACGCGTGAGCGGCTTCCGCAGTCGGTACGCCGTCAGGTCGGCCACGCCTTCCGGTGCAACGACGACCGGGGGCTCCGGGAGCAGCAGCTCGTGGGCCTGCCGAAGGATCAGGTCGATCGAACGGATGAGCATGGCGGACCTCGGCTCGGGGTGGGGTGCTGGACTCCAGCAGATCGCGCTCACGTTTCGTCCGTATCGCGTGCGCGAGACATCGGTGGAAACAAAGCGGTCGGCAACCGATATGAACACAACTTCCGAGTAACCCGCGGCCAGGTCTAACGTGAGGAACATGTCACCTTCTGTCGACGCGCTCGACCTGGACACCCGCCGCTCCACCCGCGAGGGCCACCGCGTGGACCCGGCTCACGCCCGGAGCTGGCAGCTGGTCAACGCGCTGCACGTCGACCGGTTCGACGCTGCGCAGCTCGGCCACGCGGATGCCGTCATCCTCGACATCGAGGACGCCGTAGACGACTCGCAGAAGGACGCCGCGCGCGGCCACGTGCTCGACTGGTTCGGCGCCGGCGGCAGCGCCTGGGTGCGGATCAACGACGTGACGACGCCGTTCTGGGAGGACGACGTGGCGGCACTCGCCGGACATGCCGGCCTCAAGGGCGTCATCCTGGCCAAGGCCGAGGCGCCCGACCAGGTGGTCGCGACCTTCGACCGGCTCGGAGCGAAGGCGCCGGTCGTCCCGCTCGTCGAGTCGGCGGTCGGCATCGAGTCCGCAGTCGCCGTTGCGCAGGCGCGCGGCGCCTTCCGTCTCGCCTTCGGCGGTGGCGACTACCGCAAGGACACCGGCGCGGAGAACACGCCGCTCGCGATGGCCTACCCGCGCTCCCGCCTCGTGGTCGCCTCGCGCATCGGCGGCCTGACCGGACCGGTCGACCAGCCGACCATCTCCACCCAGCACGCCGTCGTCCGCGAGCACTGCGCCGACGCGGTCTCCCTCGGCATGACCGGCAAGCTCTGCCTCGACCGCGAGCAGCCGGCGCTGATCAACGAGGAGATGAGCCCGTCGGCGGCCGACGTCGCGTGGGCCTTCGACTTCCTTGCCTCCTTCGAGGCCGAGGGCGGCGTCATCAAGGACGGCTCCTACAAGCCGCGGATCGCCCGCGCCACGATCATCAAGGAGCGGGCCGCCATCTACCGGATCGCACCGCCGACCTCGGAGTGAGTCCCGCGGGGCGCTGACCCCGGGAGTGGCTACGGTGGCGCCATGACTGCCACCACCGCGACCAGCCGGGTCTGGACGCCGTGGCGCACGGTCCTCGCGTTCGGCCTGGTCAGCCTCGCCGCCGACATGGTCTACGAGGGCATGCGGGCCATGGCCGGCCCGCTGCTCGGCGACCTCGGCGCGTCGGCACTGACGGTCGGACTCGTGACGGGTGCCGGCGAGGGCATCGCCCTCATGCTGCGCCTGCTGACCGGTGCCTGGGCCGACCAGGCGCAGAACCACTGGCGGCTCACCGTCATCGGCTACGCGATGACCGCCGTCTGCGTGCCCCTGCTCGCGGTGACGCCGTTCCTCGGTGCCGCGGGACTCGCGACCGCTGCGGTCCTGATCCTGCTCGAGCGCACGGGCAAGGCGGTCCGGTCACCCGCCAAGAGCGCCCTGCTCGCACGCATGGCGACGCAGACCGGCCGTGGCAAGGGCTTCGGCGTCCACAAGGCGATGGACCAGGTCGGCGCTTTCTCGGGCCCGCTCCTGCTCTCCGGCATGGCGGCGCTCACGGGCGTCCTCTGGCCGGGCTTCGCCGTGCTCGCGATCCCCGGCGCACTCTCCCTGCTCCTGCTCGCGCAACTGCGCCGTCACGCCCCCATCGTCGAGGAGGGCGACTCGCCGCCGCCGTCGAAGGGCGCGCTCGCGGGCCTGCGCACGGCGATCGGCACGGAGCTGCCGGGCGCCTTCCACGTCTTCTCGCTGGCCACCGCCTTCATGACCGCCGGCCTGATGACGTTCGGCGTCATCTCGTTCCGGCTCGTCGACCGCGGCATCATCACGGCCGCCGTCGTCCCGCTCGTCTACGCGGCAGCCATGGCGATCGAGGCGGTCGGTGCGCTCGTCACCGGACAGCTCTTCGACCGGTGGGGCGGAGCCGTCCTCCTCGCGGTGCCTGCACTCGTCGCCGGTATCCCGCTGCTCGTCTTCGCCGACACCGTGTGGGTGGTCCTTGCCGGCATCGCCGTGTGGGGCGTCGCGACCGCGATCCAGGACTCCACCGTCAAGGCGTACGTCGCCGACCTCGTGCCGAGCTCGCGCCGGGCCACGGCGTACGGCGTCTTCGCGGCGGTGCAGGGCATCGGCGCGCTGGGCGGTGGCGCGCTCGCCGGCGCGCTCGTCGAGCACCACCTGTCGGTGCTGGCGGCGACGGTCGCGGTGATGCAGGTCGTGGCCGCTGGCCTGGTGATCTGGACGCTCGTGCGCACGCGCCGCAGCGCTGTACCCCACGCCGGCGGCTGAGCGGCAAGGTCTTCGTCGGGGCGAAGACCTTGCCGCTCCGTGGGCCTTCTTCGGGGCGAATTCTGTGCCTCGGTGAAGACTTCGTCATCGACCCCGTTCAGCTCGCCGCCGGCTCGGGGAATCAGGGGATCCAGTCGAAGAGGTCCGGGTCCGGACCCTGGCGCCCCGCAGCACCGCGGTCGAGGGCGGCGAGCAAGGCGACCTCGGCCGTGCTGAGCGCGAAGTCGAAGATGGCAGCGTTCTCGGCGAGGCGCTCGCGGCTCATCGACTTCGGGAAGACCACGTCACCCCGGTCGATCTGCCAGCGGAGCAGCACCTGAGCGGGCGTCTTGCCGTGCGTGCCCGCGATGCGTACGACGGTCTCGTCGGTGAGCTCGCCACCGCCCTGGCCGAGCGGGGACCACGCCTCGACGAGGGCGCCGTGGCGACGGGTCGCCTCGCGGACGCCCTCGTTGGCGAAGTACGGGTGCACCTCGATCTGGTTGACGGCCGGCACCACGCCCGTGGCGCTGACGATCCGGTCGAGGTGCTCGGTCTGGAAGTTCGAGACGCCGATCGAGCGGGTCAGGCCCTCGGCGCGCAGCTCCACGAGCGCCTCCCAGGTGGAGACGTAGTCGCCGTCGTAGCGCGTCGGCAGCGGCCAGTGAATGAGGAAGAGGTCGACCTGGTCCAGGCCGAGCAGCTCGAGCGAGCGAGCCAGCGACTTCTTCGCGAGAGCCGGCTCGTGGAAGCCGTTGTTGAGCTTGGTGGTCACGTAGACCTCGTCGCGGGCGAGGCCCGCGGACGCCAGTGCCGCGCCGACGCCGGCCTCGTTGCCATACATCTGCGCCGTGTCGATGTGGCGGTAGCCGAGCTCGAGGGCGTCGGTCACGACGCGCTGCGTCTCGTCGGCGGGCACCTGCCACACGCCGAGGCCGAACTGGGGGATCGAGGTCTGGTCGTTGAGCTGGAGCGAAGGAATGTCCATGGTTCCTGCAACCAGTCGGCCGCGGGAGTATTCCGGGCTCAGCGGCGGCGTTCGACCGCCTGCCGGACCAGGCCGCCGAGCAGCAGGTCCAGACCCGCGATGAACTGCTCGTCATCGTCGTGCTCGCGGAACTCGCCCGCGATCGAGTGCAGCCAGCGGAACTCCGTCGGATCGAGCGCGAGCCAGCCGTCGGTCACCTCGGCCAGCTGCTCGTCCTTGGAGCGCGAGGTGTCGGCGTGCAGGTCCTGCGCGGCCATCTCTGCGGCCACGCCGGAGACGTATCCGCTGATCGCCGTGCTGCCGTGGAACTGCTGGCGGGGAGTCAGGCCCATGTCGGCGAGCGGTCGGCCCAGCTGCTCCCAGTAGCGCAGCAGCTGAGGCGTCGGCGGCCCCTGGGCGTGCAGCTGCAGGGCCAGCCACGGGTGCTCCTGCGTCAGCTCGAACAGCGCCAGCGCCGTACGCCGGAGGGTGCGGACCGCATCCACGACTGCCGGGTCGTCGGTCTCGAGCTGGGGGCCGCCCGGCGCGATGCCGGGCGGTGAGGTGACCTCACCCGGGCCTTCGCCGGCGGGGGCGCCGGCGCGCACGAGAGCTTCGGCGAGCAGGGCGTCGCAGGCAAGGGCGATCAGCTCGTCCTTGCTGCCGACGTACCAGTAGATGCTGCCCAGGCCGCCGCCCAGATCGGCCGCGAGCCCGCGAAGCGTGAGGCCGCGGATCCCGTCGCGGTCGAGGATCGCGGTCGCCGTCGCGACGATCTGCTCGAGCGAGTGGGTGGCTCGTCCGCGTCGACGGTCGGTGGGGCTGCTCTCGCGCGGGGTCACGCCCGCACCCTATCGCGGCGAGTTGACATTCTCGAACACTGTTCTATTCTCGAACCGTGTTCGATCGAACAACGTTCGACAACCATGAACCCGAAAGGAGACGGCCATGACTGACACCACCACCGCAGCCCTCGCCACTCCCGAGCGGACCTACCGCTCGCTCCGCGCGGCCTGGATCCCCCTCGCCGCCCTCTGCCTCGCCTTCTTCGTCGAGATGGTCGACAACACCCTGCTGATGATCGCCCTGCCCACCATCGCGCGCGATCTCGGCAGCAGCACGACCGGCATCCAGTGGGTGACGGGCGCCTACTCGCTCACCTTCGGCGGCCTCCTGCTCACGGCCGGCGCCACGGCCGACCGCCTCGGACGACGCCGCGTCCTCCTCGTCGGACTCGCCGTCTTCGGCGTCGTCAGCCTCGGCGCGGCCCTCGTCCACAACGCCGGCGAGCTGATCGCCCTCCGCGCAGCCCTCGGCATCGCGGCCGCGATGATGGCGCCGATCACCAACTCGCTCGTCTTCCGGCTCTTCGACGAGCAGGCGCTGCGCATGCGGGCGATGACGGTGATGATCGTCGTCGGCATGAGCGGCTTCGTCCTCGGCCCGCTCCTGGGTGGCACCGCCCTCGCGCACGTCAGCTGGGAGTGGCTGCTCCTGGTCAACGCCCCCATCGCGCTCGTTGCCTGGGTCGGCGTACGACTGGGGGTGCCGGCTGACCGCCCCGAGGGCCTGACCCGCGACCGCCTCGACCTGCCGGGCGCCCTGCTCTCGATCGCCGCGATCGGCCTCGGCTGCTGGTCGCTGACCAGCGGCGTCGACCGCGGCTGGACTGCCGGTCTGACCCTCGGTGCCGCGTTCGGTGCGGTGCTTGCGCTGGTCGCGTTCGTCGTCCACGAGCGGCGTACGCCGGAGCCGATGCTCGACCTCGCGCTCTTCCGCAACGGCACGGTCCGCGGCGCCACCATCGCCCAGGTCGGCAGCTCGATCGCGATGGCTGGGGTGATGTTCGGCCTGATCCTGCACTTCCAGTTCGCGTGGGGCTGGAGCCCCGTCCGTGCGGGCCTGGCCAACCTCCCCATCATCGTCACGATGCTGCTCGCCGCGCCTCTCTCGGAAGGCCTGGGCAAGGCGCTCGGCCACCGCCGCGCCACCCTGGTCGGCGCCGGCCTGCTCGCCGGTTCGCTCGCCGGGCTGGCCTGGGGCGTCGACCACGGGTACGCCGCCATCGCAGCGTGCATGGTCGTGATGACCCTCGGCCTCCGCACCGTCATGACCATCTGTGCCGTCGCCCTGGTCGACGCGGTGCCGGCGAACCGCACCTCGCTCGGCGCCGCGCTCAACGACACCGCGCAGGAGGTCGGCACCAGCATCGGCACTGCCGTCGTCGGCACCCTGATCGCTGCACTTGTCACGTCGGTGCTCCCGGCCGGCGCCTGGAGCAGTGAGCTGGTGGCGTCGTTCTTCCACGGCGAGCGGGTGACCTACGCCGTCCTCGCCGTGCTCGTGGGTGTGGTGGCCGGGCTGGGTGCTCTCGCACTCACCGACTCGCGGTCGGTGGAGGAGCTGCACTGACCGGGGGCGGCCTAGGCTCGCAGACATGATCATCGTGACCACCAACGACGTTCCCGGCGCCCGCATCGAGCACACCTTCGGAGAGGTCTTCGGCCTCACCGTGCGCTCGCGCAACATCGGCTCCAACATCGGCGCCGGCTTCAAGTCGCTGGCCGGCGGTGAGCTCAAGGGCATCACCAGCCTGCTCCACGACTGCCGCAAGGAGGCGCTCGCGCGCCTGGCGACCGAGGCCGAGGCGATCGGCGGCAACGCGGTCGTCGCGTTCCGCTTCGAGACCACGGAGTACGCCGGCAGCGGGGTCGAGGTCTGCGCCTACGGCACCGCGGTCCGGATCGCCGAGGGCGCCTGATGCGCGTCGCCGTCGCCGGCGGCACCGGGCTGGTCGGCGCGAAGGTCGCCGACCGGCTGCGTGCCCAGGGCCATGAGGCCGTGGTGCTCACCCGCGGTGAGGGGGTCGACCTGACGACCGGCAGCGGTCTCGCGGCGGCGCTGGCCGGCGTCGACGCGATCATCGACGCCACCTCGCTGGAGTCCACGAAGCCCGCGGACACCGTTGCCTTCTTCAGCGCGGTCGCCGGCCACCTCCAGCGCGAGGGAGCCGCCGCCGGCGTACGCCGGATCGTCACGCTCTCGATCGTCGGCATCGACGGTCTGGGTGGCGGACCGTTCGGTCACTACGACGGCAAGCGGGCGCAGGAGGAGACCACCGAGGCCGGGGAGGTCCCGACCGCGATCCTGCGGGCGACCCAGTTCCACGGGTTCGCCGGGCAGCTGATCGACTGGATGGCGAAGGGCCCCCTGCTGCCGTGCCCGACCCAGCCCGTGCAGACCGTCGATGTCGACGCGGTGGCGGACGAGCTCGTCGCCCTCGCGCTCGAGTCGCCCGCCGACCAGCACGTCCGCAAGGACGTCGCGGGCCCGGACAAGCGGCTGCTCGCCGACCTCGCTCGCGCGATCGCCACGGCCCGCGGTCGGCGCCTGTGGGTGCTGCCGGTCTGGCTCCCCGGCGACACCGCGCGGCGGGTCCGGCAGGGCATCCTCCAGGCTCCGCCGGCCGCGAAGATCATCGGTGGCACGTTCGAGGAGTGGCTGGCCCGGGAGTACCCCGTCGGCTGACCCGCGAGGGTCAGTCGAGGCCCTCGAGGGTGTCCGGTACGACGAAGTCGTCGGTGCCCAGCAGCGCGTCGGGGTCCTGACGGATCGGCATGGCCTCGACCACCAGCTTCGTCAGCCGCGCGGCCGCCTTGCTGCCGGCCGCGGCGGCGTACTCCTCCTTGGAGAAGTCCGGGGTCGCGCCGACGGTCGGCCGCTCGGGGAGGGCGATCAGGGCGGGGATGACGGCCTCGCCGACTGCTGCCTTGCGCTGGTACTTCTCGAACTTCGGCAGCAGGTCCCAGGCGGCCTGCTTCGACTTCCGCCACGGAGGGAGGGTGGCGAGGAAGAGGCCCTCGGCCACGCGGTCGATGCCGACCGTCATCTCCCGCTCGGTGAACTTCATGCGCGCTCGCGACGGTTGCCGCGGCCGGTGGCCCGGGCGACGACCTCGTCACCGCGGCAGACCTTGACCACGTAGATGTCCTCCTTGGGGAGGCGGACGTCGACCTTCGCCTCGGCGCGGAGCTCGTCGCCCTCGCGGACCGGGCGCAGGTAGTCGATCGCGACGTGGCTGATGACGCCGGAGTGGGTCTCGTTGTTGGCCGCGGCGGCCAGTGCGATGCCCGAGACCGAGAAGAGGAAGGCGCCGTGCGTGGTGCCGTGCGGGTTGAGGTGGTCGGAGGTGACGGTCACGAAGGACTCCGCGTGGCCGCCACCGTGCTGCACGATCGACACGCCGAGGTGCTTCGCGTAGTTGTCGACCGGGGCGCTGCTCTGGGACGTCATGCCTCCAATTCTGCGGTACGCCGCGGCCCGACCCTGATCCCGTCTCGGGGAGATTTCAGGGTCGATCTCCGGGGCCGTCCCGGAACACAGGGTCGCCGGTCATCCGTTTGACTGGTGTCACCCACCAAGGAGCACCCCATGACGCAGAACCCGTACGCCCCGCAGTCCGGCACCGCCGCCCCGCTCACCCCGCAGGAGGAGCGGACCTGGGCCGTGGCCACGCACGCCGTCACCGGATTCGCGACGGCCGTCAGCGCCGGCACCCTCGGCTTCATCGCCGCCCTCGTCGTCTTCGTCCTCTTCAAGGACCGCGGCCCGTTCGTCCGGCACCACGTCGCCAACGCCCTGAACATCCAGCTCACCGCGCTGGTCTGGGTCGTGGCGATCGCGATCTTCGGCATCCTCACCATCGGCGTCGGCTGGTTCCTCTTCGCGGTCATCCCGGTCGTGGTCGTGGTCCTGCACGTCCTGGGTGCGCTCAACGCCTGGAACGGATCGTGGGCCAACCCGCCGCTGACCGCGCGCTTCGTGCGCTGACGGCCCTGCCGCGCTCAGGCGGGGGCCTCAGGCGTGGGCGTCAGGCACAGGCCTCAGGCGTGTGCGAGGGCGAGCTTCGCGGCGAAGCCGAGGAAGACCGCACCGACGGCCGAGGTGCCCGCCGCGGAGAGACCCTTGCGGCGGCGGAACGCCTCGGCCAGCCGTGACCCGAAGAAGATCAGCGCGCTGAGGTAGAGCACCGAGGCGATCTGGCACAGCACGCCCAGGAAGAGGAACGTCAGCGCTGGCCACGCGTAGTCGGGATCGACGAACTGCACGAAGAAGGCGACGAAGAAGAGGATCGCCTTCGGGTTGACCAGGCTGATCACGAGTGCGCGGTGGTACGGCCGCTCGCCCGGCGACTCGACGGGTACGCCGGCAGCGGCTGCCGTCGCGAGGCGGCGTGACCGCCACGTCGCCCAGGCGCCGCGGAGCATCGCGATCGCCAGCCAGGCCAGGTAGCCGGCGCCGGCGTACTTCACGATCGAGAAGAGCAGCGGGTTCGTCCGCAGCACCGAGGCGACGCCGCCTGCGGTGAGCAGCATCAGGATCGTGTCACCGGTCCAGACGCCGGCGGCCGCGGCGTAGCCCGCACGGGTCCCGCGCCGTGCCGCGACCGACACGACGTACATCGAGTTCGGGCCGGGCAGCAGGATGATCAGCACCAGACCGATGAGGTACGTCGTCAGGTCCGTCACGCCGAGCACGGATCGATGGTGCCAGCGGTGGTCACGGCCGAGAAGGTCCGCGGCAGGATCGAGACCGACTCGAGACGTGCTGATCCACGTGCTGATCCACATGAAGAGGGCGAACGGCCCCGGACCAGTCGGTCCGGGGCCGTTCGTTTCAGTGTGTGGTGCTCAGATCTTGACCTTCTTCTGGCGCACGACCAGGTCGAAGGCGAGGCCGGCGACGATCGCGAGGATCGGCAGGATCCAGAGCCATCCCTTCACCGAGGTGTCGTCGCCCGAGCCGGCGGCGCTGAAGAGGATGAGGAGCAGGACGGCGACGATGACGCCGACGATGGTGGCGAGCCAGGGCTTGACGAGGTTCATGGTTCCGAGTCCCAATCTGTGAGTCATGCTGACCTCCGCACCCTAGGGCATGGTGGTCCAGACCAGTCGGTCCCGGCGCGCGGAGCGGGGAGCCTCGACCGGCCCGCGCCGTCGGCGTACGTTCGGAGCATGTCTGGTGACGTGCACGCACGGAGGATCCGCTTCTCCTACCCCCAGGGCTCGCTCGACCGGCACTACGTGCAGGGCGACCTCGTGATGAGCCACGCGGTCAGCGTGCTCTCGGCGCTCTTCCCGTCGGGCGAGGACTACTTCGTCCGCTCGGTGCGGAACTTCACCGACCAGGTCACCGACCCGGTGCTCCGCGACCAGGTGAAGGGTTTCGTCGGGCAGGAGGTCACCCACGGACGCGAGCACCGCGAGCTCAACCAGCGCCTCGACGAGATGGGCTTTCCGACGCATGCGATCGCCCGCAACAGCAAGGGCTGGCTGCTGCGCTACGAGCGCTGGTTCCCGCCGATCTTCCGGCTGGCGCACACCGCGGCTCTCGAGCACTTCACCGCCGTCGTTGCCGAGACGCTGCTGACCAAGCCCGAGGCGCAGGCGTTGCTCGGTGACAACGAGGTGCGCAACATCTTGCTCTGGCACGCGCTCGAGGAGTCCGAGCACCGCGCCGTCGCGTTCGATGTCTTCCGCACCGTGGGCGGCACGGAGCGCATGCGGCGTCAGGGCTTCCGCGCGGCGTCGTTCGGACTGATCCTGGCCACCGTCGTCGGGACGACGCTGTCGATGTTCCTCACGGACCGCTCCGCGTGGAACCCCGTCCGCCTGGTCCGGTCACTCCTGCGGCTGCGTCACAACCCGTTCCTGCAGCGCGACGTGGTGACGCGTCTTCGCGACTACCGCCGCGACGGCTTCCACCCCGACGACCACCCGAACGACGAGCTGGTCGCGCGCTGGCGTGAGCAGCTGTTCGGCGAGGACGGCTCGCTCGCCGACCACCTGCACTGATCTCGCAACTGGACAGAAGTGGCAGGTCCAGACCCCGGAGATCTGCCACTTCTGTCCAGTTGCGGGGGACGGGGGCGGCTCAGGGTCAGTCAGGTCTCGTTGATCGGGTGCTTGGGCAGCTTCTTCACCTTGGACCGGCGGGTCTTGCGGTCGGGGATCATCGACCGCATCTCCTCGAGCCTGCCGAAGCAGAGCAGCCGGTCGTCGGCCTCGAGGATGTTGCGCGCGGCCGGGTTGGGGATGACGTTGGTGCCGCGGTGCAGCGTGAGCACGGTGATGTCGCGCTCGCGCAGGCCCGACTCGGCGAGCGTCTTGCCGATGAACGCGCCGTCGCCGTGGACGACGATCTCGGCGACGCCGTAGCCGGTCGAGACGGAGAGCCGCTCGCGGACGTCGATGTGCGGGAACGCGACCTGGTTGTCGATGTAGTCGATGATCGCGCCGGCCACGTCGAGCTTGGTCGCGGCCTCGATGCCCTCCAGGCCCGGCGAGGAGTTGACCTCCATGACCAGCGGGCCGGCGTCGGCCTCGAGCATGTCGACGCCCGCGACCTTGAGGCCCATGATCTGCGCCGCGCGCACGGCGACCCGCTCGTACTCCGGGTCCAGCTCGACGCGCTCGACGGAGCCGCCGCGGTGCACGTTGGAGCGGAACTCGTCGCCCTTCGCCGTACGCCGCATGGCCGCGACGACGCGGTCGCCGACGACCAGCGCGCGGATGTCGCGGCCCTTCGACTCCTTGATGAAGCGCTGGATGAGGACGTTCTGCCGGGTGCTCTGCAGGGTCTCGATGATCGCCTCGGCGACCTTGATCTCGGGCGCCAGGATGACGCCGATGCCCTGGGTGCCCTCGAGCAGCTTGATGACGACCGGAGCGCCGCCGACTCGCTCGATCGCGGGGATCACGTCGGCGCGGTCGCGGACGAACGTCGTGGCCGGCATGCCGATGTTGTGGCGCGACAGGATCTGCGTCGCGCGGAGCTTGTCGCGGGAGTTGGAGATGCCCGCTGCGGTGTTGGGCGTGTAGACGTCCATCTGCTCGAACTGACGGACCACGGCCGTGCCGTAGTACGTGATCGAGTTGCCGATCCGGGGGAGCACGGCGTCGTAGTCCGACAGCGGCTTGCCGCGGAACTGCAGGTCGGGTTCGTCGCCGGCCAGGTCGATGCCGAAGCGCAGGGTGTTGAGAACCTTGACGTCATGGCCCCTGTTGAGGGCGGCAGACCTGAGGCGCTGCGTCGAGTAGGAACGCGGAGCGCGGGAGAGGATCGCGAGCTTCACCGGGTGCCTCTGCTTGGATAGGGGCCGTGACGGAGACCCATCCAACCAGACACCCGGAGACGGCTGGGTGGCGCGAGTGGGTGAGTCTTCCGGACCTCGGCGTCCCGTGGATCAAGGCGAAGCTCGACAGCGGCGCCCGCTCCTCGGCCGTGCACGCCTTCGACCTGGAGCCGTATCAGCGTGACGGCGTGGAGTGGGTCCGCTTCTCGATCCACCCGTGGCAGCGCAGCGCCGACGAGGCGGTTGACGTCGACCTGCCCGTGCACGACCGCCGCGCAGTCCGCAGCTCGTCGGGGCACTCCGAGGAGCGCTACGTCGTGCTGATGGACATCCGCCTGCTCGACCGCACCGTGACAGCGGAGGTCACCCTCAGCCGTCGCGACGAGATGGGCTTCCGCTTCCTGATCGGCCGCGAGGCGCTGCGTCAGGGCTTCCTCGTCGACTCCGCCCGGTCGTACGTCGGCGGCCGCCCCCGCCGCGTCGTACGCCGGAAGAACCGGGGCGTGGCCCCTCTCCCGAAGGCGGTACCCACCGATGGCGCGTGAGTCCTTCGCGATCGGCAACGTCCGCGTCCGTGCCGGCTCAGCCAAGTCCGTCGAGCTGCCGATCACGCGCCTGGTCACCGGCGGTGACGCCTCGCTGCCGGTGCACGTCGTGCACGGCAAGGAGCCAGGCCCCGCGATCTGGGTCAACGCAGCCATCCACGGCGACGAGGTGCTCGGCGTCGAGGTGATCCGTCGGCTGATGGCCGACCTCGATCCGAAGACCCTGCGCGGCACGGTCGTCTTCGTCCCGGTCGTCAACGTCCTCGGCTTCATGAACGGCGACCGGTACCTCCCCGACCGGCGTGATCTGAACCGGATGTTCCCCGGCTCGCCGCGCGGTTCGCTCGCGTCGCGCATTGCCAATCTCTTCATGACCGAGGTCGTCTCCAAGTGCGAGCTCGGTCTCGACCTCCACACGGCGGCCGACAAGCGCGACAACCTGCCGCAGATCCGCGCCGACCTCGACGACCCGGTGACCCGCAAGCTCGCCCAGGCCTTCGGTGCGCCGGTGATGCTGCACGCCAAGCTCCGCGACGGTTCGCTGCGCCAGGCCGGCCTCGATGTCGGTGCGCGCGTCCTGCTCTACGAAGCAGGCATGCCGATGCGCTTCGACGAGGCACCGATCCGCGTCGGGGTCGACGGCGTTCTGCGGGTGCTGACCCAGATGGACATGATCGACCTGCGTCCCGAGCTCATCGAGCCGCCGTACGTCGAGGAGTGCCGCTCCAGCGGCTGGGTCCGGGCCCGCGGCACCGGGATCCTGCACCTCGAAGTGGATCTGGGTGCCGAGGTCCGCGAGGGCCAGCGCCTCGGCGGGCTCTCCGACACCCTCGGGCGGCGCGTGCGGCTCGTGCACGCCGACCGCACGGGTGTCGTCATCGGACTGACGCGTCAGCCGATCGTCAACGCCGGCGACGCGGTCATCCACATCGCCAACTGACACTTGCGCAGGGTGTGACAGGTCCGAACTGTCACACCAGGCCAAGCTGTCAGTCTGACAGTTTGGCGGGAGGGGTCAGGCCGTGGCGGCCTGGCGCACCTCGAGGGTCTCGACGAGGCGGGCGACGGTGCGGGCCATCGCCTTGGCGGCCGCCTTCTCGATGAGCGGCGCAGCGAGGCCGACGATCGGGGCCTCGCCGGTCTGGCGGAGGGTCAGCTTGGTCCAGGCGCCGGTCGGCTCCCAGGTGTACGTCGCCTCGAGCGCCACCGGGCCCTGCGCGCTGCGCAGCACCATGCCGTGCGTCGGCTCGAAGGAGACCAGCTCGAAGCCGAGCGGCAGCTTGCGGCCTAGGACGTGGGGCAGCCACGCCTCGGCGGTGGCCGGGTCGGCAGCGTGCCGGGCGACGTCCGCAACGGGACGGCGTACGAGCGAGGTGACGGTGACGTCCATGGCGGGTGCTGCGACCGTGGTGCTCATGGGGCTGCCTTCCAGAGGTGGTGTGACCCGAGTCTTCTGGCCACTCGTCCAGAGAAACGTCTGAACCGGCGATCGGTGACGCGGTTCACCACCAGAAATTCCGTGAAGGCGCGAAATGAGCGTCGGCGGGTCCGGACACCCCCGTGCTCCCCGGACCCGCCGTGCACGATAGCAAGCAACGCTACCCAACTTAGTAGGTCACGGCGCTTCGGACAAATACGTAGAAAATGCACGAAGGCCGCCACCCCGTCGTACGACGGAGCAGCGGCCTTCGATCAAGCCGTCAGACGGTGATCGTCACGCGTCGAGGTTCTTGGCGACGCGGTTGTGCGCCTCCCAGATCTCGGCCGGCACGTTCGTGAACTGCTCGAGGTGCTCCTTGCGGTAGCCCATCTCCTGCTGCCAGCGAGCCGTGTCGATCGTGAGGATCGTGTCGAGGTCGGCGAGCGTCTGCTCGTCGAGGCCCTCGAGGTTGAGCTCGTCGCGCGCCGGGATGACGCCGACCGGCGTCTCGACACCGGTGACCTCGCCGTTGCGGTACTGCATGAGCCACAGCAGCGGGCGGAGGTTCTCGCGGTAGCCGGGCCACAGGAAGCGGCCGTCCTCGCCACGCTGGAACCAGTTGACGTGGGCGAAGATCGGGTTGTTCGTCGCCTTGCCGACCACGTTCAGCCAGTGCTGGGCGTAGTCACCCTCGCCGTAGGACATGAACGGACGCATCGACATCGGGTCGTAGCGGAGCACGCCCTCGAGGCCGTCGGCGGCGAACGTCGCCTCGGCGCCCAGGGTGAGACCGTCGTAGACGCCCTCGGCGAGGTCGTTGATCGCGCGGATCAGCGGCTCGCGGTCGCGGGTGCGACCACCGAAGATGATGCCGTGGATCTCGACACCGGCCGGGTCGTCCCACTGCTCAGCAGCGTTCGGGACGTTGGCGATGGTGGTGGTGAAGCGGGAGTTCGGGTGCGCCCAGTTCTCGTCCGCCTGCTCCGCAGTGCGGTCGGCGATGCGCTCGCCCTTCCAGTCCAGCCAGCCGTCGAGGTCGGTCGGCTTGTCGCCGCGACCCTCCCACCAGACCGCCTGCGTCTTCTCGTTGTACGCGACGTTGGTGTAGATGACACCGAGGCCGGGCTTGATCGAGTCGATCGCGGTCGGGTTGGTGTGCTCGTTGGTGTCCTTGGCGACGCCGAAGACGCCGTTCTCCGGGTTGAAGCCGCGGAGGACGCCGTTGTCGTCGACCCAGATCCAGGCGATGTCGTCGCCGTAGAACTCGACGTAGTAGCGGTCGCCCAGGGCGTCCGGCGAGAGCGTCATCGCGAGGTTCGTCTTGCCGGAGGCCGACGGGAAACCACCGCAGATGTTGTACTTCTTGCCGGTCTCCTTGTCGGTGATACCGAGGAGCATGAACTGCTCGACGAGGAAGCCGTTCTTCCAGCCGTCGTACGAGCCCTGGCGCAGACCGTGGGCGATCTTGCCGAGCAGCGCGTTGCCGCCGTACGAGGAGCCGAAGTGCAGGATCGTGCGCTCGTCGGCGACGGTCACGAAGTAGCGCTTGTCGTCCGGGGTGCCCTGGCCGAGGTTCGGCAGGTCGCCCGTGACGTGCACGGCGCGGACGAAGTCGTTGCCGAGGTGGTTGATGTAGTCGACACCAACGCGGGCCATACGGATCATCTGCAGCACGACGCCGACGTTGTCGGTGAGCTCCACACCCGCGGCGAACTTGTCGAGCGGGGAACCCGCCGGCGCCATCAGGTAGGGAATCACGTACATGGTCTTGCCCTTGGAGGCGCCGGTCATCAGCTCGATGAGCTTCGGCTTCATCTCCGAGGAGGGCTTCCAGTTGTTGTAGATGCCCTTGTCGGCCTCGTCGGAGGTCGCAACGATGGTGCGCTCCTCGGCACGCGCGGTGTCCTTGAAGTAGGAGCGCGAGAAGTACGAACCCTCGCCAGCGGGGAGCAGGTCCCCGTTCTCGAGCGCCACCTGGATCAGGCGGGCGTCGTCGGCGGCGCTGACCACCTCGACGCGCTCGGCGCCGGTGATGGCAAACCACTCGTTGACGTACGCACGCACGTCCTCGTTGGTCAGACCAGCCTGGTCAAGCACGGTGTTGACGTCAGTCATTTGGGTCCTGTCCTCTCGACTCTGACAGCCATTGCACACGACACGCCCTCGGATCGCACATTCGTGAGGCTACTTGAGATGAAGAGTTTCGCAAGTCATGTAGCCTTCATGTCCAATGGTGGTGGACGTCGCCGTTGACGGACAGGATCAGGTCGCGAGCGAGGAGAAGTGGTGGGAGTACCGCTCTATCAGGCTAAGGCCGAGCTCTTCAAGACGCTCGGGCACCCCGCCCGCATCCGGATTCTGGAACTCCTCAGTGAGCGGGATCATGCCGTGCATGAGCTGCTCGAGAAGATCTCCATCGAGCCGTCGAACCTCTCGCAGCAGCTCGGCGTCCTGCGTCGTACGCAGCTGGTGACGTCCAACCGGTCGGGTGGCGCGGTCGTCTACTCGATCGCCGTTCCCGAGGTGCGCGACCTGCTGCTGGCCGGCCGCCAGATCCTCGGACAGCTCGCCGCGCAGCAGAGCCAGCTCTCCGCGGAGCTCGCGGGCGCGCAGGAGTCGACCGCCGACTGACCCCGCGCCGAGTCCCGGGTTTTGCCCCGTCGAGTCCCGGGTTTGGGCGCGTTGAGTCCCGGGTTTTGGGGGAATGGCTTCTCAGCCGTCCGGTTGTGGGCGACGATCTGCGCATGTTGTCGATGAAGAGCAAGTGTGAGCTGTGCGCGGCACCCCTCGACTATGCGGCGGACGCATTCATCTGCTCGTACGAGTGCACCTACTGCCCTGAGTGCGAGGCGCAGCTCGACGCGTGCCCCAACTGCGCCGGCGAGCTCGTCCCGCGGCCGCGCCGCGTCACCGGCCTGCGTGAGATCGCCCGCCGGGCGCCCGCACGCGTCGTACGACGGGTCAAGCGCGCGCGATCCTGAGCCAAAACCCGGGACTCAACGCGCCAAAACCCGGGACTCGACGGGGCAAAACCCGGGTCTCGACGATCAGGGGATGCGGACCAGCACATCGCGGGTCAGCTCCGCGACGGAGGCGTAGCCGTTGAGGCCCATCGTCAGGTCCGCCTCGGCCAGCAGGCACTGGAGCACGTGCTGCGCGCCGGCCGCGCCGCCCATGGCGATGCCCCAGCCGTAGGGACGGCCGACGCCGACCGCGGTCGCACCGAGGGCCAGCGCCTTGACCACGTCGACGCCCGAGCGGACGCCGGAGTCGAAGAGCACCGGCATGCCGTCGGCCGCCGTGACCACATCGGGCAGGAGGTCGAGCGCGGGCGCCGAGGCCGCCTGGCGGCCACCGTGGTTGGAGCAGTAGATGCCGTCGACGCCGCCGTCCTTCGCGCGGCGTACGTCGTCGGGGTGGCAGATGCCCTTGAGCAGCAGCGGCAGGTCGGTCAGGCCGCGCAGCCACGCCAGGTCGTCCCAGCTCAGCCCGGGGTTGCCGAAGGTCAGCGCCCACTGGATGGCCGCAGCGCCCGGGTCCTCCTCCGGCGTCTTGTCGAGCTTGGCCCGGAAGACCGGGTCGGAGAAGTAGTTGGCCAGGCACTTCGCCTGGAGCTGGGGCATCGCGGCGTGCTGCAGGTCGCGGGGGCGCCAGCCGAGCGTCCACGTGTCCAGCGTGACGACGATGCCGGCGAAGCCCGCCGCCTCCGCGCGGCGTACGAACGACTCCGCCAGCTCGCGGTCGTTGGGCGTGTAGAGCTGGAAGAACGCCGGGGTGTCGCCCAGTTCGGCGGCGACGGCCTCCATCGGGTCCTGCATGAGCGTCGACATCACTGCGGGTACGCCGGTCGCGGCAGCCGTGCGGGCCACCTCCAGGTCGCCGTGGCCCGGCGTCTCCGACGCGGCGTCCATGACACCGACGACGCCGACGGGCGCCATGAAGACCGGGCTCGCGAAGCGGTGGCCGAAGAGCTCGACCGACAGGTCGCGCTCGGCGGCGCCCGACAGCATCCGCGGCGTGATGCCCCAGCGCTGGAAGGCGCGCACGTTGGCATCCTGGGTGAACTCGTCGCCCGCACCGCCGGCGACGTAGTCGTACATGACATCGTCGAGCTGGGCGCGCGCGGCGGCCTCCCAGCCGGCGTACTCCATCGGGAAGGCCGGCATCGTGCCGAAGAGTCCGTTGAAGTAGACGCCGGTGTTGAAGTCGGAGAAGTTCGCCATGGTCGGCATCATGCCGTCTGGCGGGTCAGCGTGAGCAGCTCCTGCTGATAGGCGCTGTACGCGTCGCGCAGCTCGGCTCCCGGCCAGTCGGCGGGGAGCAGGCCGGGCGGCAGGAGCGGGTCGCTGGTCAGGTGGCGCACCAGGTGCGCGGCCGCGGCGAGCCGGTCGGCGGGAGCGATGGCTGCGCCGAGCTGCGCAAGGATCCGGCGGCCGGTGTCGGCCCAGGCGGGCAGGTCCCACAGCCGTGCGGCGAGCTCGGCCGGGTCCTCGTCCGGAACGCTCCGGAAGGTGCTGAGCACCGGGTCGGCTGCGTAGGCCGGCGAGCGGCGGAGGTTGGCCGGCCGGGTCCACACGCCTTCACGCAGCTCGGCGAGGCGTGCGCCCGACAGCTCCTCGCGAAGCGCGGCCCGCTCGGCACCTGAGCGGCCGGTCACGACCACGACGGCCATCTCCCAGCTGCCGTCCCACTCCGATTCGGCGTCCTCTACACCCTCGTCCTGCCGGGCCTGGCGGCTGGTGAGCCGCTCGCCGAGCTGGTAGCCGCCGTCGAAGCGGACCAGGTCGCCCGCGGCGACGGCCCGACTGAGCGCGACGCGGAGGGTCGCGGAGGCGACGCCGACGTGGTCGCCGGCCCGGGTCAGCTCGGCCGTCGTGAGCCGCGCCGGGTGGGCGCCGAGCAGCAGGCTGAGCACGACGGAGCGCGCGGAGAGCGGAGCGACGTCGGTGGGCACGTCCACATTCTTTCACTGCAACACGTATCGACATGTGTGTCGACAAATACGTAACATGGTGTCATGAGCGAGTTCCGCACGCACGAGGTCTTCAACCAGGTCCCGCCCCTCGTCGGCCACGACACCAGCGCCGACCCCGCCCTCCGTGAGGGCCTCGAGCGCGAGGGCGCCGGGTGGGCGATCCCCGAGATCAGCGAGCTCGGCCGCCTCGCCGGCACCGCCGAGGCCCAGGCCTGGGGCCGCCTCGCCGAGCGGGTCCCGCCGGTGCTCCACAACTACGACCGTTACGGCAACCGGGTCGACGAGGTGGAGTACGTCCCGGCGTACCACCAGCTGATGACGACGGCCGTGTCGCACGGCCTCCACGGCGCCCCGTGGGCCGACGACCGCCCCGGCGCCCACGTCGCACGCGCCGCGAAGTTCTACACCTGGAACGTCGACGCCGGCCACGGCTGCCCCATCTCCATGTCGTACGCCGTCGTCCCCGCCCTCCGCGCGAACCCCGAGCTGTCGGCGCAGTTCGAGCCGCTGCTCACCAACCGCGAGTACGACTTCGGCCTGAAGGACCCGGCCACCAAGCGTGGCCTGATCGCCGGCATGTCGATGACCGAGAAGCAGGGCGGCTCCGACGTACGGGCCAACACGACGACCGCCACGCGCCAGGCCGACGGGACCTACGTGCTGCGCGGTCACAAGTGGTTCACGAGCGCGCCGATGAGCGACATGTTCCTCACGCTCGCCCAGACGCCGGCCGGCGTCACCTGCTTCCTCGTGCCGCGCGTCCTTCCGGGCGGCGAGCGCAACGCCATGCGCTTCGTCCGGCTGAAGGAGAAGCTCGGCAACAAGTCCAACGCCTCCTCCGAGATCGAGTACGACGCCGCGGTCGGCTGGCTCGTCGGCGAGGAGGGTCGCGGTGTCCGCACCATCGTCGAGATGGTCAACATGACCCGCCTCGACTGCGTAATTGGCTCCTCGGCAGGGCTCCGCACGGCGGTGACGATGGCGGCGCACCACGCCCGCCACCGGTCGGCGTTCGGCAAGCTGCTGGTCGACCAGCCGGCGATGCGCAACGTGCTCGCCGACCTGCAGGTCGAGTCGGAGGCCGCGACGACGGCGATGATGCGCCTGGCCGGTGCCAACGACCGTGCGATCCGCGGCGACGAGGGGGAGGCCGCCCTGCGGCGCATCGCCCTTGCCGTGACGAAGTACTACGTCTGCAAGCGCTCCCCGATCGCGGTCGGCGAGGCGCTGGAGTGCCTCGGCGGCAACGGCTACATCGAGGAGCACGACATCGCTCGGATCTACCGCGAGATGCCGCTGCTCTCGATCTGGGAGGGCTCCGGCAACGTGGCCGCCCTCGACGCGCTGCGCGCGCTGGCGAAGGAGCCGCACACGCTCGACGCCTTCTTCGCCGAGGCGGAGCTCGCGAGTGGTGTCGACGCCCGCTACGACGAGGCGCTCGACCGGCTGAAGAAGGAGTTCACCTCCTTCGACGACATCGAGCTGCGGGCCCGGCGGATCGCCGAGCAGATGGCGCTCGTCTTCCAGGGGTCGCAGCTGCTCCGGCACTCGCCCGCGGCCGTCGCCGACGCGTTCTGTGCGAGCCGCCTCGGCCGCGACTGGGGCGGTGCACTCGGCACGCTGCCGACCGGGCTCGACCTGAGCCCGATCATCGAGCGCACGGCCACCGGGTTCCCCGGATGAGCGTCCACGTCGAACGCCGCGGGGCGGTCACCGTCGTGACCCTGGACCGGCCTGAGGTCCGCAATGCCGTCGACACCGCGCATGCGCGCGAGCTGCACGCGGCGTTCCTTGCGTTCGATGCCGACCCGGACGCGAGCGTCGCGGTCCTCCACGGCGCGGGCGGCACCTTCTGCGCCGGGGCCGACCTCGCCGCCGTCAGCACCGGGAGCATGGAGGTCGCGCCACCCGCCGGCGCTGCCGACGACCTCGGCCCGATGGGCCCGACCCGGCTGCGCCTGTCGAAGCCGGTCATCGCCGCCGTCGAGGGGTACGCCGTCGCGGGCGGCCTCGAGCTCGCGCTCTGGTGCGATCTCCGGGTCGCCGACCCGGCGGCGACGTTCGGTGTCTTCTGTCGTCGCTGGGGCGTGCCGCTGATCGACGGCGGCACGATCCGCCTGCCCGAGCTGATTGGCCGTTCGCGCGCGCTGGACCTGGTGCTCACCGGGCGTCCGGTCGACGCAGCCGAGGCGCTGTCGTTCGGCCTGGCGAACCGGGTCTCCGCCCCGGGCGCCGCGCTGGCTGAAGCGGTCGAGCTGGCCGAGCGGATCGCGGCGTTCCCCCAGGCGTGCATGCGATCGGATCGCGCCTCGGTCCTCGGCGCCGCCGGGCGCCCGGAGCCCGAGGCGATCGCGGAGGAGTGGCGGCTCGGTGAGGCGGTCCTGCTGGAGGCCGTCGCGGGTGCCGCCCGCTTCGCGGAAGGTGCCGGACGGCACGGCGCCGGGGCGTAGGCTGGAACCGGCACAAGGAGGAGTCATGCACCCCGGCGAGATCTTCACAGGACTGGTCATTCTCGCGTTCTTCATCGGCGCGGTCCTGATGGGCGTTTCGCGTCCGTGGGACACCACCGATGCGGAGCACCACCCCGACATCGTGGACCCGGACGGCCCGATCCCTCCTTCGGAGGAGTCCGGCATCTGACGCTCTCAGGCCTCCCGCTGGAGGGCGTGAGCGGCGTACCCTCGAAGTGGTGGGGCACACCGTCTACGGAGGTGCGCCATGGAGTCGTTCATCGAGATCTTCACCCGGGATCAGGTCTTCATCCTGATCGCGATCCTGTTCTTCTTCCTGGTCTCGATCGTGATCGCCTTGTCGGTCCGGAAGCCGGAGGAGTCGACCGACCTCGAGCACTTCGACCACGAGCACGGCGACGCCGACGCGCGCTGAGTTCGCTACGCCCGCGGGCTCACTTGTTGACGCCTGCGTAACCAAGTGGCCTGCATCACAGTTGTGCAGGCATGCTCTCGCGTTCCCGTGCCTCTCGCGTGGCGCCGCTGGCCGCTCTGGCCGCCGCAGCCACCGCCCTCGTTGCTCCCGCGCTGCCGGCGTTCGCTGCCCCGGCGTTCTCCGTGCAGACCCTGCACTTCGCTGTCACCACCGGCCCCGACAACGGCACGGCGTGCGACATCATCGGTGACCTCTACCTGCCGTCGTCCGCGTCGGCGACCAGCCGCGTCCCCGCGATCCTGACCACCAACGGCTTCGGCGGGTCGAAGAACGACCAGGCCGCGTGGGGTGAGAAGTTCGCGACCGACGGCTACGCGGTCCTGTCGTACTCCGGCCTCGGCTTCGGCGGGTCGTCCTGCAAGATCACGCTGGACGACCCGGACTGGGACGGCAAGGCGGCCAGCCAGCTCGTCTCCTACCTCGGCGGCAAGGACGGCATCGCCTTCCTGGACGCCAAGCACACCCAGCCCGCGCCGGCCCTCGACGTCGTCCGCCGCGACCCGCGCGACCACGACAACCTGCCGTCGACCAACGACCCCCGCGTCGGCCTGATCGGCGGCTCCTACGGCGGCGGCTTCCAGTTCGCTGCCGCCTCGGTCGACAAGCGTGTCGACGCGCTTGTCCCGATCATCACGTGGAACGACCTCTCCTACAGCCTCGCGCCCAACAACACCGACCGGGTCGCGCCGGATCGCGTGACGTCGACCAACTCCGGCACCACCAAGCTGGCCTGGGGCCTGGGCTTCTCGGCACTCGGCCTGACCGGCGACCTCCAGAACGGCCAGATCCCCGGCGACCCGCTGCCGTGCCCGAACTTCGCGGACTGGGTCTGCCCGGCGCTCCTCACGGCCGGCACGACCGGCTACTTCTCGCCCGCTGCGGTGGCGGCATCGCGACACGCGTCGGTGGCGTCGTACATCGCGCAGGTCAAGGTGCCGACCCTGCTCATGCAGGGCCAGGCGGACACCCTCTTCAACCTCAACGAGGCGACCGCGACCTACAAGGCGCTCCGGGCCCAGGGCACGGTCGTGAAGATGGTCTGGCAGCACTACGGCCACAGCTCCGCGGGCATGCTGCCCGGCGAGAACGACTACCTCGTCGGCCGCGCGTCGGCGTGGTTCGCGCGCTACCTGAAGGGCCAAGCGGTCGCGACCGGTCCGCAGTTCTCCTACTACCGCGACTGGCTCGACACCGGCGACGCGGGTGCGACGTTCGCCCAGTCGGCGTCGTTCCCGGTCGGCACGGCGAAGACCTGGCGCCTCTCCGGCAAGAACGCCCTGACCACCGGGCTCGCGGCCGCTGGCTCGCAGGCGTTCCTCACGCCGCCGGCCGGGCTGCCGACGTCGTTCCCCGAGACCGACGTGATCGGCGGTTACGTGAAGAACCCCGTCGCCGACGCCCTCGACGTCCCCGGCACGTACGCCGCGTGGTCGACGCCGGCGCTCACGGCCAACGTCGACGTGGTCGGTTCGCCGGTCGCGACGCTCAAGGTCAATGCCCCGACGGCCGCACTCACCCAGGGTGCCGGTGAGGCGGGCCAGCTGGTCCTCTTCCTGAAGGTCCAGGACGTCGATGCTGCGGGTCACGCCACGACGATCCACGCGCTCGAGGCGCCGGTGCGGATCGCGGACGTCACCAAGCCGTTCACGGCGACCATGCCGGCGTTCGTGCACCGCTTCGCCCCGGGGCACACGATCCGCTTCGTCGTCGCGGGTGGCTCGATCAACTACCGCGGCGGGCTCACGCCGGTCGCGGTGACCATCGCCAGCGGCAGCGGCCAGACGCTGAAGCTCCCGGTCGTGCCCTGACGCATCGAAGCCGGCTGCCGGCTGGCGCGAAACTGTCAGGCTGACACTTTCGCGCCAGGTGACAGTCCGGAAATGTCAGAGCGGGCCAAACTGTCAGACTGACAGTTTGGCCCGCCCTGCGTTGCGGGCTGCGTCAGGCGCCGGCGTTCTCCGCCGACACGATGTTGACCAGCCAGCTGATGCCGAACTTGTCGATGACGTGGCCGAAGACGTCACCCCAGACCTGCTTGTCGAGCGGCATGCCGATCGTGCCGTCGGCAGCGAGCGCCTCCCAGTAGGCCCGGAGCGGAGCCTCGTCGACGCCGGAGAGGCTGATCGAGAAGCCGGCCGGAGCGACGAACTCGCCCATCGACGGGTGCGAGTCGGAGGCCATCAGGGTGAAGCCCTCGTCGGTCACGAGCATGGCGTGCATCGTGAGGCCGGCGGCCTCGCTGGTGTCGCCCATGTCGCCGAAGGTGCTGACCTTGAGGTCACCGCCGAGGAACGACTGGTAGAAGGCCATCGCCTCGGCGGCGTTGTCCTTGAAGTTGAGGTACGGGTTGAGTGCGTTGGTCATGTCTCCAGCCAACACCCGACCACCGACAGCCGTCGAGGGCCGCGAGGTGAACAGCGCGTCAGGCGCCCGCTTCGATGCCGTTCTTGAGGTCCTCGGCGCTCTGCTTGGCCGCGATCTTGATGAACGGCTCGACGAGCTTGCCGATCGTGCGGCCGGCGATGCCGCTGCCGAAGTCGAAGGTCCAGATCAGGCGCACCTTCGCGTTGCCGTCATCGACCGGGCTGACGGTCCAGTCCATGCCGTTCTTGACGCCCTTGAAGGACTGCGTCGCGTAGTGCACGCCCTCCTCGAACTCGGTGACCTCGACGCACGACTCCAGCGAGGCGCCCATCTTGACCCGACCCTCGAACTTCGCGCCCTTGCCGCGGGTCAGCTCGGTGAGCGGCTGCAGGTGCTGCAGGCCGTAGATGTACGACGAGCACTTGGTGTAGTCGGAGATGTAGTTGAAGACATCGGTCGCCGAGGCGTTGATGTCCAGATCGATCGTCACGTCAGCCATGCCCCGAGGGTAGGGATAGCGGGACTACCTGTCTCGCGGATCCCGCCGTCCGGGCAGCAGAACGGCGACGTCCCGCAGGAGAACGCCGCCGTCCGTGACGCGTGTTACGTCTGAGTGCCGCCGCTGCGGTCACCAGGGGCTGGGCTCGTAGTCCTTCACGAAGACGCCGTAGATGTCCTGGCCGGCCTCGCCCATGACGATCGGGTCGTAGACGCGGGCGGCGCCATCGACCAGGTCGAGCGGCGCGTGCCAGCCCTCCGCGGCGATCCGCAGCTTCTCGTAGTGCGGCCGCTCGTCGGTGATCCAGCCGGTGTCGACGGCGGTCATCAGGATCCGGTCGGTCTCGAAGTACTCGCCGGCGGAGGTGCGCGTCATCATGTTGAGCGCGGCCTTCGCCATGTTCGTGTGCGGGTGCCCGGCGCCCTTGTAGCGGCGCGAGAACTGCCCCTCCATGGCCGAGACGTTGACGATGTACGCCCGGCGCGCGCCGTTCTGGACGGCTGCCCGCATCGCCGGGCGCAGCCGGGAGTTGATCAGGAACGGCGCGATCGAGTTACAGAACTGCACCTCGAGGAGCTCCAGCGGGTCGACCTCGTCGAGCACCTGGGTCCAGGAGTTGTTGTCCTGGATGTCGGGGATCAGGCCGCCGGCGTCGATGGCGGTGCCGGCCAGGTGCTGCTCGAGCGACGCGCCACCCGCCTTCAGGGCGAGGGCCGTCATCGACGCAGCGTTGTGCGCGGCCAGCGCTGCTTCGTGCGACTCGCCCTCGTGGTGGGCGACCGCGGTGTCGGACAGCGCGCCGGCGATGGCGGCCGGGTGCGCCTCGGAGATGTGGTCGAAGGTGACCATCTCCGGCAGCGCCTTGATGCCGAGCGACTCCGGCGTGCCGAGCGGTGCGTTCTCGCCGTCGATCAGGTGCGAGTAGGCGCCAGGGAGGCGGCGTACGGTCTGGCAGGCGTTGTTGATGATGATGTCGAGCGGGCCGTCGGCCGCGACGTCGTCGGTGAGCGAGATGACCTGCGTGGGGTCGCGCAGGTCGATGCCGACGATCTTGAGCCGGTCGATCCAGTCCGCGGAGTCCTCCATCGCGGCGAAGCGGCGTACGGCGTCCTTGGGGAAGCGCGTCGTGATCGTCGTGTGGGCGCCGTCGCGGAGCAGGCGCAGCGCGATGTACATGCCGATCTTCGAGCGACCGCCGGTCAGCAGCGCGCGCTTGCCGGTGAGGTCGGTGCGCTGGTCGCGCTTGGCGTGGCTCTTCGCCGCGCAGGTCGGGCAGAGCCAGTGGTAGAACGCGTCGACCAGGGTGAAGTCCTGCTTGCAGATGTAGCAGCCGCGGGCGGTGATCAGCTCGCCGGCGAAGGCGCCCTTCGCGGTCGAGACGAGCGGGATACCCGCGGTCTCGTCGTCGATGCGCATCGGGGAGCCGGTCGCGGTCTTCTCGATGATCGCCTGGTCGTGCTGGATCTTCTCCTGCCGCAGCTCCGTGCGGCGCTGCTTCTTGATCAGCTTGTACATGTACGACGCGCCGCGCTTCATGGTGCGGACGTCGTCGTGCTCCGGGTCCAGCCGCGGGATCTCGGCGAGCACCTTCAGGGCGATCCGGAGCTCCTCGGGGTCGATCCGGTCGAGGGGCTCGTCGGAGAGCGGACCACCGAAGGGGTGGTCGTCCTGGGGCTGGTCATCACGGTGCGGCACCGGCAGATCGTACGGCGCGGCAAGACGCTGCTCCGAATGCGCGAGCGAGCCCGAAATACAATTCGAGCCCGCCTCGACCAGCGGGAGGGAGGGAGTGCTGGTGGAGACGGGCTCGAGCGATCAGGGAACTGGGAGGGAGGTTGCTCCCCGACCGTTGTGCCCTGATAAACGCGCGGTGACGCGGCGGGTTACGCGGGTTCCGAAATATTTTTCCGGGAACTTCGCTGGTCTGGACCAGAGGTCACGACTCGCGGATGCCGAAGCGGTCGTGCAGGCGGCGCAGCGGGCCGGGGGCCCACCAGTTCGCCTCGCCGAGGAGGCGCATCAGGGACGGCACGAGCAGGGCCCGGACGATGGTCGCGTCGATGAGGACGGCGAGCGCCATGCCCACCGAGATCTGCTTCATGAAGAAGACCGGGCTGACCGCGAACGCCGCGAAGACGACGGCGATCATCACGGCCGCAGCGCTGATGATGCGACCGGTCCGGGCCATGCCCTGGGCGACCGCCTCCTCGTTGGACATGCCGCCGTCACGCAGCTCCTTGATCCGCGCCATGACCAAGACCGCGTAGTCGGTCGCGAGGGCGAAGGTCACCACGAAGAGGAACACCATGCTGGTCACCTCGACCGAGTACGGGCCGGGGTAGTCGATCAGGCTGCTGCCCACCTTCTTCTCGAAGACGATGACGAGGATGCCGAGCGTGGTGCTCAGCGTCAGCGCGTTCATCAGCAGCGTCTTGAACGGCAGCAGCACCGACCCGGTGAGCAGGAAGAGCAGCACCAGGGTCAGCAGCACGATCGCGCTGACCACGAGCGGCGCGTTGCTGGCCAGTGAGGCCTTCTGGTCGATGAAGCGGGCGGTGTTGCCGGTGACCAGCAGCTTCGTGCCGTCGCCGGCCGACAGCGTCCGGATCTCCTTCAGCGACGCCTGGGCGCCGTCGTCGAGGGCCGGTACGTCGAACGCGGCGGTCGCGTAGGCCACGTCGTCCGAGGTGTGCTGGAAGGGGGAGACGCTGACCACGTGGTCGACGTTCGCGATCTCGGTGCGGAGCGTGGCGAGCTTCGCGTCGGAGGCCCCGCCGGTCACCGTGAGGGAGATGCCCTCGGTGACTGCGCGCGGGTAGTGCTTGTTGAGGTACTGCGTCACGCCGTAGGACTGCTGGCCCGGCGGGACGGCCTGCGAGCTCGGGCCGGTCAGGTGGGTGCCGAGCAGCGGGAACGCCACGGCGAGCAGGACCACCGTGGTCGAGACGGCCACGATGACCGGGCGCTTCATCACGCCACGGGCCAGGCGGAGCCAGGCAGTGGACGCGTCGGAGACGGCCGGGCCGCGGCGGATCGAGAACTTGTTGATGTTCGGGCCGAGCCAGGCCAGCAGTGCCGGCACCACGAGGACGGCCATCGATGCGGAGAGCAGGCCGACCATGCCGCCGGCGACGCCGATCGAGTAGAGGAACCGCTGCGGCATCAGCACGAGGGCGGCCATGGCGCCCGCAACCGTCAGGCCCGAGAAGACGGCCGTGCGGCCGGCCGAGGTGACGGTGTTGCGCAGCGCTTCCTCGGTGTAGCCGTGCCTGGCGACTTCCTCGCGATGCCTCGAGATGAGCAGGAGTGCGTAGTCGACCGCGAGGCCCAGGGAGAGTGCGGTGGCGATGTTGAGGGCGAAGAGCGACGTCTCGGTGAACGTCGACATGATCCGCAGCGCGAAGAGCGTGCCGATGATCGACAGGCCCCCGACGAGCAGCGGGATGAACATCGCCACGACGGAGCGGAAGACCAGGAGCAGCAGGATGCCCAGGATCGGGAACGCGATCAGCTCGGCCTGGGTGAGGTCCTTGCGGGTCTGGTCGTTGACCTCGTTGAACGCCGGGGCGTAGCCGCCGTAGCCGACGTCAAGGGTCGTCGAGGTGACCAGTGTGCGCACGGACTCGTCGGCGATGCCGCCCTTGTCCTCGATGTCGGGGTCGGTCAGGTGGGCGCCGAGGTCGAGCGAGCGTCCGTCGGCAGCGACCAGTCCGGTCTTCGCCGGGTCCGTTGCGGCCAGCGGGTTGTCGACCTTGCCGACGTACTCACCCTTGGCGAGCTGGGTCGCGAGCCGGTTGACCTCGGTGACGACGGCGGGGTCGTGCAGGTCGAGCTTGCCGCCGTCCTTGGCGCGCACGAGCACGACGAGGCTGGGCTCGGCGGTGTAGCCGAGGTCGTCGGCGAGCACGCGTCCGGCGACCTCGCTCTGCGATGCGGGGTCGGCGAAGCCGGCGGCGGCGAGGTGCTTCTCGACGTCGTGGCCGAAGAAGCCCGCCACGCCGGCGAAGAGGAGGACGAGGGCCAGGACGGCGCGGGGGTGGCGCCAGGTGAGGGCACTGATGCGATCGAGCATGGACGCAACGTAGCAGCGTAAGTTCCCATTGGGAACCCACCTGCTAGGGTGACTCCGTGCACACATCGCCGGAGGACCGCCACTGCTCGGTGGCGCGCTCGCTCGACATCGTCGGCGACCGCTGGTCTCCGCTGATCATCCGCGACGTCGCCCTCGGTGTCAGCCGCTTCGACGCGATGCAGCGCGACCTGGGCATCTCGCGCAAGGTGCTGACCCAGCGCCTGCAGGCGCTGATCGACCACGAGGTGCTGGAGAAGGTCGCCTACTCAGAGCACCCGCCCCGCTTCGACTACCGGCTGACGGAGAAGGGCAACGACCTGACGATGGTCGTGCTCGCCCTGCAGCAGTTCGGCGACAAGTGGCTGGTCGGCGAGGAGGGTCCGCCCCTGCTGTGGCGTCACCTCGGCTGTGGCGAGCTGAGCTCGCCGGTCGTCTGCTGCGACCGGTGCGGCGAGCAGGTCGCGCCGGGAGATGCCGTGCCGGTCAAGGGCCCCGGCTTCCGCGAGGAGGACGGCCCGGGGCTGAGTGCTGCCATCGACGCACTGCACGCGCTGGTCGAGTAGGGCCGGGCGGCCCTACTCGACCGCCATGGTCACACCTCGACGACGGACGCGCCCTCCGCGGCGCGCTGGACGGCCTCGGTGCCCTTGATCGCTGCTGCCTTGGTCTCGTAGTCCTCGCCGACCGCGACCACCTGGCCGTTGGCGGCCTTCAGGCGGAACCGGAACTTGCCGGCCTTGTCCTCGTAAACCTCGAACTTGCCTGCCATGCCTTCACCTTCCGAGTCTTCAGCAAAGAACGGATCCCGAGCTCCGGCGGGCGGGTGCCCGGGCTGAGTGGACCACGCTGTTGGTCCGGCGACAAGAGGGTCGATGTCAGGTGATCCGGTAGGTACGCCGCCCGACGTCGCGCAGGAGCAGGTCGGTGTCCGCGTCGCTGCCCAGGACGTCGAGCAGCAGCGTGATGCTCGCCGGGATGCCGAGGCCGGGCTTGTCCATCGGGAAGTTCGACGCCCACATGGTGCGGTCGGCTCCGAACGCGTCGTGCAGGTGCCGGATCAGCGGCGCGACCGTGTCGACGAAACGGGGGTCGAGTGGGGCGGTGCGCGGTCGGCGTACCTCTGCGCCGAGGACGGGCATGCCGAGGCCGGAGTGCTTCGCGACGACGTTGGGCTCGGCGGCGAGGGCGGACACGTCGTCGCGCCAGCGTGCCAGCTGGTCAGCCCGCTCGGCGGCGCTGCGCCCGGTCGAGGTGCCGCGCGGACCGAGCAGGCCGACGGGGGAGCCGTAGTGATCGAAGACGAACGTCGTCTCCGGATAGGCGCGCACGAGGGGGAGGGCATCGGGCAGCTGGTGCGCGTAGCCCCAGAGCTCGAAGCTCAGTCCTCGCTCGGCGACCGCGGCGAAGCCGTCCAGGAACGCCGGCTCGGCCCACAGGCTCGGGCTCTCCTCGAAGTCCCGGACGCCGGGGTCGGGGTGGTGCGCGGCGCTCGTGCGGACGCCGCGCACCAGCGGGCTGGCGGCGAGGTGCTCGTCGAGCACTGCAGCGACGTCCGGCCACCGCGGGTCGACCCGCGCGACGATCGCGCCGAGCGTGGGTGCCCCGCCTTCGCCGAAGGGGAGGCTGCTGATCCAGCGCGTCTCGTTGACCGACTCGCGGTGCGGCTCATGCGGCCAGGCCGCCTCGATGTGCACCAGCGACGCGACGGGGACGTCGCCCGCGTCGGCGCGGTAGCTGAGCGGGAGGTAGGGCTTGAGCACGTGGTGCGGGTCGCCGACGAACTCCCTGTCCGCGCGGGGTAGCGCCCAGCGCAGCGCGCGCGGGATGCGGGGGATGGGGCGGAGTGCGCGTGCCTTCGCCGCCACGATCCCGTCGTTGGTGAACGGGTTCCACTGGTGGACGTGCGGGTCGACCACTCCGCCGGCGGGCCAGGCGTGCGACGTCATCGGGTTTCTCCTTCGAGTGCGATGAGGGCGTGCAGGGCACGGCAGGCGTGGTCGACTTCGTCGTCTCGCTGGGCACGCGCGTCCTCGGGTAGACCCGACCAGCGCAACGCCCGGTCCTCGACGTACGCCGTCCAGCCGTGCGCCGCGGGCAGGGCAGACTCGGGGAGCCCGGTGGCCGTGACGATGCGGCGGGCGATCGTCATGCGGTGCGTGTCGACGCCTTCGCCGCCGAGGGAGAGGGCGCCGTTGCCGAAGACGAGCGCCAGGTAGAACTCCCGGCGGCGTTCGATCTGGGCGTAGAAGCGGTCGACGAACTGGTGCAGGGCCACGTCCGGTGCAGCGTCCTCGTCCGGCGCGATGTTGCGCAGGACCCGCCGCAGGGCTGCGCCGACGACGGCGTCGTAGTAGTCGGTCTTGCTGGCGAAGTAGTGGAAGAGCAGGCCACGGGAGATCCCGGCCTCGGCGGCGACCGCGTCGAGCGGAAGGTCCTGGATCGGCTTCTCCACGAGCATCCGCAGCCCGATGCCGAGCAGCTGGCGCCGCCGGTCCTCCGGGCTCATGCGGGACCGACCGGGGCGCGTCTCGGGTTCCTGGCTCACGCTATTGAGCATTGCTCAACAAGTGTGGCATGGTCAAGCCATGGACTTCTCCCCTTCGCCCCGCGCCGCCGAGCTGACAGAGCAGGTCCGCGCCTTCATGGCCGCCGAGATCGAGCCGGTCGAGGCGGCGTACCACCAGGAGATGAAGCGCCGCCGCGAGGCCGGCGACGGCTCCAACTGGCAGGAGCTGCCGGTGATGAAGGAGCTGCAGGCGAAGGCGCGCGCGCAGGGCCTGTGGAACCTCTTCCTCCCCGCCGGCCACGAGGGCCCCTACGCCGCGAAGTACGGCACCGACGGCGGCGCCGGTCTGTCGAACGTCGACTACGCGCCGATCGCCGAGCTCACCGGCCGCAGCTTCATCGCGCCGTACGTCTTCAACTGCAACGCGCCGGACACGGGCAACATGGAGGTGCTGCTCAAGTACGGCTCGCAGGAGCAGAAGGACACCTGGCTGGACCCGCTGCTCGACGGCCGGATCCGGTCGGCGTTCCTGATGACCGAGCCCGCGGTCGCCTCGTCGGACGCGACAAACATGGAGCTCACGGCGGTCCGTGACGGTGACTCGTGGGTCCTCAACGGCACCAAGTGGTTCTCCACCGGCGTGGGGCACCCCGACTGCGAGATCTACATCGTCATGGCCGTGACCGACCCCGACGCGGACCGGCACCACCGGCACTCGATGATCCTCGTCCCGCGCGACACCGCGGGGGTGAAGGTCGAGCGGATGCTGACCACGATGGGCTTCTTCGACGAGCCGCACGGCCACGGCGAGGTGTCGCTGACCGACGTACGCGTCCCGGCCGGCAACGTCATCTCCGGTCCGGGGGAGGCGTTCGCGATCGCGCAGGGCCGCCTCGGTCCGGGGCGCGTCCACCACTGCATGCGGCTCATCGGTCTGGCGGAGAAGGCGCTCGAGCTGGCCATCCAGCGCGGCACCTCGCGCGAGGCGTTCGGCAAGCAGCTGGTCAACCTCGGCGGCAACCGCGAGCGGATCGCCCAGGCCCGGATCGCCATCGAGTCGACCCGCCTGCTGGTCCTGAACGCCGCCTGGAAGCTCGACGTCGGCGGCCCGATGAACGCGATCTCCGAGGTCTCCCAGATCAAGGTGGCGGCTCCGCGCATGGCACTCGACGTCATCGACTTCGCCATGCAGATCCACGGCGGCGGTGGCCTGACCGACGACTTCCCGCTGGCCGCGGCGTGGACCGGTGCCCGCTCGCTCCGCTTCGCCGACGGTCCGGACGAGGTCCACCTCGGGCTGATCGCGCGGCTCGAGCTGATGAAGCACGGGCTCTCGCGATGAGCCGTCCCGCCAGTCGTCGGGTCCTCGTCACCGGAGGCTCCTCCGGCCTGGGCGCTGCGCTGGTCGCGGCGTTCGCAGCCCGGGGTGACCGGGTGCTCGTCGCCGACCTCAACGCTCCTGCTGCCCTCGCCGAGGGGTCGCACTTCCTCCGGCTCGACGTCACCTCGGATGCCGACTGGGACGCGGCGCGCGCTTGGGTCGACGCCGAGTGGGGTGGCCTCGACATCCTGGTCAACAACGCCGGCATCGCCACCGGCGGACGCATCGACGTCGTGACGATGCCCGAGTGGGACAAGGTCATCGACATCAACCTGCTCGGCGTCGTCCGCGGCATCCGGACCTTCGTCCCGCTGCTCAAGGCGCAGGCGGAGGCCGGTGAGGCGCCCGGTCAGATCGTCAACACCGCGAGCCTGGCCGGTCTCGTGCACCCGCCGGCCATGGCGTCGTACACCGCGGTCAAGGCCGCCGTCGTCGCCATCAGCGAGACGCTCGCCTACGAGCTCGACCCGTGGGGGATCGCGGTCTCTGCGGTCTGTCCCGGCTTCTTCCGGACCAACCTCGCCTCGTCGCTCGATGGCTCGGACGCCGCGATGGACCGGGTCGCAGCGCGCCTCATCGACCGGTCGCCGCTCGACGCCACCCAGGTCGCCGCCCTCGTCATGAAGGGCATCGACGCGCGGCGGATGGTCATCGTCCCCGACGCTCCCGCACGCAAGGCTGTGTGGACGAAGCGCTTTGCCCGCCCCCTCTACGACCGCGAGCAGCGGAAATTCGCTGCCCGCATCAACTCGATCACCGCAAAGGACGCAGAAGCATGAGCAAGGGAACGATCCTCATCACCGGCGCGAGCTCGGGCCTGGGCGCCGAGATGGCCCGCCAGTTCGCCGACCTCGGCTACGACCTGGCGATCACCGCGCGCCGTACCGAGCGTCTGGATGAGCTGGCCGCCGAGATCACCGCGAAGCACGCCGACCGGCGCGTGATCACCAAGGCCCTCGACGTCACCGACGACGAGTCCGTCTTCCGCGTGTTCAAGGAGGTCGCGGCGGAGTTCGGCACGCTCGACCGCGTGATCATCAACGCCGGTCTCGGCAAGGGTGCGCCGCTCGGCAAGGGCCGCTACGACGCCAACAAGGCGACCGCGATGACCAACTTCGTCGCCGCACTCGCCCAGACCGAGGCCGCGATGGAGATCTTCCGCGCCCAGAAGTCCGGCCACCTGGTGATGATCAGCTCCGTCTCCGCGATGCGCGGCATGCGGTCCGCCATCACGACGTACGCCGCGACCAAGGCCGGCGTCGCCGCACTCGCCGAGGGCCTGATCAACGAGAACGTGAAGGCCAAGGGCATCGACGTCTCGATCATCTACCCGGGCTACATCCGCTCGGAGATGAATGACAAGGTCGAGCAGAAGACCAAGTTCATGGTCGACACCGAGACCGGCGTTCGCTCGATGGTTGCGGCCATCGAAAAGCGCAAGCAGAAGGCGCTCGTTCCCTCGTGGCCCTGGGTGCCGCTCGGCTTCGCGCTCAAGAACGCGCCGATGAGCGTCGTCCGGAAGCTCTTCTGAGGTGGGTGAGGTCGCCGGCGCCCGCGCGGTCCGCGCGGAGGACTCCTTCGATGTCGCGGCAGTCGACACCTGGCTGCGCGCGAACGCCGACGGGTCGGCCTGGGGCGACGGGCTACCCGAGGTCCAGCAGTTCTCGGGCGGCGCGTCGAACCTGACGTACCTGCTCCGCTATCCCGCGAAGGACCTGATCCTGCGCCGCCCGCCCGCCGGCACCAAGGCGGCGGGCGCGCACGACATGGGTCGCGAGTTCCGGATCCAGGCCGCGCTCGCGCCCGTCTTCCCGTACGTCGCGCCGATGGTCGGGCTCTGCACGGACGCGGCGGTCCTCGGCAGCGACTTCTACGTGATGGAGCGCCTGGTCGGCTCGATCCCGCGCAAGGACTTCGAGGTCGCGCTGACCCCCGAGCAGGTCCGGGCGGTCTGCACGAACACGCTGGACCTGCTCGTCTCCCTGCACGCGGTCGATCCGGCTGCCGCGGGCCTCGACGTGCTCGGCAAGGGCGAGGGCTACGTGGAGCGCCAGGTCAGCGGCTGGACGAAGCGCTATCGCGACGCCCACACCGACAACGTCTCCGACATGGAGGACGTGATGGCGTGGCTGGCCGCCCATCAGCCCGCCGACCGGGGCAGCTGCCTGATCCACAACGACTTCCGTTTCGACAACGTGGTCTTCAGCGACGACGACCCGACGCGTCCGATCGGCCTGCTCGACTGGGAGCTCGCCACGATCGGTGACCCGCTCATGGACCTCGGCTGCGTGCTGTCGTACTGGATCGAGGCCGGCGACGACGACATGTGGCAGCTCGTCCGCATGCAGCCGACGAATGCCGACGGGATGCTGACGCGCGCCGAGGTCGTGGCGTACTACTGCGAGCGTGCCGGCCTCGAGGTCTCGCCGGAGGCGCTGAGGTTCTACGAGGTCTACGGGCTGTTCCGTCTCGCCGGGATCGCCCAGCAGATCTACTACCGCTTCCACCACGGCCAGACGACGAACCCGCGCTTCGAGCACTTCTGGATGTTCGTCAACATGCTCGGCGACCGGGCCCGCGCCGTGATCGAGGCCGGCGGTCGCGGGTGAGCGTCCTGCTCCTCGTCCGGCACGGCCAGGCGTCGTTCGGGGCCGCGGACTACGACGCGCTCTCCGAGACCGGGCACGAGCAGGGGCGCATCCTGGGGCGGGCGCTGGCTGCCCGCGGCGTCGTTCCCGAGCGGATCGTCCGGGGCGGGCTCCGGCGTCACCGGGAGACGGTCGAGGGCATCCTGGTCGGGCTCGGGGAGTCCGGACGCGACCTGCCGGTGCTCGTCGACGCGGGCTGGGACGAGTTCGACTTCGACCACGTCCTGCGGGTGCACACGCCGAGCGAGGAGTCGCAGTCGGTGATGGCGAGCGTGGGTTCGCTCCCGCCGGAGGAGCAGCGGGCGGTGTTCCAGGCATTCTTCGAGGAGGCCACCGCGCGGTGGACCGGAGGGACGGCGGATCACGAGTACGCCGAGTCGTTCCCGGCGTTCTCGGAGCGGGTCGTCGGGGCGCTGCAACGCGCGGCCGAGGCGGCGAGCGGCACGGTGCTCGTGGTGAGCTCGGGCGGCCCGATCGGGTTGGTGACCTCGCACCTGTTGGCCCGCGACGCCTCGCTGTGGGCGCAGCTCAACCGGGTCGCGGTCAACACGGCGGTCACCAAGGTGATCAGCGGCCGCTCGGGCCTGCACCTGTCGTCGTTCAACGAGCACACGCACCTCGAGCATGACCGGTCGTTGCTCACCTACCGCTGACGGTGGCGAGGAGGCCGCAGATGCGGCCGCGGAGGGCCGACGTACGCTGGAGAGGTGGACGAGAAGGCACCGCGCCGACCGGTCCGCGAGGAGTGGACGAGTCGGCGCGCAAGCGGCAAGGGCGGCCCCTTGGGCGTGCCCTGGAGCACGGATCCGCGGGTGCCCTCCGGCCACGAAGGCGACGACCACGACGTGGTCAGCGGAGGCGGCCTGGTCGAGCACGAGAAGCTGCGCAGCTCGGAGGGGTCGACCCACGTCGACTGAGGCCACTCGGAGTGGCGCACGGCGTGTCGGGCGTCACCGCGATCGGGAATCGTCGTATAAGCGCGCGGGCCACTACCCTTGACCGGTGAGTGACCTTGTGAACGACGCTGCCCCCGCCTCCGTTGACGCCCCGGAGGCGGTTGAGGAGACGGTGAAGTTCGCCGATCTCGGCCTCGACGAGCGTGTCCTCAAGGCGCTCAAGGACGTCGGCTACGAGACGCCGTCCGCCATCCAGGCGCAGACCATCCCGCCGCTCCTCGCGGGCCGCGACGTGATGGGTCTCGCGCAGACCGGCACGGGCAAGACCGCGGCGTTCGCGCTGCCGGTGCTGTCGCAGCTCGACTCCGGTCAGAAGACCCCGCAGGCGCTCGTCCTGGCCCCGACCCGTGAGCTCGCGCTCCAGGTGTGCGAGGCGTTCGAGAAGTACGCCGCGCACCTCAAGGGCGTCCACGTGCTCCCCGTCTACGGCGGCCAGGGCTACGGCGTCCAGCTGTCCGCGCTCCGTCGTGGCGTCGACATCGTCGTCGGTACGCCGGGTCGCATCATGGACCACCTCGAGAAGGGCACGCTCGACCTGAGCGAGCTGCGCTTCCTGGTCCTCGACGAGGCCGACGAGATGCTCTCCATGGGCTTCTCCGAGGACATCGAGACGATCCTCAAGGACACCCCGGAGACCAAGCAGGTCGCGCTCTTCTCGGCCACGATGCCGGCGACGATCAAGCGGATCTCCAAGCAGTACCTGCACGACCCGGTCGAGATCCAGGTCAAGAACAAGACCGCGACCAACACCAACATCACGCAGCGCTACCTGATGGTGTCGTTCCCGCAGAAGGTCGACGCGCTCACGCGGATCTTCGAGGTCGAGAACTTCGAGGCGATGATCGTCTTCGTCCGCACCAAGCAGGCCACCGAGGAGGTCGCGGAGAAGCTCCGCGCCCGTGGCTTCTCGGCCGCCGCGATCAACGGTGACGTCGCCCAGGCCCAGCGCGAGCGCACGGTCAACCAGCTCAAGGCCGGCAAGCTCGACATCCTCGTCGCGACCGACGTCGCCGCCCGCGGTCTCGACGTCGAGCGGATCACGCACGTCGTGAACTTCGACATCCCGACCGACCCCGAGTCGTACGTCCACCGCATCGGCCGCACCGGTCGCGCCGGCCGCAAGGGCGACTCGATCTCCTTCGTGACCCCGCGCGAGCGTGGCCTGCTGCGGATGATCGAGAAGCACACCAAGTCGCCGATGGCGCTGATGGACCTGCCGTCCGTCGACGACATCAACGCCACCCGCCTGGCCCGCTTCGACGACGCCATCACCGAGGCGCTCGCGGGTGAAGCGATCAACGACTACCGCGACGTCATCGCCCACTACGTGAAGAACAACGACGTCCCCGAGGCCGACGTGGCCGCCGCGCTCGCCGTCGTGCTCCAGGGCGAGACGCCGCTGCTGCTCAACGAGCGCGACATGCCCAAGGTCAACACCGTCTCGGCCGACCGCCCGGACCGCGGTGACCGTCCGGACCGTGGCGCCCGCGGCGACTTCGCCAGCAAGGACCGCGGCCCGCGCGAGTCGCGCACCGGCACCCCGCTCGCGACGTACCGGATCAACGTCGGCAAGCGCCACAAGGTCGAGCCGCGCCAGATCGTCGGCGCGCTCGCCAACGAGGGCGGCCTGCGTCGCAGCGACTTCGGCAAGATCCAGATCCGTCCGGACTTCTCGCTCGTCGAGCTGCCCGCCGACCTGTCGGCCGAGACCTACCGCCTGCTCGAGCAGACGCGGATCTCCGGCAAGCTCATCGAGCTCGCCGCCGACAAGGGCCCGGGCATCCGCACCGAGCCGCGCAAGTCGTACGGCGACCGTGGCCCGCGCAAGGACTTCGGCGACCGCGGCGGCCGTCCGTCGTACGGCGACCGTGGTGACCGCCCGCAGAAGCGCGAGTTCTCCGACGGCACGTGGGAGAAGAAGCCGCGTCGCGACGACTCCACCGGTGCCGAGTCGGCCTGGGCCGACAAGAAGAAGCCGCGCCACAAGAGCTGATCGATGCAGCACGAAGCCCCCTCTCCGGAGGGGGCTTCGTGCATTTCGGGTGTGGCACACGCGACAAGTGCATGACTTGTCATCTAAGTAGATGACGTGTCACCATTGAGTCATCGAGGCGACCACCGGGCCGCCGGACTCATTCGGAGGTAACCCCATGGACATCGTCCTTCTCGTCGGCCGCATCCTGTTCGTCGTTCTCTTCCTGCTCTCGGCCGTCGGCCACTTCGCGCAGACCGACTACATGGCCGGCTACGCCAAGTCGAAGGGCCTGCCCTTCGCCAAGCTCAACGTCCTCGCCTCGGGCCTGGTCTTCGGCCTTGCCGGCCTGGCCATCGCCTTCGGTGTGTACGGCGACCTCGCCGGCATCGTCCTCGCGCTGGTGCTCGTGCCGACCGCGCTGATCTTCCACACGTTCTGGAAGGAGTCGGGTGAGGCCAAGGCGATGACGCAGATCATGTTCAACAAGGACCTGGCCCTCGCCGGTGGCGCGCTCGCCCTGGCCTTCGCCTTCTCGACGAACCCGGGTCTGACGCTGACGAACGGCCTCTTCGCCTGATCGCAGCTCCCGCAGCACGACGGCTGCCCGCGTCGCTTCCGAGCCGACGCGGGCAGTGGTCATTTCGCCGAGACGGGGCCCGTGCACACTCCAGACGGGGCTCGGGCACGCGTACCGCGTGCACGAGCCCCGTCTCAGCGGTGCACGAGCCTCGTCTCGGCGTCAGAGGTCGCGGGCGAGGGCGAGTCCGGCGGCGCGGCCGCTGAAGATGCAGCCGCCGAGGAAGGTGCCCTCGAGCGCGTTGTAGCCGTGGACGCCGCCACCGCCGAAGCCGGCGACCTCGCCGGCGGCGTAGAGGCCGGGGATGACCGAGCCGTCCTCGGCGATCGCCTGGGAGTCGAGGTTGGTCTCGATGCCGCCGAGGGTCTTGCGGGACAGGATGTTGCAGCGCACCGCGATGAGCGGGCCGTGCTCAGGGTCGAGGATCTTGTGCGGCTTGGCGACGCGCATGATCTTGCCCGTGCGGTCCTTGCGACCGTTGTGGATCGCCATGATCTGCGCGTCCTTGGCGAACGGGTTGTCGACCTGGCGGTCGCGCGCCACGATCTGCCGCTCGATGTCGTCGGCCGAGAGCTCAGGGCCGCGGGTGATCGCGTTCATCCCCTCGACGAGCTCGGCGATCGTCGAGGCGACGACGAAGTCCTCGCCGTACTTCTTGAACCGCTCGACCGGACCGGTCGCGCCCTTGCCGAGCACGCGATCGCGCAGCATCAGCCTGACGTCCTTGTTGGTCCAGTCGGGGTTCTGCTCGGAGCCCGACAGTGCGAACTCCTTCTCGATGATCGTCTGGTCCAGGATGAACCACGAGTAGTCGTAGCCCGTCGACAGGATCTGGGTCATCGAGCCGATCGAGTCGGCGCCGGGCACACCCGACATCCCCTGCAGCCGCTTGCCGTTGGCGTCGAACCACATCGACGACGGCCCGGGCAGGATCCGGATGGCGTGATCGGGCCAGATCGGGTCCCAGTTGTGGACACCCTCGACGTAGGCCCACATCCGGTCCTTGTTGACCAGCGTGGCCCCAGCCTCCTCGGAGATGGCGAGCATCCGGCCGTCCACGTGCGCCGGGACGCCGGCGATCATGTGCTCCGGCGCGGGGCCGACCCGGTCGGTCGGCCAGTTGCGGCGCATGAGGTCGAAGTTGTGGCCGATGCCGCCACTGCTCACCACGACCGCCCGCGCGCGCAGGTCGAAGGACCCGGTGACCTCGCGCGACGACTTCACGCCGCGGGCGCTGTCGTCGGCTGCCAGCACCGAGCCGCGTAGGCCGACCACGGCACCGTCCTCGACGACGACCTCGTCGACCTGGTGCCGGAACCCGAACTGCACAAGGCCGGCCTTCTCGGCCTCGAGCACCGGCTCGAGGAAGACCCGGACCACCTCGGGGCCGGTGCCCCAGGTGATGTGGAAGCGCGGCACGGAGTTGCCGTGGCCCTCGGCGCGGCCGTCGCCACGCTCGGCCCAGCCGACGAACGTCAGGGACTTCAGGCCCAGGTCGCGGACGTAGTCGCGCTTGCCCTCGTGGGCCCAGCGGACGTACGCCTCGGCCCACTGCTGCGGCCAGAAGTCCTCGCCGCGGCCGGGGCCGTCCGTGCCGTCGCCGAACCGGTCGAACTGCGCGCTGCCGTGCCAGTCCTGCAGGGCGAGGTCGAGGGAGTCGTGGATGCCCATCCGGTGCTGCTCGGGACTGTCGACGAAGAAGAGGCCGCCGAGCGACCAGAACGCCTGGCCGCCCAGGTTGTGGCGGTTCTCCTGGTCGAGCACCAGGACCCGCTTGCCGGCCTTGGCCAGCTCGTGAGTGGCGACGAGGCCGGCGAGGCCGGCACCGACGACGATGACATCGGGCTGGAAGTCAGACGCGGTGGACATGGCCTCAGGCTACGGCCGAGCGCCCCGCCTCGACATCGGCGATCGTCCCCCGGATCAGCTCGGCGATCGCCTCGGGGCAGTCCGACATCGGCACGTGGCCGGCTCCGTCAAGGGTGATGTAGCGCGCCTGGGGCACGAGCTTCCGGGCGCGAGCCATCTGTCCGTAGGGGAGGATCCTGTCCTTCGTGCCCCAGGCGATGGTCACCGGGGCCCTCAGGGCTCCGCGGAATGGCTTGAAGACCGGGCGCAGGCACTTGATCGCGGTGGCCTCGAAGCCGCGAGCCCGCTTCATCGCCAGCGCGTCGCCGTACGTCGAGGCGGCGTCGTGCCGGTCGGCGTACGCGTAGAGGGGCCAGCCGATGACGGCGCGGACGAAGCCGGCGCGGCAGGCCTGGCGCAGCACGGGCGCGGGGACGAGGAGGGCGCCGAGTCGCATCGCCACGAGCGGGAGTGCCGCGCCCGCACCCTTCCAGTCGATGAACGACGCCGGGGCGAGTGCAACGGCCGACGCGACCTCGCCGCGTCGGGCGAGCTCGAGCGCGACGGCTCCGCCGAGGGAGTTGCCGGCCACGTGCGGCTTCTCGAGGCCCCACGCGCGGAAGTTGGCGACCAGGTGGTCGACGTATGCCTCGACGTTGTGGGCGCTGCCCTTCGGGTGGCCGGGGGACTCCCCGAACCCGGTGAGGTCGACCGCGATCACCTCGTGGTCCTCGGCGAGCAGCCGGACCACGGGGGACCAGGCCTGGCGTCGGTGGCCGATGCCGTGCACGAGCACGACCGGAGTGCCGGCGCCCACGCGGTCGTGAGCGAGCGCGGGGAACGACATGGGTGGACCTCCTGCGTCGGGACGTCCGCAGTCTTGCACCGGAGCTGACTAGGCGGAACGCCTTGTCGCAGAAAGTGACCTGCACGACACTTCAGGGGCTGAGTGGGGCGTGGGCGCCGGATTTTCCGACGATTCCGTGGTCGTGTGGAGCGATCGTGCGGATCGGAGCGCGCGAGGGGGTGCGAATCGACCGGATGTGTGCCATACTCGAAAGTGAACAAACGGTGAACAGGAGGTGGCCCATGCTTGACGGTCTTGCAAACCACGACCACATGGAGCTCGTCTGGAAGCGCGAGAAGGGCGTCGACGGCAAGAAGCGGCTCGTCGCCCACTGGGTGCGTGTGCGCCCGGCTGCGCCCACGACCCATCACGCTGCCTGACCCAGCGCTCTACTTGGCCAGCGACGGTGCCCGACTCTCGGGCACCGTCGCTGTTGCGTATACGAGGGGATGGTCGGTGACCTTCCCGAGCACCCCGCGGTCCCGGATCGTGTAGCCGGCGAAGCTGACGCGCGAGGAGCCGAGGATGAAGTCGACCGGCATCCGTCCGCTGTTGCATGCACCGCCGGCCCAGCGCAGGTCCGTGCTCGCGGTGACCGGGTTGCAGTACTCCTGGCGCTCGTTCATGTCGCCGGTGAGGAAGACCGGGTAGCCCGTCTCCGCGGCCAGCTTGTTGACCAGGGCGATCTCCCGCGCGGTCGCCTCGCGCCGCCACTTCGCCTGCGTCGCGCCGTACTTGTGAGCGGGGTTGTGGAAGTTGGCGACCCAGATCCGCTGCTTGGTCTGGACGTTCTCGAGCAGCACGTACGGCATCTGCCGCGTGCGGCCGAAGAAGTACGGGATCGCGATCGTTTCCTTCTCCACCGCGCGGAACGTCGAGGTGTCCCACGCGAGGGTGTTGTCGACCGCGTCGGCGTTGACGGCGAGCCCCGGCCAGCTGTCCCACTGGCTGCCGGTGCGCGCCCGGAACGCGGCGTACTGCGTTGGCTGCATCTCCTGGAAGCCGACGACGTCGGCCGAGGCCTGCTCCAGCGCCTGCAGCGCCCAGGCCATGCGCGTGCCGCTGTCGGCGTACTCCGCACGGTCGCCGCCGGCGACGGTGTGGCTGTTGCCGAGCACGTTGAGCGTCGCGATCTGGAAGCGGAACTCCGGCAGGGTGTGCAGCTGCTTCCGGACGCTGCGGAGCAGGTCCTTCGAGATGGCGATGTCGGGGACCTGGGTCGGCGTGATGACCGGGCTCAGCGACTGCGCCACGCTCGGCGTGACGCTCGGGGAGCCCGCGGTGTCGCGCGCCCGATGGTCGTCGTGCCCGGTCAGGCCGAAGGCGACGCCGACGCCTGCGAGGACCAGGACCAGCACCAGGAGGGGCGCCAGGGTCACGACCAGTTCGGGGGGTTTGCGCACCGGTGAAGGATACGTCCGGGACGGGTTGACGTGACCGGCGCCACGGCATACCGTTCTTGATGCCCCTCTCGATTACCCCATGAGTCGAGAGGGGCTTCTGCATTTCCGCATCGGCCGTCCGGACGGCCCTCATTGCGCCTGCGCCGCAGGACCGTAACGGTCCGATAAATGGGTCGCGTCAAGCGTCTGCGCACTGCAACCATCGACCGCATGGGCAAGGGCATGGCGGCGTACGGACGACTCCTGCGCCGACCCTCGGTCCGGTCGGTGCTGCTGCTCGCCTTCCTCTGGCGCGTGCCGGCGTTCGCGTCGTTCATCGTCATCACGCTGCACGTCGTCGACGGGCTCGACCGCAGCTACGCCGCCGCTGGTGTGGTGACCACGGTGAGCACGGTGGCCCTGGCCGTCTCCGGACCGTGGCGCGGGCGTTCGCTGGACCGTGTCGGCGTACGGGCCACGCTCGGGCCGCAGCTCCTCGTGCTGATCGCGGTCTGGGCGGTCGCGCCGTTCACCCCCTATGTGGTGTTGCTCGTGCTCGTCTTCGTCGGAGGACTCGCCAACCTGCCGACGTTCTCGATCACGCGGCAGGCGCTGATCGCTGCCGTCGACGACGAGGACCGGACCGCCGCGCTCTCGCTCGACGCGCTCTTCACCGAGCTGTCGTTCATGATCGGCCCCGTGCTCGGCGTCCTCGCCGTGGCGTGGTGGGGGACGACGTGGTCGCTGCTGGGCAGCGAGCTGCTGGTCGTGCTGGGTGGCTTCGGGCTGTGGCTGGCCAACCCGCCGCTGGTGCGCGCCGACACCGCGCACGCGGTCGAGGTTCCGCTCGTCGAGGGAATGCAGGTCGAGCCCGCCGACACCGTCGCGGCCGAGCACGTCCGGCTGTGGCGTGAGCCGGCGGTCATGGCGACCCTGGCTGCGGGTGTCGCCGCGACGATCGTGCTCAACGGCACCGAGCTGGGCACCGTCGGCGCCCTCCGGGCCATGGGTGAGGCCGGTTCGATCGGGCCGGTGCTCGCCGTGTGGGGCTTCGGCTCGGCCGTCGGCGCCCTCGTCTACGGGGCGTTGCACCGGCCGATCCCGGTGTTCGTCCTGCTTGCCTTCCTCGCCGCGACGACCGTCCCGGTCGCGCTGGCGCACGGCCAGGTGAGCCTGGCCCTGCTGCTCCTGGTGTGCGGCCTCTTCTGTGCGCCGACGATCACCGCGATCAGCGACGGGCTGAGCCGGGTCGTGCCGGAGAACCGGTTGGGCGAGGCACTGGGCTGGCAGGGAGTCGCGTTCACGGCCGGCTCGGCGCTCGGTGCGCCGCTGGCCGGCACGGCGATCGACCGGACCGGCTGGGAAGGCGCCTTCGTGGTGACCGGCCTGATCGCCCTGGCCGCTGCGGTCGCGGCGTTGCTGCTGCAGAGCGGCAAGGCCCGGGCGCTCGGCCAGCAGCGTCCTAGTCTGAACGTATGAGCGCTTCCTTCGACGTCCTCGACCCGGCTGACGGATCGGTCCTGGCCTCGCTGCCCGACCAGGGTGTCGACGACGCCCGGGCAATGCTCGAGGTTGCCGTCGCCGGGCAGCAGGCCTGGGCCGCCACGCCAGCACGCGAGCGTGGCGAGATCCTGCGCCGGGCCTTCGATCTCGTGACCCAGCGCGCCGACCACTTCGCGCGGACCATCTCGCTCGAGATGGGCAAGCCGCTCGCCGAGGCGCGCGGCGAGGTGGCGTACGGCGCGGAGTTCCTCCGCTGGTTCTCCGAGGAGGCCGTCCGGATCAGCGGCACCTGGCTCCCGGCTCCGGCCGGCGGATCGCGGCTGATCACGATGAAGAAGCCGGTCGGACCGGTCCTGCTGATCACGCCGTGGAACTTCCCGCTCGCCATGGCGACGCGCAAGGTCGGCGCGGCGATCGCGGCCGGCTGCACGATGATCGTCAAGCCGGCCGAGTCCACGCCACTCACCACGATCGAGCTGGCGAAGGTGCTCGCCGAGGCGGGCCTACCCGACGGCGTGCTGCAGGTGCTCACCACGACGCAGGCGAAGGAGACGACGGCCGCGCTCATGGCTGACGCCCGGCTGCGCAAGGTCTCCTTCACGGGCTCGACCGCGGTCGGCAAGGCCCTCGTGGCGCAGTCAGCGGCCAACCTGCAGCGGGTCTCGATGGAGCTCGGCGGCAACGCGCCGTTCCTGGTGTTCGACGACGCCGACCTCGACAAGGCCGTCGACGGGGCGATGCTCGCCAAGATGCGCAACATGGGCGAGGCCTGCACCTCGGCCAACCGGTTCCTCGTGCAGGCCGGGGTGGCCGAGGAGTTCTCCCGCCGGCTCGCGGAGCGCATGGGTGCGCTGAAGGTCGGACGCGGTCAGGACGACGGCGTCGACGTCGGGCCGCTGATCGATGCGCGCGCGGTGGCCGGCGTACAGGAGCTGGTGGCGGACGCGATCGCGGCGGGCGCGCGCCGGGTCGTCGGAGGGGACGCCCACGGCAACTTCTTCCCGCCGACCGTGCTGGTCGACGTACCGGCAGAGGCGCGGGTCAACCACGAGGAGATCTTCGGACCGGTCGCCCCGGTGACCGTCTTCGCGTCGGGTGCCGACGGGGAGGCCGCGGCGATCCGGATGGCCAACGACACCGAGTACGGCCTGGCGTCGTACGTCTTCACGCGGGACGTCGGTCGGGTGCTGCGCGTCTCCGAGGGCCTGCGGTTCGGCATGGTCGGGGTCAACACCGGCCTGGTGTCGAACCCGGCTGCGCCGTTCGGCGGGGTGAAGGCCAGTGGCTTCGGCCGCGAGGGTGGGTTCACCGGCATCGACGAGTACCTCGACATCACCTACGTCGGCCTAGCCGCGGACTGACGGCTCGCCGCCTAGGGTGGGGACATGGCACCGCAGCCCGAAGGCACCCCCGGCCCGCCGACCACCGTCCTGCTCTTCGGAGCGACGGGCGACCTCGCGCGGCGCAAGCTGCTCCCCGGTCTCCTGCACCTCTGGCGCAGCGGCCTGCTTCCCGACGTCCAGGTCATCGGCACGGCGCTCCACGACCACGACCGCGAGTCGTTCGTGCAGATGGCCCGCGAGGCGATCGAGGAGTTCAGCGACGACGCCGAGGACAAGAAGGAGTTCGACGAGTTCGCCAAGCGGCTCTGGTGGGCCGACAGCGGCGTCGACCACCTCCTTGCCGCGGTCGCCGAAGCCGAGGCCGGGCTGACCGGCGAGCGCCTCCGGCTGCACTATCTCTCGGTGCCCCCGAAGGCGGCGCTCAACGTCGTCGAGCAGCTGCGTGACGCCGGCATGGTCGCCGGCAGCCGGATCATCATGGAGAAGCCGTTCGGCGTCGACCTCGCCTCAGCGAAGGCGCTGAACGCAGCCATCCATGAGGTCTTCGACGAGTCGCAGATCTTCCGTATCGACCACTTCCTCGGCAAGGAGGCGGCGCTCAACATCCTGGCGCTCCGCTTCGCCAACGGGCTCTTCGAGCCGATGTGGAACCGCAACTTCATCGACCACGTCCAGATCGACATCCCCGAGGCGCTCGGCCTCGAGGGCCGCGCCGGCTTCTACGAGGGCACCGGCGCGTTCAAGGACATGGTCGTCACGCACCTGTTCCAGGTGATGGCGTTCGCCGCGATGGAGACGCCCACCGCGCTCGACCCGCAGTCGATCACCGAGGAGAAGAACAAGGTCTTCCGCTCGATGCTCCCGCTCGAGCCGGCGAACGTCGTCCGCGGTCAGTACGACGGCTACCGCAAGGAGGACGGTGTCGCTCCCGACTCGGAGACCGAGACGTTCATCGCGCTCAAGTGCTTCGTCGACAACTGGCGCTGGGCCGACGTGCCGTTCTACCTCCGCACCGGCAAGAAGCTCGCGGAGGGCCAGCGGATCATCTCGATCGCGTTCAAGGAGCCCCCGAAGTCGATGTTCCCCGAGGGGTCGGGCATCGGCGACGACGGTCCCGACCACCTGACCTTCGACCTGAGCGACCAGGCCAAGATGTCGCTCTCCTTCTACGGCAAGCGCCCCGGCCCGGGCTTCCGGCTGCAGAAGCTGTCGATGCAGTTCGAGATGGAGGGCACCCAGTGGGCCGGCTCCATCCTCGAGGCCTACGAGCGGCTGATCCTCGAGGCGGTCAAGGGCAACCACACCCTGTTCACCACCGCGGACGGCGTCGAGCGACTCTGGGAGATCAGCCAGCCGCTCCTCGACAACCCTCCGCCGGTACGCCGCTACGCCCCCGGGTCGTGGGGTCCCAACCAGATCCACCAGCTGATCGCGCCGTTCGCCTGGCGGCTGCCGTTCGAGCGCGGGTGGCGCGAGTCGCACTGAGGCGATCAGCGGGTGAGTAGCGTCGGGAGCTCGTTGCGGGAGTGGATGCCGAGCTTCCGGTAGACGTTCGACAGGTGCCACTCGACGGCCTTGACCGTCACGAAGAGGTCCTGGGCGACCTGGCGGTTGCTGAGCCCGGTCGCCGCGAGGTCGGCCACCCGGCGTTCGGACGGGGTGAGCAGGGCGAGCGCTTCCGCGGCCGGGCGGTTGGCGGGCTCCCCGATGCGGTCGAGGAGACGGCGTACGCGGTCCTCGAGGGGGCGCAGCCCGTGCGACTGGGCGTACGACTCCGAGCGGCGCAGCAAGGTCACGACCTCGGGCGACGCGGCGGCGCCCTCGAGCAGGATCAGCATGCCGGCGAGATCAGCCGCGACCTGCGCTGCCAGCCGACCCGCGGGTACGCCGTCCAGCACGGCGAGCGCGCGGCGCAACAGGCCGACGCGGTCGGCGGTCGGGTCGACCGCAGCCACCGTGCGGAAGGCCTGGGCGAGCGTGTACGGCGCCCCGAATGCCTCGGCGCGGGCGGCGTTCTCGCGGGCCAGGTCGACAGCCTCGCGGCCGTTGCCGATCCGGATCAGAGCGAGGGCACGACCGGCCCGCCAGGGGAGTACCGCCGGATTGTCGAGGCTGAGGTGCAGCTGCCGACCCACCTCGGCGTACCGACGGGCGGCGGTGTCGTGGTCGCCGTGGGCGGCGGCGATGTCACCCAGGGCGTGCTGCGCGTAGGCACCCGCCAGGGTCCTCTCGCTGGCAATCCGGTCGAGGGTCGCGCGCCACGGCAACGTGCGTTCGAGCTCGCCGCGGGCGATGTGGCACTCGACGAGGCCGGCGATCACGAAGCCGAGGCCCGCGTTCCACCCGTGGTTGCGCTGCTCCAGGGTCGCCTCGAAGTCGAGCTCGGCCTCGACGGTGAGGCCCATCCGGGCGCGTGCGGTGCCACGGCACGCGGCGGCGTTCGCGAACTCCAGGACCGAGCCGCGTGCCTTCGCCGTCTCCATCGCGGTGGTCAGCGCTCGCTCCGCCTCGTCGAGGGCAGAGGACCAGATCAGCGAACAGCTCGCCATGAAGACGGCGGTGCCGTCGGCGTTCGCGTGTTCGAAGAGGGCGCCGCGGTCGATCGCCCGGAGCGCCAGGTCCCGCGCCTCGGCGGCGGTGCCGCCGGCAGCGACCTTGAGGCTGGCCGCGGCAGCGAGGGCGAGCCGGTGGTCCGGCGTCGTCGCGTCCTCGGGCTCTCCGAGGTGCTGCTCGAACTGCTCCCGGATCTCGCGGGCAGGCGCCCCCAGGAGCAGGCCACTGAAGACCATGCGCCCGCTGAGGACCTGGCTGGCGTGGGTGGTGTCGGGCCCGGTGTCGGCCGGTGTGCCGAACGCAGCCCGGGCCTGGGCGTACTCGCCGGCGATGAGCAGCGCGTCTCCCGCTGCAGCCCGTAGCGCGGCCAGCTCGTCAGGATCCTCCGTGAGCGATCGGGCGCGGCGCCACATCTCCTGGGCGGCGTCGATCTCGCTGAGCGCGGACAGCGCGGAGGCCGCACTCGACAAGAGTGGGATCTCGGCAACCGTGATCGGGCCCTCGGCGATGGCGCGGTCGAAGTAGCGACGGGCCTGCTCGGCCTCGCCCGATGCGAGGGCATGGCGCCCCTGCTCGGCCAACCGGACGCGGACCTCGGGATCGTCGCCGGGAGTGGTCAGGAGGAGGTGGCTGGCCACGACGGTGCGTGGGGCTCCGCGCCGGGCCAGCACATCCGCGCAGCGGGCGTGGAGGTCCGCCGTGTCGGCCGAGCTGAGCGCTGCCAGGACCGCGTCGGCGATGAGCGGGTGGCGCAGGCGGTGATTGCCGTCGTCGCGCTGCGCGAGCTGGGCCGTGGTGAGAAGTGCCAGGTCGTGGACGATGGTCGCAGGTGGAAGGCCGGCGAGCTCGGCGATCGAACCGGTTGCCCCGTGGTCACCGAGGATCGCGACAGCGGACGCCGTCGCGAGCGATGTCGGGGAGAGCCGGCGCAGGCGACCGGTGATCGACCCCACCAGCGAGTCCGGAACGTCCTCACCGCCGCCCGCGATCACCTCGCCCACGAACAGGGGTACGCCGCCGGTCACGGTGTGGATCCGCTCTGCCTGGCCCGGATCGAGTCGGTGCATCTCCAGGAGTGCGGCGACACCGTCGACGCTGAGTGGTTCGGGATGGAGCACGCGGCTGACCTCGTGCAGACGGGCGATCGACTCGGGGCAGCTCGCCTCCTCACCGATGCGCACGGTGTAGGCGAGGATGCAGGGGAGCTGCTGCAGCGCCGGGGCAAGCAGGTCGAGCGCCTTGAGGGAGCCCGAGTCGACCCACTGCAGGTCGTCGACGGTCAGCAGGATCGGACCCTCGGCACACAGGTCTTCGAGCACCCAGCGGACGCCGTACACGAGGTCGCCGAGCGGCCGGCTGGTCCCGTCGGCGAGCTCCGCGAGGGCAGCACCCGGTCCGTCGAACGGGTGCTCACCCGCCGGGTGGCGGTGCGCGAGGAGGCCGAACCAGTCGCGCAGGACGCCGTACCCGATCGAGGGGCTCATCGGTGTGGCGCGCACGTCGAGACTGCGCCAGCCGTCGCGCAGCGCGGCTTCGCGCAGGTGCCAGAGCAACCGTGACTTACCCATGCCGGGTGGCGCCTCGAAAGCCACGAGATCCCCGTGACCGGCCCGAGCACGGTCCAGAATCCGCCCGAGTGCGGCGGTCTCAGCGTCCCGTTCAACCAGTCGGGAGCGCATCCTTCGACGTTAGACCTGTGTCGGCGACCCGGGGACCCCTTCGGGGCAAATGGATCATCCGGACTACTCCCGCGCTGGGGAACCCCAGTGTCATGCTGACGCCCGTGAGTCACACCCTCCTGGTCAATCCGCGTGCCGGCGGGTCCACGATCTCCGTCGCTGCCGCTGCGCGGTCGGCGCTCGAGGAGGCCGGGTGCACCGTCCACGTCGCGCTGTCCGAGGGCATGCGGGAGACCCGTCAGGCGGTCGATGAGGCGTGCAGCCGCGGTGATGTGCTGGTTGCTGTCGGGGGCGACGGCACCGTGGCCTCCGCCGCCGGCCTGGTGGCCGAACGGGACGGCGTTCTCGGGCTCGTGCCGTCCGGACGCGGCAACGACTTCGCCCGGATGCTCGGGATCCCCGACCACGCCCGCGGCGCCGTGGACGTGCTGCTGCGCGGTCAGGCGGAGCGCGTCGACCTGATCGCCGCGACGCTCCCCGGCGAGGCGACGCGCCTCGTGGTGGGCTCGGTCTACTCCGGCGTCGACGCGCACGCGGTCGAGCTCGTCGAGCAGATGCGCTGGCTGCCGACGTTCCTGCAGTACCCCGTCTCGGCGGTCCGGTCGCTCGCGTCGTACACGCCGGTCGAGGTGGAGGTCGTCGTCGACGGCGTCACCCACTGCTTCGGTGCGGCGACCGTGGTGATCGCCAACTCGGCGTACTACGGCTCCGGGATGCAGATCGCGCCGGACGCCTCCGTGACCGATGGCCTGCTCGACGTGGTGGTCGTGTCGGCCTCGTCGCGGCGTTCCCTGATCAGCGCGATGCCTACCATCTACAGCGGTCGGCACGTGCTCCGCGACGACGTCGCGGTCCTGCGGGGTCGCGTCGTCGAGATCCGCGGAACGCCGCGCGTGCCGATGGGGGCCGATGGTGAGCCGCTCGGCCAGCTGCCCGCCCGCGACGCCGAGGCCGCCCGGGTCGAGGTGCGCCCGTCGGCCTTGCAGGTGATCACTCCCGCCTGATTCGTCGAGACCCGGGTTTTGACGGGTCGAGTCCCGGGTATTTGCTGGTCGAGTCGCGGACTTTGGCGCGGGAGGATGGCTCCATGACTCTGGAGGTACGCCGCGCCGGCTCGCGCTATGTGACGGTCGAGGACGGGCGCGAGACGCGGCACTCGTTCTCGTTCGGACCGCACTACGACCCGGCCAACCTCGGGTTCGGCCTGCTGGTCTCGCACAACGACGACCTGTTGGCGCCCGGCGCGGGCTACCCGGATCATCCGCACCAGGAGATCGAGGTGGTGACCTGGGTGCTGTCCGGTGGGCTCGCGCATCACGACTCGACCGGCGGCTCGGGCGTTCTCCTGCCGGGGCAGGTGCAGGTCATGTCGGCCGGCACCGGCGTCGTCCACAGCGAGTACGCCGAGGCGGGTGCCGGCCCGACGCGCTTCGTGCAGACGTGGGTGCGTCCGTCGGCCTGGGGGGAGGCGCCCGCCTACGCGTCGGCCGACGTCTCACCGGGGAGCGGCTGGACTGCGGTCGTCGGTGGCGACGGCCTGCCCGTGCGTGCTCCGGGGGCGACCCTGTGGGTGAGCGACGCCGCGGCGGGGGACGAGCTGGTCCTGCCCGTGGTGCCGCACGCGCATCTCTTCGTGGCGACCGGCGCTGCGCGGCTCGGCGACGTCGACCTGGCGGAGGGCGACGCCGCCCGGATGAGCGACCGGGGTGGCGACCTCACGGTCACCGCCCCTGGGCAGCTGATGCTCTGGACCTTCGGGGCCTGACCAAAACCCGGGTCTGAACACGCCAAAACCCGGGTTTCGGCGGACCAAAACCCGGGTTTCGACGGCGAGGGGATCAGATCGCGGCAGCGGTCTCCGTGCCCTGCAGGATCGCGCGCTTGGCGTCCAGCTCGGCGGCGACGTCCGCGCCACCGATGATGTGCAGGCCGGGGCGGTCGGCGACGTGCAGCTCGTCGTACAGGCCGCGCACCGACTCCTGGCCGGCGCAGATGACGACGGTGTCGACGTCGAGGACCTGTGTCGTGGTCGAGCCGTCCTTGGCCGTCACGGTGATGTGCAGGCCCTGGTCGTCGATCAGGTCGTACGACGCGCCGCTGATCTGGTGGACGCCGTCCTGCTTGAGGTGCGCCATGTGCGCCCAGCCCGAGGTCTTGCCCAGGCCCTTGCCGATGCGCTCGACCTTGCGCTGCAGCAGCCAGACCTCGCGGGCGGGGGTGCGCGGCTTCTTCTCGGTCAGGCCGGCCGGGTCGAGCAGCGGGTCGCCGACACCCCAGTGCGCCTTCCACTCCTCGAGCGTCTCGTCCTCGTGAGTCAGGAAGACCGAGATGTCGACGCCGATGCCGCCGGCACCGATGACGGCGACCTTCTTGCCCGGGACGACCTTGCCGTCGAGGACGTCGGCGTAGGAGACCGCCTTGGGGTGGTCGATGCCCGGGATCGCCGGCATGCGCGGCTCGACACCGGTGGCGATGATGACCTCGTCGAAGCCCGCGAGGGTGGCGGGGTCGGCGATGGTGTTGAGGCGCAGGTCGACGCCGAGGACCTCGAGCTTGCGACCGAAGTAGGCCACGGAGTCCTTGAAGTCCTCCTTGCCCGGCACCTGCATGGCGAGGCGGAACTGGCCGCCAATCTCGGCGTTCTTCTCGAAGAGGGTGACGGCCAGGCCGCGCTCGGCGGCCGAGACCGCGGCGGAGAGGCCGGCGGGGCCGGCGCCGACGACGGCGACCTTCTTCTTCGAGCGCGTGGGGGAGAGGAGGAGCGTCGTCTCGCGGCCGGCGCGCGGGTTGACCAGGCAGGAGACCTTCTGGTTCTTGAACGCGTGGTCGAGGCAGGCCTGGTTGCAGGCGATGCAGATGTTGATCTCGTCCTCGCGGCCCTCGGCAGCCTTCTGCACGATGAACGAGTCGGCGAGGAACGGGCGCGCCATGGAGACCGCGTCCGCGCCGCCGGAGGCGAGGATCTGCTCGGCCAGCTGCGGGGTGTTGATCCGGTTGGAGGCGATCACCGGGACGGTGACGTGCGGCTTGAGTGCAGCGGTCGAGTCGATCCAGGCACCGCGCGGGACCTGCGTGATGATCGTGGGGACGCGGGCCTCGTGCCAGCCGATGCCGGTGTTGAAGATGTCGACGCCGGCCTTCTCCAGCTCCTTGGCCAGCGCGACGATGTCGTCCCAGCTCTGGCCGCCCTCGACGAGCTCGAGCAGGGAGATGCGGTACTGGATGATGAAGTCCGGGCCGACCTTCTTGCGGGTCTCGCGGACGATCTCGATCGGGAACTGCATGCGCGCCTCGGCCGAGCCGCCGTAGCGGTCCGTGCGCTTGTTGGTGCGCTCAGCGAGGAACTGGTTGATCAGGTAGCCCTCGGAGCCCATGATCTCGACGCCGTCGTAGCCGGCCTTCTGCGCGAGCCAGGCCGAGCGGGCGAACGCCTGGACGGTCTTCTCGACCCGCTTGACCGACATCGCCTTCGGCTTGAAGGGGTTGATCGGCGCCTTGATCGCGGACGGCGCGATGCTGAAGGGCTGGTACGAGTAGCGACCCGTGTGCAGGATCTGCATGACGATCTTGGCGCCGTGCTCGTGCACCGCGTCGGTGATCTCGCGGTGGTGCATGGCGTCACGGCGGGTGCGCATGCCGCCGGCGAACGGCTTCACCCAGCCCTGCCACTCCGGCGCGTAGCCGCCGGTCACGATGAGGCCGACGCCGCCCTGGGCGCGCTCGGCGAAGAACGCTGCCTGCTTCGGGACATCGGCGACCTTGTCCTCGAGGCCGTTGTGCATCGACCCCATGACCACGCGGTTGCGCAGCTCGGTGGTGCCGACCTTCAGGGGCGTGAGGAGGTGTGGATACCTGTTGGCGCTGTTGTTGCTCATCGTGCTTCCTTGTCCGTCGCGCCGGAGGCCCGGCGTTCGTGGGTGGTGCGGTACTCGTCGAGGAAGCCGATCCAGCCTTCCTCGACCCGGACGCCCGCGCGCAGGACCAGATAGCGGTCCACGTCGGCGTCCGAGAGCTCTTCGGGGTGGGGGAACTGCCGCTGCAGCATCTGCTCGTACGCCGCGGCGCGGGTGCGGTGCACCTCGCGCTGGGCGCGGGCCATCGCGAGCACGCCGGCCCGGTCCTCGGCGTACGACGCACCGCGCAGCTTGACCGCCAGCTCGCTTCGCAGGGGAGCGTCGGTCGGGGCCTCGGTGAGCCAGACGGCGAGGATCTTCTCGCCGAGCGGGGAGACGGCGTAGACCTTGGTGTCGGGCTTGCCCTGCTGGGGCACGACCTCCGAGGTCAGCCAGCCGTCCGACTCCATGCGCGCAAGGGTCCGGTAGATCTGCTGGTGGGTCGCCGACCAGAAGTAGCCGAACGACTTGTCGAAGCGGCGGGTGAGCTCGCTGCCGCTCGCTGCGCGTTCGCGCAGGGAGACGAGGAGTGCGTGCTCGAGGGCCATGGCATGAGTGTGGAACACCTATGCAACAAGTTGCAAGACCTGTGGCCCGGATCTCTTGATAGATACCCCCCGGGGGTATACGTTCGCAGGCATGACCACGACCTGGCGTACCGCTGTCTCTGCCACGCTGCACTGCCTCACTGGCTGCGCGATCGGCGAGGTGCTCGGCATGGTGCTGGCGACCTGGTGGGGCTGGGGCGGAGTCGCCTCCATCGAACTCGCGGTCGCACTAGCCTTCTTCTTCGGTTACCTGCTCACCTTCTCCGGCGTACGCCGCTCCGGCGCGGACGTCGCGACGGCGGTCCGCACCGCTCTTGCGGCCGACACGGTCTCGATCCTCGTGATGGAGCTCGTCGACAACGGCTTCATCCTGGTCGTGCCCGGGGCGATGGCGGCCACCCTCGGTGACCTGCTCTTCTGGTCGTCGCTCGCGGCTTCGCTGGCGATCGCCTTCGTGGTCACCGTCCCGGTCAACCGCTGGATGATCAGCCGCGGCCTCGGGCACGCTGCCGTGCATCACCTGCACGCGGGCCATCACTGATGGCCGGGGGAACTGGACAGAAGTGGCAGTGGTCCGTCCTGGATTCCTGCCACTTGTGTCCAGTTCCGAGGCTGCGCCGGCTCGGGCGGGTACAGTCCGTACCCATGAGCATCGAACTCGGTCAGGGCACCGGCCCGCTGCGCGGCATCAAGGTCGTCGAACTCGTCGGCATCGGCCCGGGCCCGCACGCCTGCATGACACTCGCCGACCTCGGCGCCGACGTCATCCGCGTCGACCGCCCGGGCGGCCAGATGCTCTCCTTCGGCGAGAAGGACTTCATGGGTCGCGGCCGTCCGTCCGTCGCGCTCAACCTCAAGTCGCCCGAGGGTGTGGCCACCGTGCTCGACCTGATCGCGGACGCCGACATCCTGATCGAGGGCAACCGTCCGGGCGTCACCGAGCGGCTGGGCCTCGGCCCCGAGGACTGCTGGGCCCGCAACCCGAAGCTCGTCTACGGCCGCATGACCGGCTGGGGCCAGGACGGTCCGCTCGCCCTGACCGCCGGTCACGACATGAACTACATCTCGATCGCCGGCGCCCTCTTCGGGCTCGGGCAGGAGCCGGGCAAGCCGCAGTTCCCGGCGAACCTCCTTGGCGACTTCGGTGGCGGCTCGTCGTACCTCGTGATCGGTGTGCTCGCCGCACTGCTCGAGGCCCGCGTCTCGGGCCAGGGTCAGGTCGTGGATGCGGCGATCGTCGACGGCACGGCGCACCTCAACGCCATGGGCGCGATGATGGTCGGCACCGGTCTGGCGCAGCCCGACAAGCGTGCGGCCGGCATGCTCGATGGCGGTGCAGCGTTCTACGACATCTACGAGACCGCCGACGGTCGCCATCTGAGTGTCGGCGCGATCGAGCCGCAGTTCTACGCGGCGATGGCGGCACTGCTCGAGCTCGACGAGGACGGCCCGCAGCAGTTCGACGCCGAAGCCCTGCGCCCGGTGCTGGTCGAGAAGTTCAAGACGAAGACGATGGCCGAGTGGGCCGCGATCTTCGACGGCACCGACGCCTGCGTCGCGCCGATCCTGACCATTCCCGAGGCCGCTGAGCACCCGCACATGAAGGCCCGCGGTGTGTACGCCGAGGTCGGCGGCATGCTGCAGCCGACGCCGGCCCCGCGCTTCTCGCGCACGCAGGGAACGATCGGCGCGCCTGCCGTCGGCGCCGGTGCCAACACTCGCGAGGCGCTGGAAGCCTGGGGTATCGAGGGCGTCGACAAGCTGATCGAGGCGGGCGTGGCCGTCCAGGCCTGACCACTCATGCGGTGAGCTCGCGGCGGGGGAACCGCGGGGCGACGGGCCGCCGCCCCGACGGCACGCCTGGTGCCCCGCGGTTCAGCCGGTAGGGGCGAGCGTTGCGAGCAGTGCCGGGCTCGGTACGGCGCTCGCCGGGTCCGCCGACGGATCGGCTACAGCTGTCGGGTCTGCGACGGGTGTGGGGTCCGGAGTCGGCACGGGGTCCGGAGTCGGCACGGGGTCCGGGGTCGGCGTCGGGTCCGGAGTCGGCACGGGGTCTGGTGTCGGCGTCGGGTCCGGTGTGGGCGTGGGCTTCGGCGGCGTGGGGGTCGGCGTGGGCTTCGGGGGCTTGGGCGCCGGGGTCGGATCCGTGGACGGCGTCGGCTTGGCCGGCGGCTTCGCTGCGGGCTCCTGGTTCGCCTCGTCCGGCGCGGGCGGCGGCGTGATCACGATGCCGATGGTCGTGATGGAGACGGGCGGGAGCGCGACGGGTGCGGCGTACGCACGGCGGAAGGCCTCGACCTCGTGCACATAGCGAGGGCGGTCGTTCTGGGTGCGCAGGGCCGCGCGGCGGTCCTGCCAGTCGGCGAGATCGGCGTGCTTGTTGCACAGTGCGACGCCGAGCGCGAGTGCGGCGTCGTCGAGGTCGTAGGGACTGCGGAGACCGTCACCGTCGCCGTCCACCGCAATCCGCTGCCAGAGGGAGGGAAGGAGCTGCAGCGGCCCTAGCGGGTGGTCGGCATCGGGATCGTGATCCCAGGTGCCGCCGTCCGTGTCGGGGAGCGGAGGAAGGTGACGCGACGGCCTCGCGACAGGTGTGCCGATCAGGGCGGGGAACATCCGGGCGCGCGGCCCGAGCTTCCACGCGCCGAGCCGGCCGTGATCGCTCTCGACCTTGCCGATGGCGGCGAGCAGGGGAGCGGTGAGGTGGCAGTCCGGAGCCGCCTCTTCCATGACGACAGCCGCTCGCTGGTACGCCGCGAGCGCCCGGTCGGGTACGTCGAGGAGGTCCTCGTCGCGCGTCGAGAGCCCGCGCGGGATGGGGCGCCACGCCACCACGGGTGCCGCCGCAGCGGTCGCGTCGAGGGGCTGCGCCTCCTGCACCTCCTGCGTCGGCTCCGGCGATGGCTGGTCGTCGGCAGCCTGAGCAGCTCCGCCGGTGGCGGCGATGCCGAAGAGGCCGAGCGGGATTCCGAGGGGGACGGCTGCGAGTCGGGTCCGCTTCATGGGTTCGATGCTCACGGTCCACGGCCTGCGGGCGCAGCGCTTCGGGTAGGGGTCTGGGGTGGTCAGAGCAGCCGTAGTGTCCAAGAACTGGGGTCAGGTCCGGGGTCGGCAGGTGCAGCGTGGCCTGCTCGGTGCCCCCGAGCGGCGACCCTGCCGTGTGGCTGTCGGCGCTGCCCCGTCGACCACGTCTGTGCGAGGGTGGCGCGGGGCATTGACCCACACGCCACGACCCAAACGGGGTGACCTGACATGGCAGCGATGAACCCACTCCCGCAGGACGTCCTGGCGCCGCCGGCGAAGTCCGCGATCTTCCTGGTCCTGACTGTCCGCGACGGTGACGAGGCCGCGGACACGGTGCGCGGCGTACTCGGCGATGTCGCGGCGTTGGTGCGGTCGGTCGGGTTCCGGATCCCGGAGGCCCAGCTCAGCTGTGTCGCGGGTGTCGGGTCCGTGCTTTGGGACCGCCTATACCCGGCGGCGAAGCGTCCGCTGCACCTCCGCCCGTTCACGCCGCTGACGGGCGCGAAGCACGCTGCGCCGTCCACGCCGGGCGACCTGCTCTTCCACATCCGCTCGTCCCGGCAGGACACCTGCTTCGAGCTCTCCCGCCAGCTGATGGCCCGGCTCGGGTCGGTGGCTGACGCAGTCTTCGAGATCCAGGGCTTCCGCTACTACGACGAACGCGACCTGCTCGGCTTCGTCGACGGCACGGAGAACCCGGGCGGCGCGATCGCCGTCGACACGGTCTTCGTCGGCGACGAGGACCCGGAGTACGCCGGCAGCAGCTACGTCATCGTGCAGAAGTACCTGCACGACCTCGAGGCCTGGGGCGCGCTGACCGTCGAGCAGCAGCAGCTGGCCATCGGCCGCACCAAGTCCGACGACATCGAGCTGCCCGACGACGTGAAGCCCGCCAACTCCCACGTCGTGGTCAACTCGATCGTGGAGGCCGACGGCACCGAGCGGCGGATCGTCCGCGAGAACATGCCGTTCGGGTCAGCGGCGGCAGGGGAGTTCGGCACCCTCTTCTGCGGCTACGCGGCCGACCCCGCGATCACCGAGCTGATGCTGCACCGCATGTTCATCGGCGAGCCTGCCGGCAACCACGACCGGATCCTCGACTTCTCGACGGCGGTCACGGGCTGCTCCTTCTTCGTCCCGACTGCGACATTCCTCGAGGACAGCGCCGGTTAGAGGTACCACGCCGGCAGCTCGCCGGGCCGGAGGTCGGTCGGGTCACCGGGACGGGTCAGGGTCAGTACCGCCCGCACGATCTCGGGGCGCTCCTGGAGCTGGTCGGCGATCTCCCCGAGACGGCCGGCGACGGATGACTCGGGCGCATCCCCGACGAGGTCGACGGCCGCCACGAGGTAGATCCGGTCGGCGCCGATCCACTCCATGCGCAGGTAGCTGACCCGGTCGATCTCGGGGTGGTCGACGAGCGCGCGCAGGGCGACGTTGCGCGCCAGGGGCGTCACCGCCTCGCCGGCCAGGAAGTCCATGTTGCGCCCCATGAGGAAGAGCGCGACCACGCCGAGCAGCAGGCCGACCAGGATCGAGCCCACGGCGTCCCACGCAGGATTCCCGGTGATCTGGTGGAGGGCGATGCAGGTGGTCGCGATGCCGATGCCGATCAGCGCCGAGAGGTCCTCCGCGACGACCGCCCGGAGCATCGGGTTGGAGGTCACGTGCAGGTAGCGCAACGGGTGCAGGCGGCGGGTCACCGCGGCCGATCGGGTCTGCCGCACGGCCTGCAGGAACGAGGTGCCTTCCAGCACCACGGAGACCGCGAGGACGCCGTACGCCCAGAGGTAGGAGGCGCCCTCCTCGGGCGTCGACAGCGACTGGATGCCGTGCCAGATCGAGACCGCCGAGCCGACCGTGAACAGGCCGAACGCCGCGAACATCGACCAGATGTAGCCGACCCGTCCGTAGCCCAGGACGTGCGTGGCGTCGGCAGGGCGGGCGGCCTTGCGGGCGCCGACCAGCAGGAAGATCTCGTTGCCGGTGTCCGCCCAGGAGTGCGCGGCCTCCGCGGACATCGACGCCGATCCGGTGAACACCGCGGCGACCGTCTTCGCGACCGCGATCAGGAGGTTCGCGGCGAAGGCGACCAGGATGGTCAGCAGGCTCTCGCTGGATTGCTGGGTGCTCACACACCAGACGCTAGGTCATCAGGGATGGGTGGAGGCTGGCACGGCATCATGGACTGAGCAGATCACCCGCAAACGAGGGGCAGCCACATGGACGACGCAACGAAGCAGCGGATCAAGGCGGCACTCGTCGCCCACGCGACCGAGGCCCTGGCCGGGCTGCAGGCCCAGATCGGCGACGACGATGCCGCGAGCCGGATCCCCGCGGGGGACACCTACCAGGCCGACGACCTGTCCCAGGCCGACGAGGCAGGTGACCTCGGCGCCCTCCTCGAGCTCTCCCTCGCGCGCCAGCAGGCAGCGCTGGACGCCGCGGAGACCCTCGACGTCACACCGACCGATGTCGTCCGGCCGGGCGCCGTGGTCTCCTTCGGTGGCTCGTCGTACGTCGTCGGGGTGCTCGCCGACGCCTTCGAGGCCGACGGCGTGAGCTACGAGGGGATCAGCGCCGACTCACCCGTCGGTACGGCGATCGCCGGCCTCCGTGCGGGCGACACCTTCACCGTCAACGGTCAGAGCCACACGCTCGACACCGTCGCCTGAGATGGCGGCGCGACAGCCGATGTCCGCGATCCCGCGGGTGATCGGCGCTTCGGTCCTCGGCCTGATCGGTGCCTTCGCGATGGCTGCTGTGGCTGGGCCCGCCCTTGGCGTCCTCGTCGGGATCACGGTCAGCTCGGCCGTGTTCGTCGTCGTGGGATGGTCCGTGCTGTGGCCGATGGACGCAGCGGAGACGCGCGAGTTCGTCGGCCGCGAGGTCGTCGACAAGGCGCTCGAGGAGGGCATCATCGTCTTCGCCGCGGTGGGTGGTCTGGCCGCGATCGTGGTGCTGATGGCCCTCGGCCACGGTGCCGACAGCGCGACCGCCGCGCTCGCGCTGGCCGGCGTCTTCCTGGCCTGGGGGTCGGTCCACCTGATGTACGCGACGCGCTACGCCGACCTCTATTACACCGATGGCGCGGGCGGGATCGACTTCAACAATGGGCAGGACGCCCATCCGGCGTACCGCGACTTCCTCTACTTCAGCTACAACCTCGGCATGACCTACGCCGTGTCCGACACCAACGTGACCCGCACCGAGATCCGGTCGGTCGTGCTCCGGCACTGCCTGCTGTCGTACGTCTTCGGGGCCCTGATCCTGGCGACGACGATCAACCTGGTCGTCGCCATCGTCAACGCCTGAGTCGCTCCGGTCCGTGCCGACGTCGACCGATCTGGACACCGAGCTCGGCCTCGAGGTCGCGGATACACACCGAGATCGCGGGCTGGGTGACGTGGCCCGTCTCAGCCGAGGGCGATCGTCGCGTCGCGGACGAACGCCGGGTCCTCGAGCTGCTCGCCGTACGCCTCGCGGAGCTGGCCCATCCGGTAGCGGATCGTCTGCGGGTGCACGAAGAGCGCCTCGGCGATGTCGTCGCGCCGGCCCTGGTGCAGCAGCCAGGCGCGCAGGGTCTCGGTGAGCTTCTCGCGCTGGCCCTCGCGCAGCTCGGCGAGCGGTGCCAGGACCCGGGCGCGGAGGTCGTCGCGCGCGCCCGCATCGGCCAGCACCACGAGCGACGCAAGGTGCTGATCGGTGTCGATGACCCCCTCGCCGAGGGCAAGGGAGAGGGCCCGCGCGGCACGCTGGAACGACGCCTGCGCGGAGGTCCAGGACACCGTCGGACCGACGACCGCAGCCGTGTCGGCGAGGGTACGCAGCAGCACCGGGCGCGCCCCCGGCACGAGCAGGACCGCGTGGTCCGGCAGGCCGCCGTACGGCTCGAGTGCCTCGACGTCGCCGGCGAGCCCGAGGGTGCGGGCGTCGAGCACGGACCGGACGGAGCGGGCGGCCGCGAGCGGCAGGATCACCGCGGTCAGTCGCTGGGGAGGGCGCCAGTCGGCCTGCTCGGCGAGCTGGGTCAGCCGCTCGGCCTCGCGTCCGCCGATCAGGGCCGTCGCGAGCTGGGCCAGCTGGCGTTCGCGGAGCCGGCCGCTGCGGGCCAGCTCCTCCGCGTGGCCGGCCAGGCTCTCGCCCGACAGCTGGTCGAGGAAGTCGAAGACCACCTCGGCGAAGCTGGCCAGACCCTCGGCGCTGAGGCCGTGCTCGACGGCCACGCGGCTCATGTCGCGCCAGGCGGTTGCCGTCCCGATCCGGTACGCCGACGTGAGCGCGTCCATGCTCCGCCCGGAGCGGGCCTCGCCACGCCCGAGGTCGTACGCCGCCGCGCGCACCTGCCCGGCCGCATCTGAGGCGTCGGCGCCCGGCGAGGTCACGATGTCGAAGAAGCCGGCGAGTGCGAGGGTCACGGCCGTCTGGATGGTCTTGCCCATCCGACCCTGGAACGCCGCGGAGTACGCCGGCACCTCGGCCATGATCGCGGCCACGACCTTCTCGCCGAGGCGGGGGAGGCGGGCGCGCAGTGCCGTCAGCTGGTCCTCGGAGAACCGCAGCGGCACGGTCATCAGGCGGTCGGTCACGTCCTGCATCCTTTTGTGCGAATCGAACAAAAGAGGCCGCTGGATTCACCGGCAGCAGTCAGGAGTTTACGCGCAGCGGCGCCGAGACTGGAACACATGAGTTCGCTCCTCACCCGGGTCGTCGAAGCCGCCACCACGCCGCTCCTGCCCGCCGACTACCTCGACCTGGTCGCGCCGCTCCGCGCCGGTGCGCCGCTGCGTGGCCGCATCGTGGCTGTCGAGTCGGAGACCCGAGACGCGGCGACCATCGTGATCAAGCCCGGCGCCGACTGGGCCGGCCACGTGCCGGGCCAGTACGTCCGCATCGGCGTCGACGTCGACGGCGTCCGCAACTGGCGCGCCTACTCGCTGACCCACGGTCCGCGCCGCGACGGCCTGATCTCGGTCACGGTCAAGGCGGTCCCCGACGGCAAGGTCAGCAACTTCCTCGTGCACCGCACCACGCCGGGCACGCTGGTCCACCTCGAGCAGGCCGCGGGCGAGTTCGTCCTGCCGGCCGACGAGCGCGGCGTCACCCCGCTGTCGCACCGCAAGCTCCTCTTCGTGACCGCCGGCTCGGGCGTGACCCCGGTCGTCGGCATGCTCCGCAACCTCTTCCCGTCGACCGACGAGGGCGTGCTGCGCCCCGGCCGCAGCCGGGACCTCGACGTCACCGTCGTCCACGTCGCGCCGAGCAAGCCCGACTCGATCTTCCTCAGCGACCTGCAGGCGCTCGACGCGGCCGGCGCGATCAACCTGGTCGCCCGGTACGACGACGAGCACGGCGTCCTCGACGTTGCGGCACTCGACCAGCTGGTGCCCGACCTGGCCAGCCGGACGACGTACGCGTGTGGTCCGGGCGGCCTGCTCGCCGCACTCGAGGCGCACCACGAGGCCCGCGGGCTGGCCCTGCAGACCGAGCAGTTCCGCGCGGCGACGATCGTCGCCGGCGAGGGCGGCACCGTCCACGTGGGTGGCCAGGCGATCGACGCCGACGGCGCCACTCCTGTCCTGGACGCGGCCGAGTCGGCCGGCGTCCTCATGCCCAGCGGATGCCGGATGGGCATCTGCATGGGCTGCGTCCTCCCGCTGAAGGAGGGCGCCGTCCGCGACCTCCGCACCGGCGAGGTCACCACGGCCGACGCCATGACCGGCCCCGTCAAGATCCAGACCTGCATCACGGCCGCCGCCGGCCCGTGCCACATCGAGAACTGAGGGAGTTCCCCATGACCGCGATCCAGAAGCTCGAGCAGAACCCCGTCGCCCACCTGACGCCGGAGGACATCGAGGCGTTCGGCGCCGAGATCGAGGCGATCCGCCAGGAGGTGCTCGCCAAGCGCGGCGCCGACGACGCGGCGTACATCCGCAGGATGATTGCCTTCCAGCGCTGGCTGGAGGTGGGCTCGCGCGCCACGCTGCTGGCCAGCGTCTTCCCGCCCGCCTTCGTGCTGGGCACGGCCGGACTCACCATCGCCAAGATCCTCGAGAACATGGAGATCGGCCACAACGTCATGCACGGCCAGTGGGACTGGATGCGTGACCCGAAGATCCACTCGACCAACTGGGACTGGGACAACGCGACGCCCGCCGCCGCCTGGAAGCACAGCCACAACGAGCTGCACCACACGTACACGAACGTCCTCGGCAAGGACAACGACCTCGGCTACTCGATCATGCGCGTCGACGAGGACCAGCGCTGGCACCCGTTCTTCCTCGCGCAGCCGCTGTGGAACGCCATCAACGCCTGCATCTTCGAGTACGGCATCGCGGCGTACGACCTGGAGCTCGGCAAGAACCTGCGGATCCCGAAGGAGAAGCGTTCCGAGGAGTTCACCAAGGGCGCGGCGGCGACGCTGAAGAAGATCCGTGGCCAGATGCTCAAGGACTACGTCGTGCACCCGCTCGTGGCGGCGCCGTTCGGTGCCCTCCTGCCGACGCTGGCCGCGAACGTGATCGCCAACGTGGGCCGCAACATCTGGAGCCACTCGATCATCATGTGTGGCCACTTCCCCGAGGGCGTCGCGGTCTTCGAGAAGGCCTCGATCGAGGGCGAGACAAAGGCCGAGTGGTACCTCCGTCAGGGCCTCGGCTCGGCCAACATCACCGGCGGCAAGCTGATGGACATCATGAGCGGCAACCTGTCGCACCAGGTCGAGCACCACCTCTTCCCCGACCTCAACTCCAACCGCCTCGCCGAGGTCGCGCCGAAGGTCAAGGCCGTCTTCGAGAAGTACGACCTGCCGTACGTCGAGGGCTCGTTCCCGAAGCAGCTCGCCAGCGCCTGGCACAAGGTCTTCCGCCTCTCGCTGCCCAACGGCTGGCTCGCGACGACCACGCCGAAGAACGCCCCCAAGCGGATGGCGCAGCTCTACAAGATGTCGACCGGCGGTCGGAAGGCGCGCAAGGCGATCCAGGCCGAGCTCGATGCGGCTGCTGCCTGAGCCGCGTGAGTTCACGCCGGGCACCTGATCGGAAACGCGCGCGCAACGTGGTGCCCCTAGCGTGGCGGCCGTGACCATCCGCGTAGCACTCGAGCACCGCACGACGTACACCTTCGCCGAGCCGGTGGCCGTGCACCCGCACACGGTCCGGCTCCGGCCGGCGCCGCACTCCCGGACGCCGATCGACTCGTACTCGCTGACGGTCAGCCCACGCGGCCACTTCCTGAACTGGCAGCAGGACGCGTTCGGCAACTTCATGGCCCGGCTGGTCTTCCCCGAGCCGGTCAAGGAGCTCGAGATCACCGTCGACCTGGTCGCCGACCTGACGGTCATCAACCCGTTCGACTTCTTCGTCGAGGAGTACGCCGAGCACTACGGCTTCGCCTACCCGGCCGACCTGCTCGCGGACCTCGAGCCCTATCTGAAGCCCGTCGACGAGACGCCGGGGACAGGCCCGGGCCCGCTGGTCACCGCGTGGCTCGCCGAGCACGACCTGGCCTCGCTCGCGGGTGCCACGGGCATCGTCGACTTCCTGGTGAAGGTCAACCAGGCGGTCAACGGCAGCGTCGCGTACTCGGTCCGCATGGAGCCCGGCGTGCAGACGCCGGACCAGACGCTCGACCGGGCGATCGGCTCGTGCCGCGACTCGGCCTGGCTGCTGGTGAGCGTGCTGCGCGAGCTCGGCCTGGCCGCCCGGTTCGCGAGTGGCTACCTGGTGCAGCTGGCTCCCGACGACGCCGCGGACGGCGGCCCGGCCGAGGACTTCACCGACCTCCACGCCTGGACCGAGGTCTACGTGCCGGGTGCCGGCTGGATCGGACTCGACCCGACGTCGGGACTCTTCGCCGGCGAGGGCCACATTCCCCTCTCGGCCACCCCGCACCCGAGCGGCTCGGCACCGATCGCGGGATCGACCGACCCGATCCAGGTCTCCTTCGACTTCTCCAACACGGTTACGCGGATCCACGAGGACCCGCGCATCACGCTGCCGTACAGCGAGCAGCAGTGGGAGGCCGTCAACACCCTCGGCGCGTATGTCGACGGCCTGCTCGAGGCGGGCGACGTACGGCTGACCATGGGTGGCGAACCGACCTACGTCAGCATCGACGACCAGGCGAGCGAGCAGTGGGCGACGGCGGCCGACGGCCCCGGCAAGCGCGAGCTGGCCCGGGAGCTGACCGCCCGCCTCAAGGAGCGCTGGGCGCCGCACGGCCTGGTCCACCACGGCCAGGGCAAGTGGTACCCCGGCGAGCCGCTCCCGCGCTGGCAGGCCCAGCTCACCTGGCGCGCCGATGGGGAGCCGGTCTGGTCCGACGCGGCACTCCTCGACCACCCGTGGGGTCCGCCGACCGACCCGACGGGCGACGACGTCCGGGAGATCGCCGCCGGCCTCGCTGCCCGCCTCGGCGTACCTGCCGACCACGTCCTGCCGGCGTACGACGACCCGTACGCTGCCCGCTGGGACGAGGCGCGCCAGCCCTGGGGCGAGCCCGAAGGAGCGGCGCCGGCCGTCCGCGAGGTCGACGAGGCGGCGCTCGATGCCGAGCGGGCCTGGGTCGTCCCGGTCTTCGAGAACCCCTCCGGCGAGGGCTGGGGCACCACGCAGTGGCACCTCCGCCGGCGCCGGCTCTACCTCACCGCGGGCGACTCGCCTGCGGGCCTGCGGCTGCCGCTCGACTCGATCGCGTGGCAGGCCCCGCCGGACCTGCCGGACGTCTCCCCGTTCGCACCGCGCCCGGCCCTCACGGCGTACGCCGAGCTGCTGGCCGCCGAGCCGGCGGAGGTCCTGCCGGTGGAGTCCGCGCCACGGCACGCGGTGGTCGTCGAGGCCCGCGAGGGGCACCTCTACGTCTTCCTCCCGCCGCTGACCGACCTCGACCGCGCGCTCGCCCTGATCGCCGCGATAGAGGCGAGCGCCGCCACCGTCGAGATGCCGGTCGTGATCGAGGGCTACCCACTGCCCGGCGACCCGCGCACGCAGGCGCTGTCGGTGACTCCCGACCCGGGTGTCATCGAGGTCAACATCCAGCCGACGGCCAGCTGGGCCGAGCTGCGCGAGGTCACCGAGACGCTCGCGGAGGACGCGAAGGCGGTCCGTCTCGGCACGGAGAAGTTCGACGTCGACGGCACCCACACCGGCACCGGCGGTGGCAACCACTTCACGCTCGGTGGTCCGACCGCGGCGGACAGCCCGCTGTTGCGCCGGCCGGACCTGCTCCGCAGCCTGCTCACCTTCTGGCAACACCACCCGGCCCTCTCCTACGTCTTCGCGGGGCGCTTCCTGGGCCCGACGAGCCAGAGCCCGCGTGTCGACGAGGGGCGCAACGAGACGCTCTACGAGCTCGAGATCGCCTTCGCCGAGCTCGACCGCGCGACGCGGGAGTCGCCGGACGGCGTGGCCCCGGCCTGGATCGTCGACCGGCTGCTGCGCCACCTGCTGACTGACCTGACCGGCAACACGCACCGCGCCGAGTTCTGCATCGACAAGCTCTACAGCCCCGACGGCAACCGCGGCCGCCTCGGCCTGCTCGAGCTGCGCGGCTTCGAGATGCCTCCGCACCCGCGGATGGCGCTGGTCCAGGCGCTGCTGATCCGGGCACTCGTGGCCCGCTTCTGGAACGAGCCCTACACGGGCGCGCTCGTGCGCTGGGGCACCCGGCTGCACGACCGCTTCCTGACCCCGGCGTTCGCCACCGCCGATCTGTACGACGTGGTTGCCGAGCTCAACGCCTGGCTCCGTGCCCACGACCCCGAGGCACCGCTCTTCGACCCGGCCTGGTTCGACGCGTTCCTCGAGTTCCGCTTCCCGCGGCTCGGTGAGGTTGACGTCGCCGGCGTCCACCTCGAGGCACGTCAGGCGATTGAGCCCTGGCACGTGCTCGGCGAGGAGATGGCGCTGGGCGGAACCGCGCGTTACGTCGACTCCAGCGTCGAGCGGCTGCAGATCCGGGCCACGGGCCTGGTCGAGGGCCGTCATGTCGTGACCTGCAACGGCGTACCCGTCCCGCTGACGGCCACTGGCATCCCGGGCGACTACGTCGCGGGCGTCCGCTACCGCGCGTGGGCGCCGTACTCCGCCCTGCACCCGACGATCGGGGTGCACTCGCCGATCGTGGTCGACCTCGTCGACCGGTGGAACTCGCGCAGCCTCGGGGGGTTCACCTATCACGTGGTGCACCCGGGGGGACGGTCATACGAGGACCGTCCGGTCAACGCGATGAGTGCCGAGGCACGGCGGGCAACCCGCTTCCGTGCCGGCGGCCACACAGCGGGCCCCGTGGACGTCGACGCCGTGGCGCCGATCGATGCCGCTGCAGGTGTCGAGTACCCGACCACACTGGACCTTCGGCGCTTCTCCCCGGGAAATCGGTCGTAGGGTCTGCGCGTGACCTCCTCGCTCAACCCGGCTGCCGCCGCCGCGCCCGCGGGTGCGTCGTCCGGCGTCCTCGCGGACTACCGCGGGCGGCTGGGCGACCACGGGCCCGACCCGCTGCTCGGCTCGGACGAGCTGATCGCCGGGGGCGACGTCCGGCCGACCCAGCTGTTGCTTGCCGACGCGATCGAGGCCATGGGCCAGGGCGGTCTGCTGGCGGCGCGCGCCGAGACCCGGCGTCTCGTCCACGACGACGGCATCCGCTACGGCGTCGGCGGCATCGACGGGATCCGCGACCGCCACTGGCGGCTCGACCCGCTGCCCGTCGTGCTCACCTCGGAGGAGTGGAGTGGTCTCGAGCGCGGCATCCAACAGCGCGCCACCCTCCTCGCCGCCCTCCTCGAGGACCTGTACGGCGACCGGCTGCTGCTGCGTCGCGGCGTGATTCCGGCCGAGGTCGTGCTCGGCCATCCGGGCTTCCTGCGGCAGGTCGACGGGATCCGCAGCCGCGGCGGCCTCGTCCTCGGTGCCCACGACCTCGGGCGCGACACGGACGGCACCTGGCGGGTCCTGGCCGACCGGACGTCGGCGCCCTCAGGTGCCGGCTACGCGATGGCCAACCGACGCGTGACGACGCGCGTGCTCGCCGGTCTCCACCGCAGCACGGAGCTGGCCCGCCTGCGCGGCTTCTTCCACACCATGTCGGCTGCCGTCCGCGAGGCAGCGCCGCCGACGAGCGAGGTGCCGCGCGTCGTTCTCCTGTCGCCGGGGCCGATGTCGGAGACGGCGTACGACCAGAGCTTCCTGGCCAGCCTGCTTGGCTTCCCGCTCGCGGAGTCCGATGACCTGATGCTCCGCAACGGCCGGGTCTGGCTGCGCGCGGCGGGGCGTCTCGAGCCGGTCGATGTCGTGCTGCGCCGCGTGGACCCGGAGTACTGCGACTCCCTCGACCTCCGCGCCGACTCGCAGCTCGGACTGCCCGGACTGGTCGAGGCGACCCGCCAGGGCAACGTGACCGTCGCCAACCCCCTCGGCGCCCAGGTGCTCGAGAACCCCGGCCTCGCGCCGTTCCTCCCGGCCGTCGCCCAGGCGCTGCTCGGCGAGGACCTGCAGCTCGCCGGCAAGCCTGCCTGGTGGTGCGGCGATCGCGACGGGCTCGCGCACGTGCTGGCGAACATCGACCGCCTGGTGCTGCGTCCGATCGCGACGGGAGGCGAGGTAGAGGCACAGCTCGGCGGGCACCTCTCCGCCGAAGGCCGCGATCGCCTGCGTCGCCGGATCGAGTCCGAGCCGTGGGCCTGGATCGGCCAGGAGCCCCTGCCGCTCTCGACGACCCCGGTCGTGACGCCCACCGGTCTGACCCCCGGCCGCCTGGTCCTGCGCACCTTCTGGGCGGAGCGCGACGGCGAGCGCCACGTCATGCCGGGCGGCCTCGCCCGGGCTGCCACCGGGCCCTCTCAGCTCCACGTCTCCAACTCGGGCGGTGCGATCGCCAAGGACGTCTGGGTGCTCGCACCCGAGACCGCCGAGGCTGGCTGGGGCGATCCCGGCGTACGACCCGACCTGGTTGCGGTCCGGCCGCGGGCCGTGGTTGCGCCCCGTGTCGCCGACAACCTCTTCTGGCTGGGCCGGTACGCCGAGCGCGCCGAGGCCGCGGGGCGCATCTTGCGTGTCTGCGACGACCTCGTCGAGGACCACGCCGCGCGTCCGGGCACGCCGGGCGAGCAGGCGATGCGCGCTCTCCTTGCGGCCGCCACCGCGATCACGCGGGTGCCGGGTGACCCCGCGCAGCCCCGCCAGCACGTGCGCACGATGGTCAGCGACCCGCTCCAGTCGGGCAGCCTGCGCTATGCGGCCGACCGGCTGGGCGACGCGGCCCAGCGCGTGCGCGACCAGCTCTCCCAGGACATCTGGCACGTGCTGTCGCGCCTGGACCGCACGCTGGCCCACGTGCCCTCCGACGAGCACCAGCTCCAGCCACGCCTGTACGACGTCCTCGAGTCGCTGCTCGCGGTCTCCGGTGTCATCGCCGAGTCGATGGTCCGTGACGAGACGTGGGGCTTCCTCGACGGCGGCATCCGCCTCGAGCGTGCCCAGTTCACCGTGGCGCTGCTCGCGTCCACGATCGCCCACGAGCGCCCGCCGATCATCGACGGCCAGCTGACCGAGGCGGTGCTCGAGGTGGGCGAGTCGATCCTGACCCACCGTCGCCGCACGGTGGCGGGTGAGGGCCCGGTCTGGCCGATCCACTCCGCGGTCTCGCTGCTGCTGCTCGACAAGGGCAATCCGCGCTCGGTGGCGTTCAGCGTCGACCGGCTCGTCGAGGACCTGCGTCTCGTCGGCGACGACGTGCTCGCCGCGAAGGCCGAGGCGCTGGCCGACCACATCGCCCGGGTCGACCTGGTCGAGGCCTGCACGGGCGACCGGTCCGGCCTGGGCGAGATCCTGGCGGAGGTGCGGGCCACGCTCCACGCCGTTTCCGACGACCTCACGCGCCGCCGCTTCGCCCGCAAGACCTCGCAGCGCACGCTACCGATCAGCTGGGCGGTGACGTCGTGAGCCAAGGCCCTGAGGACTGGACCCCGCGCCAGTACGACGTGCATCACCGCACGACGTACACGTATGAAGGTCCGGTGGAGTCGTGCTTCGAGCGCGGATTCCTCGCGCCGCGTGAGACGCCGTCGCAGCGCGTGCTCTCCAACGAGGTGGTCATCTCGCCCGACCCGCAGGTGATGACCGAGCACGTCGACCACTTCGGAAACCACTCCTTCTACGTCGAGATCCAGACCGCGCACAACGAGCTGATCGTCGAGAAGCGGAGCCGCTTCGAGGTGCACTGGCCGCAGCCGGACCTAGCCGCCCTCGACCGCTGGACCGTGGCGTCCGCGGCCGCCGAGCTGCTCGAATCCGCCGAGGCGGTCGAGCGCGTCGGGCACCTGCTGCCCTCGCCGCTGGTGCAGCCGGCTCCGGAGGTCGTCGACTACTGCCGGTCGGTGATCGGCCCCGACATGCCGCTCGGCGAGGCGATCCTTGCCCTGACCCGCGGGATCTACCGCGACTTCGCGTACAAGTCCGGCGTGACCACCGTGCGTACGACACTCCCGGAGCTGCTCGAGCTGCGACAGGGTGTCTGCCAGGACTTCGCCCACCTCGCGATCGGCTGCCTCCGCTCGCTGGGCCTGCCGACGCGCTACGTCTCGGGCTACCTCGAGACGCAGCCGCCTCCGGGTCAGGTGAAGCTCGCCGGCGCGGACGCCTCGCACGCCTGGGCATCGGTGATGGTGCCCGGGGGCGGCTGGGTGGATCTCGACCCGACCAACGACCACCTCGCCGACTCGCGCTACGTCGTCACGGCCTGGGGGCGCGACTTCCGCGACGTCTCTCCGCTGAAGGGTGTCGTCTTCGCCGAGGCGGCCGGTGCCTCGACGCTCAACGTGGCCGTCGACGTGACGCGGGTCTGACGCGCGGGGTCAGCCGATCCGGACCCGCTGGCGTCCGTCGTCGACGGGAAGGCCGCCGCGGGAGATGGCAGTGACGGCCATCTCGAGCAGGTCGGCGCGGCCGCTGACGATGGTCAGGAACGCGGTGTCCGCTGCATCGCGGCCCGTGGCGATCCGGACCAGCGCGGGCCGCGCGGCCAGGCCCGTGCCGTCGATGACGAACCACGCGCCGTCCATCAGCACCTCCGCCACGGCATGGAAGTCCATCGGCTGCAGCCCGGGCGCGTACGCCGACACGAGGCGCGCCGGGATCCCGCGGGCGCGGAGGAACGCCACGATCAGGTGGGTGCTGTCGCGGCAGACTCCCTCCCGGCTGAGGTAGGTCTCGAGTGCACCGTCGACCGGGTCAGTGCTCTCCGGCGCGTAGACGACGTTGTCGAGGACCCAGCGGCGGGCGCCCTCGACGAGGTCCCATCCCGACAGCTGGCCGAGGTGCGAGTACGCGACGTTGGCGAGGCGGTCGGAGTCGGCGTAGCGGCTCGGTCGCAGGTACTCCACCTGGTCCATCGGCTCGGCGTCGAGTGGCGTGCTGCCGCTGACCGTCGCGGCGTACTCCACCTGCAGGAGGCCGCTCGGGGTGGCGACGCGGTGCAACCGCGTGCCGTGCGCGTCGGTGAGCTCGACGATCGCCGCGGGGTCGAGGGGCGTCCCGTCGAGCGTGACGAGCAGCGACTCGGACTCGACGGTGTTGGTCGATGCCACGGCGACCGAGAAGACCAGGTCGGCGGGCGTGGTCACCGAGAGCTGGATCCGGCTGCTCACGTCGCGCATGTGGAAACCGTAACGGTGTGAGCCGAATCGCCCTCGCGGCTGGGGCTACCCGGGAGTAACCTCGGGGCATGTCCTATGTCTCCTGCACCACCGTCGACGGCATCGCCCACGTCCAGCTGGCGCGCCCCGACAAGATGAACGCGCTGACGCTCGACCTGCTCGCGGACCTCGCCGCGACGTCGAGGAAGCTGCGCAAGGACAAGACCCTGCGTGCCGTTGTGGTCAGCGGTCAGGGCACGTCGTTCTGTGCCGGCCTCGACTTCGCGAACGTGCTGAAGAACCCGGGCGGCATCCTCCGCGCCTTCGTGCCCAACCCGCTGCGCGGCACCAACATCTTCCAGGAGGCCCCGTGGGGCTTCCGCCGGATCCCGGTCCCGGTGATCGCGGCGGTCCACGGCAACTGCCTCGGTGGTGGCCTGCAGATTGCGCTCGCGGCAGACTTCCGCTTCGCGACGCCGGACTCCACCTGGTCCGTGCTCGAGGGCAAGTGGGGCCTGATCCCGGACATGTCCGGCGTGCAGGCGCTCAAGGAGCTCGTCGGCATCGACACCGCCAAGAAGCTGACCATGACCGCCGAGATGTTCTCCGGCAAGGAGGCCCGTGACATGGGCCTCGTGACCGACCTCGACGCAGACCCGCTCGCTGCGGCGTTCGCGCTCGCCGAGCAGCTCAAGGTCCGCTCGCCCGACCAGCTCGCGGCCGCCAAGCGCCTCTTCAACGACTCGTGGAACGCCTCCCCGCGGCGCACCTTCGCGCGGGAGCGGGTCGAGCAGTTCTTCCTGCTGATCGCGCGCAACACCTCGGCGGCGCGCAACGCGGCGTTCCAGAAGTCGACGCCGTCGTACAGCCCGCGCCAGCGCTGATCCGACCGCGCTGACGACAGGCGGGGTGGGGGATCTCACTCCGCCTGTTTTCGCTGGTCAGAGGGGTTGTCAGGTAGTCTCTTGACATCCGCCCAGTCTTGCCGCGGATCGGCAGCCGCCTCGCGGCTGCGCCTCGCTTCCCGAGGCCATTCTCCCGCTTCGCGCGGGCGTTCTGGTGAGACACCGAACGAAACGACTCTCCTGTGTCTGATTTCTCCGACCTCGGCGTACCCACGCCGCTGGCCACCGTCCTGGCTGTCCAGGGCATCACCACCCCCACCCCGATCCAGAAGGCCACGCTCCCGGACTCCCTCGCGGGCCGCGACGTGCTGGGCCGCGGCCGCACCGGCTCCGGCAAGACCTACGCCTTCCTGCTCCCGATGGTCGCGCGCCTCGCCGCCTCGGGTCGCAAGCCCCGCCCGGGTGCTCCCCGCGCCCTGATCCTGGCCCCGACGCGCGAGCTCGTCGGCCAGATCGAGGCCTCGCTCAAGCCGCTCGCGGCCGAGTTCGGCCTGACCACGCAGACCGTCTTCGGCGGCGTCGGCCAGAACCCCCAGGTCGCCGGCCTGCGCCGCGGCGCGGACGTCGTCCTGGCCTGCCCGGGGCGCCTCGAGGACCTGATCGCGCAGGGTCACTGCTCGCTCAAGGACATCGAGATCACCATCCTCGACGAGGCCGACCACATGGCCGACCTCGGCTTCCTGCCCGCCGTGCGCCGCCTGCTCCAGGCGACGCCGCCGCGTTCGCAGCGCCTGCTCTTCTCGGCGACGCTCGACAACGCCGTGGACCAGCTGGTCAAGAAGTTCCTCAACGACCCGGTCACGCACGAGGCCGACTCGGCCCAGTCGCCGGTCGCCAAGATGGACCACCACATCTTCCACGTACGCCGCGAGTCGCGCCTGCCGATCCTCGTCGACCTGACCCGCGCGCCGGGCCGCACGGTGGTCTTCACGCGGACCAAGCACGGCGCCAAGGCGCTCGCCCGCCAGCTCAACGCCAACGGCGTTCCGACGGTGGACCTGCACGGCAATCTCTCGCAGAACGCCCGCACCCGGAACATGGAGGCGTTCCACTCGGGCGCCGCCACGACCCTGGTCGCGACCGACGTCGCCGCGCGCGGCATCCACGTCGACGACGTGGCGCTCGTCGTCCACGCTGACCCGCCGGCCGAGCACAAGGCGTACCTCCACCGGTCCGGTCGTACGGCGCGCGCCGGCGCCGAGGGCACCGTCATCACGCTGATGACCGACGACCAGGTCCGGGACGTTCGTGCGCTGGCTCGCGCCGCCGGCATCAAGCCGACGACCACGGTCATCGGCGACGCGTCGCACCCGCTGCTCAAGACCCTCGCCCCCGGCGAGCGTGTCGAGGTCCCGGGTGGTCTCGCGGTCGAGGCGCCCGCGCAGCAGTCGGCTCCGAAGGCCGGCGGTGGCGCCGGCCGCAACCGCAACCGCTCGCGTTCGCGCACTGGCTCGGGCTCCGGCTCGGCGGGTGGCCAGTCCGGTTCGGGCCAGGGTCGCTCCGGCGGTCAGTCCCGCTCGGGTGGTCAGGCCCGCTCGGGTGGCCAGGGTGGCCAGGCGAAGTCCGGCGGCCAGGGTGGCCAGGGTGGCGGCCAGGGCAGCGCCCGCGGCGGCCAGCGCTCCGGCGGCCAGGGTGGCCAGGGCGGACAGCGCTCGGGTGGCGCGCGTCGTACCGGCTCCGGCTCGGGCGGCGGCAGCCACAGCGCCGCGAACTTCAGCCGCGGCCGCTGACCCTGCAGGACCAGCACTCGTAACAAGGGGTGGACTTCTCGTCACATACTGACGAAAAGTCCACCCCTTGGTGCTCCACCGCAGACCGCGGCGCCGAGACGAGGCTCATGCAACGCCGACACGAGGCTTGTGCCCTGCACAGGCCTCGTCTCAGCGTCGCACGAGGCCCGTCTCAGCACGGCACACGCCCCGTGTCGGCGTCGCACGAGGCCCGTCTCAGCACGGCACAGGCCCCGTCTCGGCGCGGGGCGGGCTACTTGGGCTGGTGCTCGCCCTCGATGCGGAACTCCGCGGCGGGGTAGACCCCCAGGACGGTCAGCTCGTCGGTGAAGAAAGCGAGTTCCTCGAGCGCACGCGCGAGCTCCGGCGACGACGGGTGTCCCTCGACATCGGCGAGGAACATCGTCGCGGTGAACTCGCCGTCGACCATGTAGGCCTCGAGCTTGGTCATGTTGACGCCGTTGGTCGCGAAGCCGCCGAGTGCCTTGTAGAGCGCGGCCGGCAGGTTGCGCACCCGGAAGACGAACGTCGTCACGACCATCTCGTCGGAGTCGGCCGCCGGCACCGGCGCCTCGACGTACTCCCGGGACAGGATGACGAAGCGGGTCGCGTTGTGGTCCTCGTCCTCGACGTTCTCGGCCAGGACGTCGAGCCCGTAGACGGAGGCCGCGAGCGGCGGGGCGAGGCACGCCCGCGAGGGGTCCGCCCACTCCGCGACCTCACGCGCCGAACCGGCGGTGTCGCCCGCGATGACCGGGCGGGCGCCGAGCGAGGCGATGATCCGGCGGCACTGACCCAAGGCGTGCACGTGCGAGTGGACGGTCTTGATCCCGTCGATCGACGCACCCGGGATCGCCATCAGGTGAAAGTGGATCGGCATGAAGTACTCACCCACGATGTGCAGGCCTGACTTCGGCAGCAGGTGGTGGATGTCGGCGACGCGGCCGGCGAGCGAGTTGTCGATCGGGATCATGCCGAGGTCGGCACGACCCTCCTGGATCGCGGCGAAGACGTCCTCGAACGACGCGCACGGCAGCGTCTCCCACGCGGGGTAGGCATCACGGCACGCGATGTCGGAGTTGGCGCCGGGCTCGCCCTGGTAGGCGATCGTCTTCGCAGTCACGGACACATCATCCACGACGTACGCTGCGGAGCATGAGCGCTGCCGACTCGTTCCGCCAGACCAACGCGGCCTTCGCTGCGCGCGTGCACGGCGCACCCGCCGAGCGTTGGGACGACCCGGCGCCGTGCGAGGGGTGGGTCGCGCGCGACGTCGTACGTCATCTGGTCGAGTGGCTGCCGGCGTTCCTGCAGCACGGAGCGGGCGTCGAGCTCGGCTCGGTGCCGAGCGTGGACGAGGACCCGGTCCTCGCATGGGACACCTTCGCCAGCCTGGTCCAGGCGCTGCTCGACGACCCCGCCACGGCGACGAAGACCTACACGGGACCTCCGGGCACGCATCCGCTGGACCGCGCCATCGACCAGTTCTTCACCAGTGACGTCTTCCTGCACACGTGGGACCTGGCCCGCGCGACGGGTCAGGACGAGACCCTCGACGAGACCCGCTGCGCACACATGCTCGCTGGCATGGAGCCGTGGGACGACGCGCTGCGGTCGAGCGGGCACTACGGCCCGCGCCAGCCCGTGGCTGAGGACGCCAACGCTCAGACCAGGCTGCTCGCCTTCATCGGTCGACAGGTGTGAGTGGCCGTCGACGCATCGACCGCGCCCACGCGCCCGGCGTCGTGCCGGTCGCCTTCTTGAACGCCACGGTGAACGCCGGCGCGCTGCCGTAGCCCACGCGGGACGCGACGTCGTCGACCGTGAGTCCGGCGCCGAGCATCTCCTGGGCGAGCAGGACGGTCGTCTCCGTCGCCAGCTCGCGGAAGGTGGTGCCTTCCTCGGCCAGCCGGCGGTGCAGGGTGCGTGAGCTGAGGCGGAGCGCTGTCGCCGCCCCCTCCTGCTGGATGGCGCCCGGCGGGTTGGAGAGCAGCACCTGGCGCACCTGGCCTGCCACGCCCACACGCTCATGCCGGGTGCGGAGCAGCGCCGCGCACTGCTCCTGGGTGGCCGCGGTGACCAGCGGGTTCGCCTGGGGGAGGGCCCGGTCGAGCAGCTCGGTCGGGACGACGACCAGGTTGCGCTCGGCGCCAAACTCAGGGCGTACGCCGAGTGCCCGGGTGTAGAGGTCGGCATCGGGCGGCTCGGGGATGGCCAGCTCGACCCGCACCAGGGGCAGCGGCTCGGCCAGGATGTCCTGCTGGATCCGCAGCGCGGACGCGATGTCGCGCTCGATCAGGAAGGCCCGCACGTCGCCGGGTACCCGGGAGTCGTCGAACTCCAGGCTGGTCCCGTCGGCCGAGTCGCCGAGCCTGATCTCCGAGAACGTGTAGCTCAGCTCGAAGAAGCGCACCGCGATGCCCATCGCGGCGCGGATGGTCGGACTGGTCAGCAGGGCGAAGCCCCAGATACCGAAGCGGCCCACGTGGTACCGGCTGCCCGCGATGAGTCCGAGGCCGGGCACGTCGCCGCACGCGGCGAGCAGGTTGCGGATCAGGGCCAGTTCCGCGGCCGGGCTGATCTCGCCCGTGGGATCGGCGAGGACCTCGACCGTGAGCCCGGTCCCTGCGAGGAGACGGGCGGCGGGCACGTCGTACTCCGCGCCGAGCTCGACCAGCGCGGCGGCGCCCGCGGAGGATCGGGGGAGTTCTGCTGGCACGTCGGTATCCTGTCACCGGTGGCGGAAAGTCGAAAGAATTCGGCGTCAGTTGTGATGGTCGTCATCGGGTCCGGACCGCTCTAATGGCAGCGTGAGCATCTCCCACTTCCGCGCCGGCACGGGCGCGCCGGTCGTCCTCGTGCACGGCATCGGCAGTCGCTGGCAGGTCTTCGAGCCGATCCTCGACCGGCTGGCCCGCGACAACCGCGAGGTCATCGCGATCGACCTGCCCGGCTTCGGCGCGACGCCTCCTGTCGACGGCGTCGCCCCCGGCCCCTACGGGTACGCCGCCTGGCTGGCGTCGTGGCTGGCGGCCGAGGGCATCGAGCGCCCCCACCTCGTCGGCAACTCGATGGGTGGCGGCATCGGCCTCGAGCTGGGTCGCCAGGGCGTCGTCGCCAGCGTCACGGCGTTCTCGCCGATCGGCTTCTGGCGGGCGCCGGGCCTCCGCTGGACCCAGGGCCTGCTGACCGCGATGCGCGGCGCGTCCACCGTCGCCGCGCCCGTGCTGGAGCGGGCCGTCGAGACGAAGCCCGGCCGCGCTGCGCTGCTCGCGCCGTTCTTCGGACACCCGACCCGGGTCGACCCCGACACGGCGCGTGCCGATGTCGCCGGGCTGCGCGACGCGACGGCGTTCGCGGCAGCCCGCGCGGCGTTCGCCGGCTACACGGTGCGGCCGGGCATCGACCTCGGCGGGCTGCGCGACATCCCGGTGACGGTCGCCTGGGGCACGCGCGACGTGCTTCTGACTCACCGCACGCAGAGCGCCCGTGCCCGGGCGGCACTGCCGTTCGCCACCCACGTCGACCTGCCCGGTTGCGGGCACCTTCCCTTCAACGACGACCCGGCGCTCTGCGCCGAGGTGGTCATCGACACCGTCGCCCGCGTGCAGGAGAAGTCATGACAGAGCTGGTCAGCACGAACCCGGCCACCGACGAGGTGGTCGCCGTCCTGCCCGTCCACACCGACGAGCAGGTGCGCGCGATCGTCGCCCAGGCACGCGAGGCCGCGGTCTGGTGGCGCGCCCAGGGCTACGACGGTCGCCGCACGGCGCTGCTCGCCTGGAAGCGGCACATCGTCCGCCACCGTGGCGAGCTGGTCGAGCTCATGCACCGTGAGAACGGCAAGCCGCGCATCGACGCCACTCTCGAGCTGATGCTCGCCATCGAGCACATCGACTGGAACGCGAAGAAGGCCGGCAAGGTGCTCGCCCCCGAGAAGCGGAAGCCCGGTTTCCTGCTGGCCAACTTCTCCGCTCGCGTGGAGCACGTGCCGTTCGGCGTCGTCGGCGTGATCGGCCCCTGGAACTACCCGATCTTCACGCCCAACGGCTCCATCGCCACCGCCCTGGCCGCAGGCAACACCGTCGTCTTCAAGCCGAGCGAGCACACCCCGGCGATCGGCCGGTGGTACGTCGAGGCGTTCGCCGCCGCCAATCCCGAGGCCCCCGTCGGCGTTCTCTCCCTCATCACCGGGTACGGCGAGACGGGTGCCGCGCTGTGCCGCGCCGGCGTCGACAAGCTGGCGTTCACCGGATCGGCCGCGACCGGCAGCAAGGTGATGGCGGCCTGCGCCGAGACGCTCGTCCCGGTCGTCATGGAGCTCGGTGGCAAGGACGCCGCGATCGTGGCCGCCGACGCGGACATCAAGGCAGCAGCCGACGCCATCGCCTTCGGTGCGATGGCCAACAGCGGCCAGACCTGCGTCGGCATCGAGCGCGTGTACGTCGAGGCGGGCGTCCGCGACGAGTTCCTCGCCGAGCTCACCACGGCGGTCTCGGGCATCGCGCCGGGCAGCGGGCCGAAGGCGTCGTACGGGCCGATGACCATGCCGAGCCAGATCGGCATCGTCCGCCGGCACGTCGAGGACGCGATCGCCAGCGGCGGCACCGCCGTGGTCGGTGGCCCGGAGAGCATCGGGGAGCGCTACATCGCCCCAGTGGTCATCCTCGACCCGGCGCACAGCTCGTCGGCGATCCAGGAGGAGACCTTCGGGCCGACGCTCACGGTGACGACGGTGGACTCGCTCGACGAGGCGGTGAAGCTCGCGAACGACGTCCCCTTCGGCCTGGCGGGTGCGGTCTTCTCGCGCGGTCACGCCGCGGAGATCGTCGAGCAGCTCGACACCAGCCAGATCTCGGTCAACTCGGTGCTTGGCTTCGCCGGCATGGCGGCCCTGCCGCTCGGTGGCCGCGGCCAGAGCGGGTTCGGCCGGATCCACGGGCCGGAGGGGCTGCGCGAGTTCACCCGCACCCGCGCGGTCGCGACCCAGAAGTACCCCATCCCGGGTGTCCGGCTGCTCAGCTTCGGCCGCGCCGGCTGGCTCAACCGGTTCCTGCCCCGCCTGCTCGGCTGGCTCCACGGACGCTGACGAAGGACGAGATCATGAGCACTCCCCGCATCGCCGTCATCGGCACCGGCTTCGGCGGCATCGCTGCCGTCATCGAGCTCAAGAAGCGCGGCTTCCACGACATCGTCATGCTCGAGAAGGGCAGCGACGTCGGCGGCGTCTGGCGCGAGAACACCTACCCGGGTGCCGCCTGTGACGTCCCGTCGCCGTTCTACTCCTACTCGTTCGAGCCGAACCCGCGCTGGCCGCACCGCTTCTCCCGCCAGCCCGCGATCCTCGACTACATCCACGGCGTCGTCGACAAGTACGACGTGCGCCGGCACATCCGGTTGAACGCCGAGGTCACCGGGGCGGCGTACGACGACGCCACCGGCACCTGGACCGTCGCGCTGGCCGGTGGTGAGGAGCTCGTCGTCGACGTCCTTGTCTCCGCGGTCGGCCAGCTCAGCCGTCCGGCGTACGCCGACATCCCGGGCCGCGACACGTTCGCGGGGCCGGCGTTCCACTCGGCACTCTGGGACCACGATGTCGACCTGGCCGGCAAGCGGGTCGCGGTGATCGGCACCGGCGCGAGCGCGATCCAGTTCGTGCCGGAGCTGCAGCAGGAGGTCGCGCACCTCGACCTGTTCCAGCGCACGCCTCCGCACATCGTGCCGCGCATGGACAAGAAGTTCTCGCCGCTGCACCACAAGGTCTTCGAGAAGGTGCCGGTGACCGAGCTGGCCGAGCGCGCCACCTGGTACTCCGTGGTGGAGAGCCTGAGCATCGCGTGGGTCTACTCGAAGCCGCTCGCGCGCGGCATCCGGGCCCTCTCGCGGTCGCACATGAAGCGGCAGACCAAGGCGAAGCCCGGTCTCTTCGAGAAGGTCTGGCCGGACTATCCGGTCGGCTGCAAGCGGATCCTGTTCTCCAACAACTACCTGCCCGCGCTCGCCCAGCCGAACGTCGACGTGGTCACCGACCGGATCTCCTCGATCACCCCGACCGGTGTGGTCACGGCTGACGGCGCCGAGCACCCCTGCGACGTGATCGTCTGGGGCACCGGGTTCAAGGCGACGGAGTTCCTCGCGCCGATGGAGATCACCGGCGCAGGTGGGCTGCCGCTGGCGGAGGAGTGGAAGCAGGGTGCGCACGCCTACTACGGCATGACCGTGCCGAACTTCCCGAACCTCTTCGTGATGTACGGCCCCAACACCAACACCGGAGGCGGCTCGATCATCTACTTCCTCGAGGCGCAGGCGAAGTACCTCGGCGACTACGTCGAGCACCTCGTCGAGGCAGGCGCCCCGCTCGAGGTGCGCGCCGACGTCGAGCAGGCGTACGACGACGCGGTGCAGGCCGAGCTCGGCGGCTCGGTCTGGAGCCAGTGCACGTCCTGGTACCGCCAGGCCGACGGCCGGATCACGACCAACTGGCCCTGGCTGGGGGCGCAGTACAAGGCCCGCGCGAAGTTCCGCGCGGCGGACTACGAGGCGGTGTCGCGATGAGTGCTTCCCGTGACTACGACGTCCTCGTCATCGGGTCCGGGTTTGGCGGCAGCGTCACGGCGCTGCGCCTGACCGAGAAGGGGTACCGGGTCGGCGTACTCGAGGCAGGGCGACGCTGGGACGCCGGGGACTTCCCGAAGACCAACTGGAACATCCGCAAGTCGATCTGGGCACCCCGCCTGGGCCTGACCGGCCCGCAGCGGATCAGCGCGCTCGGCAAGTGCCTCGTCTTCAGCGGCGCCGGCGTCGGTGGCGGGTCGCTGATCTACGGCAACACGCTCTACGAGCCGCTGCCGGACTTCTACCGCGACCCGGCCTGGCAGCACATCACCGACTGGGCCGACGAGCTCGCGCCGCACTACGACCAGGCGAAGCGGATGCTCGGCGTGGTCGAGAACCCGCGGATGGGGCCCAAGGACGAGCTGCTGCTGCAGGTCGCCCGTGACCGCGGTGTCGCGGACACCTTCCACAAGACCAACGTCGGCGTCTTCTTCAACGAGGGCAACGAAGGCGTGGAGGTCGACGACCCCTACTTCGGTGGCGCCGGGCCGCGGCGCGCGGGCTGCATCCACTGCTCGGAGTGCTTCACCGGCTGCAAGCACAACGCGAAGAACACCACCACGCTCAACTACCTCCACCTCGCCGAGAAGAACGGCGCCGAGGTGCACCCGCTGACCACGGTCACCTCCGTCGCGGAGGACGGCACGGGCGGGTACGTCGTCGAGACCGAGCGCTCCAACGGCAAGCTCCGCAAGGGACGCCGCACCTTCACGGCCGACCAGGTGGTCTTCGCGGCCGCCGCCCTCGGCACCCAGAAGCTGCTCCACAAGCTCAAGGACGACGGCACGCTGCCCGGTCTCTCCGACCGCCTCGGCGAGCTGACCCGCTCCAACTCCGAGGCGATCATCGGCGTGCAGAGCCAGAGCCGCCACGACTTCGCCCAGGGCGTGGCGATCACGTCCTCGATCCATCCCGAGCCGCAGACCCACGTCGAGGTCTGCACCTACGGCAAGGGCCAGAACTCGCTCTTCCTCCAGACCGTGCCGATGGTGGACGGCGGCGCGTTCCGCTTCCTCAGGTTCCTGCTGACGATGGTGCTGCACCCGCTGATGTTCGCCCGCTCGCTCAGCGTGCGGCGGGCCTCGGAGCGGTCGGTGATCCTGCTGGTGATGCAGTCGCTCGACAACTCGCTCACCTCCTACCTGAAGCGAGGGCTGCTCAAGACGAAGCAGGGCACGGGGGAGCCGAACCCCGACTGGATCCCGGTGGCTCACGACGTGGCCCGGCAGTACGCCGCGCACGCGGACGCCGACACCGGCAACATCGTCACCGACATCTTCAACATCCCGGCGACCGCCCACTACATCGGCGGCTGCACGATCGGTGACTCCGCGGCCACCGGCGTGATCGACCCCTGGCAGCGGATCTACGGCCACCCCGGCCTGCACATCGCCGACGGCTCGGCGATCACCGCCAACCTCGGGGTGAACCCGTCGCTCACCATCACCGCCCAGGCCGAGCGGGCGATGTCCTTCTGGCCCAACAAGGGCGAGGCCGACCCGCGGCCCGCGCTCGGGGCGGCGTACTCGCGGATCGGTGCCGTCGCGCCGCACCAGCCGGCGGTCCCGGCATCCGCGCCCGGCGCACTCCGCCTTCCCGCCTGAGAGGCGCCGCCTGATGACGAATCCCCTGACGACACTGCGCGAGCTCGGCGTACGCGCTGATGCCGCTGACGCGCTGGCCTTCTTCGACTCGCTCGCGGCGGTCGACGCGGCCGCGATCACGGGCCGCTGGCACGGTTGGGAGATCGCGACCGGCCACCCGCTCGACGGGCTCCTCGAGCCCTCGGGCTGGTACGGCAAGCAGTTCGACGACATCGACCACGTGCACCCGCTGCTCTTCCGGACGGCGTCGGGCGCGATCTATCCCGTGAGCCCGCGGCGCATGCCGCTGGGGCTCGCCGGCAGGGTGCCGCCGTCGCTCGTGGAGCGGGCGAAGCCGATCAGCGGGCGCATGCGTCCGCTGCTCCGCACCCGACGCCACGGCGCGCGCCTGCGCAACGTCGAGCACCGGGGCGTCGTGTCGGCCGCGATGGTCTACGACGACCTGCCGATCATCGACGTCTTCCGTCGGGTCGACGCGGACACCCTGCTCGGCGTCATGGACTACCGCGAGCACCCCGCGCCGTACTTCTTCGTGCTCGAGCGGGACGCCTGACCGGCGCCGGGGTCAGGCCTGGCTGAGGGCGGCGAGCGCCCGGTCCGCGTGGACCGTGGCGTTGAGCTCGCTGCTGATGACGTCGGCGATCCGCCCGTCCTGGGCGATCGCGAACGTCCACCGCTTCGTCGGCAGGACGATGCCGCCGAGCGCTCGCCGGACGCCGTACGCAGAGGCCACCGCGCCGTCGACGTCCGCGAGGAGCGGGTAGTCGAGGTCGAACCGCGCGCTGAAGCCGGCCTGGACGCCGATCTGGTCGCGGCTGATCCCGACGCGCTGGACTCCGGCAGCCGCGAACTCCGCGGACAGGTTGCGGAAGTGGCAGGCCTGCTTCGTGCAGATCGGCGTGTTGGCGGCCGGGTAGAAGAAGAGCGCCACGGGGCCGTCGGCAAGTGCCTCCGAGAGTCGCCAGGGCTTCCCGTCCTGGTCGGGCAGCTCGAAGTCGGGGGCGGTCTGGTCCTTGCGCATGGTGCTCCTTCCGGTGCTGTCGAGCCTACGGCGCCACCCGCTGCGCCAGACCTCCGGGCCTGGCCGCAGCCGACGCCCCGGGGCCAAAAACCATCCGCCATTTGCGTTACGTCCATAACGTAAGAGTGCTAGCGTCGACGCATGACGACGGAGAGCCCACCGCGGGCCGTGGGTCGCAGCCAGGCCGAGCGCACCGCCGCAAGTCGACTGGAGTTGCTGAATGCCGCGCTTGAGGTGCTCGACGAGTCCGGGTTCGCCGGACTGACGGTCGCGGACGTGTGCAAGCGGGCCGGGCGCACGGTCGGCACGCATCTTCACCAGTTCGGCACGAAGGCCGCCCTCGTCGCGGCAGCGGTCGATGCTCTCGCTGCCCGTCGGATCGCCGATGCCCGGGCCGATCTCGAGCGCGAGCCGCGTCGCGGAGCCGAAGCGGCGCTCGACGTCGTGTGGCAGTTCTACGCCGGCCCGACATTCGTGGTGGCGCTCGAGCTGTGGGTTGCCGCCCGGACCAATCCCGAGCTCCGCGAGCACCTCCTCACCGTCGAGGAGCGCATCGATCGCGAGGGTGTCGCGCTGGCTGCCTCGATCGCTCCCGAGCTCGCGACGCCCGCTGGCGCCCTTGCGGGCCGGTATGCCGTCGCGACGATGCGCGGCCTGGCCATGCGCCGTGCGCTGTACGTCGATGCCGACCTCGACGCCGAGTGGCGCTCGCTCAAGCCGCTCCTGCTGACCACTCTCACTGCCATCACTCCCGAGGAGCACTGATGACCACCGACATCGTCACCCCGACCGCCGGTCCCGAGACGGTCGGGCTGACCGCGGAGCAGGTCCTCGTCGCTCGCGTCGAGACGGCCCGCGCCGCGCTCCTCGACGACGCGCGCGCCGACAAGGTCGCGAAGCAGCACGCACGCGGCAAGCTGACCGCGCGGGAGCGGATCGCCTACCTCGCTGGCGAGGAGTTCATCGAGTTCGGGGGCCTGGCCGGCCCGGGCCCCTCCAACAACGGAGCCGCGCCACTGGTCGCGCCGGCGGACGGCGTCGTCACCGGCATCGGGTACGTCGACGGCCGGCCGGTCGCGATTGCGGCGTTCGACTTCACGGTGCTCGGTGGCAGCAACGGCGCGGTCGGCATGGCGAAGGTGATGCGCATCGCCGACCGCGCGCTGCACGACCGGATCCCCATGGTGCTGCTGCACGACGGCGGTGGTCACCGCATGCAGGAGGCGCTCGACTCGCGGCTCGCAGCCCCGGGATCCGAGCTGCTGATGAAGATGTGCGACCTCTCCGGCTACGTGCCGCTGGTCTCCGCGATGCTCGGCCCGGGCTTCGGTGCACCGGGCAACCTGGCGGCGTGCTGCGACTTCGTCGTGATCGTCCGCGGCATGGGCACGATGGGGCTGAGCAGCGACTTCCTGGTGAAGAACGGCACCGGCGAGGACGCCACCAACGAGGAGCTCGGCGGCGCCGACAACTGCGCCCGTCGCGGCGTCGTGGACCTCGCCGTCGACGACGAGCACGAGGCGCTCGACGCGATCCGGCTCTACCTCTCCTACCTCCCGTCCTGGCAGGACGGCGCCCAGAACGTCGGCGACCGCACCGCCGGTCCGGGGCACTTCGCCGACCGGCTCGACAGCCTGGTCCCGGCCAACATGCGCCAGGCGTACGACGTCCGCGACGTCATCGAGGGGCTCGCCGACGACGAGAGCGTCTTCGAGATCAAGCCCGGCTATGCGCCCAACATGGTGTGCGCGTTCGTCCGCCTCGCCGGCCGGCCGGTGGGCATCGTCGCCAACCAGCCGCAGGTCTTCGGTGGAGCGATCGACGGTCCGGCGTCGGAGAAGCTCGGCGGCTTCGTGGCCGTCTGCGACACGTTCGGCCTGCCGGTCGTCGTCCTCATCGACATGCCCGGCTTCCAGGTCGGCACCGCCGCCGAGGAGAGCCGCCTGGTCCGCCGCAGCGCGCGGATCGCGTTCGAGCTGGCCAACGCCACCGTCCCTCGTGTCGTGATCACCACCCGCAAGGCGTACGGCGCGGCGTACGTCGTGATGGGTGGCGGCCGGAGCATCGACGCCGACCTGAGCCTGGCCTGGCCGACCGCTGAGCTGTGCGCGATCCCGGTCGAGAGTGCGGTCGACATCGCGTTCAAGTCGGTCTATCTCGACGACCCGGAGCCGGAGAAGAAGCGGGCCGAGTTCATCGAGCTGATGCGGGCCAACATCGACCCGCTGCTGGGTGCCGACGGCTTCGGCATCGATGACGTCGTGCTGCCGAGCCAGACGCGGAGGCTGCTGATCGAGACGTTCTCGCGCGCGGTGCCGCGCCGTGAGCCGCGGGTGCCGGGCAAGCGCCGCACCATCGCCCCCTGTTGACCGCTCCCGTCCGGACGCCGAGGCTTCATCCGTGTGACCGGAACCACGGGTACGACATGTGCCGACCTGCAGTTATGATCACCGGGTACACGGTGTACCAATTCGCTCTGTGAGGAATCCTGATGGCTGAAGCATTCATCTACGACCACGTGCGTACGCCGCGTGGTCGAGGCAAGAAGACCGGCTCGCTCCACGAGGTCAAGTCGATCGACCTCGTCGTCTCGCTCATGAACGCGATCGAGGAGCGCAACGAGGGTCTCGACACCGCCGGCATCGACGACGTCATCCTCGGCTGCGTCACCCCGATCGGTGACCAGGGTTCCGACATCGCGCGCGTTGCCGCCGTGAAGGCCGGCCTCGCCGAGACGGTCGCCGGCGTCCAGATCGACCGCTTCTGTGCCTCCGCCCTCGAGGCCGTCAACCAGGCCGCCGCCCGCGTCCGCTCCGGCTGGGAGGACCTGATCCTCGCCGGTGGCGTCGAGGCGATGAGCCGCGTGCCGATGGGCTCCAACGGTGGCGCCTGGGCCATGGACCCGAAGACGTCGCTCGACACGTACTTCATCCCGCAGGGTGTCTCCGCCGACCTGATCGCGACCCTCGAGGGCTTCACCCGTGAGGACTGCGACGCGCTCGCCGCCCAGTCCCACCAGCGTGCTGCCAAGGCCTGGGCCAACGGCTACTACGACGACTGCGTCGTTCCGGTCCGCGACGAGAACGGTCTCGTCATCCTCGACACGGACGAGACGATCCGCCCGGACACGTCCGTGGAGGGCCTGAGCGGCCTTCGTCCGTCGTTCGTCGCGATGGGTGTCGACGCCGGCTTCGACGACGTCGCGCTGTCGAAGTACACCGAGCTCGAGAAGATCAACCACGTCCACCACGGCGGCAACAGCTCCGGCGTCGTCGACGGTGCCTCGCTCATGCTGATCGGCTCCGAGGAGGCGGGCAAGAAGCACGGCCTGACCCCGAAGGCGCGCATCGTTGCGACCGCGGTCATCGGCTCCGAGCCGACCATCATGCTCACCGGCCCCGCGCCGGCGGCGTACAAGGCGCTCGAGAAGGCCGGCCTGACGGTCGACGACATCGACCTGTGGGAGATCAACGAGGCCTTCGCGGCCGTCGCCCTCCGCTTCATCAAGGACATGGGCATCACCCAGGACGTCGTCAACGTCAACGGTGGCGCCATGGCGATGGGTCACCCGCTGGGTGCCACCGGCGCCATCATCCTGGGCACGCTCGTCGACGAGCTCAAGCGCCAGGGCAAGCGCTACGGCCTCGCCACGCTGTGCATCGGCGCCGGCATGGGCATCGCGACCATCGTCGAAGCTCTCTGAGCAGCGGACTGAGAAGGAAAGAAAGAGACATGACTGAGCAGACCGCTGTCCGTTACGACATCGACGCCGATGGCATCGTCACGCTGACGCTGGACGACCCCAACCAGTCGGCCAACACCATGAACGCGCTCTACCAGGCGTCCATGAAGGCCGCCGTCGAGCGCCTGTACGCCGAGGCCGACCAGGTCACCGGCGTCGTCGTCGCCTCCGCCAAGAAGACCTTCTTCGCCGGTGGCGACCTGAAGCTCCTCCTCCAGGCCCGCAAAGAGAACGCCGCCGAGGTGTTCGCCGAGGTCGAGGACCTCAAGGCCGTCCTGCGCAAGCTGGAGACGTTCCCGAAGCCGGTCGTCGCCGCCATCAACGGCGCCGCGCTCGGCGGTGGCCTCGAGATCGCCCTCGCCACCAACCACCGCATCGCGGTCGACGGCAAGTACTCCATCGGCCTGCCCGAGGTGAAGCTCGGCCTGCTGCCGGGTGGTGGCGGCCTGACCCGCACCGTCCGCATGTTCGGCCTCGCGACCGCCCTCATGGAGATCCTGGGCCAGGGCACCGAGTTCAAGCCGGAGGCCGCCAAGGCCAAGGGCCTGGTCGACGAGCTCGTCGCCACCCAGGACGAGCTGATCCCGGCCGCCAAGGCGTGGATCAAGGCCAACCCGGACGAGATCGCGCAGCCGTGGGACAAGCCGGGCTACAAGATCCCGGGTGGCACCCCGGCGCACCCGTCGCTCGCCGGCATGCTCCCGGCGTTCGCCCCGATGCTGAAGAAGCAGATCAAGCAGGCCGACTACCGTGCGCCGAAGGCGATCCTCGCCGCCGCCACCGAGGGCCTCCAGGTCGACTTCGAGACAGCGTCGCGCATCGAGGGTCGCTACTTCACCACGCTGGTCACCAGCCAGCAGGCGAAGAACATGATCCAGGCGTTCTTCTTCGACCTCGGCTCGATCAACGCGGGCAAGGAGCGCCCGGCGGGCGTCGAGAAGTACGTCCCGCAGAAGGCGATCGTCCTCGGCGCGGGCATGATGGGCGCGGGCATCGCCTACGTCCTGGCGCGCGCTGGCGTCGAGGTCGTCCTCAAGGACGTCACCATCGAGGCTGCCGAGAAGGGCAAGGCCTACACCGCCGCCCTGAACGAGAAGGGCGTCTCCCGCGGCAAGATCACGCAGGAGAAGGCTGACGAGATCCTCAACCGGATCACGCCGACCATCGACCCGGCCGACGCTGCCGGTTGCGACACGGTCGTCGAGGCGGTCTTCGAGAACGTCGAGCTGAAGCAGAAGGTCTTCAACGAGGTCATCCCGTTCCTCGCGCCGGGTGCCCTGCTCTGCTCCAACACCTCGACCCTGCCGATCACCGAGCTCGCCAAGGGCATCGACGGCGAGGGCAACGCGGCCCGCTTCATCGGCCTGCACTTCTTCTCGCCGGTCGACAAGATGCCGCTGGTCGAGATCATCCGCGGTGGCGAGACGTCGGACGAGTCGCTCGCCCAGGCGTACGACATCACGCTGCTGATCAAGAAGACCCCGATGATCGCGCACGACTCGCGCGGCTTCTACACCTCGCGTGTCATCGGCACCCAGATCGAGGAGGGCCTCGCGCTCCTGCTCGAGGGCCAGGCGCCGTACTCGATCGAGCGCGCCGCGACGTCGGCCGGCTACCCGGTCGGTCCGCTGCAGATCACGGACGAGCTCAACATGGAGCTCATGGTCAAGATCGCCACGGCGACCCGCAGCGCCCTCGGCATCGAGGAGCTCACGGTCACCGAGCAGGTCGTCAACAAGATGATCGAGGCCGGTCGTCCGTCCAAGCTCAAGGGCGCGGGTTTCTACGACTACGTCGACGGCAAGCGTGGCTCGATCTCGTCGGTCGTCGCGGAGCTCTTCCCGCGCGCCGAGGTGCAGTACCCGCTCCAGGACCTGCGCGACCGCATGATGTTCCGCGAGGCCATCGAGACGGCCAAGACGTTCGAGGAGGGTGTCGTCACGTCCGCCGCCCACGCGAACATCGGCTCGATCTTCGGCATCGGCTTCCCGCCGATGACCGGTGGTGCCGCGCAGTTCATCACCGGCTACGACGCCGCTGACGGGTCGTACGGCATCGACGCGTTCATCAAGCGCGCCGACGAGCTGGCCGACAAGTACGGCGAGCAGCTCCGCCCGACGGCGAAGCTGCGCGAGATGGCGAAGAACGGCGAGTCCTTCCCCGCCTGATCCACACACGTCGAAACCCGGGTTTTGGTCCGCCGAAACCCGGGTTTCGGCGTCTTCAGTCGCGGGTTCTGGTGCCGAAACCCGCGACTGGACGCGTAAAAACCCGGGTTTCGACGTGCGAAAACCCGGGTCTCGCGGGCCTCAGCCGACCGGCGTACCGAGGACCTTCTTGCAGGCGTCCTGGGCCTTCGCCAGGGCGGCGGCCGGCTTCGCCGTACCGGCCTTGTCGTAGCTCGCCTCGAGGGCGGCGTGCAGCTTGTCGTCGAGCTTCGAGGCGCAGGCGACGTACTTGTCCCAGGCCTTCGGCTCCGCCGTCGGGTAGCGCGACGCCCAGCTCTCGGTGTTCTTGCGCCAGTCCCAGCACGCGATCGTGGCATCGGCGAGCGCGGTGGCGGTCGCCTTGTCGAACGGGTCGGTCAGCTTCGCGACGTGGTCCTTGGTCAGGGCCCCGGCCCGGGTGAGCGCGTCGACACCCTGGGCGTCCACGAGCGACTTCGCCGTGCAGTGCGCCTGGTCGGCGGGCAGCTGGGGGGCCATCGCCGACGCGAGCGCGGCAACGGCGAGATCCGTGTCGGTGTACGGCGTCTCCGGGCCGCCGCAGGCAGTCAGTCCGAGGGCGGCGGTGGCCACGACGAGGCCGAGGGCAGGGGTGGTGAGGCGCATGGCGGGGAGTCAACCACGACCACGAAAAGCCCGCTCCGAATGTCCGAAGATCCTTGACACATACTCGGTATGCATACCTAGTATGCAGTCACCGGGTTTCCGGAAGGGGGAAACAGATGTCAGTCCGACACGCACTGCTCGCGTTGCTGGAGCAGGGTCCGATGTACGGCTACCAGCTCCGCACGGAGTTCGAGGGCCGCACGGGTTCGACCTGGCCGCTCAACATCGGGCAGGTCTACACGACGCTGGCGCGCCTGGAGCGCGACGGCATGATCGAGGCCGCCTCGGGTGACAGCGAGGCCGACGAGGACGGGTCGAAGCGTCGCTACGCGATCACCACCGACGGCCGCGTCGAGGTGGCCACGTGGTTCGACGAGCCGGTGGGGCGCGGCGAGCCGCCGCGCGACGAGCTGGCGATCAAGCTCGCCATCGCGGTCACGATCCCCGGCGTCGACGTCGCCTCGCTGGTCCAGCGCCAGCGCACCGCGACCATGAACGCGCTGCACGACTACACGCGCCTCAAGCGCGGTGCGGCCACGGACGAGCCTGCCGACCTCGCCTGGAGCCTCGTCCTCGACTCGCTCATCTTCAACGCCGAGGCGGAGATCCGCTGGCTCGACCACTGCGAGGCGCGGCTCGCCCGCCGTTCCTCCGCCCCGACCCGCTCCACCGTCGCCGAGGAGGCAGCCCGATGAACCCCATCCTCACCCTTGCCGATGTCACCCGGGTCCACGGCGCCGGCGCTGCCGAGGTCCACGCGCTGCGCGGCGTCACGGTCACGGCTTCGCAGGGCGAGCTCGTCGCGGTCATGGGCCCCTCCGGCTCGGGCAAGTCGACGCTGCTCAACCTGGCCGGTGGCCTCGACACCCCCTCGACGGGTGACGTCGTCGTCGACGGCACGTCGCTGGTGCGCCTCTCGCAGAGCCGGCGTGCGGCCCTCCGTCGTACGTCGGTGGGCTATGTCTTCCAGTCGTTCAACCTGATCCCGGCGCTCACCGCCGCCGAGAACGTCGCGCTGCCGCTCGAGCTCGACGGCTGGAAGCGCGGCCGTGCCCGCGACGCCGCGCTGGTCGCGCTCGACGAGGTCGGCCTGACATCCGCCGCAGACCGCTACCCGGACGACATGTCGGGTGGCCAGCAGCAGCGGGTCGCGATCGCGCGCGCCATCGTCGGCCAGCGCCGGCTGATCCTCGCCGACGAGCCGACCGGCGCCCTCGACACCGCCACGGGTGAAGAGGTGCTCAAGCTGCTGCGCGCTCGCGTGGACGCCGGCGCCGCCGGCCTCCTCGTCACCCACGACCCGCGTCACGCCGCTTGGGCCGACCGCGTCGTCTTCCTACGGGACGGTCTCGTCGTCGACGAGTCGGGCCGCGCCCGCGGCCCCGAGGACCTGCTCGACGCGGAGGCCGCGCGATGACGGGGTTCACGCCGCTGCTGCGGCTGGCCTGGCGGGACCTGTGGCGCAACAAGGGCCGCACGACCGTGGTGTTCCTGATGATCCTGCTGCCGGTGCTGGGTGTCTCTGCGGCGTCGACGGTGATCGCGACGGCAGGAGTGTCGCCGGCGCTGTCGATCGATCGCGAGTGGGGCACGGCGGACGTTCGCGTGGCAGTCGGCAACACCTATGGGTACGACGACGGCGACAGCACCGTCACCGCGCCCAAGGTGGTCGACGTGGTCGACACGTTGCAGGCCACCGTGCAGGCCGCGGTCGGTCCGGACGCTCTCACCGCGCGGCGTCTGCTCGGCAACGTCCGGGTGACGACCGACGATGGCGCTGCGCGCGTCGACGCGGTCGAGACGGACCTCCGCAGTCCGCTGGCCACGGGGACCTACCGGTTGATCGACGGGCGGCTGCCGCGGGTCGCCACCGAGGTCGTCGTCAACGGGCACCTCGCTGACGCGGGTCCGGGTCTCGGCGAGAAGCTCGCGGTCCGCGACGGTCACACGCTCGACGTCGTCGGAGTCGTCGAGGACGGTTCCAGCAAGTCCGGCGTGCGGGCCTGGAGCCTGCCGGGTGGACTCATCGCCGACCCGCACGCTGCGGGGGCGGTCCACGACGTCTTCGTCTTCGCCCGGGCGGGCTCGGGTGAGATCGCAAATGAACGTCTCGACGGGCTGCGCGCCCGGGACATCGCCGCAGATACGCGCCAGGAGCAGTTGTGGGCTGACCGGATGTACATCTCCGCCAGTGACTTCGCGGTCGTCGTGCTGATTGTCGTCATGGCGATCACGGAGGTCGTGCTGCTCGCCGGTCCCGCGTTCGCGGTCAGTGCCCGTCGCCGCCAGCGCGAGCTCGCCCTCGTTGCCGCCAGCGGAGGCACCCCGCGGCAGGTCCGCTCGGCGGTGCTCGCCACCGCCGTCGTGATCGGAGTCCTCGGTGCCCTGATCGGCGTCGGCCTCGGCATCGCGGCCGGATGGGCCGCTGTGCCGATCATCCAGGCCCGTGTCGATGAGTACTTCGGTGACTTCCATGTGATCTGGTGGCAAGTCGCGGGTGTGGCGGTGTTCGGGTTGGTGAGCGCTGTCCTGGCAGCGCTGGTCCCGGCCTGGATCGCCTCGCGACAGGACGTCGTCCGCGTGCTGACTGGTCGTCGCGGAGACCCCGCGCCGGCCCGCTTCTCGCCGCTGCTCGGCATCGTGCTTGGTGCGCTTGGCGTCCTGCTCACGGCTGTGGGAGTCGAGGGAGACACGGGCACGGGCGAGATCTGGATCGGTTTCGGTGCCGTTTCGACGGTCCTGGGTGCGGTTGCCCTGATGCCGCTTCTCCTGCGGATCGTCGCCCGGTTGACCGGGCGAGCGCCGCTCGTGGTCCGCTACGCGGTGCGCGACGGGCTGCGTCACCGGACGCGGACCGTGCCCGCGATCGGTGCGGTGATGGCCACGGTCGCCGGAGTGGTCGCGCTGGGCATCGCCAACTCGAGTGATCAGGCGGCAGGCGAGAAGGAGTACCAGACGCAGGCGCCCATGGGGCACGGCGTCGTCTACCTCTTCAGCGACATGTCGTACGGGCCCGGGGAGGCCGCAGCCTCGCGGGAGGACGTCATCGCCGCGGTGACGTCGATTGCTCCGGACGCGCGGGTCGTCCGTGGGCCGGCCGAGTCGGACGGCACCGCCCCCTACCAGGACATCACGATGAAGGTGGGCGGGTCGGACTACTGGGGTGAGTCGCACGGCCCGTTCTCGCAGGCGGTCCAGGTGGTTTCCAGCGTCGACGAGATGTACGACGAGCTGCCCGCGTCGTCACGGACGGCTGCAGCAAAGGTGCTGGCCCGGGGCGGCGCGATCGTCCTCGGTCAGCACGTCCCCTCCGCCCACACTGCGACGGTCACGGTGCACGTCGGTGACCAGGATGATCCCGAAGGCGGGGCCCGGGCCAAGGCTCGTGTGACCATGCCGGCGCTCCCGGTGACGACGTCTGCCTATCCCGCTGCGAATCTCGTGATCGGCGACCGGACCGCGGCGAAGCTGGGGCTGAAGGTCGTCCCGGCAGGCATGGTGATTGCTCGCGACGTGAGCAGGGCTGAGGAGAAGTCGCTCGACGCTGCGGTCACCGACGTCAGCGAATCGGCGTCCGTCTACGTCGAGCGCGGCTGGCAGCCCGATCCGTCGTACGCGATCGTGATGATGGTCCTGACGGCCGTCGGAGCCCTGCTGATGGTCGGCGGAACCTTGACCGCGACGGTGCTGGCGCTCGCTGACGCCGGCCCGGATCTGGCAACGCTGTCTGCCGTGGGTGCTGCGCCCCGGACCAGTCGTGCCGTGGCGATGGGCATTGCCTTCGTCATCGGTGGCATCGGTGCGGTCCTGGGCGTGATCGTCGGGGCGGTGCCCGGCATCGCGGCGACGTGGCCATTGACCGACCACGACTTCTACTACGAAGGCGTCACGTACCAGCCCGGTCAGGCCCTTAATGCCCACACGATCGACATCCCGTGGCTGCTGCTCGCGGAGATCGCGGTCGGCGTACCGGTTCTCCTCGCACTCGCGGTCGGGTTGTTTGCCCGGTCGCGGCTCCCGCTGGTGGCGCGCATCGACTGATCGCGTCGTACCCGGACCAGCGGGGGCAGGAACGACGGCGCGGGCGGGGCTCCTCGGGGGAGGGCCTCGCCCGCGCCGTATTCCGTCGGGCTGGGGTCAGGGTTGGTGCGCTCGTGTGTCAACCATTGGCAC
>NZ_SJZJ01000010.1 GCF_004337475.1 Nocardioides jejuensis | reverse complement strand
AGCCGTCGATCGCCGAGACGATCGAGATGCTCAAGGGCCTGCGTGACCGCTACGAGGCGCACCACCGCGTGACGATCACCGACGAGGCGCTCGTCTCCGCGGCGACCCTGGCCGACCGCTACATCTCCGACCGGTTCCTGCCGGACAAGGCGATCGACCTCATCGACGAGGCGGGCTCGCGCCTGCGGATCCGTCGCATGACCGCCCCGCCGGACCTCCGCGAGTTCGACGAGAAGATCGCCGACGTGCGCCAGCGCAAGGAAGCCGCGATCGACGGCCAGGACTTCGAGGCCGCCGCTGCCCTCCGCGACGAGGAGAAGCAGCTCATCGGCAAGAAGGCCGAGCGCGAGAAGCAGTGGCGCGCCGGCGACATGGACGTCGTCGCCGAGGTCGACGAGGAGCTCATCGCCGAGGTCCTCGCCGTCGCGACCGGCATCCCGATCGTCAAGCTGTCCGAGGAGGAGTCGACCCGACTGCTCAAGATGGAGGACGAGCTGCACAAGCGCGTCATCGGTCAGGAAGAGGCCGTCAAGGCGCTCTCCCGCGCCATCCGTCGTACGCGTGCCGGCCTGAAGGACCCGAAGCGCCCCGGCGGTTCGTTCATCTTCGCCGGCCCGTCGGGCGTCGGTAAGACGTGGCTGTCGAAGACGCTGGCCGAGTTCCTCTTCGGTGACGAGGACGCGCTCATCCAGCTCGACATGTCGGAGTTCTCCGAGAAGCACACGGTCTCGCGCCTCTTCGGCTCGCCTCCGGGCTACGTCGGCTACGAAGAGGGTGGCCAGCTCACCGAGAAGGTGCGCCGCAAGCCGTTCTCCGTCGTCCTCTTCGACGAGGTGGAGAAGGCCCACCCGGACATCTTCAACTCGCTGCTGCAGATCCTCGAGGAAGGTCGCCTGACCGACTCGCAGGGCCGTGTCGTCGACTTCAAGAACACCGTGATCATCATGACCACGAACCTTGGTTCGCGCGACATCAGCAAGGGAGTCAGCCTCGGCTTCCAGCAGGGCGCCGACACCGCTGGCTCCTACGACCGGATGAAGGCGAAGGTCTCGGAGGAGCTCAAGCAGCACTTCCGTCCCGAGTTCCTCAACCGTGTCGACGAGGTCATCGTGTTCCCGCCGCTGACGCAGGAGCAGATCATCGCGATGGTCGACAACATGATCGCGTCGGTCGAGAAGCGCCTGAAGGACCGCGACATGGGCATCGAGCTCACGCCGGCCGCGAAGGAGCTGCTCGCCAAGCGCGGCTTCGACCCGGTCCTGGGCGCGCGCCCGCTGCGTCGTACGGTCCAGCGCGAGATCGAGGACATCCTCGCCGAGAAGCTGCTCTTCGGTGAGATCGGTGCCGGGCAGATCGTCCTGGTCGACGTCGAGGGTGAGGGTCCGACCGCGACGTTCACCTTCGTCGGCCAGAAGGTCTCGGCCGTCCCGGACGTCCCCCCGCTGGAGACCACGGCGGACGGCCCGGCTGCCGAGCACCCGGAGACCGACGCGAGCTGATTCGCTCACTGATGACGGCCCCGTTCCCGCAAGGGAGCGGGGCCGTTGCCGTTTCTGCCTGACTGCCGAGACGAGGCCCGTGCCGCGCCGAGACGGGCCCTGTGCCGGGCACAAGCCTCGTCTCGGCGCGGCACAGGCCCCGTCTCGGCGTCAGAGGACCTTGTAGCCGAGCTCGCGCAGGCGGGCGATCAGCGCCTCCGCGTGCGGCGTGCCGCGGGTCTCGCACTCGATCCGCACCTCGACCTCGTCGAGCCGCAGCGACGACGAGGTGCGGTCGTGACCGATCGTGCGGATGTTGGCCTGGGCCGCGGCGATCTCGGTGAGCAGCGCGTTGAGCGCCCCCGGGACATCGGGCAGCGAGACCGCGAGGTTCAGGAAGCGGCCGGCTGACGCGAGGCCATGCCGGATCACCTTGCCGAGCAGCAGCGGGTCGATGTTGCCGCCCGAGAGCAGCGCGACGATCGGGCCGGAGAAGGCATCGGGGTGCTCGACCAGCGCCGCGACCGCGGCGGCTCCGGCTGGTTCGACCACCATCTTGGCGCGCTCCACGAGGCTGAGCAGCGCCTGCGAGAGCGACTCCTCCGACACGCTGAGGACGTCATCGACGTGGTCGCGGATCAGCGCCAGCGGCACCTCACCCGGGCGGCCGACAGCGATGCCGTCGGCCATCGTGTTCATCGCCTCGAGCGCCACGGGTGCACCCGCGTCGAGCGACGGCGCGATCGCCGAGGCACCCTCGGCCTGCACCGCCACCACGCGTACGTCGGGGCGCAGCGACTTCACGGCCAGCGCGACGCCGGCGACCAGACCGCCACCACCGGCCGGCACCAGGATCGTCGCTGCGTCGGGCACCTGCTCGAGCATCTCCAGCCCGACGGTCCCCTGGCCGACGACCACGTCGGCGTGGTCGAACGGGTGGATGAAGGTGGCGCCGGTCCGTGCGGCGTACGCGAGCGCCTCGCGGAGCGCGTCGTCGAAGTAGCGGCCGGCGAAGACCACCTCCGCGCCGTACGCCCGGGTCGCGCGCTCCTTCGGGATCGGGGCGCCCTCGGGCATGAACACCGTCGCCGGGATGCCGAGCTGCTGCGCAGCCAGGGCCACACCCTGGGCGTGGTTGCCGGCGCTCGCCGCGACGACACCGGCGGCCCGCTCCTCAGCCGACAGGCGCGCGATGCGCACGAAGGCGCCGCGGAGCTTGAAGGAGCCCGTGCGCTGGAGGTTCTCGCACTTGAGGTGGACCTGCTGGCCGGTCAGGTCCGAGAGCCAGCGCGACTCGACGACCGGCGTACGGACGGCCGTGCCCGCGAGGATGTCCCGGGCAGCCTCGACGTCGGCGAGCGTCAGGCTCACGGAGCCCCTCCTGCCGGTCCCTCGATGGCATGCACCTGCGCGGCGTACTCCGGATCGGCGAGGCGGCCGAGGTGGGCCACCACCGCGTTGGCGACGGCGGCGAGCGGCACCGCGATCAGTGCGCCCGCAGGGCCGGCCAGGATCACGCCCGCGCCGATCGCGACGATGACGCCGAGCGGGTGGACGGAGACGAAGCGGCCCAGCACGAGCGGCTGCAGCACGTGCGCCTCGACCTCCTGAACGCCGACGACGACGGCGAGCATGATCAGCGCCTTCACGGGCCCGACGGTGACGAGCGCGACGAGCGTGGCGACCAGTCCGGCGAGCGTGGCACCGACCATCGGCACGAAGGCGCCAAGGAAGACGAGGACGCCGATCGGCAGCACCAGTGGTACGCCGAGGGCGAGCGCGCCGATCATGATGCCGCCCGCGTCGACGAGGGCGACGATTACCGTCGCGCGGACGAACTGCGTGAGCGAGACCCAGGCGACCCGACCCGAGGAGTCGGCCGCCTCGCGGGCAGCGCGCGGGAAGATCCGGACCAGCCAGGCCCAGATCCGGTGCCCGTCGGCGAGGAAGAAGTACGTCGCGAACAGGACGATGAACATGCCGGCGACGACGTGGCCGACGGCCGTCGTCCACTCGGTGACCTGACCGATCTGGATGTGCTTGGAGCGCTCGGTGATCGTCTTCTGGGCAGACGCGATCCAGTCGTTGATCTGGGAGTCGCTGGCGTCAATCGGGCCGGTCTGCAACCAGCGGCGGATCTCGCCGAGACCGCCGGCGACCTGGTCCGCGAGGTCGCTTGCGCCGGCGGCAACCTGGTTGCCGACAAAGGTGAGCAGACCCACCACGAGGGCCAGGCCGAAGAGGACCGTCACGCCTGCCGAGAGCCCGCGGGGGATGCCGAGACGGGCCAGCAGCCGGACGAGCGGAGTGGCGAGCGCACTGATCAGCAGCGCGATGACGAGCGGGATCGTGAGCACGCGGAAGTGCCAGATCGCCGCGGCGACACCGCCGGAGGCGATGGCGATGACGATGAGGCGCCAGGACCACGCGGCGGCGAGGTCGAGGCCCCACGGGACCTGCGCGCGGCTGAAGTTCGACGGGCCGGTGCGGATCGGCTCGACGTCGTTGCGGCGCTCGGCACGCAGCTGCGCCCACTGCTGGGCGAGCAGGTGCGTGATCTTCTCGGTGCGGCTCTCGTCGGACTCCGCCTGTGCCTCGGTGTCCGTCGACGCGTCTGCCTGGGTCGCGGAGAGCGGTGCCTTGTGGGCGGGCTCGTCGCTCGGGTGCTCGTCCTTCACGCTCGTCAGGCTAGGGCATCGGTGGGCGCGCTCAGAGCAGCGCGGAAGCGAGCGCCGCGACAACCGCGACGACCACTGCTGCGGCAAGGATCGGAGCCATCACCAACGGCCCGATCCGGCCGCCGACCTCGATCGCGCGCTCGGCCGCGCGGTAGCGCCACCAGCCCAGGACGGCGCAGCACCCGCCGCCGGCCAGCAGCACCACCCCGAGCAGCCAGACCGCGAGGTCGCGGTCGAGCAGATGCAGCACCGCGACGCCGGCGCCGAGCATCCCGAGCGCGGTGCGCTGCCAGGCCAGGAAGGTCCGCTCGTTGGCCAGCGAGAAGCGGACGTCCGGCGCCCCGGGTCCCGGCTGCTCAGCCAAGTGCCTGCTCCAGGTCGGCGAGCAGGTCGTCGACGGTCTCGATGCCGACGCTGAGCCGGACCAGGTCAGCAGGCACTTCGAGAGCCGTGCCGGCCACCGACGCGTGCGTCATCCGGCCCGGGTGCTCGATCAGCGACTCGACGCCGCCGAGGGACTCACCGAGCGTGAACACATGGGTGCTCTCGCAGACCCGCAGGGCCGCCTGCTCTCCCCCGTTGACCCGGAAGCTGACCATGCCTCCGAAGCGCTTCATCTGCTTGCCCGCGACCTCGTGGCCCGGGTGCGTCTCCAGGCCCGGGTAGATGACCGTGCCGACGGCCGGGTGACTGCAGAGGAAGTCGACGACCCGCTCCGCGTTGTCGCAGTGCCGGTCCATCCGTACGCCGAGCGTCTTCAGGCCGCGGTGGGTCAGGAAGCTGTCGAACGGCCCCGCAACGGCACCCATCGCGTTCTGGTGGAAGCCGATCCGCTCCGCGACCTCGAGGTCGCGCACGACCACCGCACCGCCGACGACGTCGCTGTGCCCGCCGACGTACTTGGTGGTGGAGTGGACGACGACGTCCGCACCGAGGGTCAACGGCTGCTGGAGGTACGGCGAGGCGAAGGTGTTGTCGACGACGAGCAGCGCGCCCGCGTCATGGGCGACGGCGGCCAGTGCCTCGATGTCTCCGATGCTGAGCAGCGGGTTGGTCGGCGTCTCGACCCAGACGAGCGCCGTCTCCCCCGGCCGGATCGCCGCGCGGACCGCGTCGACGTCGGCGAGATGGGCCGGCGTGTGCGCGAGGCCCCACGGGCGCGCGACCTTGTCGAAGAGGCGGAACGTGCCGCCGTACGCGTCGTCGGGGATGACGGCGTGGGCACCGGGGCTGGTCAGCGCCCGCAGGATCGTGTCCTCGGCCGCGAGCCCGGAGGCGAACGCAAAGCCGCGCTCCCCCTGCTCGACCGCCGCGAGGGCACCCTCCAGCGCGGTGCGGGTCGGGTTGGCCGAGCGGCTGTACTCGTAGCCGCCGCGCAGCCCGCCGACGCCGTCCTGCTTGTAGGTGCTGGTCGCGTAGATCGGCGGGATGACCGCACCGGTCGTGGGGTCCGGCTCGTAGCCGCCGTGGATCGCCCGGGTCTCGAACCCGGCCTTCTGGGTGTGGTCCTGGCTCACGTTCGCGAGCCTAGACCCGGGGCCCACCGGAGCAGGTGATGCCGGAGCCGTCCCCAGTCCTCGACGGTTCCGCTTCCACCCGCGGCGGCACGGCGCGACAGTGGAGCATGGATGCCACACACCAGACCACGGACGAGGTCGCCGAGCGTCTCTTCGGATCGCTGCTGGGCATGCTGGAGGTCCTCTCCGCATTCCTCGGCGACCGGCTCGGCTGGTACCGCAGCCTTGCGAACGACGGTCCCGCGACCGCCCCCGAGCTCGCCGCCCGCACGGGTACCGCCCCGCGCTACGCCCGCGAGTGGCTCGAGCAGCAGGCGGTCTGCGGCCTGCTCACGGTGGAGCGCGACGGCGAGCCCGACGAGCGCGTCTTCTCAATCCCCGCGGCGGTGGCCGAGGTGATGACCGATGCCAGCTCGCTGGCCTACATCGCCCCCGTGACCCGCCTGTTCGGCGCGGTGGGTCCGCTGCTGCCCGACCTCCTCAACGCCTACCGGAGCGGTGGCGGCGTCAGCTGGTCGCAGCTCGGAGCCGAGGCACGCGAGGCCCAGGGCGACCAGAACCGGCCGTGGTTCTCCGGCCCGCTCGGCGACGCGCTCGCCGGCGTTCCCGCGGTGCACGACGTGCTGAGCCAGCTCCGGGCGCGTGTGCTCGACGTGGGCTGTGGTGTCGGCTGGTCGACGATCGGCCTCGCACGCGCCTATCCCGAGGCGACCTTCGTGGGCGTGGACATCGACCCGCCGACGGTCGCTCTCGCCCAGCAGAACGTCGCGGAGGCCGGGCTCGCCGACCGGGTCCGGATCGTCTGCGCGGACGCCGACTCGCTCGACGCGCTCGGCAGCTTCGACATGGCGTTCGCCTTCGAGTGCGTGCACGACATGCCCCGCCCCGTCGAGGTGCTGGCGGCAGCACGCAAGGCCCTCCTGCCGGGCGGTTCGCTCGTCGTCATGGACGAGGCCGTCGCAGAGGCGTTCGCGCCGCTCGGCGACGAGATCGAGCGGGTGATGTACGGCTTCAGCCTGCTGGTCTGCCTGCCCGACAGCATGTGCGGCGACCCGACGGTCGCGACGGGCACGGTGATGCGTCCCGCCACCCTCCAGTCGTACGCCGAAGCGGCCGGCTTCTCGTCGTTCGCGGTGCTGCCGATCGAGGGCTTCAGCTTCTTCCGCTTCTACCGGCTCAGCGACTGACGGGCTTGCCGCCCCCGGGCACAATGGAGGGGCCTGAAGGAGGCCCGATGTTCTTCAAGAAGACCGAGATGGTGTCGCCCGACCACGCCCTGCCGGGGCGCCCCTCCCAGCCGTTCCAGCTCGCCGAGAAGCACCTCGTGCTCGGCTCGCCGCTCGTCACCGACGACGTGCCGCAAGGCCTCGACGTCGCCCTCTTCGGGCTCGGCTGCTTCTGGGGTGCCGAGGAGATCTTCTGGCGCATCCCCGGCGTCTGGTCCACCTCCGTCGGGTACGCCGGCGGCACGACGCCGCACCCGTCGTACGAAGAGGTCTGCTCCGGCATGACCGGCCACACCGAGGCCGTCCGGGTGGTCTTCGACCCCGACGTCGTGTCGTACGCCGACCTGGTGCGCGCCTTCTACGAGGTGCACGACCCGACCCAGGGCTACCGCCAGGGCAACGACGTCGGCACGCAGTACCGCTCCGCGATCTACTTCGACTCTCCTGAGCAGGAGGCTGTCGCGCGCGAGATCACCACGGGCTACGGGCCGGTGCTCGCGCGTGCGGGCTATGGCGCGATCACGACCGAGATCAAGCCGACCCCGACGTACTACTACGCCGAGGACTACCACCAGCAGTACCTCTACAAGAACCCCAACGGCTACCGCTGCCACTCGGCCACGGGCGTCAAGGTCCCTGACTGATATCTCAGCGGTCTTGATCGGAGAGCGCTAGCGTCGCGCCATGGAGCAGGCTGCGACCCGCCCGTCGTTCGGCGGAGGACTTCTCGCGGGGTTCGCGCTGCCCGCCATCGTGTCGATCGTGTCGGACGGCCTGGAGTTCTTCGAACCGCGGGGGCTCGGGACGGCGCTCCTCGTGGCACTGGTCGCCGTCGGCTGCCTGGTCTTCAGCAACGCGCGTCTGTTCGCGCTCGGTGCCCTGCTCGGCGCCGGCGCGTACTACCCGTTCGCGCTCGTCTGGGCTGCCGGTCACGGCATGTCACTCGGCGGCTGAGCCCGTCAGCCGTTGACGAACGCCGCGAGCCGCTTCAACGCACCACGCGCCTCGGTCACGGGCAGGATCGGGTACACGTGCAGCAGCCCATGCCCGACCTCGAAGACGACCGGCCACCCGACGGCAGCAGCCCGCGCGGCGAGGGCCTCGGCGCCGGCGTACAGCATGTCGTGGGTGCCGCAGAGCAGCATCGCGGGCGGCAGGTCGGTCAGGTCGCCCAGCGCGGGCGACACCTCGGTGCGGACCAGGTCTGCCTCGGAGCCGGCCCAGAAGAGCGCGTAGGTGTCGTGGTTCTCGATCGAGAGCCACGGGTCGCGCTCCGCCGCTTCCTCCGTGCCGGGCGCCGAACGGGTGAGGTCGGCCCACGGTGCGATCAGGATCAGCTTCGTCGGCTGCGCGGTCGCCCCGCCGGAGCGGACCAGGTCGCGCACCCCGAGGGCGACGGCGAGCGCCATGCCACCGCCGGCCGAGTCGCCGGAGAGCACGACCTCCCCGTCCGCGCACAGCCCCGCGACGTACGCCGTCAGGGCCGGCACCGAGTCACGCCAGGTGTGCTCCGGCGCCAGCGGGTACGCCGGCACCACGAGCCGCGCCGCCGTGCGCCGGGCCAGTGCCGCCGCGAACTTCCACTGCCGCACGTGCGCCGTCGCGGTGAACGATCCGCCGTGCAGGTGCACCAGCGTCCGGGCGAACGAACCACCGCGCGGCGTCGCGACGTACACCGGAAAACCGATGTCCTCGACGGTCACGTCGAAGTGCTTCGCGAGCCAGGCCGGTGGCGTGGTCTGGCGCGTGCGGTTCTTGGCCACCAGCGAGGCGCGGAGCCGCTCCGGGTCGGTGATGACCACCGCCGGGTTGAGGCGCGGGAGGGCGAAGGCGACGATGCGGTGGGTCAGGCTGGGCACCCTGCGACGGTAGCCGCCCGGCGCGCGGGTGTGACGACTGCCTCCCGCAGCCCTAGGGTGGCCGTGATGGAGTTCACCGGCTACCCCCGCCTCTGCCCCTGCGGCACGGGGTCCAACTACGGCGTGTGCTGCGGTCGTCTGATCAGCGGCGCCGCCCAGGCGCGCACCGCGGAAGAGCTGATGCGGTCGCGCTACTCGGCGTACGCACTGGGCGAGCTGGACCACGTCTTCCGCACGTGGCACCCCCGCACGCGACCGGATGACGTCAGCCCGGGTCGCGGCGTGGAGTTCATCGGCCTCACCATCCACGACATCGTCGCTGGCGGTCCCGACGACGACCTTGGCGTCGTCGAGTTCACCGCCCGCATGCGTACGCCGGAGGGGGTCGACGAGATGCGCGAGCGGAGCCGCTTCAGCCGCCGCGCCGGCCGCTGGATGTACGTCGACGGCAACGTGCCCGACGTCGCCGCCTCGGACGACACCCCGGCACCGCCCACGATCGAGCTGCCCGTCCACCGCAGCAGCCACCGCGGCCAGGCCTGAGCCCGTGCCGCGCTACGGCGTGACGGTGAAGCCCGGCTCGAAGAAGGGCCCTCTCGTCGAGGTCGCCGACGACGGATCGTTGACCCTCTTCGTGCGCGAGCGGGCCGTCGACGGGGCCGCCAACGACGGCGTGATCAAGCTCCTGAGCGATCACTTCGGGGTGCCGAAGTCACGCATCACGATCCTGCGCGGCCACACCAGCCGGTCGAAGCTCGTCGACGTGGACGCGTGACGCTCAGAGCAGCTCGCCCAGGATCGTCGTGCGCCGGGCCTCCAGCTCGGCCAGCCGCGCGTCCACGGAGCTGATCTCCTCGTCGATCGGCTTCAGCAGGGCGGCGACCCGCGGCAGCACGTGCCGCACCGTGTCGTGCGAGTCGACGATCCGCGAGCGCATCGCGAAGTCCGAGAAGATGTTGTCGAAGAGCGTGTCGAAGACCTTCTCGCCGAGCGACGCCTCGAGCTTGAGCGCCGCCTGTGACCCGATGTCGGCGAGCTCCCGCTGGAGCGTGGCGAGCGCGCGCTGCGCGGCACCGATCGCGCGCGTGGCCTCGTCGACCCGGTCGTACTTCACCATGTCGGTGAAGAGCCCACCGCCCATGAACGTGTCCCAGTTGGACCAGCTGCGGGCGCTTCCGAGCAGCTGCTCGGCATCGGCGAGCGCCCGACGCGCATCCACCGCCGCCACGGCGGCCTCGCGCAGCTCCTCGAGGTGAGCCGCGAGCGCTCCCCGCTCCTCGGCGATGCCCGCGAGCTCGGCCCCCGACCGCGCACCGGTCGCAGCCAGGAACTCCTCCTTCGCCACCACCGCCGCCTCCAGCTCGGCATCCACCTCGCGGTACGCCGAGAGCTGCTGGTTGAGCCGGAACACGTCGGCGTCGAGCGCCGCGTGACGCCCGTGGGCCTCGGCAGCGAGGTACGACGCCCGGTCGCGCTCGGCCCGTTCGCGGGCGAGGGCGCTGTCGCGCTGCAGGGTGAGCGCGGCCCAGATCCGCGACGGCGACACCGTCTCGAGCCGCGTGACGTCGGCCTGCTCGGCGACCAGGTCCTCCGCGGAGGCATCGGCCGCCTGCCGTGCCTCGTCACGGGCGGCAACAACGGCGGCGACGCGCTCCCGCAGCCGGTCACGTTCGGCGATCCGGCGCAGGGCGTCCTCGAGCCGGGCCGCGACTTCGTCAGCCGATGCCACGTCAGCCCCGCGCGATGTAGGCGAGGAGGTCCTGCCGGGTGACCACCCCGACCGGCTTGCCGTCCTCCTGCACGAGCAGCGCGTCGGCGTGCTCGAGTGCGGCGACCGCCTCCGAGGCAGCGGCCGTCGAGCCGATCGTCGGCAAGGCCGCCGACATGTGCTTCTCGACGGAGTCGGTCAGCCGGGCGGTTCCGCCGAAGAGCGCGTCGAGCAGCGTCCGCTCGGAGACCGAACCGGCCACCTCCGCAGCCACCACGGGAGGCTCGGCGCGGACGACGGGCATCTGCGAGACGCCGTACTCACGCAGGATGTGGACCGCGTCGGCGATCGTCTCGGTCGGGTGGGTGTGGACCAGGTCGGGCAGCTGTCCGGACTTGCCGCGCAGCACCTCACCGACCGTCTTCTCCGCCGCCTCCTCGCTGCCGGTCGGGAAGCCGTACGACGCGAGCCACTCGTCGTTGAAGACCTTGGTCAGGTAGCCACGTCCCGAGTCGGGCAGCAGGACGACGATGACCGCATCGGTCCGGCCCTCGGCCGCCAGCTCCTCGGCCAGCTGCTTCGCTGCGTACGCCGCCATGCCCGACGAGCCGCCGACCAGCAGGGCGTCCTCGCGCGCGAGCCGCCGCGTGAAGGCGAACGAGTCCGCGTCGCTGACCTCGATGATCCGGTCCGCGATCGCGCGGTCGTACGTCTCGGGCCAGAAGTCCTCGCCGACGCCCTCGACCAGGTAGGGACGACCCGTGCCGCCGGAGTAGACCGAGCCCTCGGGGTCGGCGCCGACGACCTGCACGGCGGGGTTCTGTTCCTTGAGGTAACGACCGATGCCGCTGATCGTGCCGCCGGTGCCCACGCCGGCGACGAAGTGCGTGATCTTCCCGTCCGTCTGCCGCCAGATCTCGGGGCCGGTCGTCTCGTAGTGGGACCGCGGGTTGTGCGGGTTGGAGTACTGGTCCGGCTTCCAGGCGCCGGGCTGGCTCGCGAGCCGGTCCGAGACGTTGTAGTAGGAGTCCGGGTGCTCCGGGGCCACGGCGGTCGGGCAGACGACCACCTCCGCGCCGTACGCCTTGAGGACGTTGCGCTTGTCCTCGCTGACCTTGTCGGGGCAGACGAAGACGCAGTGGTAGCCCTTCTGCTGGGCCACCATCGCCAGCCCGACGCCGGTGTTGCCGGAGGTCGGCTCGACGATCGTGCCGCCCGGCTTGAGCGCTCCGGAGGCTTCGGCGGCCTCGATCATCCGGGTCGCGATGCGGTCCTTCACGGAGCCGCCGGGGTTGAGGTATTCGACCTTGGCCAGGACGAGCGGGCCGGTGGTGCCGACCGCGTCAAGGGAGGCATTGAGCTTGACCAGCGGGGTGTTGCCGATCAGGTCCAGGAGCGAGTTCGCGTAGTCCACGTCCGTCAGGCTAGACCTGGGTGGAAGGGGCGGGAGGGAGACCGACCGAAGACCTGAGTGGAGAGACCCTGTCACCTACAGTGGTGGACATGTCCAGGACCGAAACCGTGCGCAAGGTGGCCTCTGCAGCCGCCGTCGGCGGCGGCAGCGTGTCTGCGCTCGGTCTTGGGCTGTACGGCGTCATGCGCGCCGAGGCACTGATCGCCCGCCGGGCCATCGGGGACCCGCTCGACGAGCCGCCCCCCAACGCCTCGGGCTGGTACGGCCGGAAGCGTCCCGGCCCGGCGATCCGCATCGCCCTGCTCGGCGACTCCGCAGCGGCCGGCTACGGCGTCGACGACGTCGAGGAGACGCCCGGCGCCCACCTCGCCTCGGGCATCACGGCCGCGGCCGACCGCCGGGTCTATCTCGGCTGCTTCGCGGTCGTCGGCGCACAGACCGAGAACCTGATGGACCAGGTCGACCGGGCGCTGCTCATCGAGCCCGAGCTCGTCATCATCTCCATCGGCGCCAACGACGTGACCCACGGCGTCCTGCCGGGCACGTCGACGATGCACCTCGACCTCTGCCTGGGGCGCCTGCGCAACGCCGGCATCGAGGTCGTCATGGGCACCTGCCCCGACCTCGGCACGGTCCGCCCGATCAACCCGCCCCTGCGCCAGTGGGCCCGGATGATGTCCCGACGGATGGCGAAGGCCCAGGCGATCTCGATCGTCGAGGCCGGCGGCCGCTCCGTGTCGCTCGGCAACATGCTCGGCCCGGAGTTCGAGGCGCGCCCGACCGACCTGTTCGGCCCGGACCGCTTCCACCCGTCGGCTGCCGGCTATGCGGCCCTCGCGGGCGCCCTGCTGCCGTCCGCGCTGGCCGCGCTGGGTCTCGGCCCGGTCGACGACACCCCGCAGGCAGCGCGCGGCGAGGGCGTCCGGTCGCTCACCCGCGCAGCCTCCGAGGCTGCCCGTACGCCGGGCACCGAGCTCGACGGCACGCGCGAGCCCGCCCGCGGCGTACGGGGCCTGCTCGTCGAGCTGCGCCACCGCCGTCGCGAGCCGCAGGTCGCGGTCGAGAAGCCGTCGGCCGAGCTCGAGCCCGCCTGAACGAGTCCGCGGCGAGCTGACGGCAGAGCCGCCGCCGGTGCGGTGCGCCTGTGGCGCATCCATTGCGCCATGGACGCACCACACATCACCGCGCTCACCCCGCAGACGCACGAAGCCCCCGTTCCGAAGAACGGGGGCTTCGCGGATTCCGTGCGGGCTGCTCGTCCGTGGTCGAGCTCGCGCGGAACCTGGACGTCAGTCCTGGTTGAGGATCGCGAGGATCCGCAGCAGGTTGGTGTAGATCCAGACGAGGCTGACGGTGAGGCCGAAGGCCGCACGCCACGACTCGCGCTCGTCGAGACCGTAGGCGATGCCCTTCTCGATGAAGTCGAAGTCGAGGATCAGCATGAAGACGCCCATGACCAGACCGGCGACGGCAAACAGCAGGGCCGCGGGGCCCATGCCGAAGAGGCCGATGCCGTTGCCGAAGAGGCCGAGGACGACCTCGAGCAGGCTGAGCGCGACCATGCCGAACATGACAGCGACGACGCCCTTGCGGAACTTGTCGCTGACGTTGATGTTCAGGAACTTGTACGCCGCCAGCGTGCCGGCGAACGCCGCGAAGGTGCCGAGGACCGCCTGCATGACGATGCCCTCGCCGATGAAGACGCCGACGGTCTTGCTGATGGCGCCGACCGCGACACCCTCAGCCGCCGCGAACGCGACGACCAGCGCCGGGCTGATCACCTTCTTGAAGGAGTTGACCATCGACAGGACGAAAGCCAGGCCACCGCCGATGATCGACGCGGCGTACAGCTTGTTGTAGTTGTCCAGGCCGTTGATGTCGCCGGTCAGGACCCACGTCGCAGCCGCGGCGAGCACGACGACGACGAGCGAGATGCCCGTCGACTGGACGACCGAGTCGATCGACATGCGGCGCCCGGCGGGCGCGTAGGTGCCACCGACGACCTCGCCGGGGACGTAGCCCTGCTGCGGGTAGGCCGTCTGGCCGTAACCACCGCGACCGTTGAACTCGGCGCTGTTGTTGAAGACCGGGTTGTTGCTCCTCATCGAGGTCCCTCCTGGAGATCTCGTGACAGGCGCCCATCTGACGCACCGTCCTGCCCCACCAGTCTAGGCGGGACGACACTCCGCACAACGGGCGAACGGGGCACGGAGTTCCCGATCAGCAACCGTCGGTGTCGTCAGCCGTTGAACGGCTCGAGCAGGCGATCGACCAGACGGCCGAAGTCGCGGAGCTCGTCGGCGTCGAGGTGGTCGACCACCAGGCGGCGTACCTCGGCGACGTGACCGGGGGCAGCCTCGCCGATCGCCTCGCGGCCGGCGGAGGTGATCCCGACGAAGGAGCCACGACCGTCCTCGGCGCACTCGAAGCGCTCGACCAGGCCGCGCGTCTGCATCCGCTTGAGCTGGTGGGAGACGCGACTGCGCTCCCAGCCGAGGTTGTCGGCGAGCTCGGAGATGCGGACGCGGCCGTCGGCCACGTCGGTCAGCTGGACGAGGACCCCGAAGTCCGCCATCGAGAGATCCGAGCTCGCGGACATCTCGCGGGCGAGGGTCGCGCTGAGCTCGCGGTTGAGACGCAGCCAGCTGCGCCAGATGCGCTGCTGCTCGTCGGAGAGCCACGGGGTCGTCATGAACCCATCATACGCCATTGGTTGACACATCACCTTTAAAGGAGCACTATGAAGGAAGTAGATGACGCGTCACTCAAATCGGGGACGCTCTACGACCAGAGGAGATAGTCATGAGCACCACCACCGTTCCCGCCTCGCTCGCCGAGCTGACGGGCTCCTGGACCCTCGACACCACGCACTCGCGGGTCGGCTTCGTCGCCCGCCACGCGATGGTCACCAAGGTCCGCGGCTCGTTCAACGACTTCGCGGGCACTGCGGTCATCGACGGCGGCATCGACACGGCCAGGATCGACGTCACCATCCAGGTCGCTTCGGTCGACACCCGCAACGCGGACCGCGACGGTCACCTCAAGACCGGCGACTTCTTCGAGATCGAGAAGTACCCGACGATCACCTTCGCCTCGACGTCGGCCGTCGCCACGGGCAACGTCCTCGAGGTCACCGGCGACCTGACCATCAAGGACGTCACGAAGTCGGTCACCGTCCCGTTCGAGTTCGAGGGCGTCGCCCAGGACCCGTACGGCAACCTCCGCGCCGGCTTCGAGGGCTCCACGGTCATCACCCGCAGCGACTTCGGCATCACCTTCAACGCTGCACTCGAGACCGGCGGCGTGCTCGTCAGTGACAAGATCACGCTCGAGTTCGAGGTCTCCGCGGTCAAGTCCGCCTGACCCACCACGACAGCAACGAAGGAAGCGACATGAGCGAGATCGTCGTACGCGACAACCCTGCGGAGCACCGTTACGAGATCCACGTCGACGGCAGCCTGGCCGGGTTCACCGTCTACGAGCCGCACGAGGGCCTGCTGGCGTTCGTGCACACCGAGATCGACGAGGCGTACGCCGGTCAGGGTCTCGCCAAGATCCTGATCCGCGAGACCCTCGACGACGTGCGGGCCCGGGGCCTCGTGCTGCTGCCGTTCTGCCCGTTCGTGCGGGGCTTCATCCAGAAGAACCGCGACTACGTCGACCTGGTCCCCGAGGACCAGCGCGCGCGGTTCGACCTGGCCTGAGTGCCCCCGGTGGGGCTCGAACCCACACTGTGCCGCTTTTAAGGCGGCTGCCTCTGCCGGTTGGGCTACGGGGGCGGCGCCCAGCCTAGTGACAGGCGGGCGCCGCCCTCGCCGCGTTTTCCGGCCGGTAGCGTGCGGCCATGTCCGAGATCCAGTTCGCGCCGACTCCTGCCGGCGACATCGCGTACGTCCGTCGCGGCAGCGGCTCGCCCCTGCTCCTGGTCATGGGCGTCGCCGGTCACCACCGGATGTGGTCGGAGCAGTTCCTCGCTGCCCTCGCCGAGCACCACGACGTCGTGGCGTTCGACAACCGGGGCATCGGGCAGAGCTTCTACGCGGAGCCGGGCTTCACGCTCGATGACCTCGCGGCCGATGCGGTCGCCGTGCTGGACCACCTCGGGTGGGACACCGCGCACGTCATGGGCATCTCCATGGGCGGCGCGATCGCCCAGGTCGTCGCGCTCACCCATCCGCAGCGGGTCCGCACGCTGACCCTCGGCTGCACCTGGCCGGACGGTGCCGACGCCTGGGCGCCGGGCGTCGGCAAGCTGGCCGAGGCGGCTCAGGCAGAGGACGCGGAGTCCTCCGCGCGGCTGATGTTCGAGGCCAACGTCTCCCCCGCCTGCGCCGCCGAGCCGGGCCGGTTCGCGGCGTTCTGCGAGGACGCTGCGGCCGTGAAGGTGCCGGGTCCCGTCATCCTCATGCAGATGAACGCCGCCGTCGCCCACCACGCCAGCGAGCAGCTCCCGGACCTCGGCGTTCCGACCCTGGTCATCCACGGCACCGTGGACGACGTGATCAAGGTGGAGGCGGGCCAGCGCCTCGCCGAGCTCGTGCCGAATGCGACGCTCGAGCTGCTGGACGGCGTCGGCCACATGTTCTTCTGGGAGTCGCCGGCCGCGTCCGCTGCGGCGGTCATCGCCCACACCGCCGGCTGATCAGGCGCGGGCGGCCTCGCCGAGCACCGCGTCCAGCATCTGCTCGGTGAGCTTGCCGGTGAAGGTGTTCTGCTGGCTGGGGTGATAGCTGCCGAGCAGCACGACCTCGCGCCCGTCCGGCGCCGTCAGCACCGCACGGGCGCCGTGGCCGAAGCGCGGCTTGGGGCGCGGCACGTCGAAGCCGGCCCCCTTGAAGGTGCGGAGCGCGGCGTCCCATCCGTAGGCGCCGAGCGCCACGACGGCACGGACGTACGGCGCCACGAGCTCGATCTCGGTCTGGATCCACGGAGCGCAGGTGTCGCGCTCCTCCGTGGTCGGCTTGTTGTCCGGCGGGGCACAGCGGACCGTGGCCACCATCCGGGCATCGATCAGCCGTTGGCCGTCGCCGGCATGCTCGCTCGTCGCCTGAGCTGCGAGTCCGACGCGGTGCAGCGAGGCGAACAGCCAGTCGCCTGAACGATCGCCGGTGAAGATCCGGCCCGTGCGGTTGCCGCCATGAGCCGCGGGGGCGAGGCCGACGATCAGCACGCGCGGGGTCTCGCTCCCCCAGCCGGCGATGGGGCGGCCCCAGTACGGCTGGTCCGCGAACGACGCCCGCTTCTCCACCGCAACCGTCTCGCGCCACGCGACCAGCCGCGGGCACAGACGACAGGTCGAGATCCCGGCCGCAAGATCCCCCAACGGCGACCCGTCGGAGGGGACCGGATCGTCGGGCCACCCGGTCCCCGGAGGAACGGGTGAGGCGAACAGCGCGCCGGTCAGGGGATGCGGAAGCAGCTCAGTCATGGGCACTCAGGCCATCGACCAGGCGATCCCGTCGAGGATGTCCGCCTCGGAGACCACGATGCTCTCCGCAGAAGTACGCCGCAGGATGCGGTCGAGGATCAGCGCACCGGCTCCGATGACGTCGGCACGGCCCGGGTGCATGAACGGCAGCGCGAGGCGCTCCTCGACGCTCATCGCCAGTAGGCGCTGGGCGAAGGCATGCACCGCGTCGCGGTCCAGGACGGCCTGGTCGATCGCCTCGCGGTCGTAGCTGGTCAGCTCGAGGACACCGGCTGCCACCGTGATGATCGTGCCGGCGACACCGACGACGGTGTGCGCCAGCGACGGGTCGACGGGACAGGCGTCGAGGTGCGCGTCGATGTCGGCGACGGCTGCGTCGATCTCCGCTGCGGTCGGCGGGTCGGTGTGCAGGTGTCGCTCGTGCATGCGCACGGAGCCGATGTCCATCGAGTGCTCGGCGCTGGGCTCGGTGGCACCGAGGATCATCTCGGTCGACCCACCACCGATGTCGAGGACCAGCACAGGGGCCTGCGGCACGGAGCGAAGGTTGCGCACGGCGCCGTCGAAGGAGAGCCGCGCCTCCTCGTGACCAGCGACGACCTCGGGCTCGATGCCCAGCCGCGCCTTCACGCCGGCGGCGAAGACAGCGCCGTTGGAGGCATCGCGCGTCGCCGAGGTCGCGCAGAACCGGATCGCCTCGACGCGGCGCCCCTCCTCGGCGGACTGCCGGATCAGGTCGGCGTACTCGTCGAGGGCGGCGAAGGCGCGCTCCATGGCCTCGTCGGCGAGGTAGCCGGTCCGGTCGACGCCCTGGCCGAGGCGGACCATGCGGGAGGTGCGCACGTGCACCTCGGCGCCCTGCTCCGAGAGCGTGGCGATCATCAGCTTGATCGTGTTGGTGCCGCAGTCGATCGCGGCGACGACCTTGCTCAAGAGAAGGGCTTCTCGGTGCCGGGACCGACACAGGGCCCGGACGCCCACCAGTCGCCGAGGATGTCGAGCACCTCGTCACCGAGCGGGTTGACGCCACGGCCCCGGGCCAGCGAGTGGCCGGCGAGGACGTGCAGGCACTTCACGCGATCCGGCATGCCGCCGGCGGAGATGCCGGCGATCTCGGGGACGTCGCAGCCGGCGATCTCGCCGATCTCGGTGCGCGCCGCGATGTAGTCCTCGTGGGCCGCGCGGTAGCGGGCCGCGAGGTCCGCGTCGGTGGCCAGGCGGTCCTGCATCTCCTTCATCAGGCCATCGGCCTCGAGGGTGCCGATGCGGGACGCAGCGCGCGGACAGGTCAGGTAGTACGTCGTCGGGAACGGCGTGCCGTCCTCGAGGCGCGGCGGCGTCGTCACGACGTCGGGGTTGCCGCACGGGCAGCGGTGACCGATCTCGTGGATGGACCGCGGCAGGCGCCCGAGCTGGGCCTCGACGGCGGCGACGTCACGGGCGTCGATGGTCACTGCTTCTCCTCGGGGTTGCCGGCCGCCTCCACGGAGTCCCAGACGGTGGAGTACCACGCGACGGGATCCGTGCCGGGGGCGTCGGCGGGGTCGGCGAGCCTCTCGACCGAGCCGATCGGCTGGCCGTTCTCGTCGAGCGCGATCAGGCTGTCCTCGCCCGGCATCACGTAACCGAAGCGGAGGCGGGCCTGCTGGCGGACGTAGGCGTCGTCCTTCCAGCGCATCTTCTCGTCCTTCAGCTTGTCGATCTGGGCCTGCGTCGCGTTGATCTGCGAGCGTAGCTGGTCCATCTCGGCCCGCTGCTGGAACCACGCGCGGAAGCTCGAGGCCCACGAGACCGTCAGCACCGCGACCACCAGCAGGAGGACGACGGCACGACTCGTGATGCGGGGAGTCTCGCGGGCTCCGGCCGCCGCAGCAGCGGCGGCGTTGCGCAGCGTCGTACGCCCGGCGGCCAGGCCTCGGCCCGGTCCGGCTTGCCCGCGGGAGACCCCGCGGGACGGCGTACGACGCTGCGCCATCGCTCGATCAGCCCTGGTAGCGCGGGAACGCCGAGGCGCCGGCGTAGCGGGCCGCGTCGCCGAGCTGGTCCTCGATGCGGAGGAGCTGGTTGTACTTTGCGACGCGCTCGGAGCGGGCCGGGGCGCCGGTCTTGATCTGGCCGCAGTTGGTGGCGACGGCGAGGTCGGCGATCGTGACGTCCTCGGTCTCGCCGGAGCGGTGCGACATCATGTTCTTGTAGCCGGCACGGTGGGCGTACTCGACGGCGTCAAGGGTCTCCGTGAGCGAGCCGATCTGGTTGACCTTGACCAGCATGGCGTTGGCCTGGCCACCAGTGACACCGCGGACGAGACGCTCGGTGTTGGTGACGAAGAGGTCGTCGCCGACGAGCTGGGTCTTGCCGCCGAGCTCGTCGGTGATCTGCTTCCAGCCGTCCCAGTCCTCCTCGTCGAGGGGGTCCTCGATGGAGACGATCGGGTAGTTGGCGACGAGGTCCGCGTAGTACGCGATCATCTCGGCCGACGACTTCTGCTGGCCCTCGAACGTGTAGGAGCCGTTCTCGCAGAACTCGGTCGCGGCGACGTCGAGCGCGAGGACGACGTCCTTGCCGAGCTCGTAGCCGGCCTTGGCGATCGCCTCCGCGATGAGGTCGAGGGCGGCCCGGTTGGACTCGAGGTTCGGCGCGAAGCCACCCTCGTCGCCGACCGCGGTGGCCAGGCCCTTCTCCTTCAGGACGCCCTTGAGCGTGTGGTAGACCTCGGCGCCGACCCGGAGGGCCTCGGCGAACGACGGGGCGCCGATCGGCGCGATCATGAACTCCTGGATGTCGACGTTGGTGTCCGCGTGGGCACCGCCGTTGAGGATGTTCATCATCGGGACCGGGAGGACGTGGGCGTTGGAGCCGCCGACGTACTTGAAGAGCGGGAGACCGGCCGAGTCGGCGGCGGCGTGCGCGACGGCGAGCGAGACGCCGAGGATCGCGTTGGCGCCGAGCTTGCCCTTGTTGGCAGTGCCGTCCAGGTCGAGCATCGTCTGGTCGATGAGGCGCTGGTCCTCGGCGTCGAGACCGATGATCGCGTCGGCGATCACCTCGACGACGGCCTTGACCGCGCCGACGACGCCCTTGCCGACGTAACGGTCTCCACCGTCACGGAGCTCGACGGCCTCGAAGGCACCGGTGGAAGCGCCGGACGGGACTGCGGCGCGACCGAACGCGCCGTCCTCCAGCTGGATCTCGACCTCGACGGTGGGGTTGCCACGCGAGTCGAGGATCTCGCGGGCGCCGACGGCAGCGATGGAAGCCACTCTTGCTCCTGGGTTACGACAGGGATGTTGTCGCGGGCCAGCCTATCGGCGTACGACGTGGGGCTCGGGAGGCGGCGCGGCGCGTGGACCTGTAACGCGGTGTTCTCGTCTCGCCTGCGGTGTTGCAACCCCGCGGTGGCGGCGAGAACACCGCGTTACAGCTCGCGCTCGGCGGCCTTCGCCGCCTGCCACATCTCCTCGATCTCCTCGAGGGTGTAGACCCGCCCCGACGACGCCTCGGGGCCGAACACGTGCGGGTTACGGCGACGCATCTTGGCGGTCAGGCCCGCGACGACGTCGTCCATGGTGAACGCGCCCGCCTCCTCGGCGATGGCGGCGTGGAAGTAGATCTGCAGCAACAGGTCGCCCAGCTCGTCGCAGAGGTGCTGCGGGTCGCCTTCAGCGATCGCCTCGAGCACCTCGTCGGCCTCCTCGCGGAGGTACGGCGCGAGGCTCTCGTGGGTCTGGGCACCCTTCCAGGCGCACCGCTCACGCATGACCCGCATCAGCGCGAGGAACTCGACGAGCCCCTCTCCCCCGGCTTCGGCCGGCGTGCCGGGAGCTGTCATCCCGCGACGGAGCCGCAGCGCTGGTCCGCGGGCAGCGCGGCGGCGGCCTTCTGGTCGAGCGGCGCGGCTGCGTCGTCGGCGGGCACCGAGAGGGATCCGTTGGCGCCGTCCCACTGGAGGGCGTCGAGGTCGACGGCACCGAAGCGCGGGTCGAGGTCGATGTGCTGCTTCGCGCGCCACGCCTTGAAGAGCTGCGCGCCGAGCGCCACCGCCTGATCCGGGGACTGGGCACCGGCCTGCCCGACCAGCTGCAGCACGGCCTGACGGGCACCTTCGAGCTCGAGCCGCGCGGTGGCCACGGAGCGGATGTCCTCGGGAAGCGTCGCGGCCTGCTTCGCCGCCTCCTTGCGTACGCCGTCACGGACCGTCGCCATGTCGATGCCGACCTCCTTCGCGAACGCCGGCAGCAGTGCATCGGTCACGAGCGTCTCCGCTGCAGCGCTGCGCAGCAGCGCCATCGGGAGAACCGCGCCCTGCTGCGCGAGTCCCGGCTCCTCGAGCGTGCAGAAGTCAGCAGCCAGGTCGTCGACGGTGGTGAGACGGATCGCGTGGCCGTCGACCACCGCAGCATCACCGGGATGGAGCGCCGGGCCACCGGAGCAGGCAGAGGTGGCGCTGACGGCGGCGAGGGCGAGGGCGGCGAGGGCCACCCGGCGTACGTGGGTCACCGTGCCATCAAACCCGGTGGGACCACGAAGTGCACGCGATCCGGGTCGGCGCGTCCGTCAGGACGGACGCATCGACGCCATGATCAGCCGGCGCTCCTCGGCCGCACGCCGCCGGCGCCCGAGCCAGGTGCTGCGCTCCGCGGCAGCCGGCGCGACGCTGCGCAGCAGCCCCTCGATCTCGTCGAGAGCCTCGTGCATCGAGTGACCCGGCCGGAGGATCCCGGTGGCCTGCGCCAGGCGCAGCAGGTGGTGCTCGGTCAGGTGGTCGTGCAGCGGGTCGCCGGAATAGGTGTCGAGCTCGCGCTTGATGTCCGCGGAGTGCTCGAGGGCGTGTGCCCAGGCGACGCGGAGCGCGTCGACCGGCTCACCGTCGCCGCACTCCATCTCGGTCTCGAAGCAGCCGTCGACGACGGTCACCCACCGCTGGTGGAGCGCGCGCAGCGGCCGCTCGTCGTACGTCGCTTCGGCCGGCTGACGCGGCGAGATGACGGTCGCGACCGCATGGCGGGCGACGTGACCGGAGCCGGTCGTGGCAGTGGCGACGTAGGTCGGGAGTTCGTGGGACATCGGGGTCTCCTTGTCGGGGCGTGGTCCCACCGTCCTCTTGTGGGCTGCCCGTCGGCATCCGCCGGATGGCGTATCCGCGGACCCCAGTGGCACCGGGGGCCCGCCGTACTGGGGTCACCCGTGGAGGCCCTCAGCACCAGCAACGAGGGCGGCCAGCTGCACCCGCGACGCGATCGCCAGCTTGGCGTAGACGCTGGAGAGGTGCGCCTGGACGGTGCGAGCCGACAGGCACAGCTCCTCGGCGATCTGCGGATTGGTCATGCCCCGCCCTGCCCGCGCGGCCACCGCCCGCTCGGCACGGGTGAGGCGGTCGAGCGGATCAGCCACCGGCACCGACCGGGACGATGCATCGCTGGCGTGCGCCAGCAACAGCCCGGCCTGCGCCGCCGCCCGGGTCGCGTCGAGGTCGTGGAAGATGTCCGTCGCCTCACGCAACAGCGGCAGGGCGCGTGCCGACTCACCGCGCCCCATCCAGCAGCGGGCGAGGTCGAGGAGCGCCTTGCCCTTCCAGTACGGCCGACCCACACCGGCGTACGCCGCGACGGCGCGGGCCAGGCGCTCGGGGTCGTCCGCCACGAGCCCGGCGCACTGGTCAGCGCAGGCCCGTGCCCCGGCCACGAGCGGCATCAGCGCCGCCCCGTTCTCCGCGACGCGTGCGACGTCGACCGCCAGCTCATGGTCTCCGACGCGCAGTGCCGACCGGACCAGGGTCGGCGCGATCAGCCGCCACATCAGGAACCAGGGGCGCTGTCGGCTGCAGTACCAGGCACCGACGAGATGGCGGTGCCCCTCGGCAGCCGACGTGGCAGCGACCGCCCGGCCCAGCAGCAGCCAGTCCTCGCCGTACGAGCCGACGGCGCTGAGGCGGTGGACACCCGCCGTGGCCACGAGCTCGCGGGCGGAGAAGGAGTCGCCGCGGCCGGCGGCGACGAGTGCGGCCACTCCCCAGCCGATGGGGCTGGCGACGAGGTTGCCGGTCGCCTCGGCGAGCGTCACCAGCTGGCTGCAGTCCCGCTCGGAGCCGCCCCAGTCGCCGGCCACGAACCGCGCCACTGCCCGGAAGCCGAGGAGCCACGGGAGAGCGAGATCGATCCCGGCCAGCCGACCGACCTCGATCGCGTCGTCCAGGGCCTTCTCGGCGTCGGCGACCCGGTCGGCGTCGAGCCAGGCTGCGGAGAGCATGATCGCGGTGACAGCGTGGGAGACCGCCCCGGGCCCCTCGCGTCCGGCAGCGTCACGGGCACGATGGGCCAGCCGCGCGGCCGCCACCGGGTCCCCGCGGGCGTGCACGACGGCGGCCTCCGCGGCGAGCGCCTCAGCCACGACGTTGGGGTCGCGCCCGCGTTCGCCGAGGATCCGCGCCTGGGCCGCGAGGAGGTGGCAGGCGTCGACGTCGCCGCTGAGGAAGTTCGCGGACGCAGCGCGCGCCAGGTACAGGCCCTTCACCGCCGGGACCGTGGCGAGGTCGGCGGCCACCCGCATGCGGGCCGCTGACTCCGCCAGCCTTCCCGTACGCAGCAGCATCAGGCCGATGACACCCTCGACCTCGGCACGCACCGACCGCTCCGGCGTACCGACGAGGAGGCGCGCCGCGGTGGTGGCGGCGTCCTCCATGTGGCCGGTCTCCATCTCCGCCCACAGGCGCTGGAGCTCGGAGTCCTGGCCCGGCCGAGGGTCCATGGACCCACGCTAGGCCCACCCGGAGTGGGTGCGCCCCCGGTCCGGACACCAGCGGTATCCGGTCCCGATGGGCCATTGCCCCCGGTGCGTCAGTCCTGCGCGTCGAGCACGGAGTCGATCACCAGCCGCGCCCACTCGAGCACCTCGAGGTCGCGGATCGGCTGGCCACCAATGGGCTTCGTCAGCGGCCGTGGCACCAGCACAGTGCTCGTCGCAGGCTTGACCAGCGAGCCCTTGTAGATCCGGTTGAGGCGGACCACCTTGGAGTCCGGCAGGTCGACGGGCGCGAAGCGCACGTGCTTGCCCGCGATCGTGACCTCGGAGATCCCGGCCTGGCGGGCACGCGCCCGGAAGCGCGCGACCTGGAGGAGGCTCGTGACGGAGGTCGGCGGGTTGCCGTAGCGGTCCAGCATCTCCTCGCTGATCGCGACGACGTCATCGTCGTTGCGGACCTCGGCCAGTCGCTTGTACATCTCCAGGCGCAGGCGCTCGGTCGGGATGTAGTCCTGCGGGAGGTGGGCGTCGACGGGCAGCTCGATGCGGACCTCGTCGAGGACGTCGGGTGCAGACCCATCGGCCTTGAACTCGGCGACGGCCTCGCCGACCAGGCGTACGTAAAGGTCGAAGCCGACGTCGGCGATGTGGCCGGACTGCTCGCCGCCGAGCAGGTTGCCCGCGCCGCGGATCTCGAGGTCCTTCATCGCGATCGCCATGCCGCCGCCGAGGTCGGAGTGCTGGGCCAGGGTGGCCAGCCGCTCGTGTGCGGTCTCGGTGAGCGGCTTCTCCCCCGGGTAGAGGAAGTAGGCGTAGGCCCGCTCACGGCTTCGGCCGACGCGACCACGGAGCTGGTGCAGTTGCGAGAGGCCGAGCATGTCGGCGCGCTCGATGATCATCGTGTTGGCGTTGGAGACGTCGAGACCGGACTCGACGAGCGTGGTGCAGACGAGGACGTCGAAGCGCTTCTCCCAGAAGTCGAGCATCACCTGCTCGAGCTGCTTCTCGTTCATCTGGCCGTGCGCCGTGGCGACGCGCGCCTCGGGCACCAGCTCGCGGATGCGCGCGGCAGCCTTCTCGATCGACTGCACCCGGTTGTGGATGTAGAAGACCTGACCGTCGCGCAGCAGCTCGCGGCGCACGGCGGCGATGACCTGGCGGTCCTCGTAGGCGCCGACGTAGGTGAGGACCGGGTGACGCTCCTCCGGCGGAGTCTGGATCGTCGACATCTCGCGGATGCCGGTGATCGCCATCTCGAGCGTGCGCGGGATCGGGGTGGCCGACATCGCGAGGACGTCGACCGAGGTGCGGAGCCGCTTCATCTGCTCCTTGTGCTCGACGCCGAACCGCTGCTCCTCGTCGACGATGATCAGTCCGAGGTCCTTGAACCGGACCTCCGAGCCGAGCAGGCGGTGGGTGCCGACGACGATGTCGATCGAGCCGTTCTCCAGGCCCTCGAGGACCTGCTTCGCCTCCTTGTCCGTCTGGAAGCGGGACAGCTGCGCCAGCCGCACCGGGAAGCCCGACATGCGCTCGGCGAACGTCGAGTGGTGCTGCGTCACGAGCAGCGTCGTCGGCACGAGCACCGCGACCTGCTTGCCGTCCTGCACCGCCTTGAATGCCGCACGCACCGCGATCTCGGTCTTGCCGTAGCCGACGTCGCCGCAGACCAGCCGGTCCATCGGGATGACGCGCCGCATGTCGGCCTTGACCTCGTCGACCGTGCTCAGCTGGTCTGGCGTCTCCTGGAACGGGAAGGCGTCCTCGAGCTCTCGCTGCCACGGGGTGTCCGGTCCGAACGCATGACCCTTCGTGGCCTGCCGTGCGGCGTAGAGCTTGATCAGCTCGGCGGCGATCTCGCGGACCGCCTTGCGGGCGCGGGCCTTGCGCTTGGTCCAGTCGGCACCGCCCAGCCGGTCGAGCGACGGCGCCTCGCCGCCGACGTACCGGGTGACCTGGTCGAGCGCATCGGCCGGGACGTAGAGCCGGTCGGCGGGCTGACCCTTCTTGGACGCGCCGTACTCGAGGACGAGGTACTCGCGGGTGGCGCCGCCGACCTCGCGCTGCTTCATCTCGATGAACTTGCCGACACCGTGCTGCTCGTGGACGACGAAGTCGCCGGCCTTCAGCTCGAGCGGGTCGATCTGCTTCTTGCGGCGTGCCGGCATCCGGCGCATGTCGCGGGTGGAGGACTTCTGGCCGGTGAGGTCGTCGCCGGTCAGGATGGCCAGCTTGCTGCCGGCGTGGACCAGGCCGTGGTCGAGGGCGCCCGTGAGGCTGCCGACGACACCGGGCTTGGGCCAGTCGCTTGATTCTGTGGCGAGCGTCGCGGCGATGTCGTGCTCGGCGAGCACCTCGACCATGCGCTGCGCCGGGCCGGAACCGGCGTGGACGATCGCGACCGTCCAGCCGTCGGCGAGCCAGGTGCGGATGTCGCGGACGGCGGCCTCGAGGTCGCCGCGGTACGCCGTCGCAGGCTGTGCGGGGACGACGATGTCGCCCTCGAGCCCGTCGTCACCTTCCTCGGCCATGCCGAAGGGGCTGAGCGTCCACCATGCCTTCGCGCGGCCGATCACCGCATCCCGGACCTCGCTGATCTCGCGGTACGACGCCTTGCCGAGGTCGATCGGGCTCTCGCCGCCGCTCGCCGCCGCGGCCCAGCTCGCCGCGAGGAACTCGTCGGCGGTCGCCACCAGGTCATGGGCCCGGGCGCGCACACGCTCGGGGTCGAGGACGAGCACCGTGCTCTGCTGCGGGAGCAGGTCGACCAGCAGCTCCATGTCGTCGACGAGCGCCGGCGTCAGTGACTCCATGCCCTCGACGGCGATGCCCTCGACGAGCTTCTCGGTGAGCTCGCGGAGCTGCGGGTGCTGCTCCCCCAGCGCGCGTGCTCGCGCCCGGACGTCGGGCGTCAGCAGCAGCTCGCGACAGGGCGGCGCCCAGAGCCGCTCGACCTTCTCCAGGGTGCGCTGGTCGGCGACGGAGAAGGAGCGGATCTCCTCGACGTCGTCGCCCCAAAACTCCACACGCACCGGGTGCTCCTCGGTCGGCGGGAAGACGTCGACGATGCCGCCGCGGACGGCGTACTCGCCGCGCTTCTCGACCAGGTCGACCCGCGTGTACGCCGCGTCGGCAAGCCGTCGGGCCACCTCCTCGACCTCGTGGGTCTCCCCCGCCGCGACCTCGACCGGGACGAGGTCACCGAGGCCGCTCACCTGCGGCTGGAGCACCGAGCGGACCGGTGCCACGATCACGCTGATCCGGTCGTCGCCCTCGGGGTGGACCAGCCGGCGCAGCACGGCGAGGCGGCGGCCGACGGTGTCGCTGCGCGGGCTGAGCCGCTCGTGCGGCAGCGTCTCCCAGCTCGGGAAGTAGCCCACGCGCTCGGGCTTCATGAGCGAGCCCAGCTCCGCCACCAGATCCTCGGCCTCACGGCTGGTCGCGGTCACGGCCAGCACCGTGCGCCCGGTGCGCGCCAGACCGGCGACCGCGAACGGGCGCAGCGCTGCAGGGCCGGTGAGCTCGAGCGCGGTCGTGTCGCCCGCCTCGCTGAGCGCGCGGGCGAGGTGCGGCTCGGCGAGAACGGCGTCAGCAAGGGTGGTCAGTTGCGCCACGAGAGCTCCTGGGGACAAGCACGAAAGCCCGATCTCCAGCGGGAGTCGGGGTGTCCCCGAAGTCTACGGGCGGCCACCGACAGCCTCTGCGGCGCCAAGTACGGCAGGTGCGCAGACGCGCGACCGTGCCGGACGGCGCGTCGAGCCCGACGCGCCGTTGCCCTCGGCGTGAGCGCAGGTCACTGCCGTAGTTGGCGCCGGGTCCGGCCTAGGTTGTGCACATGCGACGCCTCGGATCCCTCGCCCTCCTCTGCCTGCTGCCGCTCGCCGCCTGCTCCGACGCGTCCGGCGCGGACTCGCGTCCGGCCGCCTCCGCGCCGCACGTCCCGACCTGCACCGCGTCGGACACCGCCAAGCTCCGCCCCGGGGCGGACAAGCCGGCAATCGACGCCCGTGTCACCGGCGGCTGGACACCGGCTCCGCACGGCACGAGCGACCCCGGCCTCGCGTGCGGCTCGCTCTTCTTCGACCAGGCACCCCGGGGCTGGAAGTACGTCTCCTCGACGGTCACCGTGAGTGACGGCGTCGAGTCCTCGTCGGTGACCAAGCACGGGCTCGGAGGCCATGAGAACGTCGCCCAGCTCTGGACCGACGACTGCGTCACCGTGACGGCGAACGTCCGGCTCACCCGCACGGGCGGTATGCGTCCCGGCGCCGTCGCCACGTGGACCGGCACGACGCAGATCGCCGCGAGCTGCGTGGGCTGAGCCCTACTTCGTCCGCTGCGAGTACGCCGACGCGGCGGCGTACACCTGGTCGACGTACGCCGCGGAGTGGTTGTAGCTGAAGACGGCGGCGCCCCAGCCGGAGCCGGAGGTCAGGTCGCGCCCGTCCGCGCAGAGATAGCGCCCGGCGGCGTACGCCGCGTCGTCGATGTCGTTGGGATCGCCGATGCCGTCGCCGTCAGCGTCGGAGGTCCACCGCGCCCAGGTCGACGGCATGAACTGCATCGGGCCAACCGCGTGGTCCCACTGCGGGTCGTTGTGCCACTGGGTGGACGTCGGCGAGGCGGGGATCGCCGCGAAGTCGCCCGAGCCGTCGAGCGCCGGTCCAAGGATCGGTGTCGAGGAGTGGCCGTCGGGCAGCAGGGCGCGGCCACCGATCGTGCCGTGCTGGGACTCGACGTAGCCGAGTCCGGCGAGCGTGGTCCAGCCGAGCCCGCACGATGGGTCGGTCCCCCGCAGGATCAGCTCAGCGCGCGCATAGGCCCGGACGGCAACCTCCGGGATACCGGCTCGCGCCGCGGCATCCCGGGACCATGCCGGGTCGACGTCACCGCGCCCGGCAACGGTCGTGGCACGGGGCACGGAGGCCGCACTCGCGTAGGCCACCGGTGCCGTCTCGTAGACGGGCGTGACCGTGCTGGCGACGGGGTCCACGGACGTGTCACTGGCGGCCCCTGCAACCAGAGCAGGGGCCGCCAGCATCCCGATGCCGCCCATTACAGCGACAGTCAACAGGGCGCGCATCGGTGCCCGTCAGCCGAACCGACCGTTGACGTAGTCCGCGGTCCGCTCGTCCTGGGGGTTCGTGAACATCGCGTTGGTGTCACCGTGCTCGACGATGACGCCGGGGGTGCCCTGCGATGCGAGGAAGAAGGCGCACGTGTCGGAGACGCGCGCAGCCTGCTGCATGTTGTGCGTGACGATGACGATCGTGACCTCGTTGGCGAGCTCGAGCATCGTCTCCTCGATCACGCGGGTCGAGGTGGGGTCGAGCGCGGAGCACGGCTCGTCCATGAGCAGCACGCGCGGCTTGATCGCGAGCGAGCGCGCGATGCACAGACGCTGCTGCTGGCCACCGGAGAGGCCGCCGCCGGGGGCGTCGAGGCGGTCCTTGACCTCGTTCCAGAGGCCGCCCTTGATCAGGCAGGACTCGACGAGGTCGTCCTTGTCGGCCTTCGAGGCCTTGGTGCCGGTGAGCTTCAGGCCGGCGAGCACGTTCTCGCGGATGGACATAGCGGGGAACGGGTTCGGCTTCTGGAAGACCATGCCGATCGAACGGCGGGCGTCCATGAGCCGCATCTGCGGGTCGTAGATGTCGGTGCCGTCGAGGAGCACCTGGCCCGCGAGCTGGGCCGACGGCACCAGCTCGTGCATGCGGTTGAGAATGCGCAGGAAGGTGGACTTGCCGCAGCCGGAGGGGCCGATGAGGGCGGTGATGCCGCCGGCGGGCATGGTCAGGGAGACACGATCGAGGACCATGCGGTCGCCGAACCAGGCCGTGATGTCGCGTGCCTCGAGCTCGGCGAGGCCGCCGGGTGCGGGAGCGACCGTGCGGTCGGCCGACGGCGCCGGCAGGCCGGTGCCAAGGAGGGGCGCGCCGACGACCGGGATGGTCTGCGTCGGGCGGTCTTCGTCGATCGTCGGGTTCGTCATGGTCCTGCGTTTCGTGTGGGAGAAGGCTGGGGGTGTTCCGCCCCCGCCGACGCGGACGCCGGCGGGGACGGAACGGTGGATCAGCGCTGCGTCATCGAGAAGGACTTGGAGCCCGCGTTGACGTTGGTGGAGCCGAGGTACTTGATCGTGAGCGTGTGGGCGCCCTTGGTGAGCTTCGGCAGGGTCACGACGACCTTTCCGGAGCTGAGCGTGGCCGACTTGAGCAGCTTGGTGCCCAGGTAGACCCGCACGGTGCCGGTCGGGTAGACGGTGCTGCCCGAGATGGCGACCTTGATCGTGCCCTTGCCGGCGACGCCGACCGAGGTGGCCGTCGGGAAGGACTCCGAGATGACCGGCGAGGCCTTGGCGACGACCAGGCTGGCGGACGCCGACGAGCTGGCGACCGCGTCCGTGCGCAGGTACGTCGCCGAGACGGCGTACGTGCCGGCGGACTTCGAAGCCGGCACCGTGTAGGTGGCGACGCCATTGGTCACGACCGCGTTGACCGCGGCCGAGGTGCCGACCTTGAACGCGACGGTGCCGGTGGTGGCGCCCGTGACGGTGGCGGTCAGCGTGCGGGCCGTGCCGTACTTGCCGGTGGCCGGCGAGGTGGCCAGCGCGACCGACGACGCGGTGCGGACGTTGGCAGCCGTCGAGGCCGATTCCGAGTTGATGAACGCGGTGCCGTAGGACTTCGCGTACTTGGCGACGACCTGGTGCGCGCCGGCGGTCAGACCGTCGATCGCGGCGACGGCCTTGCCATCGGTGACGGCCACGTTGGACACGGCCGCGGTGGCGGAGCCGTCGACGAAGAAGTCGACGGTGCCGGCCGGGGCGGTGACGCCGTCGCCGACGACGGTCGCGGTGACGCCGAGCGTGCCAGCGGTGTCACCGGTGTCGGCGACGGTCGTCGTGGTGGCGACCTTCTCCGAGACCAGCTGCGACGCGGCCGGAGCCGACGTCATGGCCTGGCCACAGGCGCCACCGTCAGCCGGCTTCAGCATCTGCTGGAGACCACCGGCAGCGATCGCGGCAGCGTTGGCCGGGTCACAGAAGAAGCCGTCGGTGCCGAAGAGCGACTCGAGGACGTTGCTGTCCGCGCCCCACTTCAGGCCGGCGTCGGTGCTCTGCGAGCCACGGACGACGTTGTAGACGGCGCGCTTCTTCGACCAGCCCGACTCGATGTGGACGGTGCCACCGAGGAGACCGGCGCGGCCGATGGAGAACGGCGCGATCGCGTTCGGGTCGTCCTTGACGTTGGTGTCGGAGTGCTCCTGCCACGTCGTGTCGATCGCCGGGCCGTAGGAGAACGTCGTGCCGCGCCCCTGGGCGTACGCCGTGAGCGCGTCCTTGAAGAACTTGCCCGTGCCCGAACCACCCTGGAGGGCGGAGGCCTTGATGGTGCCGGCCTTGCCGCCGACCTGCGACCAGTCGGTGACCTGACCGGAGTAGATCTTGTAGATCTGGTCGATCGTCAGCGACGCCGGAGCGTTGGTGGCGGTCGACGAGACGCCCATGCCGAGCGTGTCGACGGCGAACGGGATCTGGAGGAGGCCGGCGGCCTGCTCCGAGCCGGCGCCCGTGCTCAGCGAGCCCGAGGAGCGCGCAAAGTCGGCCTCGGCCTGGTTGCTGGCGCCGAAGAGGACGGCCTTGCCCTGGCCGGAGCCGTTCGGGCGGTTGATGACGGTGCCGTTGGGCAGCGTGATCGTGTTGGCCGGACCCGAGGTCGGCTGGGCGCCCGCCTGGTAGGTGGCGATCTTGAACGCCGGGGCGACGGCCTGCTTGTTCCAGGCGTCGGCGACCTTGAAGACCGAGATCTCGGTGGTGTCGGAGCCGAAGCCCAGGACGTCGCCGGTGGCGGCCTGGCCCTGGACGGAGTCGTTCGGAGCCGCGGTGTAGTCGGCCATGGCCGGCGAGGCGATGGTGAGCACGGTGGCGCTGGCCGCGACCGTGGCGATACCCGCAAAGGTGGTGCGGATGGACATTGCTGTTCTCCTGGTGAAGGGATGTTGTTGCAGGGCGGTGTAACAACGGGTGTCGAACGTCAGATCAGGTTGGGCAACAGCCTCATCACCACATCCGTGGTCCCCCACGACAGCGCGATCACGATCGGGGTGGCGACCACCCAGACCAGCGCTGCCGACCAACGTTGACGGGCGGCGATGACCCCGAGCGTCACCGCCACGAGTCCGGCCAGGCAGAGGACCAGGAGCGGCATCGCTCCGGAGTCGGTCTGCATGGCCAGCTCGGGCTCAGGGACGGCGGCAGGCCGTCCGGAGGGTGCGGGGTACGCCTTGGGCGCCTCCGCGTCGACGTACACGGCACGGCCGGGGCTCATGCCCCAGCGCAGCTGCTCCGCGGTCGTCAGGACCAGTCGCGCCTTGCCCGCGGCGGGCGCGGGCGGCAGCGGGTCGCCGTCGTACCGGACACCGAGGACGGTGAAGTCCACGCGGCCCTGGCCGATGACGACGTAGATGTGGTCACCGGCGCGCAGGTCCTCGATCTTGCCGAACGGGCCGCCGTACGTCGTCGCGCGGCCGTAGACCAGGGACGTCCCCTCCTGGCCGGGGAGGACCGTGTCACGACGGTGGCCCGGTCCGGCGAGGAGGTCGCTGGGGGCCGTGCCCTCGACGACGACCTGGGACAGACCGATCTCCGGAGCGGAGACGACGGCCACCGGCTCACCAGGGGCAACGGCGACGGTCTTGCCGTCGGCGTCGACGGTGGTCGGACCCGTCGGCGCGGTCTGCGCGGCCAGCTCGTGGCGGAACTCCGGGTACAGCAGGCCCTGCGACCGGTCCTCGGAGAGCCGGCCGAGCAGGAGCATCTGCGCGAGCGACCACAGGCAGACGATCGCGACCATCGTCAGCACCGACGACATCAGCACCAGGCGCTCCTGCTCCCGCGTGAGCGGGACCTTCGGGCGCGGCTGACGTGCGGGGCGGGGCGTGCGGGGCGCGCGGGTGGGCAGACGGAACCGGCGGCCCTTGACGGGCCCGGGCTCGGCGATCCGCCGGCCGCTGACGACGGTGCTCATGAGCGACTCGCGACGAGGACGCGGGCGACGACGGAGGCGAGCGCACCGGCGAGGGCGAGCGCGAAGAGCACCGGGAGGAGGACGAAGCCGACCGCCGCGGTGGGCGCCTTGGTCGTGCCCATCGAGACCGGGGTGGTCGCGGTGGGCGTGGTGGCCGCCGCCTTGTCGGGCCCGGATGCAGCCGGAGGAGTGACGGCGGCAGGAGCCATGGCCGCCGGCGTCGTCGTACCGCCGGTGGCCGGGGTGACGGCCGGGACCGCGCACTTCTGCGCCGCGACGGCGTCAGCGGTCTGCTGCGCGGCCTTGAACAGCGGCGCGGTCGCACCGGTCTTCACGATCGGCAGGAAGCCGTCGGGCAGCCGGCCGTTGCCGGAGCCGGGCACCTGGCCCTCGGTCGTCGCGATCCGCACGAAGCTCGCCACGTGGTCGGCGACGTCGGCCTTCACGTCGCAGGTCTTCGCGGCCGTGTAGACGACCATCGTGCCCGGGTACGCCGTGGCGGACTTCTTCACCGCGGCCTGGTCGAGCGTGAACGGCTGGCGGGCCCCCTTCTGCTTCATGAGCGCGACCGCCGCGGACTCGGAGTCGTGCGTCGGCGCGACGAACGTGCCGTCGGTCGTCTCGAGCTTCGCGACGTCGATGCCGTAGCGCTCGGCGTCACCGAGGCTGACCAGACCGAGCATGAAGCGGTTGCCGTAGCCCTGGCGGTCGATCTTGCCGAGCTTCCACTTGGTCGCGGCGTTGACCTGCTCCTCGCACCGCGTCTGGATGTTCGGCTGCGCGTCGATGAGGGCCTGCGTGATCGTGTACATCCGGCTGACCGGGGCGGCCATCAGCGAGAAGAACGGCGACGGGTTCGCCTTCCAGCAGTCCGTGTTGCCGACGAAGGAGTCCTTGAGCTCCCACGTCTGGGTCGGGAGCTTGTAGCCCTTGTAACTCGGGTTCACGACCATGCCGGAGGGGTCCTTGGCACCGTTGATGAACGCCATCGCGTCCTTGTCGTGCGCGATGTAGTCCGTCAGCTGCTCCACCGTGTCCGACGCCTCGGAGAGGCTCAGGAGGGTGGCGCCCTCGATACGGCCGACGCGCGGCGCGTCCGGGTTGAGCTTCTGGAACTCCGGGTCCTCGTTGATCGAGACCGGGTTGCTCTCGATGCCCGGGTGCTGCGCGCCCACGGCGTTGCCCGTGTAGGACTGCGTCAGCAGCTTGGCCAGCAGCCGCGCGTCGAGCTTCAGCGAGTGGACCTCGCCGCCGACCTGCGGGTTGCCGTTCTCGTCGTACGCCGGACGGTCGATGACGTAGCCGATGCCGAAGCCGGTGACCGCGGTCGGCGCGTACGCCACCTGGTCAGCGCCGGCGTCGTGCTGCGAGGAGACGAGCGCGCCCGCCGCCTGGTCGTGGAGCATCAGGTCGAAGCCGGAGGCGTCGCCCATCTGGTTGTGCTGGTACTTGAAGCGCTTCTGGTCCAGGCAGTACGCCGGGGACCACTGCAGCGAGGCCTGCGCGAGCAGCTCGGAGCCGTAGAAGCCGACCGGCGGACGCTTGTCGAGGAGGTCGCAGGTGTTGGCCGGGAGGGCGAACGTCAGCGGGACCGTGATTCGGTTCTTCCACTGCGACGCGGTCCACCAGTAGTTGCCCTTGACCGCCGGGGTGCCCTCGAACTCGCCGTAGCCCGTGCCTGCGGCGTACGTGCGATTGGCCGAGCAGTAGGCGAACTGCAGGTCGTCACCCTTCCGGGCGTCGCAGCTCGTGCCCATGATCGGGACGACGACGAGCGAGCACGCGGTGGTGTGGCTGCAGCCGAGCGACTCGTTCTCGACGTCCGTGCGGACCTCGAAGCTCGCGGCGCCCGTGCCCTCCTTGGAGGTGTAGCCGAGCAGCTCGGCGGGCAGCAGCGACTCGGGCGCGACGTCCTGGTCGGTGCAGTAGTCGAACTTCTTGCCGTTGGCCGCGATGAACGGGACGGTGTAGTTGTTCGGCGTCTTGCAGGGGTCCGTGGGCGCCGTGGCACCGGCCCACGCGGGGTCGCGACGCCAGATCGCGGAGTCGCCGTCGAAGGTGCCCGCGGAGCGCTGGGCGATGCTCGAGGTGTAGCAGGTCTCCGGCTTGACGGTGTCCGGGGTGCCGCGGCACTCCATGATCACCATCGGGTACTCCTGGGTCAGACCCGTCGCGCCGTAGGGGTTCGTGGCCTGGGCGCTCGTGCCGACCGCGCCGCTCCACGAGATCTGCAGGCGCTCGCGACCGCGCAGGTTGAGCGTGTGGTCGACGCTGACCGTGACGTCCTTGGACGTCGTCGCGCCGTCGACGGTGCGGGTAACCGTCTTCGTCGCGGTGAAGGCGTCCGTGCCCGAGGCATCAGCAGCCGGTGCCATGCCGAGCAGCGCCGTCGCCGCGAGCGCGACGCAGGCGAGCAGGATCCGGATCAGGGTCCGCATCAGAGGACACCCTTCCGGCGGCGGAGGAACGCGGCGTACATGCCGGGGGCGGTGACCAGGGCGACCAGCAGCCCGGCGTCGACGACGGCGAAGGGCAGCAGTTGGCCCGGCCGGTCCGAGCTGAGCGGGGTCGCGACGGCCGACACCGGCTGTCCTGCCGTGGCAGTGCTGGCGGCGATGACCGCTCCGGTCTCGGGATCGACTGCTCCGGCGACCGGCGCGGGGCCGGCTCCCGGAGCGGTGGTCGTGCCGGGCGTGGTCGGCGCGTTCTTGTCGTCCGTCGACGGCGTGTTCGTGCCGGTGTCGGTGCCGCAGGGCGCGGCGCTCGCCTTGTCACAGGCCGCCGGCATCGGGGCCTTCTCGGCCAGGACGTTCTTGTTCGGGTTCTTGCCGTCGAACGTCGGGTTGCCGCAGGACTTCACGTCCTTGTTGGTCAGGTCGACCTTCGGGTCGGCCTTCCCCAGGCGCTTGACCTGGTCGAAGCCGGCCTGGACAAGGTTGAGCGGCAGCGGCGAGTAGCCGTACGGGCCCGCCTTCGACTGGCCGGAGCAGAGACCGTAGAAGAGGAAGTCGGAGAGCGCCTGGCGCTTCGCCGTCGTCATCGTCCGGTCGGTGCCGGAGATCGGGATGATCATGTACGAGTACGACGAGATCGGGTACGCCCGCGGGTCGTTGAACGTGTAGACGCCGCGCAGGTCCTGGGTCAGGTAGAGCGGGTCGTTCTGCGGGAGGTCGGTCCGGATCCGGGCCTTCGTCAGCGCGACGGCGACGTTGTACTCGGTCGGCTCGACGTAGTAGCCGCCCTTGTTGAGGACCTTGACGACCGGGAACGGCTTGCCGTCGGCCGCGGTCTTGTTGAGCGGGTACGAGTACTCGATGTAGCCGATGGTGCCGTTGCCGGTGGAGGCGGCGATCTGGTTCATCACCTGGTCGGAGCCCGCGGCGCCGAGCATGCGGCCCTTCTTCGGGTAGAACGACGTCAGCCCGGTGCGGCCCGAGTAGGACTTCCAGAGCGACTGGTACTGGTCGGCCATCCAGGCGGTGAACTGGGCCGTCGTACCCGAGCCGTCGGCGCGGACCACGGGGGTGATCGCGAGGTCGGGGAACGTGCGGCCGCCGTTCTCCTTCTTGATCTGCGGGTCGTTCCAGTTGGTGATCTGGTTCGTGAAGATCTTGGTCAGCGTCTCCCCCGACAGGCGCAGGTTGCGCACCATCGTGTTGCCGATCTTCAGCTGGTACGTGAACGCCGTGCCGCCGGCGACGATCGGGAGGTACGCGTACGGGCGGTCGGACTTGTCGACCTGGCCGGACTCATCGACGCCCTGGTACGGGATCTCGGAGATCGCGAAGTCGTTGGTGTAGTTCGCGAAGTCCTTGCGGCCCTGGGTCGATCCGTTGGGCGTGTAGTCCACGGTGATGCCGTTGGAGTTCACGTCAGACATCCACTGGCGCACGATGTTGTACGACCAGGACGAGCCCGTGCCGGCGATCGCGGAGTAGGTGACGGCCTGCGCGGAGGAGTTGAGCGAGAAGACCGTCAGGATCGCGAGGACGGCGGCCAGCAACGGCGTACGGCGGGTCATGAAGAGGTCTCCTGGTTCAGGTCGACCGGGCCCACGGTGTGCGTGGCGCGGTTCAGGACGATGAGGCGGCGGGCGAACGACGCGGTGCCGCGGATCGGGCGGCGGCGCGGCTTCGCGCTCTGCGGGCGGGCGATCAGTCGCGCCGCGATGAAGAGGGTGAGGACGAGGAGCAGCAGGGCGGCGGCGCCACCGAAGCCGCGGTCGATCGACGCGGGCTCACCGGAGCGGACCAGCGTGAAGATGTAGAGCGGCAGCGAGCTCATCAGCTTCAGCGGGTCGAGCGTGAGTGCGTTGGCCGCGCCGGAGGTGAGCAGGACCGGGCTGGTCTCGCCGACGCCCCGTGCGAGGCCGAGGATGACGGCGGTCGCGAGACCCGGGCGGGCCGTCGGCAGGACGACGTGCCAGACGGTCTTCCAGCGGCTCGAGCCGAGGGCGAGGGAGGCCTCGCGCAGGTTGCCCGGGACGACGCGGAGCACGACGTCGGAGGCACGGGCGATGATCGGCAGCATCATGACCGCGATCGCCAGCGAGGCCGCGAAGCCGGAACGCTGCTGCCCCAGGGCGAGCAGCCAGACCGTGTAGATGAAGAGGCCGGCCACGATCGACGGCAGGGCGGTCATCGCCTCGACCACCGTGCGGACGACGGCGGCGAAGCGGCCACCGATCTCGTTCATGAACACCGCGGTGCCGATGCCGAGCGGCACGGTGATCGCGAGGCCGATGCCGAGCTCGATGAGCGAGCCGACGATGGCGTGCAGGACGCCACCCTTGTCCATGCCGTCCTTCGGGCCGACTCCGGCCATGTCGTCGGTCCAGAAGTTCAGGTGGACCAACGGGTGCCAGCCGCGCAGGAAGACGAAGCCGATGACGCTGGCGAGCGCTCCGACGATCAGCAGGAACGCCCACAGGATGACCCGACGGGCGACCATGTCGACCATGTCCGGCACCCCGCCGCGCATGAGGGCGACGAGCGCGCCGAGGACGACGCTGAAGAGGAACCAGACAACGAGGAACCAGGCGACGCCCGGCAGCGGGAGCAGGCGCTCGCAGAGCAGCCAGGCGAGCGCGGCCGCGCCCGCGAGCGAGCCCCAGTTACGGAAGGAGTCCTCGGCGGTCGGCTTGCCGAGCGTGGCGAGCGGACGCGGCGCGGGCGCGTGCGGGTCGCGCACGGGACGGTGCGTGGTGCCGGAGACGAGCTCGGCAGCCTCAGCGACGGCGGTCATCAGGCGTCAGCCCCCGCTCCGGAGCGGCTGCGCGCCACGATCAGGGCGGCCAGCGTGTTGACGACGAACGTGAGCAGGAAGAGCACCAGGCCGGCGGCGAGCAGCGCCGAGAGCTGGGCGGCCGTCGCCTCGCCGAAGCGGGCGGCAATGAGCGACGACACCGTCGCCGTACCGATCTCGAGGATGCGGGGCTTGATGTCGAACGCCGGAGAGACGATGAGGACGACGGCGATGGTCTCGCCGAGCGCGCGGCCCAGGCCGAGCATCGTGCCACCGATGATGCCGCCGCGGCCGAACGGCAGGACGACCGCGCGGATCATGCCCCAGTGGGTGGAGCCGAGCGCGAGCGCGGCCTCCTTCTCCCCCGGGGGCGTCTGCGAGAAGACCTGGCGCATGACCGCGCAGGCCATCGGCATGACCATCATCGAGACCGCGATGCCGGCGCAGAAGGCGCTCGAGACGTAGCGGGTCGCGTCGACCACTGCGGCGTGCGGGTCGGCCGTCACGACCGCGCCCGAGGCGTCGATCGTGGTGACCCGGAAGATCGGGATCCAGCCGAGCAGCTTCTGGATGCCGACCGCGACCTGACCCGCGTGCGGCATGACCAGGAAGAAGCCCCACAGGCCGTAGACGATCGAGGGCACGGCGGCCATCAGGTCGATCATCGAGACCAGCGTCGGCTTCAGCTTCGCCGGCGCGTACTCGGAGATGTAGAGCGCACTCGCCAGGGCGAGCGGGAAGGCGAAGAACATCGCGACCAGGGCGACCGAGACCGTGCCGACGAGGACGCCCGCGATGCCGATCTGGTTGGTGTCCGGCGACCACTGCTCCTCGGTGAAGAAGCTCGTGCCGTAGTCGCGGAGGGTCGGGATCGCCTGGAGCGCCAGGAAGAGGCCGACGCCGCCCGTGATGACGAGGACGGTGGCGCCGACGGCACGGGAGGAGTGCGCGAAGACGGCGTCGACGCCGGACGGCTTCCTCGAGATCTTGCGCGGTCGCTGGTCCACGTCGGGACGCGACGAGGGCAGCACCTCGGTACGAAGGATGGTCACGCAGCTCTTCCTGACGATTCGGGCGTGCGTGTCCGAGCGCAGCCAATAACGAGAGGCACCGTGACAACCGTTTCGTAACGGACACTCCGCACAAGGTGGACAGCCGGAAAACAGCGGCGTCCCACACGGCGAAGTCGCACGTGGCTTCGATCTCAGGTCCGCAGATACAACTGGTGCGCGCAGGCCGAAATGCAGCAGATCCCCTTGTTTCCAAGGGGATCTGCTGTGAAGCGGTGGGCGGGCTGGGCCGCGCGCTGTCAGTCGGTGCCGTGCGCCTTCACGAAGGCGACGATGCGCTCGGCGAGCTCGGGGCGGCACACGATCAGGTCCGGGAGGTAGACGTCCTCCTGGTTGTACTTCAGCTCCGAGCCGTCGACGCGGGAGGTGAAGAGTCCGGCCGCACGGGCGACGGCGACCGGCGCCGCGGAGTCCCACTCGTACTGGCCACCGGCGTGGACGTAGGCATCCGAGATGTCACGGGCGACGCTCAGCACCTTGACGCCCGCCGAACCCATCGGGACCAGCTCGGCATCGAGCTCCTTCGCCAGCGCCTCGACGAACGCCGGCGGACGGCTGCGGCTGACCGCGATCCGGATCCGCTCCGACGTCGACGGCGGGACGACGAGCGGCGTCCCGGTGTTGAAGGTCTCCCCCAGAGCAGGCTGCGCGACGGCACCGGCGACGAGGTCGCCGTCCTGCCAGAGCGCGACGTGCACGGCCCAGTCCTCGCGCGGGACCTCGGAGAACTCACGGGTGCCGTCGAGGGGGTCGATGATCCAGACGCGGCTGGCACGCAGGCGGGCGGTCTTGTCCTCGGCGGTCTCCAGCGCCTCCTCGGAGAGGACGGCGTCGTCGGGACGGTGCTCCGCGACGAGCTCCATGAGCAGCTCGTGGGCGGCCTGGTCTCCGGCGTCCTTGAGCTCCTTGCCCTCCAGCCCCGAGGTCGAGCGGACCTCGAGCAGACGCTCGCCCGCGACCGTGGCGAGCCAGGTGGCGAGGACGTGGTCGTCGGTAGCAGCGTCGGCCGGGAGCGGTGCCGTGAAGTCAGACATGCGGGCAACCCTAGCCCGGTCAACCTGCCGCACCCGACAGGCGTCGAACAGGCAGACCACTTCCCCGTAAAGGAGTTCCGCCATGATCCGCCGCCTCCTCGTCACGCTGGCCTCGGGCCTCCTCGCCGTCACCCTCAGCGCTCCCCCGGCGACTGCCCTGCCGTCTTGGCAGACCACCAACTCGAGCTGGAGCAACCCCGACGCCCGGCACCCGCTGGTCACCGGCCTGCGCTACGCCCAGCACAGCAACTTCGACCGCGTGGTCATCACGATCACCGGCAAGATCCCCGGCTGGAAGGTCCGCTACGCGCACACCCACACGTACGACGGATCCGGCGCAACGGTGCCGATCCGGGCCGGCGCCGACCTGGTGCTCTTCCCGGCGTACGCGCACCGCTCCGACGGCTCGTCCTGCTACACCGGACCGCAACTGGCCCGGCCGCACCTGCCGGCGCTCAAGGCGGTGGCCTTCACCGGTGACTTCGAGGGCTACGTGTCGTTCGCGTTCGGCCTCGACGGCCGCAACCCGTACCGGATCTTCGCCCTCCACGACCCGCAGCGGATCGTGCTCGACTTCCGGCACGCGTCCTGAGCGGCTTGAGTGCGCTGGTTGATGTATTGCGCGGAGACCCGCGCACTCAAGGCACGAGGCGTCAGGAGTTGAAGCGCTGCTGCGACCTCTCGAGGCCGTCGGCGACGATGCCCTCGACCGCGTCAGCCGCGTTGTCGATCTGGAACGGGAGCTCCTTGCGCTCCGTGCCCGAGTAGTTGGAGAGCACGAAGTCCGCCACGTCCTGACGACCCGGGGGACGGCCGATGCCGGCGCGGACCCGGTAGAAGTCGCCCGTGCCGAGGCTGGAGCGCATCGAGCGGAGCCCGTTGTGCCCGTTGTCGCCACCTCCGAGCTTGAGCCGGAGCGTGCCGAAGTCGATGTCGAGCTCGTCGTGGATCGCGATGACGTGGTCGGGCTCGATCTTGTAGAAGCTGCAGAGCGCCTTGACCGGGCCGCCCGACTCGTTCATGTACGTGTGCGGCCGGGCCAGCACGATGCGTGCACCACCCGGCCGGAAACGACCCTCGACGACGTCGGCGCGACCGGACTTGTGGCGCTTGAAGCCGCCGGCCATGCGCGAGGCCAGCTCGTCGGTGACCATGTAGCCGATGTTGTGCCGGTGCCCGGCGTACTTCTCGCCCGGGTTGCCCAGGCCGACCACCAGCCACACGTCGTCACTCATGGCGCCAGTATCCCGGGAACGACATGCGCCCCGCACCACCAGGGGTGCGAGGCGCATGACGATGCATGTCGGGCGACCATGCGTCACTCCTCGGCAGCGGCCTCCTCGGCCTCCGCCTGCGGGGCGTCGTGCTCGATGCCCGCCTCGGCCTCCGCCTCGGCCAGCTCGGCCTCGGCCTGGGCAGCCGTCTGCGCCGCCGTCACGTGAACGACGAGCAACTCGGGGTCGGAGAGCAGCGAGACACCCTTCGGCAGGGTGAGCGCGCCGGCGAGGATCTGGGTGCCAGCCTCGGCACCCTCGATGTCGACCTCGATGCCCTCGGGGATGTGCGTGGCCTCGGCCTCGACCTGCACGGTCGCGTTCTCGAGGACGACGAGGGTCTCCTTGGCGGCATCGCCGGTGGTGTGGACCGGGACGTCGACGTGGACCTTCTCGCCCTTGCGGACGGCGACGAAGTCGATGTGCTCGATGAGCCGCTTGAGCGGGTCGACCTGGATCGCCTTGGTCAGCGCGAGCTGGCTCTTGCCGTCGATGGCGAGCTCGAGCACCGCATTGGTGCCCATGTGGCGCAGCGCCATCGTGGTCTGGTGGCCCGGGAGGGTCACGTGGATCGGGTCCTCGCCGTGGCCGTAGATGACCGCCGGGATCTTGCCATCGCGGCGGATCCGACGGGATGCGCCCTTGCCGAACTCGTTACGGAGCTCCGCGGTGATGTTTGCCTCGGACATTTCTTTCTTCCTCACGGTTGGATGTCGTGGCTGCCCACCATGCCACCCGTGTGGTGACCGCGGCCAGAGTCCGGGGACACGTTCGTCCAGCACCTCCCCCAACGTCCCGAATGCCACCCCGGAAATGCGACGCGCCCCACGTCGTACGACGTGGGGCGCGTGCTGTGGTGCGTGAGCGGCGCAATGGTTGCGCCACTCGCGCACCAAACACCTGGGGCAAAGAGCCCCTCAGGCTGAATCAGGCGTCGGCGTTCTCGGCCTCGGCGACGACAGCCTCGGCCTCGGCGACAACCTCGCCGGCGGCGTCGGCCAGGGCGGCCTCCTCGGCGGCGACGACCGCGGCCTCGGCGACCGCGATGGCCTCCTTGCCGGCGGCGGCGTCGACGACGATGAAGTCGATGTGCTCGATGACGCGGCGGATCGGGTCAACCTGGACGGCCTTGGTCTGCGCGTAGACCTCCTTGCCGTCGATGTCGAGGATCGCGACGGCCTGGGTGCCCTTCTTGCGGAGGAGCATCGTGGTGGCGTGGCCCGGGAGGTTGATGTGGACCGGCTCGCCGACGCCGTAGACGACGGCGGGGATGAGGCCAGCACGACGGGCGCGGCGGGCAGCGCCCTTGCCGAACTCGTTGCGGATCTCGGCGGTGATGTTGTTGCTGATCTCGACGGCCATGGTGGCTCCTCGTTCTCGGGGGCCGTTGTGGCCCGGGCTGGATGTGCCCGAAACGAAGAAGAGCGCCGCGCACGACAGCGCGACGCTCTCGACAGAGTCAGTCGGCCCCGTCGATCACGGAGCAGCTGCTCCCTCGCCTAGGCAATAACCGAATCGTACGGTCCGCCCAGGTCCGGCAACAAATCAGCGGGTCAGGCGTGGCCGTCGAACATCGAGGTGACCGAGCCGTCCTCGAAGACCGCGCGGATCGCACGGCCCAGGAGCGGCGCGATCGACAGCACGGTGAGCTTGTCGAACCGCTTCTCCTCCGGGATCGGGAGCGTGTCGGTGACGACGACCTCGATGGCCGAGGAGTTCTTCAGGCGGTCGACGGCGGGGTCGGAGAGGATCGCGTGCGTGCCGACGATGATCACGCCGGCGGCGCCGTCGGCCATCAGCGCCTCGGACGCCTTCACGATCGTGCCGCCGGTGTCGATCATGTCGTCGGTCAGGACGCAGATCTTGCCCTTGACGTCACCGACGACGCGGTTCGCGACGACCTCGTTGGCGACGTCCGTGCGGCGGGTCTTGTGGATGAACGCCAGCGGTACGCCGCCCAGGCGCGCGGCCCACTTCTCGGCGACCTTGATCCGGCCGGCGTCCGGGGAGACCACGGCGAGGTCGGCGTCGCCGTACTTCTCCTTGATGTAGTCGGCCAGCAGCGGCAGCGCGTGGAGGTGGTCGACGGGGCCGTCGAAGTAGCCCTGGAGCTGGTCGGCGTGGAGGTCGACGGTGATGATGCGGTCGGCGCCGGCGGTCTTGAAGAGGTCGGCGACCAGGCGGGCCGAGATCGGCTCACGACCACGGTGCTTCTTGTCCTGGCGCGAGTAGCCCCAGAACGGCATGACCACGGTGATCCGCTTGGCGGAGGCGCGCTTGAGCGCGTCGACCATGATCAGGTGCTCCATGATCCAGGAGTTGATCGGCACCGTGTGGCTCTGGATGACGAACGCGTCGCAGCCGCGGACCGACTCCTCGAAGCGGACGTAGGTCTCGCCGTTGGCGAAGTCGTACGCCGAGGTCGGGACCAGCGAGACATCGAGCTGCGCCGCAACCGCCTCCCCGAGCTCGGGGTGTGCTCGGCCGCTGAAGACCATCAGGTTCTTCTCGGTGGTCTTGGTGTAGGACGTCACGCGTCGCTCCCTCGTTGCTTCCGTCGTCGCCGGGACGATTCTGCCCTTCCCGGCCACCCGGTGTTAACCCGGGAGAGCCTCAGGTGAGACACCTCACCCGAAACCCGGGTCTCGAGACGTCAAAACCCGGGTCTCGGCGCGCCAAAACCCGGGTCTCGCGGTCAGGACTGCTTGCGGGCCTTCCAGTTCTCCAGGTTGCGCTGGGGCCCTGCCGAGACGGCGAGCGCACCGGACGGAACGTCCTTGCGGACGGTCGTGCCGCCACCGGTCATCGCGTCGTCGCCGATGGTCACCGGGGCCACGAACGTGTTGTTCGACCCGGTCCTGGCCCGGCTCCCCACGACCGTGCGGTGCTTGTTGACGCCGTCGTAGTTGGCGAAGATCGTGCCGGCTCCGATGTTGGTGTCCTCGCCGATCTCCGCGTCACCGACGTAGGAGAGGTGCGGGACCTTGGAGCGGTTGCCGATCTGGGCGTTCTTGGTCTCGACGAAGGCGCCGATCTTGCCGGCCGCCCCGAGCACGGTGCCCGGGCGCAGGTAGGAGAACGGGCCGACGTTCGCCTCCATGCCGATGACGGCGAGCTGCCCGTGCGTGCGTACGACGCGGGCGCCGGCGCCGATCTCGCAGTCCTCGAGCGTGGTGTCCGGACCGATCACGGCGTCCTCGCGGACCAGGGTCGCGCCGAGGAGCTGCGTGCCGGGGAGGATCGTCACGTCGCGCTCGAGGACCACGTCCGCCTCGATCCAGGTCGTGGCGGGGTCCATCACCGTGACGCCCTCCTTCATCCAGCCCGTGACGATGCGCTGGTTGAGGATCCGGCCGAGCTCGGCGAGCTGGGCGCGGTCGTTGGCGCCCTCGGTCTCGCGGACGTCGTCGACCTGGTGCGCCGCGACCTCGAGGCCGTCTCCACGAGCGATCTTGACCGTGTCCGTCAGGTAGTACTCGCCGTTGGCGTTGTCGTTGGTCAGCCGGCCGAGCGCTCCGACCAGGAAGGCCGCGTCGAACGCCAGGATCCCGCTGTTGATCTCCGCGATCTCGCGCTGCGCCTCGGTGCAGTCCTTCTCCTCGACGATCGCGTCCACTCCGCCGGAGGCGTTGCGGACGATCCGGCCATAGCCGAACGGCTTCGCGACCGTGCCGGTCAGGATCGAGACCGCGGCGCCGGACGACGCGTGGGAGGCGGCGAACGCCTGCAGCGACTCACCGCGCAGCAGCGGGGTGTCGCCGGTGACCACCACGACGGTGCCGGTCGGCACCGCGTCCAGCGACTCGATCGCCACGCGGACGGCGTGACCGGTGCCGTCCTGAGTCTCCTGGACCGCCAGCACCGCGTCCGGAGCATGCGAGAGGACGTGCGGGCCGACCTGCTCGCGCTGCGTGCCGATGACCGCAACGATCCGCGTCGGCGACGTCGCCTGCACGGCGGTGAGCACGTGGCCGATCATGCTGCGGCCGCCGATGCGGTGCAGGACCTTCATGGTCTTGGACTTCATCCGGGTGCCGCCACCGGCGGCCAGGACGATGACGGTCAGATCGCTGGAAGTCACGCGCAGCAGCCTAGGCGGTCGTACCGACCAAGGATGTGACGCACGACAGTCAGGATGAATTCAGGCGCCGGACGCGAACCTCGGTGCCATGACGACACGACGTTTCCCGCACCCCAAGGTCCCGGAGGTCTTCGCGCTCTTCTGGGTGGTCAAGCTCCTCACCACCGGCATCGGCGAGACCGCCGCCGACTACATGGGCACCAAGAGCCTGGTGATCGCCGGCCTGGTCGGCGTCCTCGGCTTCTTCGCCGCGATCACCGTGCAGCTCCGCGCGAACACCTACCACCCCGTCCGCTACTGGATGACGGTCCTGATGGTCGCCGTGTTCGGCACGATGATCGCCGACGGTCCGCACGTGGCGCTGGGTACGCCGTACTGGTTCGACTCGATCATGTACGCCGTCGCGCTGGTCGCCCTGCTCGCGTGGTGGCGCCGGAGCGAGGGCACCTTCTCCGTGCACTCGATCATCACGCCGCGCCGCGAGCGCTTCTACTGGGGCACGGTCCTGCTGACCTTCGGCCTCGGCACTGCGCTCGGTGACACCACCGCCGCGAACCTCCACATGGGCTTCGCGTGGTCGGTCGTCCTCTTCGGCGCGCTGATCCTGGTCCCGCTCGTCGCGTGGAAGCGCGGCGCCGACGCAGTCATCTGCTTCTGGATCTCCTACGCCCTGACCCGCCCGCTCGGCGCCTCGATCGCCGACGGCATGGCAGTCCGCCCGCAGCACGGCGGCCTGGGCTGGGGCACCGGCCCGGTCACTGCGGTGGGCCTGGTCCTCTTCGCGCTGCTGGTCAGCTACATCGCGATCACCAGGTCGGACAGCCCGCTGGACCACCCGGAGGACGAGATCTCAGCGGGGCACCCGGAGCACGAAGCGGCTGCGCCCCGCGAGCTCGACCTCGCCACCGACTGACCGCGCGAGTCGGCGGGCGATGGGCAGTCCCAGCCCGTGCCCGTCGGCTCGTGCCGTCTCCCCCGCGGCGAAGACGTCCACCCCCGCGTCGACGCCCGGCCCGTCATCCTCGACCGTCACCGTGACGGTCGAGGATGCGTGCTGCAGGGCGTTGTCGAGCAGCGGCGCGATCGCCTGCAGGATCGTCTCCGCACGGTCCGCACCGTGCCGGGCGCGGTCGGCGCCGTCGAGCAACGTCGCCATCACCGACCCGAGGCGCCGCGAGGCCGCTGCGATCTCCTGCACGTCCTCCGCGAGCTCCTCGTCGGCGATGCCACGGAGCAGGGCCAGGTCGGCCGAACCCTGCAGCGCCGTCAGCGGCGTACGCAGCTCGTGCGCGAGCTCGGCGGTGAGCCGCTGCTCGGCGACCAGGGCCTCGTGCACCTCGTGCTCGGCGTTCGTCGCGACGCGCCACGTGACCAGGCCGACCAGCACGATGGCGCCGACGCTCAGCACGGCGGTCACCGCGAGCACGTCGAACGACGTACGCCGCTGGGGGTCGGCCTCGGTGAGCTCCATGACGACCTGCGTGACCAGGATCAGGCCGATCATCATCGCTGTGACCAGGCAGAGGGTCGCGAGCACGACCCGGCGGCGGAAACCCACGGTCCTCATCGGAGGGTGAACCCCACGCCACGGATCGCCTCGAGCTGCACCGGCGCCCCGACCTTCTTCAGCTTGCGCCGGATCCGGGCGGCGTACGCGTCGACGGTGTTGTCGGCGACGATCGCGCCGTCCGGCCAACCGGCCGCGATCACCTCGCGCCGTCGTGCGACCTCACCGGGGCGGGCGGCGATGGCGCCGAGCATGCGGTACTCGGTCGGCGTCAGGCCGACCTCGGCGCCGTCGAAGACGAGCGCGTGCCGGGCCGGGTCGAGGCGCAGCCCGGAGCCGGTCGGAGGCGCCGCCGGCCGCGTCGCGCGCCGACCCAGCGCCTCCACGCGAACGACGAGCTCCTTCACGTCGAAGGGCTTCGGCAGGTAGTCGTCGCCACCCGCCGCGAAGCCGGCGATCTTCTCGTGCACCTGGCCGAGCGCAGTCAGGAAGAGCACCGGCGCATGGACCCCCGCCGCGCGCAGCGCCTGGCAGATGTCGCGGCCGTCGGCGTCCGGCAGCCCGATGTCGAGGATCACGACGTCGGGGTGCGGCTCGGCCGCGAAGACCGCGAGCGCTTCGCGACCGTCGTGGGCGACCTCGCAGTCGTGGTCGGCGAGCCGCAGGGCAGAGGTCACGACCCGGCGGATGGCCGGGTCGTCCTCGCAGAGTCCGATGCGCATGGGGCGAGTCTGCCCCCAGAGCGCGTACGCCGGGGTGCCCTCGGGCTTGACCACCCCGGCGCGTCATGGTGCCGGGACGCCCCCGCTGCCTAGCGTCGGACCACCCGACGCCGACACCCGGCCGGCGCCCGTTGACCGGGAGGGACTTCCCCATGCACTCCATCACGCGCCCGCTCGCCGCTGGCTTCGTCACCGCCATCGCCCTCGTCACCCTCGGCGCGACCGCCGCCCAGGCCGGCGAGATCACCGGCAATGGCAAGAGCCTCAAGCAGCCGGACGGCACCCTCCACGGCGCCTCGATCTGCGCGTTCTCCGGACGCAACGATGCCTACAGCGGCGACCCGGACGTCCCCGACGCCGACGGCTTCACCCGCACGCAGAACTGGGGCCAGGTCTCCCCCGAGGGCAAGGCGTTCCTGACCTCCATCGGACTCAACCCGGGCAACGCGTGCAAGCCCGGCTTCGAGGAGCCGTGAGCGACCGCCGAGGGCATCAGCACGCCGTGCCATAGTCGGCTGCGTGAAGATCACCGGCGCCGTCCTCTCACAGCGCGACCTCCCCCGCCCGTACGCCGAGTCGGCACCGCTCGAGGTCAGTTCGCTCGACCTTGCTGACCCCGGCCCGGAGGAGCTGCTGGTTCGGATCGAGGTGGCAGGTCTCTGCCACTCCGACCTGTCGGTGGTCAACGGCGACCGGCCGCGACCGGTGCCGATGCTCCTGGGCCACGAGGCAGCGGGCGTGGTCGTGGCGACAGGCGCGCTCTCGGCCGACCAGGACCTCTTCCCCGTCGGTCAGCGGGTCGTGCTGACCTTCCTCCCGCGGTGCGGCGAGTGCGAGGCGTGCGCGACCGACGGCATCCGTCCCTGCACGCGCGGCTCGGCGACCAACGGCACGGGCGAGCTGCTCTCGGGCGGGACCCGGCTCCTGCGCGGGGAGGAGCCGGTCCTGCACCACCTGGGCGCGAGCGCCTTCGCGACGTACGCGGTGGTCGACCGGCGTTCCGTCGTGCCGGTGCCTGCTGACGTCCCGGCCGAGGTGGCGGCGCTGCTCGGCTGCGCCGTCCTGACCGGGGGCGGAGCGGTGCTCAACACCGGCGGCGTGCGGCCCGGTGGCCGCGTGACCGTCGTCGGGCTCGGCGGTGTCGGCATGGCCGCCGTCCTCACCGCGCTGGCGCTCGACGACGTCGAGGTCTGCGCCGTCGACATGCAGGCCGACAAGATCGCCACCGCGCTGCGGCTCGGCGCCGCACGGGCAGCCACCCCCGCGGAGGCTGCCGAGGACCCGGCCGGCTTCAAGGGCGACCTGGTCATCGAGGCCGCGGGCTCGGTCCGCGCGTTCGAGACCGCGATCGCCCTCACCGCTCCGGGCGGACGCACCGTCACGGTCGGCCTTCCCCACCCCGACGCCCGCGCTGCGGTCTCCCCGCTCGCGCTGGTCGCCGAGGGCCGGACGATCGTCGGCAGCTATCTCGGCAACGCGGTGCCGCGCCGCGACATCCCCCGGTTCGTGGAACTCTGGCGTGCCGGCCAGCTCCCGGTCGAGGAGCTCGTCTCCGACCGGATCACGCTGGCCGATCTCAACACGGCGCTGGACCGGCTCGATGCCGGTGCCGCCCTGCGCCAGCTCATCGTGATGGAGGACTCGTGACCCAGGAGACCCAGGAGATCGCCCCGCGCGACCTCCGGATCGACCTCTTCCCGCACCAGCGGGACTACCCGATCCGGTGGGCCGACATCGACCGCTACGGCCACCTCAACAACGCCGTGCAGTACCTGATGATGGACACCCTCATCAACGACTTCGTGGCCGACGCTGCCGGGATGCCGCCGCACCACCTGCCCGCCGTCGGGCTCGTCGTCGAGACCGGGTGCCTCTACCTGCAGGAGATCCTGCCGACCCACCAGCTGCGGCTCGGCCTGCGCTGCCTGCACACCGGCAGCTCGAGCATCCGCTACCAGGTCGGCTTCTTCGTCTCCGGCAGCGATTCGCCCGCCGCGGTTTCCCGCTTCTCCGTCGTGTACGCCGACCCCGAGACGCGACGCCCCACCGCCATCCCTGCGGTGATCAAGGCGGCCGCGGAGGGCATCCGGTCGTGACCTCGCGCCCGCTGCGGCTGGTCCCCGTCGTGGGCACCGACCACTTCGAGTTCCGGACGGCCGACGGCACCCGGCTGGACGTGGAGGCGGACGGGCCCGTCGACGCGGCCGTCTCGGTGATCTTCGTCCACGGCTACACGCTGAACCTGACCAGCTTCCGCCACCAGCGCGCCACCCTCGACGCAGCGGGCGGCAACGTCCGGCGCATCTACTTCGACCAGCGCGGGTTCGGGCGCAGCGCGCGCGGCCCGCGCGGCCCGCGCGGCCCTCGCGGCACGGCGTCGCTGGACCAGCTCGCCCTGGACCTCGCGGAGCTCGTCGAGGCGGCTCCGGGTGCCGTCGTACTCGTCGGGCACAGCATGGGCGGCATGGTCGTCCAGGCGCTCGCCGGACTGCGTCCTGACCTGATCGGCGGCCGGGTGCGCGGCACGGTCCTGATCGCGAGTGCGCGGTCGGGGCGCGAGATCGACCTGCACGGACTCGAGCGCGTCGCCCGGCTCGCCGGCCCCTGCCTGCTCCGCTCCCTGCAGCGCGTGCGCCCCGTCGTACGCCTGGCCGGGAGGCTGCCCTTCGACCTCGCCGCGTGGGTGATGCATGACCGCCGGGCGCTGGCGGTCCACCGTCGCGCGTTCGCGGAGATGGTCGAGGCCAACCCGCTCGACGTCCTCGCCGACTACCTCGCCGCCATGTTCGCGTACGACGCCCGCGCCGGCGTTGCGGAGCTGGGCCGGACCGAGACGGTCGTGCTGTCCGGCCGCAGCGACCTGGTCATCCCGGTGGCCGTCAGCCGCCGCCTGGCACGGTCCATCCCCGGCGCCCGTCTCGTGCTGGTCGAGCGGGCCGGCCACATGGTCACGTTCGAGGACGCCGCCGCGGTCGACGACGCCATCGCGGGCGTGGTGGCGAAGGTCCTCGCCGCACGCTGAGCGGGGGCGCTACCTTGCTGGCGGGCGTCGGGCGACGCTCGCCCGGAAGGAGCCTCATGAACCACCAACGCCGCACGCTGTCGAAGCTCGGCCTCGCGGTCGCGCTCGCCGGAGCCGCGATCCAGCTGCTGCTCGGCTGCTACTACCTGGCGATGGCCCACGCTCCGAAGCCGCACCACCTTCCGGTCGGCATCTCCGCCCCCGCCGAGGAGCGCGCCGCAATCATCCCGCCGCTGGAGAAGGACGGCTCCTTCAGCGTGGAGCAGTACTCCTCCGCTGAATCCCTGACCGCGGCGATCAAGGAGCGCAAGGCGTACGGCGGCTACGTGCACGACGCGAAGGGCCCGACGCTGTACGTCGCCTCGGCCGCGTCGCCGGCCGTCGCCAACCTGCTCAAGGCGATGTACACCCAGGAGTTCGAACGCCGGATCGGCGCGTCCGCCAGCCAGGTCACCGCCGCAGGACGGCCGGTTCCCGCAGCGACCGCCGCGCAGCTGGCGCAGACGCCGACCATCGTCGACCTCGTCCCGCTGCCGAAGGAGGACAGCTCCGGCAGCTCCCTCGGCTTCCTGATCCAGGCGCTCAGCCTGGGCGCCTCGATCGCCTCCATGGCGCTGGGCCAGCTCGGCAAGCGCGTGGGCAGGTCGGCCATGCGGGGCATCGGGCACGCTGCCCTGCTGGTCGTCTACGCCCTGCTGTCGGGCGGTGTTGCCCTGCTCGCGATGTCGTTCTACGGCGTCGGCAAGGGAGCCGACCACGGCGGCCTCTTCGTCGCGTTCTCGCTGGTCTCGCTGGCGATCACCGCCTCCACCGCGGCTGCTGTGGCGCTCTTCGGCCGCGCCGGTGCGCTCATCGGTGCCCTCTACTTCACCCTCGGCCTGATCATCTCGGGCTCCTCCATCGCGCCCGAGATGCTGCCGCACGCGGGACGGACGATCGGCCGCCTCCTTCCTCCCGGCGCCGGAGCGTCGTTCGTCCGGGACCGGCTCTACTTCCCCGACGCCTCCGACGGCCTGCCGCTGCTGGTGCTCGCGGCGTTCGCCTCGGTGGGCCTGCTGATCGTCCTGGCCCGCAACGCCCTCGCCGGTCGCGCGACGTCGGGCGCCTGACCCAGCGGCCGCCTGACGCAGCGCGCGACCACATCACGCCAGACGGGCCCGGAGCACATGCTCCGGGCCCGTCGGCGTTTCGGCTCCCCAGGCAGGAGTCGAACCTGCGTCGCTTGTCCTGATTCAAAGTCAGGCGGGCCCTACCGGCAGACCAACTGGGGAAAGCGGGTCCAACCCTAGGACCCCGGTCGCCGCAGTGCGCACTCAGAGGCCTTCGATCGCGTGGACCAGGGCCTCGCTCGTGTGCCGGATCGCGATCCCGATGACGGGCTTCACGGCTGCGGCGATCGCCTTGCCGGCCGGTCCGCCCGGCAGCGTGTAGCTGATCCATGCCTCCAGCCGGGTCCGTCCGTCGCCGAGGTCGGTGAACGTCCACCGCTGGGTGTTGCGGATGCCGCTCACGGACTCGATCTCGAGCAGCTCGTCCTGCACCCAGGCGGAGCACCGGATCCGCGAGGTGAGCGTGACGCCGAGCTTCATCACGCCGTCGTACGTCGCCCCGACGCCGTGCGTCTCCTCGGTGACCGGCCGGATCTCGTGGAGCCCGTACATCCAGTCCTTGGTGCGCTCGTGGTCGTCGACGTAGGCGAAGACGACGGAGACGGGTGCATCGATCTCGACGCTGTGCTGGACGACGCTGGCCACGGCCTCACCGTAGCCAACACGTCATCAGAGGCGGGCGCGGTAGCGCTCCAATACCTCCTCCACCCGCGCGTCGTCGCGCAGGTGGATCGGGATCAGCAGCTCGGTCACCACATCGGTCAGCTCCGCCACGCGGCGCTGCAGCTGACGTGCCTCCTGCGCCTCGTCCTCGAGGGCGCGCAGGCGCACCTCGACGACGCGGCTCGACTGGACCGCCTGGTAGCGGTCACGGGCGCGACGGGCGGCCGAGCGGGCCTTGCCGCGGGCACGATCAGTGAACTCGGACATGGGACTCCTCCTCGAGGACGGACAGGTCGGACAGATCTCGTACGCCGCGGGGCCACCGCACCTGCAGCCGCGCGACCCGCGGGTCCTCACCGGTGGCGAGGAGCTGGTGGTCGTCGATGACGCCGCCCGAGGCGGCGATCTCCCGGGCGACGAGGTCGGGGTCGAGGCGGCGGACCAGTCGGCCCGGGCCGGGAGCGGGCAGCCGGTCCGGCCCGGTGGCGGCGTACTCCAGGTGGAAGGCGCCGCCACCGGCGGTCGCCATCCGGGCGAGCCGCCAGAGATGGGCGCGGGCGTGCGGGGTGAGGCAGCCGACGAGCTGGCGCGAGTAGAGCTCGGGGCGGAGCCGGGCGAGCTGGGCGCCGATCGACGCGACGAAGCGGAGCTCGTCGAGGATCAGCCGTTCGGGCGTGACCGGCAGACCCGCGCGTCGGGCACGGCGGCGTACGGCCTGGACTGCCGGGCGGGAGAAGTCGTAGGCACGCACCTCGTGCCCCCGTCGCGCGAAGTGCAGTGCATCCCTCCCCCGCCCGGCCCCGAGGTCCACGACCAGGGCGTCGGCCGGCAGCCGGCCGGCGACGACCTGACCGAACTCGGACGGCGTCTCCCGCTGTCCGAGGTGCGCCAGGTGGTGCTCCGACCACGCCGGCATCTCGGTGCGGAAGCCGCGCAGCCAGCCGTCCAGCCGGCGGATCCCGTCGCGCGGATCGGCATAGCGGAACGACGGGTCGGGGACCCGCCAGCCCGGCCCGTAGATGAAGGCGAGCATCGCCTCCGGGTCCGCGGGAGCCGGGAACTCATGGCCCTGCAGCGTGATCGTCGAGACCGGAAGGATGCTCTCCCGCAGGAGCTGCCCACTCCTGTTGCCGAGCTGGAAGAAGCGCCCGACCGCATGGAAGGCGACGAAGACGTCGATGTGGCAGACCCGGCCGTCGCTGAGCGGCAGCAGCAGCTTGATGTCGCCGCCGGACATCCGGAGCACGTCCCAGCCGCGGTCGCGCATCACGCGCTCCACCCGGTAGGACTCGCGGATGATGTCGACGGGCTCATGGAACGCCGAGAGGTAGCAGACGTCGGTGTCGCTGTCGTGGCCGAGCATGCGGCCGTCGCGCACGGCACCAAGCAGCGCCCCGTAGTTGAGGTAGGCCTCGACACCGGCCAGGTCACGCAGGTCCGCCAGCGCCTTCTGCGTGCCGACGAGGATCTCCTCGCGAACGCCGTCAGAGGTCTCGGCGAACGCCCGCGTCAGGTGGCCGACCTTGTCGATCGACAGCGGGTGACCGGAGGCGTCGACGACGCTGATCCGGCCCTCCCCGGAGCCCAGCACCAGCTCGGCGTCGTACACGACGGAGCCGTCGGTGCGGGCCACCTCGACCTGCGTCCGACCATCCAGGTACGCCGTCAGGGCCGGCGGCCACGGCACCACGATGCCCCCACCGACCCGTCGTACGCCGTCGCGTGCGGGCGTCGTCGACCAGACCCACGCGCCGTCGAACGAGACCAGTAGCGGGATCGCCAGCAGGTCCGGGTCGAGGACCGCGAGGCCGTCGGCGTCGACGCTGACCGTCATGACGCACGCCCGTCGCGCAGCTTGAGCGCGCGGCGCAAGGCGGTCGACGAGGTCTGCAGCGAGTAGGGGAAGTAGACGACCTCGACACCGAGCAGCCCCATCTGCCGCTCGAGCCGGTCGCCCTTGTCGGTGCCGCGCCAGTCGTCGCCCTTGAAGATCCGGTGGAAGCCGACGACCGCGTGGGCGTCGGCCTTCGAGGGCGTGTCCTCCGCGTAGACCGCGTCGACGATGCCGATCGCGTCGACGATCGCCAGACGCTCGGCGAGCGGGACCGTCGGCGTCACGCCCTTGGCCAGCTCGCACATCTCGTCGGTGACGACGCCGGCCACGAGCACATCGCACTGCTCGCGCGCCTGGCGCAGCAGGTTGAGGTGACCCACGTGGAAGAGGTCGTAGACCCCCGGGACGTAACCGATGAGCGGACCCACGGCGAACTCCTTTGCATTGTTTCCAAACCAAGTTACTCGACTTTTAATGAAAGGTCGAAACGCCACGCTCCCCCGCTGTCGGCGCCGGGCCCTAGGCTCGACGCCATGGACCTGCCCGTGATGCCGCCGGTGCTCCCGATGCTCGCCAAGCCCGCGAAGGCCTCTGTCGCCTTCACGCCGGCCGCCGCGGAGAAGCTCGGCGGCCTCGCCTTCGAGCCGAAGTGGGACGGCTTCCGCTGCCTCGTCTTCAAGGACGGCGACGAGATCGAGCTGGCTTCGCGCAACACCAAGCCGCTGACCCGCTACTTCCCCGAGGTCGTCGAGGCGATGCGGGCACAGCTCCCGGAGCGGTGCGTGCTCGACGGCGAGATCTTCGTCGCCGTCGGAGACAGGCTGCAGTTCGAGGTGCTCCAGGAGCGGATCCACCCCGCCGTCTCGCGCGTCACGAAGCTGTCACAGGAGACCCCGGCGGAGTACGTCGCGTTCGACCTCCTCGCGCTCGGCGACGAGTCGCTCCTCGACCTGCCGTATGCGACGCGACGAGCCCGGCTGGAGCAGGCACTCGCGGACCTGGCGCCCGTGGCCGAGCCGAGCGAGATCACCGGCCGCAGCACCCGCGTGCACCTGACCCGGATCACGACCGATCCGACGGAGGCGGCGAGCTGGTTCGAGCGCTTCGAGGGCGCGGGCCTCGACGGCGTCATCGCCAAGCCGCTCACCGCGGCGTACGAGCCCAACAAGCGGACGATGCTCAAGGTCAAGCACGAGCGCACCGCCGACGTGGTCGTCGCCGGCTACCGGCTGCACAAGACGTCCACCGAGGAGCAGCCCCTGCTCGGGTCGCTGCTCCTGGGCCTGTGGACCGACGAGGGGCTGCAGCACATCGGCGTCTCGGCCAGCTTCACCGCAGCGCGTCGGGCCGAGCTGGTCGAAGAGCTCGCGCCGCTCGTCTGCGACATCGCCGACCACCCCTGGGGGCGCTGGCAGGAGTTCCTCACGGCCAACCCGGACCGCGTCCCCGGCACCCAGAGCCGGTGGAGCCAGGGCAAGGACCTCTCCTTCGTGCCGCTGCGCCCGGAGCGCGTGGTCGAGGTCGGCTACGACCACATGGAGGGGCGCCGCTTCCGGCACACCGCGCAGTTCAAGCGGTGGCGCACCGACCGCGACCCGGAGACCTGCGGCTACGACCAGCTCGACGAGCCGGTCTCCTACGACCTGTCCGAGGTCCTCTCGGGCTGAGCCGTCCGACCCCTGTCCGCGGGACCGGCCCCGCCCTAGAGTGGAAGCAGGAGGCGATCGACATGGCTGCAACCGGACCGACGTACGACGTGGTGCTGCTCGCCGAGCAGGCCCTCTCCGAGGTGGACGCGCAGGAGGTGATCGCGCTCCACGAGGAGCTGGAGACCGACCAGCGGGTGAAGTATCACGTGCTCATCCCCGTCGAGGACGCCGCAGCCCGCGTCGAGGCGACCCTCGGTGCGCTTGGCGCCGGAGAGAACGTCGCGATCCCGTCGTACGCCTACTCCGACCTCGACATCGCCGAGGTCCGCGAGGAGTGCCTGCAGCGCTCGAAGGACGCGCTCGCGACCAGCCTGGAGCTCTTGCGCGCCGGCGGCGTCGAGGCCGAGGGCACGACGGTCGAGGAGCCGCCGATCAGCGCGCTCGTCTCCGCGATCACCACGACCGACGGTCGCGAGGCGATCATCCTGACCCGACCCCACCTGGTCGCGGAGTTCTTCCACCTCGACTGGACGTCGAAGGCCCGCCGCAAGCTCGACGTGCCCGTCCTGCACCTGCTCGAGCACGAGTCGATCGTCGAGCAGTCCGCCGGGGGAGGCGAGGGCATCAGCGGCGTCTGACGCCCTCGACCAGCCCGGTCAGGCCGCCTTGAGCGGCGTCAGCGGGTTGCCGGCCTTGATGGTCGAGCAGTTCGTCGGCGCCTGGGTCGCGCCGAAGCGGGCAGTCAGCCACGAGGTCGCCTGCGGCAGCCAGACCGGCACCGAGGTGAAGTGGCTGAGCGGGTACTCGTGGTGCACGACCCGCACACCGGCCGCGCAGTACTTCCGCGCGAGCGAGCGGACGTCACCGGCGAGCATCACGCCGTCGCCCGAGCCGAGGCCGGCCTTGCTGGCCAGGGTGCCCTCGGCCTCGCCCAGCGTGCCCTGACCGATGAACATCGGGATCGTCGGGTTCGGTCGCGTGCCGAGGTTCAGCTTGTCGACGGTGGAGACGAAGATCGGGATCGACGCCGGGTCGACGTACGCAGGCTTCACCAGCTTCTTCCAGGTCAGGCCCGGGTACTGGCCGAGAACCTGGGTGATCGGGGCCTTGTCGAGCTTCGCCACGACCTGCTTGCCGTAATCGCTGAGGTACGGCGTGAGGTCGATGCCGAAGCCACGCGAGACGCCGATGACCGCCATCGGCATGACGCCCGCCCACACCAGGCTGCCGTCGACGTACTTCAGGTTGGCCGACGGGCGCACCAGGACGCCGCCCTCGGCGGCGCCGACGAGGCGCTTGTTGATGTCCGGCGCGTACGACGGAGCGATCACGGAGGCCCAGTTGGTGGCGATCGCACCGCCCGAGTAGCCGATCAGGCCGGCCTTGGCGCCGGGCGCGATACCGGTGCCGGTCGCCTTCAGCGCGGCGCGCATCGAGTCGAGCGTGACCATGCCGTACTCGGGGCCGGCGGCGAAGTCGGCCGTCGGCCCCTGGGTGTCAGCGATGACGATCGCATAGCCCTGGAGCAGGAACTGCGTCATCATCGCGGTCTCGAAGTGGGCCGCGAGGCCGCCGGGGTTGGTGCCGCCGGCGATCGCGCGCGACGGGCCGTCCTCGGGGTTGAGCGAGTCGTAGAACGACTGGTAGCCGATGACCTTCGAGGTCTGGCCGGTGATCGGCTCGAGCACGGACGTCACGCCGGCGGCCGCGCGGCCACGCTGGTTCGTCGTGCGGAAGACGATCTGCTTCACCTGGACCGGGAGCGGGATCCCCGCGAGCGAGTAGGGGATCGTGCGCGTCTTGAGGATCGCGCCGGGGGCGTAGTCCGCGAGCGGCTTGGTGCCGGTGTAGCTGAAGAACGGGTCCGGCACCGCGGCCGCCGTGGCCGGCGCCGGAAGCAGCAGCGGCGCCAGCATCATGAGGATCGCCGTCAGCACCGATCCGATGCCCGTACGCCGCGTCGCCCGTCCCTGCATGTCGCCTCCACACGTTGTGTCGTGCGCGTCACGACATCCGGGGCACTCTTGTTGACGAGAGTGTCAACTGTCAATGGGCCAGGCCTAGAATCCGACCCCGTGGCCGAGCGAATCCTTTCCCCCACCGGAAGCCGTCGACGGCTCTCCGCGGAGGACCGGCGCAGCCAGATCGTCGAGACTGCGGCCGAGGTCTTCATCGAGAACGGCTACCAGGGCACCTCGCTCGAGGACATCGCTGCCCACGCCGGCATCACCCGGCCGCTGATCTACCACTACTTCCGGGACAAGGACGCCCTCTACCTCGAGGTCCTGACCCGCGCCCGGGCCGCCCTCGACGCGGCGATCATCGACCGCGTCCCGGCTGACGCCTCGCCGGAGGAGCAGCTCCGCGGCGGCATCGAGGGCTACTTCCACTTCGTCCGCGACCACATGCACCTGTGGGAGCTCCTCTTCGGTGGCGGCACGGCCGTAGCCGGCGCGGTCGCCGAGGAGGCGACCCGGCAGCGGTTCGAGACGTCGGAGAAGATCGCCCTGCTCGTCTCGGCCGCCGCGCCCGAGGAGCCGGCCCTGCGGGCGAACGCCTACGCCCACGCCATCTCCGGCGCCGGCGAGGCGCTGACCCGCTGGTGGCAGCACCACCCCGAGGTCAGCCTCGAGGAGATCGTCGAGCTCCACATGGACACCGTCTGGCGCGGGCTCGGCCCGATCCTCGACTCACTCGGCTGAGGACTGCTCGATCCGGTTGCCCTGCTCGTCCCAGTGCTCCGCGACCTTCTTCGAGGGCTGCACGCGCGGCGGCTCCCCCGGCATCTTCGGGTAGTCCGGCGGCCAGTTGGCCTCGCGGCCGTCCGCCTCCCAGAGATCAAGCAACGGGCGCAGGTCGCCCGGCCCTCCGGCGTACGACGGGTGGGCGCCGCGCGCGACGCGCTCGCGGACGGTGACGAGGTTGAACTGCTTCGGGTCGGTGACCTCCGCGAGCTCGTCCCACGTGACGGGGGTGCTCACGGGCGCACCCGCCAGCGGGCGCAGCGAGTAGGCGCTGGCGATGGTGCGGTCGCGGTTGTTCTGGTTGAAGTCGACGAAGATCCGCTCGCCGCGCTCCTCCTTCCACCAGGCGGTGGTGACGCCACCGTCGCGCTTCTCCAGCTCGCGGCCGAACGCCAGCGCGGCGTGCCGGACCTCCTCGAAGGTCCACTGCGGCCGGATCGGCACGAAGATGTGGACGCCACGGTTGCCGCTGGTCTTCGGCAGGCCGGTCAGGCCCAGCTCCTCGAGCAGGTCGCGCGCCAGACCGGCCACCCGGACCGCGTCGGTGAACGTCGTGCCCGGCTGCGGGTCGAGGTCGATCCGCAGCTCGTCGGGGTGATCGAGGTCGGCGCTCGTGACCGCCCACGGGTGGAACGTCAGCGTGCCCATGTGGGCCGCCCACACGATCGGATCGGCGCCCGTCAGGCAGAGCTCGTCGATGGGTCGACCGTTGGGGCTGTGCACCCGCGTGGTGACCAGCCAGTCGGGAGCACCCTTGGGAAGACGCTTCGAGTAGAAGCCGTCTCCCTGCTGCTGGCCCATCGGCCCGACCGAGAGCGTCATGCCCTCACGCCAGCCACCCGGCCAGCGCTCGAGCGCGACCGGGCGATCGCGCACCCAGTCGAGCATCGCGTCACCGACGGCAGCGAAGTACTGCGCGACGTCGAGCTTCGTGATCGGCGGCGTGTGCTCGGTCGCCTCGTAGATCACCCGGTCCGGGCTCGAGATCCTGACCTCGCGGCCACCCGCCTCGACGTACGCCTCCTTGGCCATGGGGCCAACCTACTGGCCGGTGCCGACGGACGCGGGGTGTCACCCGCGGCTGTCAGTGGTCGGTGGCACGATCGCCGCATGAGGGCATCGCTCGCTTCCTGCCGACTCGGGCCGCAGCACCTCGTCGGTGCGCCACTTGGCGGCCCCGGCGAGGTGGTCGGGCATCTCGGCGCCGTCCAGTCCCAGCTGCACGACATGTCGCTGTGGGCTATCGGCCGGCGTTGCGATGCGACCCTGGCCGAGGTCGAGGAGGCGTTCGCGGGCGGGGCGTTCGTGCGCACGCACGTGCTGCGGCCGACCTGGCACCACGTCCTCCACGCCGACCTGCGCGACCTCCTCGAGGTGACCGCTCCCCGCGTGCGCCAGGTCATGGCGAGCGGCAACCGCAGCCTCGGGCTGACTCCGGAGGCGAGCGAGCACTGGGCCGGGCTGGCCATCGAGGCCATCCGGGCGGAGGGGCCGCTGACGCGACCCGAGGTCGAGGCACGGCTCACCGAGGCGGGTTTTGTGCGCGTCGGCAACTCGATGGCCCACGTCATGATCGAGGCCGAGCTGACCGGCGAGATCCACAGCGGACCGCTGCGCGGCAAGCACCACACCTACGTCGCGGCCTCGCTCCCCGCGTCCCGACGGACCCCGGACGAGCGCCTGGCCTGGCTGGCACGCACCTACACGCGGGGTCACGGCCCCGTGACCCCGCAGGATCTGGCGTGGTGGTCGACGCTCACGGTGACCCAGGCGCGCCGCGCGTTCGAGCTCGGGGAGCTGGAGCCGATCGACGGCGAGCTCTTCGCCACGGAGCCCGTCGCGGAGGTCGACGTGCCGGCCGCAATGCTGCTCGCCAACTTCGACGAGGCCATCTCCTACACCCGCTCCCCGGAGGACTACGCCGGCATCGACGGCGACGTCGGCGCCTTCCTCCGGGCCACCGGCCTGCTCTTCACCGACGGGGCGCTCGCCGGATCATGGACCCGCAAGGTCGGCGCCCGGTCTGCGGCCGTGACGGTGACGGCCGGGCGACCACTCGACCGCCGGGCACTGGCGGCGCTCGACGTCGAGGCAGAGCGCTACGGGCGGTTCCTCGGCGTACCCGTCGAGCTGGTGGTTGCCTGACCTCCCCAGCGGCTGGGGCTGCGGCGTACTCTCGGGGCGTGGGTTACGAGGTTTCCAAGAGCGACGACGAGTGGCGCGAGCAGCTCTCCCCGGCGGAGTACCAGGTGCTCCGCAAGGCGGGCACGGAGCGGGCGTTCACCGGTGAGTACACCGACACCGAGACGACCGGTGTCTACCGCTGCAAGGCCTGCCAGGCCGAGCTCTTCCGCAGCGACACGAAGTTCCACTCCGGCTGCGGCTGGCCGTCGTTCTACCAGCCGGAGTCGGAGGCGATCGAGTACATCGAGGACACCAGCCACGGCATGAAGCGCACCGAGGTGCGGTGCGCCAACTGCGGGTCCCACCTCGGGCACGTCTTCCCCGACGGCTACGGCACCCCCACAGGTGACCGCTACTGCATCAACTCGATCGCCCTGACGCTCGAGCCGCGCTCCAGCTGAGGTCAGCCATTCCCTTCGGGGCGTTCGCGACCTACGCTCGGCGCGAGATCCCGATCAGGAGGAATCCGACAATGGGCATGGACCCCCGCGAGACGCTCGACGCCGCACTGGACGCTGCGCGCGACATCGCCGCCAACGCGACCGACAACGCCGCCGAGATGATCTACCACGCTGGCGAGGCCCTGAAGGGCGACGTCTCCGGCGGCGCCAGCGGCATCGCCGCATCGGCCGCAGACATCGCCGCCACCGCCCTGGCCAAGGGCAAGGAAGCCATCGGCCGCTGAGGCGTCGCCCGAGGACTGAAGAGCGACACCTCAGCGACTGAGGACCTGACTCAGCGACCCGTCTCCGCCGAGATCAGGCGGATCCGGTCGCCGAGGAACTCGTAGTGGTTCATGGCGTCCAGCCGCGCGCCGTACGCGTGGAGGGAGATGACCGGGCCGCCGCTGCGGTTCTGCACGTCGTGCACGTGACCGGCGCCGTGCACGCGGATCGAGTTACTGGTCACCTGGGCGAGCTTGAGGCCGCCGCCCCAGTTCTGCTCGACGAGACGACCCTCGAGCACCGTGAACGCCCCGGACGCCGAGCCGTGGTCGTGCCACCCCGTGCTGGCGCCCGCTGGCCAGGTGATCAACCAGAGCTGGTGCTCGTCGGTCTCCTCGAGCAGGAGGAACTCCCGCTCGGTCGCATCCGGCGCGAGCACCGGGGCGAGCTCGCGCAGGTCCGCGCGATCTGCGTTGTCCTCGATGACGCGGACGAGGTGGTCGAGGCGGGCACGGGTCGGGCGACCCTGCGAGGTGCGCGCCTGCGCAGCGCGGAACTGGTCGGACGTCGGGAGGGAGAGGTTCATCGGAACTCCTGGAGGGGTGAGTGGGGCCCGCGCCGTGGCGGGCGCGGGCCCCGGGTTGCCGGGTGACAGGGGGTGGATTCCGCGCGCGGCGTACGGCGCGGAGAGGTCCGTCAACGACAGCCAGACCGGCGCGGTGTCATCCTCGGCAACATGTATTCAATGTAGATGATTTTACTCGACTTTGCAATGCGCTCGCCGAAATGCAACGACCGCCGCCCCCTCCCGGGGAACGGCGGTCGCGGCAGCTGCGATCAGGGCAGGGCGGTGATCAGGTCCGCAACCTCGACGCGGCGCCCGGTGTAGAAGGGCACCTCCTCGCGCACATGGCGGCGGGTCTCGGAGCCACGCAGGTGGCGCATCAGGTCGACGATGCGCGAGAGGTCGTCGGCCTCGAAGGCGAGCATCCACTCGTAGTCGCCGAGCGCGAACGCCGGCACCGTGTTGGCGCGGACGTCGGGGTAGTCGCGGGCCATGCCACCGTGCTCGGCGAGCAGGCGACGGCGCTCCTTGTCGTCGAGGAGGTACCACTCGTAGGAGCGCACGAACGGGTAGACCGCCGCGTAGCCGTGGGCCCGCTCATCGGCAAGGAACGCCGGCAGGTGCGAGCGGTTGAACTCCGCCGGGCGGTGCAGCGCCATCTGCGACCAGACCGGCGCGAGGCGGCGACCGAACGCCGTCCGACGGATCCGGTGGTACGCCGACTGCAGCGCCTCGGCCGTGGCCGCGTGGATCCAGAACATGACGTCGGCGTCGGCACGCAGACCGGCGACGTCGTAGACACCGCGGGTCGTGACGTCGGCAGCAGCAAGGTCCTCGAGGAGGCGCTGGAGCTCGACCGCCTCGGCCTCGCGCACGCCTTCGTCGGTGTCGCCGTAGACCGACTCGAGCTTGAAGACGCTCCACATCGTGTAGCGGATCGTCGCGTTGAGCTCGTTGATCTTCGCGGCGTTGGACTGGATGTGCGCCTGCGGATCTGCGTCAGTCGGCTGCACGGGAGCGTCGGTCATGGCCCCTATTCTGCCGACCGCACCTGCGCGGCCGCACGGCGGGCCGATCCGATGACCGCCGGGATGCCGACCCCGTCGTACGCCGCACCGCAGACCGCCAGCCCCGGCACCGCCTCGACCTCGGCGCGGATGCCGGCGACGACGTCCAGGTGGCCGACGGCGTACTGCGGGAGACCGGCCTGCCAGCGCTGCACGTGCGTGGCGACCGGCTCGAGCCGGACGCCGGTCGCGGCGTGCAGGTCGGCGAGCGAGCCGACCTCGAGGTGGTGGTCCGTCAGCTGCAGCACGCGCTCGCGGTGCCGGCCGAGAGAGGTGCGGAGGTAGAGCAGGTCCTCGCCGTAGGCGCCCGCTCCGCGGCCGGCCGCGCGGACCCAGTCCCACTTGGCGAAGGACCAGGTCGACGCCTTGATCGCGCGCCGCTCCCCCGGCGGCACGAGGAAGCCGGAGGCACCCAGCTCCAGGAGAGGCCGGGCCTCGACCTCGCGGACCGCGAACGTCACCACGACGACGTCCGCCGACTCAATGCGCGCGAGGGCGGCCGCTGCATCGGGCACCAGGTCCATCAGCAGCACAGCGGACGGCGCCGCCTGGGTGGCGACGACCACCGCATCCGCTTCGAGGAGCTCACCGTCGACGTGCACACGGAATCCGGAGCCGGCGCGCGAGATGCGTTCGACGGACGCACCTGTGCGGACCGCGAAGCGGGCCGAGGACGCCAGCGCCTCGGGCAGGCGTCCCATGCCTCCGGGGATGCCGGCGAAGACAGGCACATCGGACACGGGCAGGGCGGCAGCCGCGGCGGTCAGCGATCCGCGGGCCGCCATCGCGACGAGCTGCGGGACCGCAGCCCGGGCCGAGATCTCGCGGGCGCGGCCGGCGTAGACCCCTCCGAGCAGCGGCTCGACGAGCCGGTCGACGACCTCGTCGCCGAAGCGCTCCCCCACCAGCGCCCCAACCGAGACGTCGGCGGTCAGGTCGGACGGTGCGATGTCCGGCTCGGCCAGGACGCGCTCCATCCCGGCAGGTGACAGGACCCCCGACGCAGCCAGCTCGGACACATCGAGCGGCACGCCCATCAGCGAACGCGGCAGCGGCTTGAGCTCATCACCCACCCAGAGCCGCGAGGACGCAATCGCCGGGTGCTCGATCGCGAGCCCGACCTCGCGGGCCAGCGCGACGCCCTCGGGCCGCCGGTTGAGCATGGCCTCGGCGCCGACGTCGACCCGGGCACCGGCGACCTTCTCGAGGCGGAGCTTGCCGCCGACACGGTCACTCGCCTCGAGGACGGTGACGTCGTGGTCGACGGAGAGGTCCCACGCCGCGGTGAGCCCGGCGATACCGCCGCCGATGACGAGGACCTTCTTCACGCCGCCAGCGTATCGACGGCCCCCGTCAGTCGACCGGCTGGCCGTTGATCCGGCCATTCAGCCGGGCCGGGTCGAGGCCACCACGATCCAGCTGCGCGAACGCCGACCGGTGGAAGACCAGCGGGTGCTCCCCCTCGCCGGCGTCGACGGACACCACCCGGAGCAGCGCGATCACGTGGTCACCCGCCTCGATCTCGTCGTGGAGCACGGTCGTGAACGTCGACACCGACTCGCGCAGCAGCACCGCCCCTCCACCGGAGACCGAGAAGCGAAGACCCGCGAACCGCTGGTCGGCCGGTCCGGCGAGCTGACGGCAGACCACGTCGTGGTGGTCGGCCAGCACGGAGACACCGATCTCACCGGCCTCCCGCAACGCCGGCCAGGTGTTGCTCGTGCGCGAGACCGCGACCGAGACGAGCGGCGGGTCGAGCGAGACCGAGGTGAACGACGACGCCGCGATGCCGACGAGCTGCCCGTCGACGTGCGCGCCGACAGCGACGACGCCCGACGGGTAGTGGCCGAAGGCGTGGCGGAGCGTCGCAGCGTCGAGCGCGGGCAGCGCCTCGGTGATGTCCGGGACGGGAGCGAGTGTCATGCGGGGTCCCCGATCGAGCGCGAGCGCAGCGAGTGGTCGAGTGGGGTGATCATGCGGGGACCTCCTGGCGGTCCTGGGAGACGAGGGACACCGGCACGGCTGATGCCGCGGACGGCGCCCCGAACGGGACGGCGGCACCCCGCAACCCGAGCGGCGACGGAGCCGGGTGCGACCAGCGTCCGCGCCGGGCCAGCTCGGGAAGGACGCCCTCGCCGAAGCGGTAGGCCTCTTCGAGGTGCGGGTAGCCGGAGAGGATGAACTCGGAGATGCCGACGGCGGCGTACTCCTCGATGAGGTCGGCGACCTCCTGGTGCGACCCGACCAGCGCCGTGCCTGCACCGCCGCGCACCAGGCCGATGCCGGCCCACAGGCCGGGGTGGACCTCGAGGCCGTCGCGCGAGCCACGGTTGAGGTCGAGCATCCGGCGCTGGCCCTCGGACTCGCTGCGGCGCAGCCCCGCCTGCACCCGGGCGATCTGCTCGTCGGAGATGCCGTTGAGCAGGCGGTCGGCCTCGGCCCACGCCTCCTCGTGCGTGTCGCGGGCGATGGCGTGCAGGCGGATGCCGAAGCGCAGCTCACGGCCACGCTCGGCGGCACGGCGGCGCATGTCCTCGACCTTGCGCGCCACCGCCGCGGGCGGCTCACCCCACGTCAGATAGACGTCGGCGTGCTCCGCGGCGACGTCGTGCGCAGCCGGCGACGAGCCGCCGAAGTAGATCTCCGGCAGCGGGTCGGGCCGCTGCGCCAGGGTCGCGTCGGCCAGCGCGAGGTGCTCACCCTGGAAGGTGACGCTCTCCCCCGCCCACAGCCGGCGGACGACGTCGAGGAACTCGCCGCACCGGGCGTACCGCTCGTCCTTGTCGAGGAAGTCGCCGTACGCACGCTGCTCGTGACTCTCCCCGCCGACGACGACGTTGAGCAGCAGCCGCCCGCCGGTGAGGTTCTGGAACGTGCCGGCCATCTGGGCGGCGAGCAACGGCGAGACCAGACCGGGGCGGAACGCGACCAGGAACTTCAACCGCTCCGAGAGCGGGGCCAGCATCGCGGTCGTGAGCCAGGCGTCCTCGCACCAGGCGCCAGTCGGCGTCAGCGCCGCCTCGAAGCCGAGTTGTTCGGCCGAGCGGGCCACCTGGCCGAGGTAGGGGACGGAGGCGGGCCGCACCGAAGGCTCGGCCGGCAGGCCGTGGCCGCCGCCGACGACCTGGGGGCTGTCACCGCCGTTCGTCGGCAGGAACCAGTGGAACGTGAGGTCAGACATGGGTATCGCCTTCCGAGATGTCCATCAGAGCTGTCCGTGGTTGGGCGGGAAAACCCCGTCGACGACCCAGCGACCGAGGTGCTGGACCTTCCACGCGGCGGGGTCGTGGAGCGTGTGGGTGCGGGCATTGCGCCAGTGCCGGTCGAGGTTGAGCGCACCGAGCGCCGAGCGGGTGCCCGCGACCTCGAAGAGCCGCGTTGCGGCGGCGAGGGCGGCCTCGGTCGTGGCCGCACGCGCGGCCGCGACGGCCAGGCTCGCGGCCCCCGTCGCCGACGGCGTGAGATCCCGGTTCGCCTCGTCGACGGCAGCAGCGGCCTCGCGGACCAACGCCTCGCCGGCGCGCACCTGCACCTCGACCTGACCGAGCGCCTGGACCACGAGCGGGTCGTCCGCCGCACGCTCGACGAGCGCGTCCGGATAGGGACGCGACTTCGTGCGGACGAACGCCGCCGCCTCGGTCAACGCCTCCCGGGCGATGCCGGCGTCGATCGCGGCGTGCAGCAGCTGCGCGAAGGCGCCGTACGTCTGGGGCCGCTCGAACGTCAGGTGGTACGGCGTGACCCGGTCCGCGGCTACTGCCACGTCCTCGAGCCGCACCGAACCGCTGGCGGTGGTGCGCTGGCCCATGCCGTCCCAGTCGTCGACGACGGTCACGCCGGGCGCGTGCCGCTCGACCCAGGCGACGTGCAGCGGCCCGTCGACGTCGAGACGGGCGAGCACGGGGATCCAGTGCGCGAGCAGCGCACCGGTGGCGTAGCCCTTGAGTCCGTTCAGCCTCCACGCCCCGGGGAGACCCGGGTCGGGCGTCAGCGTGGTCCGGATGTCGCGCACGTGCTTCGTGCCGATCTCCGACTGCGCGTTGCCGAACCGACGACCGGCCAGCACCTCGCCGAAGAGGAACGCCTGCTGCTCCGGCGCTCCCTGCTCGCGCAGCGCGTTGACGTAGGCGAAGTGGCTGTGCGGGATCTGCGCGACGTTGGGGTCACCGGCCGCGAGCAGACGGATCACCTCCGCCACGACCCGGACCGGCAGGTCCGCACCGCCGTACGCCGCCGGCACGGTGATCGCCAGCAGGCCCGACGCGGTGACCGCCTCGAGCTCGGCCAGCGGCAGGGCCCGGTCCCGGTCCCGGACGGACGCCGAGGCAGCGAGGTCGCGCGAGAGCTCGCGCGCCACCCGAAGCGCCTCGTCGGCGGTCAGGACCGGGACCCGGGTCGCCGGCCAGGCGGCGAGGGTCATCGGGCCGCCACCGGGTCGCCGGTCTTCTCGAGGTCGGCCTCGAGCTCGCGCACGATCGGCAGGACCTTCGCGCCGAAGTACTCCACGTCCTCGAGGTAGTGCAGGAAGCCGAGGAGGAAGAGGTCGACGCCGCGCTTCTTGTACTCGACGATGCGCGTGGCGACCTGCTCCGGCGTACCGACGAGGCCGGTGCGGAAGCCGTCGTTGTACTGGACCAGGTCGCGGAAGGTGGAGTCCGCCCACATGCCCTTGCCATCGCCCGTGCTCGGGCCGGCCTGCTGGACCGCGGAGCGGAAGCCCTCGACTGCCTCGGGGTTCGCCTTGGCGATGATCTCCTCGAGGACGTCACGCGCCTCCTTCTCGGTGTCGCGGGCGACGAGGAAGCCGTTGAGGCCGAACTTCACCGCACCCTCACGACCGGCGAGCGCAGCGTTCTGGTTCACCTCGAGGTACTGCTCGGTGAAGCCGTCGAAGTCCTTGCCGTTGGAGAAGTACCAGTCGGCGACGTTGCCGGCCTGGGCGCGGGCGGCGGTCGAGTTGCCGCCCTGGAAGATCTCCGGGTGCGGGCGACCCTCGGACGTCACCGGACCCGGCTTGAGCTGGAAGTCGTGCACCTGGAAGAAGTCGCCCTGGTGGGTGAAGGGACCCTTCTCCGCCGAGTCGAAGAGACCCCGGAGCACCCGGATGAACTCCTCAGACTGGCGGTAGCGCTCGCCGTGCTCGAGCCACCGGACGCCGAGGTCCACGGCCTCGTTCTTGAACCAACCGGACACGACGTTGACCGCCGCGCGGCCACCCGAGATGTGGTCGGCGGTGATCAGCCACTTGGCAAGCACGGCGGGGTGCCAGAAGTAGGGGTGCACCGCGGCGATGACCTTCAGGCGCTCGGTCTGGGTCAGCAGGCCGAGGCTGAACGACGTGGATTCGTGCTGCTGGTCGGCGCCGTACGACGCGGTGTAACGGACCTGGGAGAGCGCGTAGTCGAAGCCGTTGTTCTCGGCGAGCTTGGCGAGCTTGACGTTGTAGTCGTAGCCCCAGTCGGTGCGCTGCTCGATGTTGCTGACGACGAGGCCCCCACTGACGTTGGGGACCCAGTACGCGAACTTCAACGGCTCGGTGGCGGGTGTGGTGGTCATGGGGAACCTCTTCGTTTAACTAGATTGATTAACTCGACTTTAATGCGGGCGGGGCCCTCTCCAACCACGGGCCCCACCCGAAGAACCGATCCGGTGACAGGCAGGACCTATCACTGTTGCCGGCAGCGGCTCACGTGTACCAGGTGGGCTCGGGCAGCTTGTTCAGCAGCGCGAACTCTCCGACCTCGCGGCGCTTGTACGCCACCGGGTCGTGCAGCGAGTGCGTGCGGATGTTGCGCCAAAAGATGTCCAGGCCGACCTTGTTGCTGGTTGCGCGGGCACCCGTCAGCTCGAAGACCTTCGTGCCGGCCTCCAGGGCGATGTCGATCGCCTTGAGCTTGCCGGCGGCGACCCGGACGGCCGCGTGGCCACGCTGCTCGGGGGTGACCGACTCACGCTCGGCGTGGAGGAGGCCCGAGAGCTCCTCCCCTGCCGCGTCGGCCAGCGCCTCGGCGGCCCAGAGGTCGGCCTGCAGGCGGCCGTAGCCCTCGAGGATGTACCACTCCTCGCCCGCCGTCTCCTTGTTGTCGCCGCCGTACGGCCACGCCCGGGTGACCTCCTGCGTGTAGGCGGTGCCGGCCTTGAGGGCTCCCTGGGCGATGCCGAGGTAGAACTCCGTGAAGACCTGCTGGATGGCGGGCAGGTTGAGGGTCGCGTAGTTCAGCGGCTCGAACGGCGCGAACTCCTTGTCGACGTAGCCGGCAGCAGCCGCCCACGGGACGCGTACGCCGGAGATCTCGACGCCGCCCGACTCGGTGAGGCGCTGCCCCAGGTTGTCCCAGTCGTCCTTGTAGACGATGCCGTCCTGCTTGCTGGGCACGATCGCGAAGATGTGCTTCTCGGTGCCCTCCAGGACGCCCTCCAGCACCGTGAGGTCGCTGATCTTCGAGCCGGTCGAGAAGGTCTTCCGGCCGTTGAACTCGATCTCGTCGCCCAGGTCGGTGATGAGCAGGTCGTTGTCACGCGGGTTGACTGCACCACCGAAGAAGAAGTTGTTCGTCGTGTAGAGCTCCTCGACTGCCGCGACCTGGTCGGCGGTGCCGACGAGGCGGACAGCCCAGGCCCACAGGTAGTGGTAGGCCAGCAGCTGGCCGATCGACCCGTCTCCCGAGGCGACCTCGCGGATCACCTTGTAGGCGGTCGTCCACGGCTGCTCGGCGCCACCGTGTGCGGCCGGGCCGAGCAGCGTGACCAGGCCGGCGGCCTTGAGCAGGTCGACCTCGGCCTGCGGCACGGCCTGGGCGCGGTCACGCTCGACCGCGTCGGCGGCGAGGATGCCGGCGACCTCGGCCGCGCGGGCGATCCAGCCCTCGGCGGTGGTCGGGACCGGCTGGCCGGTCCAGGGAGAGGCCTTGAGCGCCTCGTTCACGGAGATGGTCATGGCGGTGCTCGCTTTCGTCGTTGAAGGTGAGGCGGAGGGGTCAGAAGTAGGCGTTGGCCGGGAACCCGGTGCCGTTGACCAGGTGGTCGCCGACCGCCGACGCCTTGAGGAACGTCGGGTTGTGGGTGGAGATCGTGCGGACGTTGCGCCAGTGGCGGTCGAGGTTGTGGACCGCCTGCGTCGCCGAGGTACCGCCGACGTCGAAGAGGCGCGCTGCCGCGGCGTACGAGAAGCGGTCGATCGCGACCTTGGCCTGCGCCGCGGCGAGCTGGGCGGCATCCGCCGCCTCCGCCGTCGGGACGCCGTCGACCACCGAGTCGGCAGCCACCTGGAGCGCCTCGGCGGCCTTCAGCACGATCGCCTCGGCGGCGAACGCGTCGGCCGAGATCTCGCCGACCACCTGCAGCACCTGCCGGTCTGCAGCCGGCCCCTGGGGCGAGCCCGCGTGGCTGTAGTTGCGGGCGCGGCGCTTCAGCAGCGCGACCGCGTCGTTGCGGACGCTGCGCAGGATGCCGGCCGTGACCGCCTGCAGGAAGAGCTGCAGGAAGGCTCCCTGGTAGCCGGGCACCGGCTCGGCCGGGTCGGGCTCGCCGAGGTCGAAGAACTCCTCGGCCTCGACCCGCACGTTGTCGAGCTGGGTAGTGCCGGTGCCGGTGAGGCGCTGGCCGAAGCCGTCCCAGTCATCGAGGATCGAGACGCCGTCGCGGTCAATCGGGATGACCGCTCCGGCGATCCGCCCGTCGGGCGCGGCTGCCCAGATCTGCGTGTAGTCGGAGTAGATGCTGCCGGTCGAGTAGAACTTCGTGCCGTTGAGGCGGAAGCCGTCACCGTCCACGGTGAAGGCGGTGTCGAAGTAGAGACCGACCGGCTTGCGGCTCTGCTCGCTGAACCCGTTGCCGACCAGCTTGTCCTCCGCCGCGAGCTGCAGCCGGGCCTTGAACGCCGGATCGGCGATCGCCTGCAGGTGCTGCTCGGTGAACCAGAAGTGGGTCCGCAGGATGTGCGGCGCATTCGAGTCCGCCTCAGCCAGGTCGATCAGGGCCGCGAAGAGCTCCGGGATGCTGAGCCCCGCTCCCCCGAGCTCGACCGGTAGCCGGAGCCGGCCGACGCCGGCGTCCTTCAGCCAGCCGATCACCTCGTGCGGCGCCGTACGGTCGCGCTCGCGCTCGGCGGCGCCCTCGGCGATCCGGACCAGGAGGGCGGTCCACTCGGGAGTGCCGGGGCGGACGACCGGCTTCGTGGCGTTCGTGGTCACGGTCATGTCAGGACCCCGTTCAGCTCGCCGACACAGGGGCCAGCTGGCCCTTGAGCGCCGGGTTGTCGTTGGTCTTCAGGTACTCCTGGACCGCCGGGTCGAAGAAGATCTCCTTGAGGACCTTCACCTGCGGGTCGTCGAGGTACTTCCCGCCGATGACCAGCTGGCCGGCGAAGTCCTTCGGGGCGTCGGGAGCGAGGATGCGCTCGGAGTCCGGGGTGCCGGCGTCGACGAAGCTCATGTTGTAGTCGATGACCGCGTCGACGGACGGCAGCGAGCGCGGGCCGGCGCCGTACTCGATGTACTGGAACTTCAGACCCTTCGGGTTGGTCGCGATGTCCTGCTCGGTCGCCTCGGCGGGGTTGACGCCGTCCTTGAAGGTGATGGCGCCGGCGCGCTCGAGGATCCACAGCGCCTGGGCGGTGTTGGCCGGGTCGTTGAGCAGCGCGATCGTGGCGCCCTTCGGCAGCTTGTCGAAGCTGTCGTACTTCTCGGAGTAGATCGAGTAGGACCACTGGAAGACCGGGCCGAGGGCCTTGAGATCCCAGCCGGTGGAGTCGGTGACCTGCTTCAGCCAGTGCTTGTGCTGGTAGATGTTCGCGATGTACTTGCCGTCGGCGGTCGCCTGGTCGAGCTGGTTGCCGTCCTCGATGCCGACGGGGGTGATCGTGACGCCGTGCTTCGGCGCGATCTCCTTGCCGAGGTAGTCGAGGAACGCCTTCTCGGAGGCCGAGCTGGCCTGGTAGGCGATCTGGAAGTCGTTGCCGAAGTGGCTTCCGCCGGCCGTCGTGGTGTCGTCGTCGCCAGCGGCAACGCGCCATGCGACGAGGGCGGCCGCGATGATCGCGACCAGCGCGACGACGGCGATCACCAGCTTGCCGCGGTTGCGGCCGCCGAGGTCGATCTCGTCGAACGCATCGGGGAGGTTCTTGTCAGTCAGGGACATGGGTTTCTTCCTTCGGGGAGAGGTACGTCGAAGCGGTGACGTGAAGCGCCGAGCGCACTAGCGGGTGAGGGCGCGGACGGCGCGGTCACCGCTGAACTGGAGGGCCTGGACGATCGCGACGAGGACGACGATGCAGGCGAGCATGATGTTCTGGTCGAAACGCCGGTAGCCGTAGTTGACGGCCAGGTAGCCGACCCCGCCGGAGCCGATCGCACCGGCGATCGCGGAGTACTCGATCATCGCGATCAGGTTGATCGTGAAGCCCGCGACGAGGCCCGGCACGGCCTCCTTCAGCTGGATGCCGGTGACGATCTGCCAGCGGGTGGAGCCACCGGCCAGACCGACGTCGAGCAGCTCGCGCGGCACCTCGCGGACGGCGTTCTCGGTGATCCGGGAGAAGAAGGCGACGCCGGCGATCGCCATCGGCAGCAGCGCTGCCTGGAAGCCGACGGTGGTGCCGAAGAGCACCTTGGTGGCCGGGATGACCGCCGCCATGAGGACGAGGAAGGGCAGCGATCGACCCAGGTTCGAGATCCAGCTGACCGACACGTGCAGCAGGCGGTGCGGCGCCAGGCCGAGCGGCGAGGTGTTGAAGATCAGCAGGCCGAGCGGCAGGCCGAGGGCCACGACGACCGTCATCACGATGGCGACGAGGCGGACCGTCTCGCCGAGCGCCGGACCGAGCAGCGAGGGGACGTCCGGCCACGGCGTCGAGATCAGCGCGATCATGCAACCGCCTCCGCGCCCGGAGTGCCCGGAGTGCGAGGAGTGACGGCGCGCAGCGTCGCGCGCTGCTCGACGACGAGCCCGTGCGTGATCAGGGCCTGCTCGAGCCGGCGCTCGTCGACCCCGGGCGCGACGCCGATCGTCACCCGCCCGACGCTCGCTCGGCCGGTCTCCTCGACGAGGGCGGAGAGCACAGCAAGGTCGGTGCCAACCTCACGGCCGACCTGCGCGACCCAGAACGGCGAGACCGCCGCGGCGTCGTACCGGAGGCTCCAGGTGCGGTGCCCCGCCGGCGCGGGAACGGCGGGCGGCAGCGGCAGGAGCGCACGCGACAGGTCCGAGTCCGACCCGCGTACGACGTCGGCCACCGCGCCGCGCTCGACGATCCGGCCATGGTCCAGCCGGGCGACCTGGTCGGCGATGCCCCGGACGACGTCCATCTCGTGGGTGATGACGAGGATCGTGACGCCGAGGTCGTCGCGGAGCTCCCGCAGCAGCGTGAGGATCGACAGCGTGGTGTCGGGGTCGAGGCCGGAGGTCGCCTCGTCACTCAGGAGCACCGACGGCTTCAGCGCCAGGCCGCGCGCGATCCCGATCCGCTGGCGCTGGCCGCCCGAGAGCTGCGACGGGTAGTGGTTGGCGCGGTGCAGCATCCCGACCCGCTCGAGCAGCTCGTGGACCCGGCGGCGCACCTGGTTGTCAGGGACACCGTGGTGGCGGAGCGGGAGGGCGACGTTCTCCGCGGCGGTGAGCCGGCGGAGCAGGTTGGCGGACTGGAAGACCGTGCCGATCTCGCGGCGGGCCGCGCGCAGCTCGCTGCCGGAGAGCGCGGTCAGGTCCCGTCCGTTGACCGCGATGGTGCCGCTCGTCGGGCGCTCGAGGAGGTTGATGGTGCGGGCGAGCGTGCTCTTGCCGGCACCGCTCGGTCCGACCACCGCGCCGATCTGCGCGTCGGCGACGGTCAGGTCGATGCCGTCGAGCACGGTGGTCGATCCGTAGGACTTGGTGAGTCCGGAGATCTCGATCATGGGGGCTTCCTGGATGGGGGCAGGCCGGAGCAGGGTCCGGCGGCGTCCGGCGTAACGAGGTGTCGCCCGAGCGACGGGGCCGACCGGGTCGGCTTCAAGGGCTGCGTCAGGGGTGGGAGGTCGCGTCAGCGACAGCAACAGAGGTCGACGGCCGGTACGGCGGAGACGTGGCGGGAGCCGTGCTGCAGAGCGATGCGGGTCATGGTGTCGACCTCCTTCCGAAACTTAATAGTAGTATTCAGATATACATTGTCCAGCCCGGCGTGGACGGGATCCCTGATCACCCCCTCGCCGCGCCCGATCACCGGGAGCGCGGATGCGCATCGAACAGCTGCAGTACGTCCTCGCCGTGACGGAGCACGGATCCGTACGCCGTGCCGCAGAGCGGCTGCACGTGTCGCAGCCCGCGATGAGCGATGCGCTCGCCCGCCTCGAGCGCGAGCTGGGTGTCGAACTGCTCGAGCGGCAGCGCTCCGGCGCGCGGCTGAGCACAGCCGGCCGCGAGCTGCTCCCCCGGATGACAGATGTCCTCGAGGCGGTCGACCGGCTGCGCTCGGCCGCCGCCGGCGAGGCCGCGGCCAGCCACACCCTGCGGATCGGATCGGTACACGCCGCGACGAGCGTGCTCCTGCTACCCGCGGTGCAGCGTCTGCGCGAGGCCCGACCGCAGACGTCGATCGAGCTGCGGACCCTGCAGCAGCACGAGATCGTGCTCGGCCTGCTCGAGGGCGCGCTCGACTTCGGACTCGTCAACCTCCTGGACGGCGACGACGTGCCGGCCGGCCTGGCGGCGTACGAGCTGAAGCGGGGGCGTCCCGTCGCGGTCCTGCCCGCCGACCACCCGCTGGCAGACGGGGACGACGTCGGCGCCGACGACCTGCGCAACGAGCCCTTTGTCGGGATGCGCGCGGGCTACCTCATGCACCGCTACGCCCACCGGCTCTTCGGCGGCAATCTGCCGCGCACGTGGCACACGACGGACGGCGCCGAGATGGGCAAGCTGATGGTCGCCGAGGGCATCGGCCTGACCGTGCTTCCCGACTACAGCGTCGACGGCGACCCGCTCGCCCGGACCGGACTGATCACGACCCGGCCGATCCGCGACAGCCCCGTCGGCGTACGCCTGCTGCTCCTGCATCGCCAGCGCGAGGGCGCGGCCGATGCGTCACGTGGCCTGATCGAGGCCCTGATCCACCAGGCGCGCTCGTTGCGCGCCGCGTGAGGCTGAGCCCGTGAGGGTCAGCCGCGCGGGTACTCGTGGACGAAGTCGGTCAGCTTCCTGAGCTGGTCGGGGTTCGTCGACGGGATGACGCCGTGGCCGAGGTTGAAGATGTGGCCCTTCGCAGCCTTGCCGGCCTCGATGACCTCGGCCGCACGCTGGAACATGACCTCGTCGGGCGCGAAGACGAGCGTGTTGTCGAGGTTGCCCTGCACGGCGCGGTCGGGACCGATCCGCTTGATGCCGTCCTCGAAGGCCACTCGCCAGTCGACACCCACGACATCCGCGCCAGCCGACCCCATCAGGTCGAGCAGCTCGCCGGAGTTGACGCCGAAGTGGATCTTCGGGACGCCGGTGGTGCCGATCTGCGCGAGCACCTGCGCCGAGTACGGCTGGACGAACGCCGTGTAGTCGGCACGGTTGACCGCACCGGCCCACGAGTCGAAGAGCTGGATGGCCGAGGCGCCGGCGGAGACCTGGACCTCGAGGAAGCCGGCCGAGATCTGCGCGATCTTGCGCATCAGCGCGTCCCACACGTCGGGGGCGCCGAACATCATCGCCTTGGTCTTCGCGTACTCCCGCGACGGACCGCCCTCGACGAGGTAGCTGGCGACGGTGAACGGCGCGCCGGCAAAGCCGATCAGCGGCGTGGCGCCGAGCTCGGCGACGAGGTTCTGCACGGCCTGCGTGATGAACGGCAGGTCCTCCGGGGTCAGGTCCGGGATCGCCTCGACGTCGGCGAGCGTGCGCACCGGCGACGCGACGACGGGACCGACGCCGGGCTTGATGTCGAGGTCGACGCCGACGGCCTTGAGCGGCAGCACGATGTCGGAGAAGAAGATCGCCGCGTCGACGCCGTAGCGGCGTACGGGCTGGAGGGTGATCTCGGTGATCAGGTCCGCGTCCATGCAGGACTCGAGCATGCCGACGCCCTCGCGCACCTTGAGGTACTCCGGCAGCGAGCGGCCGGCCTGCCGCATGAACCAGACCGGCGTGTGCGGGACGGACTCACCGCGGGCGGCACGAAGGAAAGCAGAGTCGTACGCCGGGTTGGCGGACGTGGCGGAAGTCGTCGGAGTCACAGGGCAATCCTCGCAGGTCACGCGGCGTGGCAGGGCATCGCCGAGGTGTGACCAGTCCTACGCTGGCAGACATGGTCGTCCGTCAGGAGACGCCCCCGACTCAGGGCGCGCCGCTTCAGCCCGAGGAGTTCCGCCTCGCCGTGGCGAGCATGCGGTCCGCGAAGCTGCGCAGCGAGGTCTTCTGCGAGGACATGCCGGCACCCCAGCGGATCGCACCGTACGCCGCTGCCCTGAGCGCCGACGTGACGGTCGATGACGAGGACCTGGGCACCGGCCGGATCATCCTGCTCCACGACCCGGCCGGCAACGACGCCTGGGACGGCACCTACCGCTGCGTCGCCTACGCACGCGCCGAGATCGACCCGTCGATGATCACCGACCCGCTGCTGGCGGAGGTCGGGTGGGCCTGGCTGACCGAGGCGCTCGACGCGCACGGTGCGTCGTTCCACGCGGCGTCGGGCACCGTCACCCGGGTCGCGACCGAGAACTTCGGCGGCATGGCCGAGGACGAGGGCTCCGCGCAGCTCGAGATCCGCGCCTCCTGGACGCCGGACTCGCTCGACATCGCGTCCCACGTCGAGGCGTGGGCCGAGCTGCTCTGCACCGCGGCCGGCCTGGAGCCGGTCCCCGAGGGCGTCACCGCGATGCCGAGCCGACGAGGACAGCGCTGAGCGTGACTGAATCTCCCGCTTCATCCCAGGCGCCCGACGACGAGACCGTCGCCGCACCCGCTCCCCTGTTGACCCTCCGCGACGGCCTCACCCCGGTCATCGACACGGACGAGGCGCTCGCGGCGTACGCCGCCCAGCTCGCGGTCGGCACCGGACCGGTCGCGATCGACGCGGAGCGCGCGTCGGGCTACCGCTACTCCGCCCGCGCCTACCTCGTGCAGCTGCGCCGCGAGGGCGCCGGCACCGCGCTGGTCGACCCGATCGGCCTCGACATGGCGCCGCTCGTCGCCGCGCTCGAGGGCACCGAGTGGATCCTCCACGCAGCCACGCAGGACCTCGCCTGCCTCGCCGAGCTCGGCCTGCACCCGGCATCGCTGTTCGACACCGAACTGGCCGGCCGACTCCTCGGCTACCCGCGCGTCGGCCTGGCGACCCTCGTCGAGGAGCTCCTCGGCCAGCGGATGCGCAAGGAGCACTCGGCCGCCGACTGGTCGCGGCGTCCGCTCCCCGAGTCCTGGCTCGAGTACGCCGCACTCGACGTCGAGGTCCTCGTCGAGCTGCGTGCACTGATGGCCACCGCCCTCGACGATGCCGGCAAGAGCGACTGGGCGCACCAGGAGTTCGAGCACCTCCTCGGCTTCAAGCCCACGGTCCGCGTCGACCCCTGGCGGCGTACGTCGCAGATGCACCGGGTGCGCAGCCGGCACGGGCTGGCCGCGGTCAAGCTGCTGTGGGAAGCCCGCAACGAGATCGCCGCCGAGCGCGACGTGACCCCGGGCAAGATCATCCCCGACTCCGCGATCGTCGAGGCGGCCATCGCGATGCCGCAGGACCGCGCAGCCCTGCTGGCGCTCAAGGGCTTCCACGGACGTGGCGCGGAGCGCTACTCCACCCGGTGGATCGCCGCAATCCGCGAGGCTGCCGCGCTCCCCGAGGCCGAGCTCCCGCCGCGCACGTTGCGTGGCGACGGCCCGCCGGTCCCCCGTGCCTGGGCCGAGAAGGACCCGGTCGCTGCCCGCCGCCTGACGATCGCGCGCGACGCGATCGCGGGTCTCGGCGAGCAGGTGCACATGCCGGTCGAGCAGCTGCTCACCCCCGACTTCCTGCGCCGCGTGCTGTGGACGCCGCCGCGCACGCGTCAGCCCGAGGAGCTGCTGGCTGCCGTCGGCGAGCAGCTGTCGGCGTACGGCGCCCGGCCGTGGCAGATCGAGCTGACCGGCCCAGTCCTGCGCGACGCGATCATCGCCGGCGACGTCGCGCCGCCCGAGCCGACTGCCTGACCCGGTCAGCGCCGGGTTGGCCGGTCCGCGCGTGCTGTGTTGATGAGGTCACTGGTGACCTCATCAACACAGCAGACCACCGACGCCCTGCCGGAGCATGGCTCGTCGGGTCAGCTGGTCGGAGAGGCCGTCGGCGTGGGCGTCGCGGACGGGGAGGGTGGCGACAGGATCGCCTTTGACTCCTCGTCGATCTTCTTCGTCAGCGCCTCGATGTCGATCACGCGGTTGTAGAAGAGCTGGTAGATGTCGCTGTGGACTGCCTTCTCCAGGGCCGGCCAGGCGTCGATCAGCGGCAGCGTCACGATGTCCTTGACGGAGCGGTTGAAGACGTAGGCGTGTGCCGGCATCCGGTCCTTCTGGAGGAAGGCGTCGGACTCGGAGACAGCGGTGTTGGTCGGCACCATGTAGCCCGCGGCAGCCACCTGGCTGACGGCGTCCTTGCCGATCGCGTGGACGACGAAGTCGGCGGCCGCGCTGGTGTTGACCGCCTTGGCGGAGATGCACAGGCCACTCGCGTCGCCGACCGTCCGGTCGTCGGGCAGGGCGGGCATCGGCATGACGTCGAAACTGAGCCCGGGGGCCTTGCGGAGCTCAGGAGTCAGCGTGCGGAAGCCGGCGATCATCGCGAGCTTGCCGTCCTTGAACATCTGCAGGGCGCTCGACGACCGCAGCTGGCGCGGGGTCGGGGTCACTGCACCCTGACGGAGCAGCTCCATCGACTTGGTGAGTGCATCGAGGCTGCTGCCCGACTCGAGGTCGAGACGCGACGGCTCCCGGTCGTCGTCGAAGAGCGAGCCGCCGCCGGAGTAGACGAACGGCGCCACGCCGAGCAGCGTCGGGTCGATGTAGACGCCCTTCGCGCCGTAGCGGCTGCCGAACGTCGCGGCAGCGGCGAACTGCTCCCAGGTCCACGTCGCGTGGCTCGAGGGCGTCGGCAGCTTCGCCTCGCGCATCTCGGAGAAGTCGAGGAGGTTCGTGTTGTAGTACATGACCATCGGCGAGATGCCGTACGGCATGCACTCGAGGTGCTCGTCGTGCGAGAAGGCACGGATGCTGTCGCGCTTGTAGTCGTCAGTGAAGTCGACGCCGCGCGAGTCGAGGAGCTCGTCGATGTGCTGGTTCAGCCCGGCGTCGACGACCTCGCTCAGGTCGCGGCGCGACATCAGGAAGACGTCGGGGACATGGCCCTCGCGCAGCTGGCGCACCGCCGCGTCGGCGCTGGCCACCTCGACGAGGCTGACCTTCACCTCCGGGTTGGCCACGTTGTAGCTGTGCACCATCGCGCGGTAGGCGGTGACCTCTTCAGGAGCGCCGTAGGCGAGGAACGAGATCTTCGTCGGGCCACCGGTCGGGGTGCCACTGGCCGTCGTCGGCGACGGCGTGGGGCCCGGCGAGGCATCGGAAGAACAGCCGGCAACGACAGTCGCGACGATCGCCGTCGCAGCCACCAGAACGGAACGCCTCACGGCCGCAGGCCTCCTCGTCGGTCTTCGAATCCAGCGCGCCCCACCCTAGCGGGCGATCGGTTGTCAGACAGGTGCGTCGGGTGTGAGGTACGGCGCGGCCGCCGCGACCACCGCGGCGAACACCTCCGGCGCGAGCGCAGCGCCCTCGCGGCGTACTGCCTCGGGCGGGATGCGTAGCAGCCGGTCGAGCCGGACCTCGCTCGGACGGCCGCGGTGGTCCCACGGGCCGGTGCCGACGTCCATCCAGTGACGACCGGCCGAGGCCTCCTGGGCGGCATCGCGGTCGTGGTCCTTCGACGTCATCGGCAGCGCGATCCACGTGTCGCCCTCGCGGGCCAGCAGGATGACCGGCCGGTCCTTGCCGCGCGTCGCGTCCTCCTCGTAGGGGACCCAGGCCCAGACCACCTCGCCGGGATCGGGCTGGCCGTCTGCTTCAGGGGCATAAGTGGGCTGCACGTCACGACCTTAGGACGGGCGCGGGTGCCCGATGCTGACCTACACTTCTGAGGTGCGCCGGGCCGTGGCAGCCCCGGGTCCCAAAATCAGCCGCTGCGAGCGGCCACGCGCCGTGAGGCGCTCCCGGTCCGGCGCACACATTCCTCGCCGGGACGAGGCGCGTGCGCAGCCGAGACGGGGCTCGCGCCCGCTCAGCCCAGTCCGTGGTCCAGCTCGGCGTGCGCCGCAGCCTCCAGCTGCTCGCTCAGCGTGAGGATCGCGGTGTCGTTGCCCCGCCCCAGCGCGGCGCGCCCCACCGCCACCACCCGGGCGAACGCCGCAGCGCGCAGCAGCACGTCGGCGAAGTCGGTGCGGACGATGCCCCGCAGGACGTCGTCGACCATCAGCCGCACCTCGTCGGGGCCCGGCGGCTCCTCGACACCGGCCACCACCCGGGCGACCTCGGCGACGCGATGCCCCGCGTCGTACTCCTCGGCGGCGGAGAGCGGTGCGGTGTGGACCCAGCCGCGGAGCAGGTAGAGCCGCCACAGACAGCCGGCCAGGGTGTGGGCCGGCGCGTGCGACCAGAGCTCCGCGAGCGTCTCCATGCCCTCGGTGTCGGCGAGGGTGAGCACGCGCTGGGCGGTGACCTCGTCCCCGGCAGCCCTGGCTCCGCGCACGAGGACGGCGGCCGCGACCTCGGCTGCTTCCGTCACTGCCGCGGGATCCACTCCCCGTTCGATCGCCTCGAAGAACCGGTCGCCGGGAAACATCGGACGGTGGTGCTGGCGGCTCACACGCCCAGCCTAGGCACGATCGCCGTCCGGCCCTGCCACGAGCCGTGCTCGGAGAGCGGCCGGAAGCGGTACGTCGCGAACTCGTGGTGGAAGTCGCGCCGGGCGCGCTCGCGCATCGCGTCGACGTGGCGACGGTCGCCGGCGCGGCCGAGCACCATCGCCTCCATAACCCGCACGGTGCGCCAGATGCTGAAGGTCGCGATCGTCCGCGGCGGCCGGAACGCCGCCAGCGACAGCGTGGTCGCCGGGTCGTCGCGCACCTGGCGCTCGACCGGCTTGCCCCAGCTGAGGAACCGCGGGACCTCGCCCAGTCGCATCCGCGCCAGCGTGACCGCGACGACCGGTTCCTCGGCGTCCCACTCCCCCGCGCGGTCCGGCAGTCCGTCGTACGCCGCGACGTGGCCCCAGCGCCGCAGGAACTCCAGGCGCACGTGCCATCCCGTCGCGAGCGCGCGCCCGATCGGGTCGTCGGCGAGGAACGCCTCCAGTGCCGCTTCGTCCTCCCACTCCGCGAAGACCGCGACCCGGCGTACCTGCAGGCGGTCGAGCGACACGACAGGAGCACCGAGGCGCATGCCGGCGAGCCATTCGGCGTGCCGCAGCCCGGGCACCCGCTCAGGTGTCGGCGGCCGCAGCCACGCGCGCGCCGCGACGCCTGCGGGCAGCTCGGCGAGGTGGAACGAGTGGAACGGCATCGGCATCTCCCCCGGTCGGTAGCCGGAGGCTAGCCGAGCGCCTTGCGGATCCGGGCGTCGCTGACCGGGAACGCCGTGCCGTACTGCTGCGCCCACAGCGAGACCCGGTACTCCTCGAGCATCCAGCCGACGTGGCGGAGCTGCTCGCCGGCGGGCCGCCCCTCGGGCAGCGCGGCGAGGCGGTGCAGGAACGCCTCCTGCAGATCGCCGATCGTGTCCATCAGCTGCCGGTCGCGGTTGACCTGGGAGTCGAGCTTCTCGCGGCGCTGCTGGAGCGCCATCAGCTGCACCGGCATCCGCCGCAGCCACGCGGTGCCCTTCTCCGCGACGAAGCCCCTGTGCACAAGTCGCGCGAGCTGGGCCTTCATGTCGGTGAGCGCCGGCAGGGTGGCCATGTCAGCCCGACCCGAGAGGAGGCGGTCCACCGTGCGCGTTGCTTCCAGCACCCGCATCACGTCGTCGAGCACGGCGCGGATGCGGGCTTCCAGATCACCGCCCGCGGCGGCCTTGAGCGTGGCGTACTCCTCCGGCGTGCGGGCCGGAGGGCGGGCGTCGACGTGCTGCTGCAGCACCGCCGCCCGGCAGTCCTCGAGCAGCTCGGCCACGGTCGGATAAGGCGATCCGGCCAGCGCGAGCTTCTCGAGGTTGCCGAAGCCGTCGACGATCCTCTTCGTCGGGTCCGGGAGCTCGAGCTGCAGCAGTCGTCGTACGCCGAGGCGGTGACGGGCCAGCTGCTCGTCCTCGGAGCCGAAGACCTGCAGCCCGACGGTGCTGCCTTCGTCGACGAGCGCGGGGAAGCCACGCACCTCGTGGCCTGCCCGGGTCTGGGTGAAGGACTTCTCGATGATGTCGAAGGTCCAGCCGGTCTGGCCGGTGACGCTGATGCCGGACTGCTCGGCGACCTCCGCCATGGCGGCGGCGAACTTCGGGCGGAGCGGCGCCTTGAGCGCCTCGAGGTCCTTGCCGCGGCCGTGCTCGCCACCCTGCTCGTCGACGACCCGGTAGGTCGGCTTCAGGTGGTCCGGCACCTTGGACCAGTCCCATGCGTCGCGGGGCACCACGACGCCGACGGTGGCGCGGACGTGGCGCTCGAGGGCGTCGAGGAGTGACTCCTCACCGGGCGGCACCGCGTCGAGGAAGGCGCGGGTGTGGTTCGGTGCCGGCACGAGGCTGACCCGGAGCTGCTTGGGCAGGCTGCGGATCAGCGAGGTGACGAGCTCCTCGCGCAGGCCCGGCACGAGCCAGGAGAACTCGTCTGCCTCGACCCGGTTGAGCGTCGCCAGCGGCACGTCGATGGTGAGGCCGTCGTCCTTGGCGCCCGGCTCGAAGTGGTAGCCGATGCTGAACGTCAGCCCGCCCTCGCTCCCCTGCCACTCGCTCGGGAAGTCACTGGCGGCGACCTCGCCGGCCGTGTCGTGGGTGAGCATCGTCGGGTCGAAGGTGAGCAGCTTCGGCTCGCGCTGCCGCGCCTGCTTCCACCACGTGTCGAAGTGCGCGCCGCTGACGCACTCCTTGCCCACGCGGGCGTCGTAGAAGTCGAAGAGCGTGTGCTCGTCGACCACGATGTCGCGGCGGCGGGCGCGGTGCTCGAGCTCCTCCGCCTCCTCGAGCAGACGCTTGTTGTCCGCGAGGAAACGGTGCCGGCTGTGCCACTCGCCGTACACGAGCGCGTGGCGGATGAAGAGCTCGCGGCTCAGCTCGGGGTCGATCTTCCCGTAGTTGACCGGGCGGTCGGCGACCAGCGGGACGCCGTACAGCGTGACCTTCTCGTACGCCGTGACGGCCGCCCGCTTCCGTGACCAGTGCGGCTCGGAGTAGATGCGCTTGACCAGGTTGGCGCCGAGCCGCTCGGCCCACTCGGGCTTGATCGCGGCGTTCTGCCGGGCCCAGAGACGGCCGGTCTCGACGAGCTCGCCGGCCATCAGGAACTGCGGGCTCGAGCCCTTGAGCGAGGAGCCCGGGAAGATCGCGAAGCGGGTGCCGCGCGCCCCGAGGTACTCCCGCGGTCCGGGCCGCTTCCCCTTCGCGGCGGGCCCGGTATCGCGCTTGTCGCGCTCCTCCAGCGCACCGATGTGCGAGAGCAGGCCCGAGAGCAGCGCCTGGTGGATGCCGTCGGCGTCGGGCAGATCGGCGGGCTGCCCGAGCTCGACCTTCATCTCCTTGGCCACCTGGCGCAGCTGCGACTCGAAGTCCTGCCACTCGCGCACGCGGAGGTAGTTGAGGAACTCGTCGCGGCACATCCGCCGGAAGGCGCTCGAGCCCATCTCGCGCTGGGAGTCCTTGATGTGCTTCCACAGCTGGAGCCAGGCCAGGAAGTCCGACCCCTCGACCTTGAAGCGCGCGTGCAGCTGCACGGCGCGCGCCTGCTCGGCGGGCCGGTCGTCGCCGGGCCGCTCGCGCGGGTCCTGCAGGGACAGCGCCGCGGCGATGACCAGCACCTCGCGCACACAGCCGAGTCGCTCGGCCTCGAGGATCATCCGGCCGAGTCGCGGGTCGAGCGGGAGGCGCGCGAGGCGCTGGCCGAGCCGGGTCAGCCGCGGCCCCTGTGAGCGTCCGTCGGCCGAGACCGAGCCCGCCGCCGACAACGCGCCCAGCTCCTCGAGCAGCTGGACGCCGGCCTGGACGTTGCGGGAGTCGGGCTTCTCGACGAACGGGAACCGGGCGATGTCGCCGAGCCGCAGCGATGCCATCTGCAGGATGACGCTGGCGAGGTTGGTGCGCAGGATCTCCGGATCGGTGAACTCCGGCCGCCCGAGGAAGTCCTCCTCCGAGTAGAGCCGGATCGCGATGCCCTCGGAGACACGGCCACAGCGGCCGGACCGCTGATTCGCCGAAGCCTGCGAGATCGGCTCGATCGGCAGCCGCTGGACCTTGGTCCGCGCCGAGTAGCGGGAGATGCGCGCGACGCCGGCGTCGACGACGTACTTGATGCCGGGGACGGTCAGCGAGGTCTCGGCGACGTTGGTCGACAGGACGATGCGGCGGCCGGTGTGCGGAGCGAAGACCCTGTGCTGGTCGGCCGCAGACAGGCGCGAGAAGAGCGGGACGATCTCGACCAGACCGCGCTTGTCGTCCTTGCGGATGCCGAGTGCCGCAGAGAGCGCATCCGCGGTGTCGCGGATCTCCCGCTCGCCCGGCAGGAAGCAGAGGATGTCGCCCGGCCCCTCGGCCGACAGCTCCTTGACCGCGGCGACGATCGCCTCGGTCTGGTCCCGGACGACGGGCTCGCCCTCGGCATCGAGATCGTCCTGCATCAGCGGCCGGTAGCGCACCTCGACCGGGAACGTGCGGCCGGAGACCTCGATGACCGGCGCCGGCTTCCCGGTGCGCGGATCGGCGAAGTGCTGCGAGAAACGCTCCACGTCGATCGTGGCGGAGGTGACGATCACCTTGAGGTCGGGCCGCTGCGGGAGCAGCCGCTTGAGGTAGCCGAGCAGGAAGTCGATGTTGAGCGACCGCTCGTGTGCCTCGTCGATGATGATCGTGTCGTACTTCTCGAGCTTGCGGTCGCGCTGCATCTCCGCGAGCAGGATGCCGTCGGTCATCAGCTTCACGCGGCTCGTTGCCGACGTGCGGTCCGTGAAGCGGACCTGGTAGCCGACGACGTCGCCGAGCTCCGTGCCGAGCTCGTCGGCGATGCGCTCCGCGACCGACCGCGCGGCGATCCGGCGCGGCTGCGTGTGGCCGATCAGCTTGCCCTCGCGACCGCCGAGCCCGCGGCCCAGCTCGAGGCAGATCTTCGGCAGCTGGGTGGTCTTGCCCGAGCCCGTCTCGCCGGCGATGACGACGACCTGGTGGTCGCGGATCGCCGCCGCGATGTCGTCGCGGCGGGCACTGACCGGCAGGTCCGGATACGTGATGGAGAGAGTCACAGCGCGCCCATTCTCCCGTACGCCGCCAGCGGGTTTTCGCCGCCCGCGGCGTCACCCCACGGAAGGGCGTGCATCGGTGGCAGTGCTGCCGCCGATGCACCCGGTCCGCGCGGCACGAGGTGCATCCGTGGCAGTCCTGCCACGGATGCGCGGGCGGCGGGTCGGCGGCCGCGCACCACTCACAGGTGGCGCACAGTCCGGTCAGGGCTCCTGCCTGAGGTGACCCGCGACGGTCGTTGCATGAGCGACCCCCTGAACCCCCTCCCCGACAAGCTCGCCGTCGGCTGGCGTGACCGACTCTTCGGCTGGCGCGCGGTTGCGGCGACCACTCTCGCCTCCGTGATCCTCGGCAGCGCCGGCGGCGTGGCCCTCGCAGCAGCCGCCGATGACAGCAGCACCGGCCGTGGCGGCTTCGGCGGCCGCGGCCAGTTCCCCGGCACCGGACAGATGCCGGGCCAGATGGGCGGCCAGATGGGTGGCCAACTCCCCGGCCAGATGGGCCAGGTGCCCGCCGGAAACCCCGGCCAGATCGCGCCCGGCGCCGGCCTCGGCCAGCAGAGCGCCACCCTTCCGCGCACCGACGAGAAGGAGGCCTGAGATGACCGCCGTCCTCTCCGCACCGACGACCACCGCGACACACGCGGCCACCCCCGCCCGCCGGCGTACGACGGAGCGCGCGACGCTCCTCGGCCTCCTGGCTGCCACCGCCCTGCTCTACCTCTGGGGCCTGGGCGAGTCCGGCTGGGCCAACTCGTTCTACGCCGCAGCCGCGCAGGCCGGCTCGGAGTCGTGGAAGGCGTTCTTCTACGGCTCGTCCGACGCGGCGAACTCGATCACCGTCGACAAGACGCCGCTCTCGCTGTGGCCGATGGCGTTGAGCATCCGGGTCTTCGGCCTCAGCTCCTGGTCACTGCTCGTACCCCAGGCGATCGAGGGCGTCGCCGCCGTGGCCCTCCTCCATGCGACCGTGAAGCGGGCCACCGGCAGCCACGTGACCGGCCTGCTCGCCGGCGCCGTCCTCGCACTGACCCCGGTCGCGGTCCTGATGTTCCGCTTCGACAACCCCGACGCGCTCCTCGTGCTGCTGCTGATCGGCGCGGTCCACGCGACGCTGCGGGCGACCGAGTCGCCGCGCGCGGTCCGCTGGCTGGTGCTCGGCGGCGGTCTCGTCGGCCTGGCGTACCTGACCAAGATGCTGCAGGCGTTCCTCGTCCTGCCGACCCTGGCGCTGACCTACCTGCTCTTCGCGTCCGCGACGGTCACCGTCGGGAAGCGGATCCTCCACCTGCTCGCCGCGTTCGGCGCGATGATCGCCGCCGCCGGCTGGTGGATCGCGATCGTGGAGCTGGTCCCGGCGAGCATGCGGCCGTACATCGGCGGTTCGCAGGGCAACTCGATCCTCGAGCTCACGTTCGGCTACAACGGCCTCGGTCGGCTCAGCGGCAACGAGACCGGCTCCGTCGGCGGCGGTGGCATGGGCGGGGGCAGCTCCATGTGGGGCTCGACCGGCCTGTTCCGCCTCTTCGACAGCGAGAACGGCGCCCAGGGCTCCTGGCTTCTCCCCGCCGCGCTGCTCCTCGCAGCGGCCACCCTTGCCCTCGCGATCCCCCGCGTCGCACGCGCCCTGAAGATCGCTCCGCTCCCCCGGCGTACGTCGGCGGCGGCGACCGTCTGGGCTGGCTGGCTGGTCGTCACCTGGCTGACGTTCAGCTTCATGGCCGGCATCTTCCACGCCTACTACGCGGTGGCCCTCGCCCCGGCGATCGCCGCCAGCGTCGCCATCGGTGCGCACGTGCTGTGGGCCCGTCGCGACCACCTCGTCGCCAGCGCATTGCTCGCCGCCGCCACGGCGCTCTCCAGCGTGTGGGCGTTCGAGCTGCTCGGCCGCACCGACTGGCAGCCGTGGCTGCGCTGGGTCGTGCTGGTCGTCGGTCTCGGCGCAGCCACCGCCCTCGGCGCCGTGCGCCTCGCCGGTCGTTGGGCCCCGGCCATCGCGGCGATCGCGATCGCGGCCGTCCTCGCCGGCCCGGCGGCGTACTCCCTCTCGACGGCGGCCACCCCGCACACCGGCTCGATCCCGACTGCGGGTCCGAACGGCGCCGGCGGCATAGGCGGTCCCGGCGGCGGCATGCGCGGCCAGATGGGCACCCCTCCCGGCATGACCGCCGGCCAGCAGGGCCAACAGGCCCAGCCCGGCACCACCGGTACGACGCAGGGCACCGCACCGCAGGGCATGCAGTTTCCCGGCGCCGGCGAGAGCTCCCGGATGGGCGGCGGAGCAGGCGGGCTGCTCAACGGCTCGACCCCGAGCGCCGCGCTGACCAAGCTGCTGCTGCAGGACGCCGACCACTACACCTGGGTCGCTGCAGCCGTCGGGTCCAACTCCGCGAGCGGCTACCAGCTCGCGACGGAGAAGCCGGTCATGCCGATCGGCGGCTTCAACGGCTCCGACCCGAGCCCGACGCTCGCCGAGTTCAAGCAGCTGGTGGCCGACGGCAAGATCCACTGGTTCATCGGCGGCGGCATGGGTATGGGCGGCGGCAGCCAGAGCGGTGGCTCCAACGCCTCCAGCCAGATCGCCACCTGGGTGAGCAGCACCTTCACGGCCACCACGGTCGACGGCGTGACGCTCTACGACCTCACCCTGGCCACCTCATGAGCGCCCTCGAGTCGCCAGCCGCCGAGCCGGTCGTAGAGTGGGTGATCCCGGTCTACAACGAGGAGGTCGCCCTCCCCGGGGCCGTCGCACGGCTGACCACCGCACTGCGGGACTTCCCCTGGGCCTGGCGGATCACCATCGCCGACAACGCCAGCACGGACGCGACCCCACTCGTCGCTCGCCAGCTGGCCCGCCAGCACTCCGGTGTCTCCGTGCTCACGCTCCCCGAGAAGGGGCGGGGCCGTGCGCTCAAGCGGGCGTGGTCCGACTCCGATGCGGACGTCGTCGCCTACATGGACGTTGACCTGTCGACCGACCTCAACGCCCTGGTCCCGCTCGTGGCTCCCCTGCTCAGCGGCCACTCGGACCTCGCGATCGGCTCGCGTCTCCACCGGAGCTCGCGGGTCACCCGCGGCGCCAAGCGCGAGTTCGTGTCCCGCACCTACAACGTGCTGCTCCGCGGCGCGCTGCGGGCGCGGTTCAGCGATGCCCAGTGCGGTTTCAAGGCGGTACGCCGGGACGTCGCCGACGCCCTGCTGCCGCTGGTCGAGGACGACGCCTGGTTCTTCGACACCGAGCTGCTCGTGCTGGCCGAGCGGACCGGCCTGCGGATCCACGAGGTGCCCGTCGACTGGGTCGACGACCCCGACTCGCGTGTCGACATCGTCCAGACCGCAGTCGACGACCTCCGGGGCATGGGCCGCCTGGGCTGGAGCCTGCTCACCGGTCGGCTCCCGCTCACCGACGTCCGGCGGCAGCTCGACGTCCGCGGCCGGAGCGGACGGCTCGGCAACCAGCTCGGCCTCTTCGCCCTGGTCGGACTCGCTTCGACCCTCGCCTACGCGCTGCTCTTCCTGCTGCTCCGGCAGCTGGTGCCGGCCCAGGCCGCCAACGCGCTGGCACTCGCGCTCACGGCTGTCGCGAACACGGCAGCCAACCGGCACCTGACCTTCGGCGTACGCGGGAAGGAGTCACTGGCCGCGCACCACGGGCAGGGGTTGCTGGTCTTCGGCATCGGCCTGCTGCTGACCAGCGGATCGCTCGTGGTGCTGGACGCCGCCGCCCCGCGCGCGCCCCACGGCGTCGAGATCACCGTGCTGACCGTGGCGAACCTCGTCGCGACCGGCCTGCGGTTCGTGGCGATGCGGTGGTGGATCTTCCGGCCCCGCCGCGATACCGATCAGTAGCGCCCCTGACCGGCCTCCCGAGGGGCCGTACTGATCGGTATCGGCTCAGGAGGCGACGAGCCCGAGGATCCCGCCGAGCGACAGGGTGAACGCATCGATCATCTGGTCCTCGGTGAGGTCCCCGGGCTCGTCCAGCCACGCCGTCACCACGTCCTCCACCATCGTGGCCCAGCCGCGTGCGAAGAGGCGCGTGGCGGCGGAGTCGGCGATGCCGTAGACCGCGAGCTCCTCGGTCGTGGCCGACTCGAAGATGCGGTCGGTCAGGGCGTTGCGGCCACGCGCGTAGATCTCGGCGACCTCCGGGCTGCCGCCGCCACGAGCGACAGCCACGAACTCGTCGTACGCCGTGCGGTGGTTGCGCACCCAGGCCACGAAGTTCTCCAGCGAGACCCGCATGCGGTGGACCATGTCCGGGTGGTCGACCGGCGCGGTCGCCTCGAAGAGGTCGTCGGAGAGGCGCTGGAGGACGGCGTACTGGTACTCCTGCTTGCCGCCGAAGTAGTGATAGAGCAGGCCGCGCGAGACGCCGGTGTGCTCCGCGAGCAGGTCGAGCGAGAGCTCGCCGAAGGGCTTGTCCGCGATCCATGCGACGCCGAAGGCGAGCAACTGCTCGCGGCGTTGCTCGGGCGTGAGCCGGGTCCGGGTGGCCATGTGGCGCATCTTACTGAACCCGAGTCAACAACGCTATTGACGCTCGTTCAACAGACTCCCTACTCTCGACGCATGACATCCCAGATCACCGAGGTCGACCACCTCATCGTCGGCGCCGGCTTCGCCGGCCTCTGCGCTGCCATCAAGCTCGACGAGGCCGGCGAGACCGACTTCGTGGTCGTCGAGAAGGACAGCGACGTCGGCGGCACCTGGCACATCAACACCTACCCGGGTGCCGAGTGCGACGTCCCGAGCCAGCTCTACAGCTACTCGTTCGCGCTCAACCCCGAGTGGTCGAAGGTCTACTCCCCGCAGCAGGAGATCTGGGAGTACACGAAGAAGGTCGCGACGGACGCCGGCGTCCTCGACCGCGTCGTCCTCGAGACCGCTGTCCTCAACAGCGCCTGGGACGAGGACCGGCAGCGCTGGATCGTGACGACCGCGTCGGTCGATGGCAGCACGCAGCAGACGTACGCCGCGAAGACGCTGATCTCCGGCTCCGGCGGCCTCTCCGAGCCGTCGCTCCCCGACATCAAGGGCATCGACTCCTTCGCCGGCGACACCTTCCACTCCGCCCGCTGGAACCACGACGTCTCGCTCGAGGGCAAGCGGATCGCGGTCATCGGCACCGGCGCCTCGGCGATCCAGCTCGTCCCCGAGCTGCAAAAGGTCGCCGGCCGCGTCGACGTCTACCAGCGCACGCCGAACTGGATCATCCCCCGCAACGAGCGCCAGTTCTCGGGCCTGGAGAAGGCGCTCTTCCGCCACGTCCCGGGCGCCCAGCGCGCGGTCCGCGCCGGCGTCTACGCAACCCTCGAGGGTCGCGTGCCGGCGTTCGCGAAGTTCCCCGCGCTGCTCAAGCTCGTCGAGCTGCAGGGCAAGCAGAACATCGCCAAGGCGATCAAGGACCCGGAACTCCGGGCCGCCGTGACGCCCGACTACCGCGCCGGCTGCAAGCGGATCCTGGTCTCCAACAAGTGGTACCCGGCGATCGCGTCCGACAACGTCGACCTGGTCACCTCCGGCATCGCCGAGATCCGCCCGAACTCGATCGTCGACAAGGACGGTGTCGAGCGCGAGATCGACGTCCTGGTCATCGCCACCGGCTTCCACGTCACCGACCAGCCGATCGCCGGCCACATCACCGGCAAGGGCGGCCGCACGCTGGCCGAGGTCTGGAGCGAGAAGGGCATGCGCGCCTACAAGGGCACGACGATCCACGGCTTCCCGAACCTCTTCCAGATCGTCGGCCCCAACACCGCGCTCGGCCACAGCTCGATCATCTTCATCATCGAGTCGCAGGTCCGCTACATCGTCGACGCGGCCCGCACGCTGCGCCGCGAGGGCCTGGCCGCGGTCGAGCCGACCATCGAGGCGCAGGACGCCTGGAACGACGAGGTCCAGCGCAAGATGCAGCCCACCGTGTGGCTCACCGGCGGCTGCGCCAGCTGGTACGTCGACGAGTTCGGCAACAACACCACCCTCTGGCCTGGCCAGACCTTCAGCTTCCGCAACCACCTGTCCCGCTTCGACGTCGACCAGTACGTCGCCACCCCCGCCTGAAAGGCGTCACGCACATGAAGAACCTCAAGGACAAGGTCGTCGTCATCACCGGTGCCGGCTCCGGCATCGGGCGGGCGCTCGCCGTCCACGCGGCCGGCCAGGGTGCGCTCGTCGCCATCTCCGACGTCAACGAGGCCGGCCTCGCCGAGACGGTCGCGCTGGCCAAGGACGCCGGCGCCGTCGACGTACACAGCGCGAAGCTCGACGTCGCCGACCGCGCCGCCTTCCTGGCGTACGCCGACGAGGTCGCGCGCCACTTCGGCCGGGTCAACGTCATCGTCAACAACGCCGGCGTCACCATGACCGGAGACTTCGAGGACATGACCCTCGAGGAGTTCGACTGGATCATGGGCATCAACGTCAACGGCGTCATCACCGGCACCAAGGCGTTCCTGCCGCACCTGATCGCCTCGGGCGACGGCCACGTGGTCAACATCAGCTCGATCTTCGGCCTCTTCTCGGTGCCGGGCCAGTCGGCGTACAACGCCTCGAAGTACGCCGTCCGCGGCTTCACCGAGGCGCTGCGCGAGGAGATGCTGATCGCGAAGCACCCGGTCGGCGTGACCTGCGTGCACCCCGGCGGCATCAAGACCGGCATCGTCCGCAACGGCCGCACCACCGCGCACGAGAACGCCGACGCCCTCAACGCGGCGTTCGAGAAGCTGGGCCGCATGGACCCGGCGAAGGCAGCGAAGATCATCTGGGGCGCCGTCCGCAAGGACCAGGCCCGCCTGCTCGTCGGCCTCGACGCCCACGCGCTGCACAACCTGACCAAGTTCGCCGGCTCGCGCTACCAGGACGTCTTCGCACTGGGGAAGAAGTTCGTCCTTCCCGGCGGGCGCTGATCCCGGCATCATCACTCCCACCTCTCCCCCACGCTCAGGAGCAATCCGCATGAAGTCCCTCAAGGACAAGGTCGTCGTCATCACCGGTGCCGGCTCCGGCATCGGGCGGGCGCTCGCCGTCCACGCGGCCGGCCAGGGTGCGCTCGTCGCCATCTCCGACGTCAACGAGGCCGGCCTCGCCGAGACGGTCGCGCTGGCCAAGGACGCCGGCGCCGTCGACGTACACAGCGCGAAGCTCGACGTCGCCGACCGCGCCGCCTTCCTGGCGTACGCCGACGAGGTCGCGCGCCACTTCGGCCGGGTCAACGTCATCGTCAACAACGCCGGCGTCACCATGACCGGAGACTTCGAGGACATGACCCTCGAGGAGTTCGACTGGATCATGGGCATCAACGTCAACGGCGTCATCACCGGCACCAAGGCGTTCCTGCCGCACCTGATCGCCTCGGGCGACG
>NZ_SJZJ01000009.1 GCF_004337475.1 Nocardioides jejuensis | reverse complement strand
CGGCGCGCTGATCAGATGAAGAAGGCCGCGAGCGCCAGCGTTGCGGTGAAGGTTGTCTCGACGACGGCGCCGTAGACGTCGCCCGTCGTACCGCCGAAGCGGGAGACGGCGCGCAGCGCGATGAGGTGGCCGCAGGCACTGCCCACGAGCGCGGCGAGGAGGGCGGCCTCCACGCGCGGGGGATCCATCCAGCCGGGCAGGCCGAGGAGGCCGGTGGCCGCCAGGACCAGTCCGATCTCGAGCACGATCGCGAGCACGAGCTGGCGACGCGAGACGCTGCTGGAGACGGTGGCCCCGAGACCCCCGGGACGCGCGGCGCGGAAGCGGGGTCCGCAGAGCACGGGCAGCATGCCTCGGCTCGCGACCAGCGCGACGAGCAACGCCGGGAAGCCGCGCCCGGTGCCGATCAGATCGCTCAGTGCGATGACCTGCACCAGCAGGACGATCACCAGCGTCGCGACGCCGAAGGGTCCGATGTCGGACTTCTTCATCACGGCCAGCGCGTCGTCGCCGCGACGGCCGGACCCGAGTCCGTCGGCGACGTCGGCGAGCCCGTCCAGGTGCATCGCCCGGGTGAGCACCGCCAGGGCACCGACCACCAGTACAGCCAGCAGCGCGCTCGAGCCATGGCCCCAGCGCCACGCAAGCTGCATGGGGACGCCGACGAGCAGCGCGAGGACGATGCCGGCGACGGGCGCGAGCGTCATCGCGCGCCCCGCGACCAGGCGGTTCACCACCCGAGGCGGTTGCACCGGGAGCACCGTCAAGGTGCCAAAGAGCAGGCGGAACGGATCGAAGAGCGCGGGCTTCACCACGCGCGTCGCGGGGCCGCTCACAGGCGCACCTGCCGTCCGGCAACGCACCACACGACGTCGGCGACGACGGCCCCGAGCGCGCTGTTGAGGGCGCCCATCTCGTCGACGAACCGGCGCGTGCCCGGGTCGGGCGGGACGATGCCCTGGCCGACCTCGTTGGTCACGAGGACCAGCTCGCGGGGCGACGCTGACACGGCATCCACGAGGGCATCGACCTCTGCAACGAGGCCGGCACGGCGTGTGGCCCAGCCGTCGACCGTCCACGCATCGTGCGCGTCCATCGCGCGGGTGAGCCACAGCGTCATGCAGTCGATGAGCAGCGGTCCGCCCTGGGCGCCGAGCAGCGCTGTCAGGTCGATCGACTCCACCGATGTCCAGGACGCGGGACGCCGGGACCGGTGCAGCGCGACCCGCATGGCCCAGTCGGCGTCGTCTGCAGCGGCCGGGTAGCCGGTGGCGACGTACGTCGTGTCCGGACGGTCGAGCAGCAGGGACTCGGCGTACCGGCTCTTGCCCGACCGGGCGCCACCGATCACCAACGTCTTCACGCGGGGAACCTACCGCCTAGGGTGGAGCCATGAGCGACTTCGACCAGTCCGGAGCCCGTGCGACCGAGGCCCAGCCGTGGCGCTGGCGGCTCGAGGACGGCGCCGGTGGCGTCGTCGAGGCGGCGCCCGACCTGACCGACAAGAGCTTCCCGAGCCAGGCCGATGCGGAGTCCTGGGTGGGCGAGTTCTGGCCCGACCTCGCCGACGCCGGTGTGGCAGCGGTGACGCTCTTCGAGGCGGACCGCGAGGTCTACGGCCCGATGTCGCTCGAGGCGTGAGCCTGAGCCTTCCCGACGAGGTCGCTGAGGTCTGCGATGCCTGGCTGCAGATCGTCGACGGGCTCGCGCCGGGCCTCGTGACCGGGCTGCACGTCCGGGGCGGCCTCGGCTTCGGCGAGTACGTCGCGGAGGTCAGCGACATCGACATGGTGGCGGTGCTCGCGCGACGTCCGGACGACGCGGACATCTCCGCGCTGGAGGAGTCGCACCAGCAGCTCGCCGAGGTGGGCGCGGGGGCGCCGCTCGACGGCTTCCATGTCTTCGCCGACGATCTCGCCGCGGACCCCGATGACTGTCCGGACCTGCCGTGCATCCTGCACGGCTGGTTCGACCCGGCCGGGCGTTTCGACGTGACGCCCGTCGGGTGGCACGAGCTGGCGTTCCACTCGATGGCCGTCCGCGGCGACCTCCCGCCCGTATGGACCGACGCGGCACGGCTGCGTGACTTCACCCGGGACTGCTTCACCGGTGAGTGGGCCGGGATCGCGGCGTCGCTGGAGAAGTTCCCCGCGGAGTCCGCCACCGACGACGCGACCTGGCACGTGCTCGGTGCCGCACGCATGCACCACCTGCTGGTCACCGGTGAGCAGACCTCGAAGTCGGCGGCCGGGCGTTGGGCGCTCGCCACGATGGGGGAGCGGTGGCAGCCCGTCCTGCGCGAGGCGCTGCGGATCCGCGGCGCGAGCGAGGCGGACCGCGCCCACCCTCCGGCGTACGCCGACCCGGCCGAGCGTGGTCGTGACGTGGCGGCGTTCGTCGCGCACGTCGTTGCGTCGGCCTGAGCCGGGTCTCGCCTAGGCTGCATCCGTGCAGACCTATCTCGATCTCCTCACCCGCGTCCTCGAGGAAGGCACCGAGAAGGGTGACCGCACCGGCACTGGCACGCGGAGCGTCTTCGGCCACCAGATGCGCTTCGACCTGTCGGCCGGCTTCCCGCTGCTGACGACGAAGAAGATCCACACGCGCTCGGTCTTCGGCGAGCTGCTCTGGTTCCTGCGCGGCGAGACCAACGTCCGCTGGCTGCAGGAGCGCGGCATCACGATCTGGGACGAGTGGGCCGACGACAACGGTGACCTCGGTCCGGTCTACGGCGCGCAGTGGCGCTCGTGGCCCGCGCCCGATGGTCGACACATCGACCAGCTCGCGCAGGTGATCGACCAGATCCGCGCCAACCCCGACAGTCGCCGCCACATCGTCTCCGCGTGGAACCCGGCCGAGGTCGACAACATGGCGCTGCCGCCGTGCCACTCGCTCTTCCAGTTCTACGTCGCCGACGGCAAGCTCTCCTGCCAGCTCTACCAGCGCAGCGCCGACATCTTCCTCGGAGTGCCGTTCAACATCGCGTCGTACGCCCTGCTGACGCACATGGTCGCCCAGGTGACCGGGCTCGAGGTCGGCGACTTCGTCCACACGCTCGGCGACGCGCACCTCTACTCCAACCACGTCGAGCAGGCGCAGCTGCAGCTCACCCGCGAGCCGCGCGCGCTCCCGACGCTCGTGCTGAACCCCGAGGTGAAGGAGATCGACGCGTTCGAGCTCGAGGACATCTCGGTCGAGGGCTACGACCCGCACCCTGCGATCAAGGCGCCGATCGCCGTATGAGCAAGCACGTCGTGATGGTCGCGGCCGTCGCCCGCAACGGCGTCATCGGCCACGAGGGCGACATCCCCTGGTCGATCTCCGAGGACCTCAAGCACTTCCGGGCCGTCACCAAGGGCCACACGGTGGTCATGGGGCGCAAGACGTTCGACTCCATCGGTCACCCGCTGCCGTTCCGCACCAACATCGTCGTGACCCGTGACCCGGAGTGGTCCCACGACAACGTCTTCACGGCCACCTCGCTCGAGGAGGCCGTCGAGGTGGCCTCCGGGCATACCGGCGACACCGTGATCATGGGCGGCGCGCAGATCTACGCCCAGGCCCTGCCGCTGGCCACGCACCAGATCCTGACCGAGGTCGACCTCGAGCCCGAGGGCGACACGTTCTACCCGGTGTTCGAGGCTGAGGAGTGGGTGGAGACCCGCCGCGAGGAGTACGCCGGGGACCCGGCGTACGCGTTCGTCTGGCTGTCTCGAAGGTAGGACCACGCCGCATGCCCGTTTTGGCATGAATGGCGTGTCTGGGTGGCTAGTCTTCCGCCCATGCTTGAACCTGGGCCTGGCGTCGCCTTCGGCCGTTACCGGATGACCGGGGCACCGGCGTACCACGGGGCCGGGTCCGTCGTCGAGGCTGTCGAGGCGCGCACCGGACAGCCGCGCACGCTGTGGCTGGTGATGCCGCACATCGTCAACGAGCCTGCGCAGCGCGACGAGGTGGTCCGTGTCGCCCGGCTGCTGCGGCGGCTGGAGTCCGACCACCTGGTCCGGCTGTACGAGTTCGGCGAGATCGACGGTCAGCCGTTCTTCGCCACCGGGTCGGTCGGCGGTGTGGCGGACCTGGCGCGGGTCGCGGCACCCGACGGCATCCCGCCCGTCGACGCCATCGAGCTCGTCGCGCAGGTCGGCGCCGGCATCAGCCACCTCCACCACGCCGGGCTCGTCGACGGGGCCCTCGGGCCGCGGCGCGTGCTTGTCGCCGAGCGCGACGGGCGGATCGTCGCGACCGTCCGCGACGCCGGCATCCTGTCCGCGCTCCTGGGCACCAGTGCGCTGTTCGGCACCCTGAAGCAGGAGGCGCTGGACTTCGGCGCCCCCGAGCTGCACCACGGCGGCGAACCGACGACGCGTGCGGACATCTACTCGCTCGGCTGTCTCCTGTGGTTGACGCTGACCGGCGAGACACCGTTCGCGACGTACGTCGGGCACCGGGCCGACGCGGTCCCGCAGGTCGCAGGCGACGGCGCCGTCGAGGAGGCGATCAACGCTGTCCTGCGCACGGCACTCGCGAAGGACCCGGCGGAGCGCTACCGCGACGTGTCGGCGTTCGTCGGAACGCTGCGCGCCATCGCTGGCCTGGCACGCGACGGCGCGGCGGGTCCACTTCCGGACCGGTTCGTGCCACTGCGCGAGGACGTCGAGGACTACCGCGAGCCGGACGAGGCTGCCGCTGATCTGGTCGAGCCCGAGCCGGTTGCGGCTGAGGCACCCGAAGCCGAGGCACCCGAAGCCGAGGCCCCCGAGCCCGAGGCACCCGAGCCCGAGACTCCCACGGAGCCGGCGACCCCGACCGCGGAGGAGCCGGCGCTCGCCAAGGCGCGTGCGGCGTTCGAGGCCAAGGAGCACAGCGCGCTCAACACCTCACCCACAGAGCGTTCTACCCTCGCCGAGGTGGCGGCGGGCTGGGCCCCGATCGAGAGCCTCCGTCCAGAGGACGCGCCCGTCGGCCAGGCCCTGGCGCCGGATCCGGTGGCATCCGGGTCGGAGGTCGCCGGGGACGATGCGCGCGTGGAGCCCGCCATGCTGACCGCGATCGACCACTGGGCTGCAGGTCGCGCCGTCTCGCGGTTGCGCAACCGCCGGGGCAAGGGCGCCCGTGGCACGGCGCGCGCACTTTCGGTGGCGGCCGTCCTCGGCACGATCGCCGTGGTGAGCGTCTGGGGCGTCCGGCACTTCCAGGCGCTGGAGACGAAGGACGCCGCGGCGGACCCATTGGCCAGCAGCCTCCCCGACGCGCACACCAACGGAGCAGGTGTGCCGTCTGACGACGCGACGAAGCCGCTGGCCCGGCTCTTCCCGATCGTCGGCAAGGACGACTGCGTCCAGGACTCTGCGAAGGTGCCGCACCGCCTCGAGCGCTGGACCTGCGAGCGCAACGGCTACCGCGTCGTCCTCACGCACTGGGACAGCCAGCAGCACGCTCGCCAGCTCGTCGCCCACAAGGGCGACGGTCGCGCCTGGTCGCTGCACGGCCAGGGTGCCGGCACCCAGTGGACGTGGCATGCGTCGGACGGCGCCGAGCGGGCCTTCCGCTGGACCGCGGCGTACGCCGATGCGCCGTACGCGGTGATCATCGAGGCCCGCACCCCGGCTCGTCGCGACTACGGGCGCACGCACGTGGTCTTCCAGCCGTCCACCGCGCTCGGCTGACCCCACGCCGCCGGTGCGCGAGCGATAGCCTTGCCCCATGACTGCTCCCGCCGCTCCCTTCGGCCGTGTGCTGACCGCGATGGCAACGGCCTTCACGCCGACCGGCGAGCTGGACCTCGACGCGATCGCGCGCACGGCGGTGCACCTCGTCGACAACGGCAACGACGGCATCGTCGTCTCCGGCACCACCGGTGAGTCCGCGACGACGACGATCGAGGAGGACGGCCGCACCCTCGCTGCAGTGAAGGACGCCGTCGGCGACCGCGCGAAGATCATCGCCGGCGTGGGCACCAACGACACGCCGCACTCGGTCGAGCTGGCCCTGCAGGCCGCGAAGCTCGGCGCCGACGGCCTGCTGCTCGTCACGCCGTACTACAACAAGCCCAGCCAGGCCGGCATCGTGCACCACTTCCAGCAGGTCGTGGACGCCACCGACGTCCCGGTCATGCTCTACGACGTGCCGGGCCGCACCGGCGTCCGGCTCGCGCCCTCGACGTACGAGGCGTTCGCCGACAACGACAAGGTCGGCGCGGTCAAGGACGCCACTGGCGACGTGACCAACGCCGTCCTGCTCCGGGGTCTCGGCTACGACGTCTACTCCGGTGACGACGCGCTGACCCTCGGCTTCCTGGCGTACGGCGCCTGCGGTGTCGTGTCCGTGCTCGGCCACGCCGCCGGCACGCAGCTCTCCACCATGATCGGGGCGTTCCTCGCCGGCGATCTCGCGACCGCGCAGCAGATCGACGCGACGCTCCGTCCCGCGCTCGACGCTGTCATGGGCGTGCCCAACTACGGAGCCACGACCGCCAAGGGAGCCCTGCAGGCGCTCGGCGTCCTCGACAACCGGTCGGTGCGCTCCCCGCTGATGGCCCTCGACGACGAGGAGTACGCCGCGCTGCGTGCCGGCCTCGTCGCCTCCGGCCTGCTCTGACCAACCTGTCCCTCCTGTCCCTAAGGACCTCATGAGCCACCCGCACCTGGAACTCTCCGCCCCCGCCGAGCTCCCCGAGGGAGCCCTGCGCGTCATCCCGCTGGGCGGTCTGGGTGAGGTCGGCCGCAACATGACGGCCTTCGAGTACGCCGGTCGGCTGCTCATCGTGGACTGTGGCGTGCTCTTCCCGGAGGAGAACCACCCGGGCGTCGACCTGATCCTCCCGGACTGGTCCTCGATCCGCTCGAAGCTCGACGCGGTCGAGGCGCTCGTCCTGACGCACGGTCACGAGGACCACATCGGCGCGACGCCGTACCTCCTGCGCGAGCGGGGCGACATCCCGCTCGTCGGCTCCGAGCTGACGCTGGCGCTGCTCGGTTCCAAGCTCCGCGAGCACCGTCTCCGCGAGACCGTGCACCACGTGGTCAAGGAAGGCGACCGGGTCTCGTTCGGTCCGTTCGACCTCGAGTTCGTCGCGGTCAACCACTCGATCCCGGACGCGCTCGCCGTTGCGATCCGCACCGGTGCCGGCCTGGTCCTGCACACGGGTGACTTCAAGATGGACCAGCTGCCGCTCGACGGCCGGATCACCGACCTGCGTGCCTTCGCGCGACTCGGCGAGGAGGGCGTGGACCTGTTCATGACCGACTCGACCAACGCCGAGGTGCCCGGCTTCACGACCGCCGAGCGCTCGATCGCGCCGGTGCTCGACCGGGTCTTCCACCAGAGTTCGCAGCGGATCATCGTGGCCTGCTTCGCCTCCCACGTGCACCGCGTCCAGCAGGTGCTCGACGCCGCCGCGAGCCACGGCCGCAAGGTCGGCTACGTCGGCCGGTCGATGGTGCGCAACATGGCGATCGCGCAGGAACTCGGCTACCTGCACGTGCCGGCCGGTGTCGTGGTCGAGGCCAAGGAGCTCGCGCAGCTCCCGCCGGAGAAGCAGGTGCTGATCTCCACCGGCTCGCAGGGTGAGCCGCTCTCGGCGCTCTCGCGCATCGCCCAGCGCAACCACAACTTCGTGCACATCGAGGAGGGCGACACGGTCGTCTTCGCCTCGTCGCTGATCCCGGGCAACGAGAACTCCGTCTACCGCGTGATCAACGGCCTGGCCCGCTGGGGTGCCAACGTCGTGCACAAGGGCAACGCCAACGTGCACGTGTCGGGTCACGCCTCGGCCGGCGAGCTCCTCTACTGCTACAACATCGTCAAGCCGCGCAACGTGCTGCCGGTCCACGGCGAGATCCGGCACATGCAGGCCAACGCGGCGCTCGCGAAGGCCACCGGCGTACCGGACGAGCACGTGGTCATCGCCGAGGACGGTGTGGTCGTCGACCTCGTCGACGGCAAGGCGCAGATCGCCGGCAAGGTCGACTGTGGCTACGTCTTCGTCGACGGCTCGTCGATCGGTGACATCACCGAGGCCGACCTCAAGGACCGCCGGATCCTCGGCGAGGAGGGCTTCATCACCGTCATCACGGTCGTCGACCTCCAGGCCGGCAAGGTCATGTCCGGCCCCGAGATCCACGCGCGCGGCTTCGCTGAGGACGAGTCGGTCTTCGACGAGATCCGCCCGAAGATCGTCACCGCCCTCAACAACCTCCTGGCCGAGGGCTGCGACGACCAGCACCAGCTGCAGCAGGCCGTACGCCGCACCATCGGCCGCTGGGTCGGCACCAAGGTCAAGCGTCGCCCGATGATCGTGCCGGTCATCATCGAGGCGTGACTGGTCTCGGCTGACGGCCGCTGCCTCCGGGAGGTGCGGTCCCGGCCGACGGCTCGCTCGCTGCGCTCGCTAACACCGCCGAAGTGCCGGGACTCGCACCTCCCTGCGGCACCAGCCGTCAGTCGCTCCCTAGGTGACCCGGACGTCGCTCAGCGCAGCAGGCCGGCGACGATCAGCGCCTGCCCGACGAGGTACGTGATCATCACCAGCAGGTGACCGCGGGGGAGGGGAGCGACGAACCGGTCCCGCGCGAGGATCGAGTCGCTGGCCACGAAGATCGCGGCGCCGAGCGCCACGAGTCCCAGACCGGTGGCGAAGGCGAACCAGAGCATCGTCGCGATGACGAGCGTGTACGTCGCCATGGGCACGGCGAGCGCCGGACCGCCGGACTTCCAGGCGTTCGGCAGGACCTGCTGGGTGAAGGCGAGCGCCGCCGCCATGAGCGCCACGAAGATCCACGGGCCGAAGCCCGTGGCGAGGTCGGTTGCGCCCCACATGCCTGCTCCGACGGCGGCAAACGCCAGCACGTAGGCCAGGTGCCCGACGAGGAACGCCGCGAGGCCGGCCTTGAAGCGCGCCACGGAATCCGACAGCAGCAACACGTCGCCAAGCAGCCCGAAGGCGAGGGCCACGAAGAGCCACGGGCTGACCACGGCCACGTGGCCGGCGCCGACGGTGCCCATCGTCCCGTGCCACGACCCCAGGAAGGTGGAGGGGTCCGAGGCCACCGCAGCAGCCGGCACTGCCAGCAGGGCGAGCGTCGCCGCCGGCTTGAAGATCGTCTCCAGTCGCTTCGACCCGCGGGCGACCGCCACCCAGTCGGCGAGTGCGAGGACGGCGAACAGGGACCACGCGGCGTACGTCATGGGCGGGAGTCTGCACCAGAACCCGCGACTCAAGACGTCAAAACCCGGGTCTCGACGCGTCAAAACCCGGGTCTCGGCACCTCGACAACCACTGGGGCGCGACACGCACCCTGTGGTCCCTGTGACGGGTGGGGCGATCGCCTAGTGTGCTGAACATGGCGACCCGTACGTCTTCCCCGGCGGGTTCGCGGAGCAAGAGCACGTCTCCTGCGCCCCGGACCCGTAGTACTGGCAGCCAGGCCAAGCGACCCTCGTCGTCCGCTCGGAAGCCTTCCCAGGCCCGACCGGCACCGCGAGCCGTCCGCAGTGGACCTGGCCCGATCTTCCGTGCCTTCCAGGCGATCTTCCGCGCGCTCGCAGCGATGTGGATGGGTCTGGCTGCAGGCGTGGGCTCCATCGCGCGCTCGATCGGCCACACGGCCGGCGAGCTCGAGCCGGAGCACCGTCGCGACGGCGTCGGCCTGTCGCTGATCGGCCTCGGCATCGTCGTCGCCGCAGCGGTCTGGTGGGACCTCCCGGGCTCCGTCATGGAGGGCACGCGCACGATCGTCGCGGGCTCCGTGGGCAAGGTCGCCTGGTTCGTCCCGCTCGCCCTGTGGTTCATGGGCTGGCGCACCCTGCGCGACCCCGAGCAGAACGGCCCGGTCGGCCGTCAGGTCATCGGCTGGTCCGCGCTGGTGTTCGGCATCCTCGGCATCGTCGACATCGCCAACGGCAGCCCCGAGCCGGGCGACGTCGCCGGGCTCCAGGCCGCCGGCGGTGCCGTCGGCTTCGTCGTCAGCTCGCTGCTGATGGACCTGCTGCAGACGCCGTACGTCGTCATCCCGCTGCTCGCGCTGGTCTCCGTCTTCGGCATCCTGGTCATCAGCGCCACGCCGGTGTACCTCATCCCGACGCGGCTGCGCGAGCTGCGCGACACGCTCCTCGGCACGCACCACCTCGACCGGCAGCCGATGGCGCTCGAGCGCGGTCGCAAGCACACGGTCGGCGAGCTCGAGCCCTTCGAGACCCCCATGCTCGAGGAGCGCGAGGTCAAGAAGCGCAAGCGCCTGGCCACCGGCATCGCGGAAGAGGCCGACGCGGTCGACGTCGCCACCTCGTTCACCGGCTCCGCCAGCCCCGACGAGGAGCCGACCGGCCCCATCGCCGGCCTGGTCTCGCGGGTCACCCCCAAGCCCCGCGCCAAGGCGGACGCCAAGGCCGACAAGAGCGACCTCGAGCCGCCCCCGCACAGCCAGCTCCCGCAGCGCGTCGAGCAGCTCGCTCTCTCCGGCGACATCACCTACACGCTGCCGGACTCCAAGGTGCTCAAGGTCGGCGACGCCCACCAGGCGCGCACCAAGGCCAGCGACGACATCGTCGGTCGCCTCCAGGGCGTTCTCGACGAGTTCGGCATCGACGCCCAGGTCACCGACTACACGCGTGGCCCGACGGTCACGCGCTACGTGGTCGAGGTCGGCACCGGCGTCAAGGTCGAGAAGATCCTCGGCATCCAGAAGAACATCGCGTACGCCGTCGCCTCGGCCGACGTCCGCATCCTCAGCCCGATCCCCGGCAAGTCCGCGGTCGGTGTCGAGATCCCCAACCCGGACAAGGAGATCGTCACCCTCGGTGACGTGCTCCGCTCCGGTTCGGCGCGCAACAGCCCGCACCCGATGGTGGTCGGCCTCGGCAAGGACGTCGAGGGCGGCTTCGTCGTCGCGAACCTCGCCAAGATGCCGCACCTCCTCGTCGCGGGTGCCACGGGCTCCGGCAAGTCGTCCTTCATCAACTCGATGATCACCTCGCTCCTCATGCGGTCCACGCCGGACGAGGTGCGGATGATCATGGTCGACCCGAAGCGCGTCGAGCTGACGGCGTACGAGGGTGTCCCGCACCTGATCACGCCGATCATCACGAACCCGAAGAAGGCCGCCGAGGCGCTCGAGTGGGTCTGTCGCGAGATGGACATGCGCTACGACGACCTCGCCAACTTCGGCTTCCGCCACATCGACGACTTCAACAAGGCCGTCAAGGCCGGCCAGGTCGAGGTGCCGGCGGGTTCCGAGCGCGTGCTCGCGCCGTACCCGTACCTCCTGGTCGTCATCGACGAGCTCGCCGACCTGATGATGGTCGCCCCGCGCGACGTCGAGGCCTCGGTCGTCCGCATCACCCAGCTCGCGCGTGCCGCCGGTATCCACCTGATCCTCGCCACGCAGCGTCCGTCCGTCGATGTCGTCACCGGTCTGATCAAGGCCAACGTCCCGTCGCGTCTCGCGTTCGCGACGTCCAGCCTCGCCGACTCCCGCGTCGTCCTCGACCAGCCGGGTGCGGAGAAGCTCGTCGGCCAGGGTGACGGCCTCTTCCTCCCGATGGGTGCCTCCAAGCCGGTCCGCGTCCAGGGCGCCTGGGTCGGCGACAAGGAGATCGACGCGGTCGTCAAGCACGTCAAGGCCCAGCTCGAGCCGACGTACATCGAGGAGGTCACCGCTCCGGCGGCGTCCAACAAGGTCCTCGACGACGACATCGGCGACGACCTGGACCTGGTCATCCAGGCGGTGGAGCTCGTCGTGTCGACCCAGTTCGGCTCGACCTCGATGCTCCAGCGCAAGCTGCGCGTCGGCTTCGCCAAGGCCGGCCGCCTCATGGACATCCTCGAGAGCCGCGGCATCGTCGGCCCGTCCGAGGGCTCGAAGGCTCGCGACGTCCTCGTGAAGCCCGATGAAGTCGATTCCGTCATCGCGACCCTGCAGGGGGAGATGTGAGCACCAACGAAGCCATGCCGTACGACGACCACGAGGGCGGTCGCGAGTCGACCTCGTCCGTGATGCTGTCGGCTGCGCCCGACGCCGTCGAGGTACGCCGCAACGGCGGCCTCGCCGCGCTGCTCGGCGGCGCGTCGTCCGCGGTCGCGATCGGCTACCTGGCGCGCGCCGTCTCGACGGGCTCGGTGTTCGACTGGGCGCTGGCGGTCGTGCTCGGCCTGCTCGGCGGCTACTACCTCCACGCCTTCGTCGACGCGCGTACGCCGCTCATGGTCGCCGACTCGCAGGGTGTCCGGATCCGCCTCGGTCGCGCCTGGCGCGGTATCCCGTGGGGCGGCCTTGCCTCCGTCGAGGTGACGCCGAGCACCGGCTTTGCCCGTGACGGTCGCCTGACTCTGGTCCCGCGCAACGCCGAGCGCGTGCTCGCTTCCTTCGATGCCTCGGGCCGCCGTCAGGGACGTCTCGCCGAGCGCCTGTACGGCTCGCCGTTCGCGGTGCCGCTGGGTCTCTCGACCCGCGTCGCCGGTGCCGAGGAAGACCTGACCACCTCGCTGCGCCAGCTCGCCGGCAGCGGTGCCCGGGTCGTCGAGCTGGTCCGCGACCAGCCGGAGGCGGCAGCCGAGGTCGAGGTCGTCGAGACCACGACCGACGCGGATGTCGAGCGCGGCACGCGGCACCTCGTCGACCCCCGTCCGGCTGTCGCCCACGCCATCTCCACGGTGTCCGACGCCCTCAAGTCGCGCTCGGAGGCGCGGGCCGAGGCCCGCACCGAGCGGCGTACGGCCAAGGAGGCTGCTGCCGAGGAGGAGCGCGTTGCCGCCGAGGCTGCGGCTGCGGAGGCTGCCACGCCCGTCGTCGCGTCGCCCACCCCGGTGCCGCTGCGCGAGGCCCGCGCACCGCGTCGTGCCGAGCTCACGTCGGTGCCCGCCGAGATCGACGGCCGTCAGCTGCGCCGGCCCGGCTCGGTCGACCTGGTCGAGGAGAAGGCGTCGTGGGGCGATCGCGTCCGCCCGCTGGCCCGTCTGCGCGAGTCGGTCGAGCCGCTGGTCATCGACGACTTCGCCGTGCAGCCTGCTGCCGACCCGGTGATTGGTCCGGACCTGAAGGCCGCCCGCACGCGCATCGGCCTCACGGTCGAGCAGCTCGCCGAGCGCACCCGGATCCGTCCGCACGTCATCGAGTCGATCGAGGTCGACGACTTCGTCCCGTGCGGTGGCGACTTCTACGCCCGCGGTCACCTGCGCACGCTCTCCCGCGTCCTCGGTCTCGACCCGGCGCCGCTCCTCGCGACGTACGACGAGCGCTACGCCGACGCGGAGATCAGCCCGCGCCGGATCTTCGAGGCCGAGCTTGCCTCGGGTGCCGCCGGTGGCATGCGCTCCATGCGTGGCGGTCCGAACTGGTCGATCCTCGTCGCTGCCGTCATGGCCGTCGTGCTCGCCTGGTCGATCGCGCACCTGATCATGTCCGAGCCCGCCGAGGTCCGTACGCCGACGGCGCCGTCGATCGTGGCCGGCCCGGATGGCTCCGGTGTGCCCAACTACATCGGCACGCAGCCGGTGAAGCTGCACCTCGAGGGTCTCGAAGACGGCGCCCGTGTCCTGGTCAAGGATGACGACGGCGTCGCGTTCCGTGGCTCCATCGCGGCTCTCGGCAGCCAGGAGCTGACCGTCATGCCGCCGTTCACGGTCAGCGTGAAGGACCAGGGCGCCGTGCAGGTGACCGTCGACGGCAAGGACAAGGGTGTCCTCGACGGCGCCACCGACCAGTCGAGCCGCGACTTCAAGCCGAAGCAGTAGTCCGCTCCGCAGGTAACGCGCCGTTACCCGCACCTCTGCGCCCGTCGGTGGGCGCCGTTGTGCAGGTAACGGCGCGTTACTGCGTTTCGGTGGGCGGAGAGGGGCCGTGGGATACTCGGCGGGCCATGACTCAGACCCCGACGGCGCCTGCCGAGACCGAACTCCTGTCCGTTGCGATGGTCACCCTCGGGTGTGCGCGCAACGAGGTTGACTCCGAGGAGCTGGCCGGCCGGCTCCAGGCCGGAGGCTTCCGGCTGGTCGCTGACCCGGAGGACGCCGACACGGTCGTCGTCAACACCTGCGGCTTCGTCGAGGCGGCGAAGAAGGACTCCGTCGACACCCTGCTCGAGGCCGCGGACCTGAAGGCCGCAGGCAAGACGCAGGCCGTCGTGGCCGTCGGCTGCATGGCCGAGCGCTACGGCAAGGACCTCGCGGAGAGCCTGCCTGAGGCGGACGCGATCCTGGGCTTCGACGACTACCCGGACATTGCTGCCCGGCTCAAGGGCATCCTGGCGGGGGAGCAGCACCACTCGCACACGCCGCAGGACCGTCGCAAGCTGCTCCCGGTCTCGCCGACCTCGCGTGACGCCTCCGCGATCTCGGTGCCCGGTGTCTCCGACGGCAGCGGTGACCTTCTGGGCATGCCGTTCCGTGCGCGCCTCGACTCCGGCCCGATGGCGCCGCTGAAGCTGGCCTCCGGCTGCGACCGCCGCTGCACGTTCTGCGCGATCCCCGCCTTCCGCGGCTCGTTCGTGAGCCGCCGGCCGAGCGACGTCCTCAACGAGGCGCGCTGGCTCGCGGAGCAGGGCGTGCGTGAGGTCTTCCTGGTCAGCGAGAACAACACGTCGTACGGCAAGGACCTCGGCGACATCCGGCTGCTCGAGACGCTGCTGCCCGAGGTGGCGGCGATCGACGGCATCGACTGGGTGCGTGTCTCGTACCTCCAGCCGGCCGAGATGCGCCCGACGCTGATCGACGCGATCGCGCAGACGCCGGGCGTGGTGCCGTATTACGACCTCTCCTTCCAGCACGCCTCCGCGACCGTGCTCCGTCGCATGAAGCGCTTCGGCGACCCGGAGAGCTTCCTCGGCCTGCTCGAGCAGGTGCGGGCCAAGTCGCCCGAGGCCGGTGTGCGCTCCAACGTCATCGTCGGCTTCCCGGGGGAGACCGAGGAGGAGTTCCAGACGCTGTGCGACTTCCTCGAGGCCGCGCGTCTCGACGTCACCGGTGTCTTCGGCTACTCCGACGAGGACGGCACCGAGGCCGAGCGCTTCGAGGGCAAGCTCGACCAGGACGAGATCGACGCCCGCGTGGCTCACCTGCAGGACCTCGTGGAGGAGCTCACGGCGCAGCGCGCCGAGGAGCGCATCGGCGAGCGGGTGCAGGTCCTCGTGGAGTCCCTGACGGACGAGGACGGCGATCCTGCGGTCGTCGGCCGCGCGGCGTTCCAGGGTCCGGAGGTGGATGGCACCACACTGGTGCTCGACGCCCCCGAGGGCGTCAAGGTCGGCGACCTGCTGACCGCCGAAGTGACCGGCTCCGAGGGCGTTGACCTCGTGGCCGGTTTCGCGAACGAGGAGACGCGCCGATGACCACCGAGACCCCGGTCAAGACCAGCAACTGGAACGTGCCCAATGCGCTGACCACGCTGCGGATCGTGATGGTGCCGTTCTTCGGCTACGCGCTCCTGCACGACGGCGGCGACTCGATCGGCTGGCGCATCACGGCGTACGTCCTCTTCGCGCTCGCGATGGTGACCGACAAGATCGACGGCGACCTCGCCCGCAAGCACAACCTGGTCACGGACTTCGGCAAGATCGCCGACCCGATCGCCGACAAGGCGATCACCGGCATGGCGTTCATCGGCCTCTCGATCGTCGGCTCCCAGTCGGGCGAGGCCTGGTACGTCGCCGGCGGCGAGATCTGGTGGTGGGTCACGATCCTCGTGCTCGTGCGCGAGTGGAGCGTCACGCTGCTCCGCCTGTCGATCATGAAGGACGTCGTGATCCCGGCCGCCCAGCTCGGCAAGATCAAGACCACCGCGCAGGGCGTGGCTCTCGGCCTGCTGTCGCTGCCCCTGGTTGCCGATGACAACGCCTGGGGTGACACCGGACGCGTGATCTTCTACGTGTCCCAGGTGATCCTCGCCGTGGCCGTGGGCCTGACCCTGTGGTCGGGCTACGAGTTCTTCCGCGACGCCTTCCGCCAGAAGCGCGCCGCGCGCGCCTGACGCGCCTCGTTAGTCTCGGACCCATGAGCTCCGGGGAGATCATCGAGGCAGAGACGGTGGCGGTCCAGCTGGTCGTAACGCTCGCGGCCCGCGGTCAGACCGTCGCCACGGCGGAGTCGCTGACCGGCGGGCTCGTGGCGGGCGCGCTGACGGACGTACCCGGCGCCTCCGCGGTCTACGTCGGTGGGGTGGTCAGCTATGCCACCCACGCCAAGGAGGAGTTGCTCGCGGTCTCTCCAGAGGTGATCGAGGGCGCGGGTGTGGTGTCCGCAGCGTGCGTCGAGGCGATGGCCCGCGGCGTACGACGGCTGCTCGGCACGACGTACGGCGTGGCGACGACCGGGGTCGCGGGGCCGGACGAGCAGGAGGGCAAGCCGGTCGGCACGGTCTTCATCGGCCTGGCCGGTCCAGGCGGCGTCACCTCGGTCGCGCTGCGTCTCGGCGGGGACCGCCGCGCCATCCGGGCCGCGACCGTCGAAGCCGCGCTCGCGCTGCTCCGCGAACAGGTCCCGCGGGAAGAACCACGCCTCGGGTAGCGTTGCCCCCACCCAACGATACGAAGGAGATCGCCATGGTGCTGTTCCGTCGAGTGCTCGGCGACGTGCTCCGCAGCCAGCGCGTCCAGCGCGGCATGACGCTGCGCGAGGTCTCCGCCGGTGCCCGTGTGTCGCTGGGCTACATCTCCGAGATCGAGCGCGGCCAGAAGGAAGCCTCCTCGGAGCTCCTCGCCTCGCTCTGCGGTGCGATGGACCTGACGCTCTCGCAGGTGATCCGTGAGGTGTCCGACCAGGTTGCGCTCGAGGAGGCCGCACTGGCCCCGATCCCGCTGCCCGTCCGTGTGGACGCCCCGGCCGCGTCGTCCGCTGCCTGACGGCGAGAGGGCAGCACCGCCGGATTTGATCAGAGCGGGAGAAGCTTCGCGCTGCGGAAGCAGCGTTCGCTCCCGTCCACCGGGTCGGGGAACGCAAGCTCGCTCGCGAGCAGCTGAAGAGGCGTCGAGAAGTCGTCGACGCTCACACCGGTCGCGCGGGGGTAGAGCGGGTCGCCCTCGATCGGGATCCCGAGCCCGTGCAGATGCAGCCGGAGCTGGTGGGTCCGGCCGGTCAGCGGCGTCAGCTTGTAGATCGCCCGCCCGTCGTCGAGGCGGGTCTCCACCTCGACGTACGTCTCCGCATTGACGGGCGCATCCGGCACGACCTCGCCCTGCCACTGGCCGCGCGGCTTCTGCAGGTGGTTGCGGACCCAGACGGGCTGCTCGCGCGCCGCGTCGTACGGGGCGACGGCGCGGTAGGTCTTGCGCGCCGTTCCGTTCTCGAAGACTCCCTGGTACGCCGCGCGCCACCGCTTCGCTGCGGTGAGCATGAGGACGCCGGAGGTCACGCGGTCGAGCCGGTGGGCCGGTGAGAGCTCGGGAAGACCGAGCTCCTCGCGGGCACGGACCACGACGCTCTGCACGACGTGGCTGCCACGGGGGATCGTCGACAGGAAGGCCGGCTTGTCGATGACGACGATCCGCTCGTCCTGGTGGAGGACGGTGAGGTCGCCCGGGACGACCGGCTCCTCCCGCAGGTCGCGGTGGAACCACACGAACGTGTGCGGCCGGTAGGTGTCGTCGGGGCGCACGGCCGTGCCGTCCTGCCAGACGAAGCGGCCGCTGGCGAGGAACCCGTCGACGTCGACGCTGGGCTGCTGGCCGTCGCCCAGCGGCACGGCCAGGTCCGCCATCGCGTGGACGCCGGTGGCCTCGAGGTTGCGCGGCGGCAGGCGGTAGTGCAGCCAGTCACGCATCGAGCCCTCGTGCTCCGCCACGGTGCCGGCGTGCGGAAGCCGCACCCACGCGGCGTTCAACCCATGGCGCGGCGGCAGCGGGGAGCGGGGAGGCACGGGTGGAATCGTAGGCGCGCGCCGAGCGGGTGGCCGCGGCCGGGGGAGCGTCTGTGATGATCAGGCCCATGACTGACGTGTTTTCTCGGGCGCGTGGCAGGCAGAAGTGGGCTGTCGTGGTGCTTTTCGGTGTCCTGGCAGGGCTCATGGTGTGGTGGTGGTCGCATGCGACCGTCTTCGAGGGCAGGCTCGGCGCGAAGCCGGTGGCAGCAATGCAGAAGGGCGCTGGTTCGCGGGCGGTCTTCGTCGGCGTCGGCATCCCCGACGCCCACGGTGACGGTGACGAGACGATCACCTTCCGGAGCACGTCCGTCGACGTCGCCGAGAACACCGCCGGTGCTCACGCGAGCCTTGCTGTCTGCGAACGAGCCGGTCGGACCGACCTCGTGGGATCGGTCCTGGGCACTCCGCTGCAGTACTGCTCGGCGATCCGGCCGGTGGTCAAGGGCACGAGGATGCGGTGGCAGGAAGGCGGTCAGCCGTCGGAGTACCTGGTGCTGCGGGTCGTGCCGACCCACCCGGGGACGGTGGCGGTCGACGGGATCTCGGTCTCCTACCGACGCTCGTGGTCGCACGGATGGCAGCAGGGCACGGAGAAGGCTGCGGTTAACGTCAGGGTCGAGGGCGCTCCGGCGCCGCCTCGGTGACCCTCAGCGCTGGCAGCTCGGGCACCAGTAGCGGATCCGTTCGCGCCCGGGCTCGCCCTGCTCTTCGCGGCGTACGGCGGTGCCGCAGCGCTGGCATGCCCGCTGGCCGTAGACCCAGTGCGACCGGCCGCGGCGGGTGTCACCGGTCGTCACCATGCCCGGTCGGTCGCGGTTGAGCATCAGCAGCTGGTGCGCCCGGGCGAGGAGGCGCTCGAGCCGCTCCACCTCGCCGACCGGAGTTGTCGGCAGGCGCCCGGTCAGGAAGCAGAGCTCGGCGGCGTAGACGTTGCCGATGCCGGCCAGGTTGCGTTGATCCAGAAGTGCCTGCGCGAGAGGCCGCGCGGGGTCGCGCAGCAGGTTGCCGAGGGCCCGGTCCACGGACCAGTCGGCGCCGAGGAGATCAGGACCGAGGTGGCCGACAGCGTCCGCCTCCGCCGATCGGGGCAGTAGCTCGACGACGCCGAGCGAGAAGCCGACCGCCTCGACGTCACCCGCGCGCAGCACCACGCGGGCGGTGTGGGCCGGGCTGCGCCATCGGTCACCGACGCGCCCGGTGACCCACGACCCCTCCATCTTCAGATGGGTGTGGAGCGTGACGTCGTTGCCGATCCGGGTGAGCAGGTGCTTGCCGCGCGCGATGCTCCCGGTGACCGGCTGACCGCTCAGGTCGGCGGTGGCGTGCGCCGGCACCCGGAAGTCGGTGGAGGTGAGGACACGCCCCGACAGGGCCCGATCCAGCGACCGGGCGGTCCGCCAGACCGCGTCACCTTCAGGCACGGATCCGCAGGCCCTGCGGCGTCGCGATGAATCCCGCCGCCGTGAGTGCCTCGCGCAACGGCGTGGAACCGCTGCCGAGGACCTGCTCGCCGTCGGCCCGCTGGACCGTGAGGCGGCCGAGCTGCCCGCGGCGTACGGCGTCGGCGAGCGCAGCGCTGGCCGGACCGAGGAGGTCGTGGGATTCGGTGAACGTCAGCAACGTGCGGCCGCCACGCTCGACGTAGAGGACGAGGGCGCCGTCGACGAGCACGACGATCGCTCCGGCCTTGCGGCCGGGACGATGGCCCGGACCGCTCTCCGCGGTCGGGTCGGACACCGGCCTCTCGGGCCAGGGCAGGGCGGCGCCGAACGGGTTCGCCGGATCGGTCGCGGCCAGGGCGACGGCGACGGTCTCCTCACCGGGCTCCGAGAAGGTGCGGAGCCGGTCCACCGCTCCCGCGGAGCCGAACTGGGCGGCGCCGAGCCCGGCCACGAAGTAGCCGCGACGGCAGCGGCCGGACTCCTCGAACTGGCTCAGCACCTTGTACGCCGCGGCGAAGCCTCCCGGAGCCCGCTCGGCCTGCACTGCGCCGCGGGTGACGACACCGTGGCGCTCGAGCAGTCCTTCGGCGAGGGCATGGGCGCGTCGCGTGGGATCGAGGTCGACGGCAGGTAGCGCGCTCCATCGGCCCGAGGTCTGCGGAGGGCCGCTCCGGCTGGGCATCGCGGGGCGGCGGGAGGCCGCGCGGGCGCGCGGCGCCGGTCGGCGCGTGCGGTGGGTGGTGGAGCCGCCACCGAGGAGCGCACGCACGGGAGCGAGGGTGTCGTTGCCGATGCGTCCCGCCCACACGAGCTCCCACAGCACGGCGGCCAGCGCGGCATCATCGGTCGCGCCCACTGCATCGGCGAGCTGACGGAAGAACCAGGCACCACCCGGTGCGAGCGCGTCGAGCACAGCCTGGTGCAGCTCGGAGTGCTCGAACGCCACCGGCGCCGGCAGCGTCAGGTCGCACTGGTCGGCGAGGTGGAGCGAGACCCACCCGTCGTCGCCGGGAAGCGCGCCGTGGCCGGCCCAGAGGACCTCGCCCGTCGTGGTCAGCTCGTCGAGGAACGCCGGGGAGTAGTCGCGCACGCGGGCCGGCAGCACGAGCGACTCGAGTGCGCTGGCGGGCACGGGACAGCCGGCGAGCTGCTCGACGGCAGCTAGCACTCCGTCGACGCCACGAAGCGCGCCCTGCTTGCGGGTGACGCCCTGCCAGTGCGGCAGGAAGCGCCCCAACGCCTCGGGATCGACCGGCTCGACCTCGGCACGCAGCCGGGCCAGCGAACGCCGACGCAGCCGGCGCAGGACCTCCGCGTCGCACCACTCGGCGCCAGCACCGGCAGGGCGGAACTCGCCTTCGAGCACCCGGCCTTCACCCGCGAGACGGGTCAGCGTGTGGCGCACGACGGCGATGCCGAGGCCGAAGCGCGTCGCCACCTCGTCGGCGGTGAACGGGCCGTGCGTGCGGGCGTGCCGGGCGACCAGGTCGCCGAGCGGATCGTCGACCGACTCGGCGAAGACCGAGGGGGTGCCGGGTGGCACGGGGACGCCGAGACCGTCGCGTAGTCGCGCCACGTCCTCGATCGCCGCCCACCGCTCGATGCCGGCGACGCGCAGGAGGGCGGCGCGGCGAGCGCCGGCGAGGGTGGCCAGATCGGCGGCGGCGTCCGGTCCGGAGTAACGCGCCTCGATCTCGTCGATGGCCAGGGGCCCGAGCAGGCGCAGCAGGTCGGCGATGCCCTCGGCGTCACGCGCCTTGCGGTCCTCGACGAGGCGCTGGAGCTCGGCCTCGGTCTCGGTCAGCACGGCCGGATCGAGCAGCTCGCGGAGCTCGGCCCGTCCGAGCAGCTCGGCGAGCAGGCCCTGGTCGAGCTGCAGCGCGGCGGCGCGGCGTTCGGCGATGGGGGAGTCGCCCTCGTAGACGAACTGGGCCACGTAGCCGAACAGCAGCGACCGGGCGTACGGCGAGGGCAGCGGCGTATCGACGTCGACGACCTGGACCTCGCGCTGGTCGATCCGGGTCAGCAGCCCGACGAGCCCCGGCAGGTCGTAGACGTCCTGGAGGACCTCGCGGACGGCCTCGAGCACGATCGGGAACGACGGGTACTTCGCGGCGACCTCGAGCAGCTGTGCCGAGCGCTGGCGCTGCTGCCACAGGGGCGAGCGCTTGCCGGGATCGCGCCGGGGGAGCAGCAGGGCGCGGGCAGCACACTCGCGGAACCGTGAGGCGAACAGCGCCGAGCCGCCCACCTCCGTCGTGACGATGTCCTCGATCTCACCGGGCTCGAAGACCACGACGTCACCGCCCGGTGGCTCGGCGGACGTGTCGGGCACCCGCAGCACGATGCCGTCGTCGGACGCGACCGCCGAGGCTTCGACGCCATAGCGCTCCCGGAGGCGCGCGTTGATCGCCAGCGCCCAGGGTGCATGGACCGGCGTGCCGTACGGCGAGTGGACCACGAGACGCCAGTCGCCGAGCTCGTCGCGGCATCGCTCGACCACGATCGACCGGTCGCTCGGCACGATGCGGGTCGCCTCCGCCTGCTCCCCGACGTACGCCGCGAGGTTGCTCGCCGCCCACTCGTCGAGGCCCGCCTCGCGTGCCCGCGCAACGGCCGCTGCGGTCGGCAGGGCGGCGAGCTCGCGGCCCAGCGCGCCCACTGCTTCGCCCAGCTCGGCGGGGCGGCCGAGGGTGTCGCCCTTCCAGAACGGCAGCCGCCCGGGCACACCGGGAGCAGGCGTCACGAGCACGCGGTCGTGGGTGATGTCCTCGATCCGCCAGCTGGTCGCGCCAAGGGCGAAGACGTCGCCCACGCGGGACTCGTAGACCATCTCCTCGTCGAGCTCGCCCACGCGCTTGCCGGTCGTGTCGGAGCCGACCAGGAAGACACCGAAGAGCCCGCGGTCGGGGATGGTGCCGCCACTGGTCACCGCGAGGCGCTGCGCACCGGGACGTCCTGTCACCTGCCCCGTGACGCGGTCCCAGACGACGCGCGGCCGCAGCTCGGCGAACTCGTCCGAGGGATAGCGCCCGGCGAGCAGGTCGAGGGTCGTGTCGAAGGCTGCCCGGGGCAGCTGGGCGTAGGGAGCGGAACGGCACGCCAGCTCGTAGAGCTCGTCGACGTGCCAGGCATCGAGGGCGGTCATCGCGACGACCTGCTGGGCGAGGACGTCGAGAGGATTGGTCGGCACCCGGAGCGACTCGATCGCGCCGCTCCGCATGCGCTCCACCGCTACGGCGGTCTGGGCGAGGTCGCCACGGTGCTTCGGGTAGAGCACCCCGCGGGAGACCTCCCCGACCTGGTGGCCCGCGCGCCCGACCCGCTGGAGCGCAGAGGCGACCGACGGTGGCGACTCGATCTGCACCACGAGGTCGACGTCGCCCATGTCGATGCCCAGCTCGAGTGAGGAGGTCGCGACGACGCAGGGGAGCCGACCGCGCTTGAGGTCGTCCTCGATGAGGGCGCGCTGCTCCTTCGAGACAGAGCCGTGGTGCGCCTTGGCGATCACCGCCCCCGCGGCGTACGCCGTGCCCGACTGCGCCATCACGGCGGCGGGCGTTGCCCCATTGCGCTCGACCGCGAGTCCTGCGCGCTCTGTGGCGATCTCGTTGAAGCGCGCGGTCAGCCTCTCCGCGAGCCGCCGCGAGTTGGCGAAGACGATCGTGGAGCGGTGCTGCTCGATCAGGTCGACGACGCTCTCCTCCACGTGCGGCCACAGCGAGCCGGAGCGTGCAGGGTCCTCGCCCTCCTCGTCGTAGTCGCCCGGGCTGGTCATGTCCTCGACCGGCACGACCACGCGGAGGTCCCACTCCTTGGTCGAGGGCGGCGCGACGATCTCGACCGGCGCCGAGCCGCCCAGGAAGCGCGCCACCTCGTCGAGCGGGCGCACGGTCGCCGAGAGGCCGATCCGCTGGGCCGGTCGCTCGAGCAGGGCGTCCAGTCGCTCGAGCGAGAGGGCGAGGTGGGCGCCGCGCTTCGTCCCCGCGACGGCGTGGACCTCGTCGATGATCACGGTCTGCACACCGCGGAGCGCATCGCGAGCACCGGAGGTCAGCATCAGGAAGAGCGACTCGGGCGTCGTGATCATGATGTCCGGCGGAGCGGTGGCGAGCTTGCGGCGCTCGGCTGCCGGGGTGTCACCCGACCGCACGCCGACACGCACGTCGTTGACGGGCAGACCGAGCCGGTCGGCGGTGTGCCGGATGCCGGTCAGCGGCGCCCGCAGGTTGCGCTCGACGTCGACGGCCAGTGCCTTGAGCGGCGACACGTAGAGCACACGGCAGCGCAGCTTGCGGTCCTCGGGCGGCGCCTCGCTCAGCAGCTGGTCGAGCGCTGCGAGGAACGCCGACAGCGTCTTGCCCGATCCTGTCGGGGCCACGACGAGCGCATGGCGACTTGCCGCGATCGCGTCCCAGGCGCCCGCCTGTGCAGGCGTGGGCTCGGCGAACGCGGCACGGAACCACGTCCGTGTCGCCTCGCCGAAGCGCTCCAGGGGATCAGCCATGGGGCCATCCTTGCGGACGGCACTGACAACGTCAGCGGGCGACGTCAGCCGACGAGGTCCTCGAGGGCGTCGGCCTCGTCGTCGTTGGTTGCATCGACGGCCTCCGCGAGGTCCCGCGCGTCCGCATTGGCTCCGGCCTTCTCCTCGACAGAGGCGATCCGGTCGCTGTCCTCGAGCTCGGCGAGCCAGGCCGCCACCCAGACATCCTGGAAGGTGCTGCCGGAGGCGTTCTCGACCTCCGGGAGCGGATGGGCACCGGAGTGCTCCGAGGCGTGGTCGCGCACCGTCCTCGGGACCTCCTTGCCCCAGTCCGTGAGCCACCGTGTCGTCGTGTCCACCTCCGACGCCCGCACCTCCCGCGCATCGTCGAGGAACGAGGTCAGCCGCCCGTCGAGCGTGCGCCCCACCGTCAGGTCGATGAGCGCGAACTCCTCGGCGCGCTGCTTCAGCAGGTCGCTCGCGAACGCCGCGTCAGCCGCGTTGAAGACGTCGCCGTTGGGAGCGGTCTGGCGCGGTGCAGGTGCGGCCGATTCCTCCGCCGTGCAGGCGGCGGTGCCGAGCACGAGGGCGACCGGGACGACGGCAGCAGCCACGCGGCGTACGACGGAGGGGTGCATGGCAGGGATGCTGCCATGTCTGGCAGGAACTCCTGCGACGCGGAGGGTGCTGACTGGTTCAATGAGCCGCATGTCGACGCTGCAACCGATCCCTGACGACAAGGACTGGACCTGGGTGCTGAGCCGTCCCTGCCCGGAGTGCGGGTTCGCGGCCGACACCGTGGAGACGAACGAGCTCGGCGAGATGGTCCGGATCAATGCGGAGCGGTGGGTCGCGGTGCTCGAGCGCGCCGACGCTGCAGCGCGACCGGCCGAGCGCACGTGGTCGGCCCTGGAGTATGCGTGCCACGTCCGCGACGTGCACCGGATCTTTGCCGAGCGCCTCGTGCTGATGCTCGAGACCGACAACCCCCGGTTCCCCAACTGGGACCAGGACGCGACCGCCGTCGAGGAGCGCTACGCAGACCAGGACCCGGCGGTCGTGGCGGCCGAGCTCGTGGAGGCCGCGGCGCACGTCGCGTCGATCTACGACGGAGTCCGCGGTGAGCAGTGGCTCCGTGCCGGCACGCGCAGCAACGGTTCGGTCTTCACCGTCGACTCGATCGGTCGCTATCACCTGCACGACGACGTGCACCATCTCTTCGACGTGCGCGGCTGATGCGGCACACGGAGTTCTGGGAGCGGATGACCGAGGCCCTGCGCGACGAGGCGTACGCCCGCTACTGGGCGAGCAGCACCGTCATGGGCAGCCTCGAGGGTCGCACCGTCCAGGAGGCGCTGGCGGCCGGAGAGAGCCCCAAGACGGTGTGGCGGGCGGTGCACGACGTGCTCGACCTGCCCGCGCGCGACCGGTGAGCAAGCACCGATGAGCAACGCTGATGGGTTCGCGATGAGCCTCGAGACCGGGCTGGTCGACACGGCGCAGCTGCAGCGCCGGACGGTGCGCAGCCTCGTCGCCACGCAGGCGGTGGGTGCGCTGGGCATCACGATCGCGCTGGCGACGGCGTCGCTCCTGGCGCGTGACCTCAGCGGCTCGGACAGCCTGGCCGGCCTGGCCCAGACGAGCCAGGTCCTTGGGGCCGCCGTGGCCTCCTGGACGCTCGCCTCGGTGATGGCGACCCGTGGGCGCCGTGTCGGCCTGCTGTCCGGCATCGGCTTCGCCACGGTCGGGTCGCTTATCTGCGTCGTTGCGGGCGTCCTGGGATCGATGACCCTGCTCCTGCTCGGCACGTTCCTCGTCGGGTCGATGACCGCCGCCAACGCGGCAGCGCGGTATGCCGCCACGGACCTCGCGGCCCCGGCGACCCGGGCGAGGGACCTGTCGCTCGTCGTGTGGGCGACCACGATCGGCGCCGTGCTGGGTCCCAACCTCGCCGAACCCTCTGCTCGGCTCGCCGCATGGCTCCGCCTGCCGCCGTTGACGGGGCCCTTCCTCGTCGGCGCGATCGGCATGGCCGTCGCCGCGGTGGTCGTCGCCGTCCTGCTCCGGCCGGACCCCCTGCTCGTCGCGCGGCAGCTGGCGGGCGACACCGTGCCCCGGCGTACCGGCCCGGGTGGGGTGATTGCGGGCGCCCGGGCAGTGATGCGGCAGGAGCCCCTGGTGGCCTGGGCGATGGCTGCGGTCGCCGCTGCCCACGCCGTCATGGTCGGCGTGATGGTGATGACGCCGCTGCACATGGAGCACGGTGGGGCACACCTGCACGTGATCGGCCTCGTCATCAGCGTCCACGTGCTCGGGATGTTCGCGTTCGCACCGCTCGTCGGCTGGTTCACCGACCAGATCGGTCGCCCGCAGATGATCGTCCTGGGTGCGCTCGTGCTGCTGGTCGCGCTCACGCTGGCGGGCGTCTCACCGCGGGGCAGCTCGTGGCAGGTGTTCGCTGGTCTCTTCCTGCTCGGTGTCGGCTGGTCCTTTGTCACGATCGCCGGCTCGACGATGCTCACCGACCTGACGCCGCTGGCCTCGCGCACCGACGTCCAGGGCGCGTCCGACCTCGCGATGGGCCTGTCTGCAGGCCTGGCGGGCGGTGTCTCGGGAGCGATCGTCGGGATGTTCGGCTACGGCTCGCTCAACGCGTTCGCGGCCGTGCTCGCCGTGGCGGTTCTGGTCGCAGGGATCGCGGCGTCGCGGGTCGTCAGTAGCGGGTCCGGTCCGCTCGCTCCAGCCATGCGGTGAAGGGCGCCGCCGCGTCCGGCGTACGACGGTGGGCGATGTCGGCCGGCCAGTCACTGCGCTCGCCGGTGAGGAGCTCGCGGAACCGGCGGTCGTCGAAGCCGGCGTGTGCCGCGTCATCACGATCAGCGGCGAAGACGACCCGGTCGACGCGGGCCCACAGGGCCGCACCCAGGCACATGGGGCAGGGCTCGCAGGAGGCGTAGAGCGTCAGCCCCGCCAGATCGTGGGTGCCGAGCACCTGGCCGGCTCGGCGCAGGGCCACGACCTCGGCGTGCGCCGTGGGATCGGCGTCGGCGGTGACGCGGTTGGTGCCGGTGGCGATCAGGTCGGCGCCGCGGACCAGGACGGCGCCAAAGGGCCCGCCGCTGTCGGCGACGTTGTCGCAGGCGAGGGCGACTGCGCGCTCGAGCCAGTGCAGGTCGTCCACGTCAGCCCTCGAGGAGTGCCTTGGCCTTCGCCAGGCCGGCGACCTCGGCGTCCATGCTCTTCTGCACGGCCGCGCCCATCATCAGCTTCTTGAGGCCGGTGATCTCGGCACTCAACGAGAAGTGCACGTGCGTGCCGTCTTCGACGACGGTGAACGTGTAGCGGCCCACCGGGCGCACCGGCCCGGTGATACCGCGGAAGCCGTACGCCGCGTCCTGCTCGAGCGCGGTGATCTCGATGTCGGCCGGGATGCCCTTGCCCATCGGACCGGCGATCGTCTGCTTCACGACTGCGCCGACGGCCGGGGTGCCACCGCTGATCTCCTTCACGCCGCTACGCCACGTGGGGTCGTTGGCAGGCGTGGTGAAGAACGCGAAGACGTCCGCGACGGGACGTGCGATGACGACGGTGTTGGCGGCCTGCGGCACGGTGTCCTCCTGCGATCGGGTGCGTCCCTCCATCCTGCCCGGGTGGTGTGCGACACGCCGCTCGACACGACGACGTTCGAACAGTTGTTCGGGTAGGTTGTGGTCACCGGGTACGACGTCCGGGCGAGGTTTTCCACAGGTGTCGACAGGGCTGATCAGGCTGTGTCGGTGGTTCGTCCTAACGTCGCCGATGTACTCGGCTGGTGACTACGTGAAGAGGAAATGAAGATGGCTGGAGACCGCGGCAAGGCGCTCGACGCAGCGCTCGCAAACATTGAGAAGCAGTTCGGCAAGGGCTCGATCATGCGCCTGGGTGATGAGACCCGCGCTCCGCTCGAGGTGATCCCGACCGGCGCGATCGCTCTCGACGTCGCCCTCGGCATCGGAGGCCTCCCGCGTGGCCGCGTCGTCGAGGTCTACGGCCCCGAGTCGTCCGGTAAGACGACGGTCGCGCTGCACGCGGTCGCCAACGCCCAGCGCAACGGAGGCCTGGTCGCCTTCATCGACGCCGAGCACGCGCTCGACCCGGAGTATGCGAAGAACCTCGGCGTCGACACCGACGCCCTGCTGGTCTCGCAGCCCGACTCCGGAGAGCAGGCGCTCGAGATCGCAGACATGCTGATCCGCTCCGGTGCGCTCTCGCTGATCGTCATCGACTCCGTCGCCGCGCTCGTGCCCCGTGCCGAGATCGAGGGCGAGATGGGTGACAGCCACGTCGGTCTCCAGGCCCGCCTGATGTCCCAGGCGCTCCGCAAGATGACCGGCGCGCTCAACCAGACCGGCACGACCGCGATCTTCATCAACCAGCTCCGCGAGAAGATCGGCGTCATGTTCGGCTCGCCGGAGACCACCACCGGTGGTCGCGCGCTGAAGTTCTACTCCTCGGTCCGCCTCGACGTGCGCCGCATCGAGACGCTCAAGGACGGCACCGACATGGTCGGCAACCGGACCCGCGTCAAGGTCGTGAAGAACAAGGTGGCTCCGCCGTTCAAGCAGGCCGAGTTCGACATCATGTACGGCAAGGGCATCTCCCGCGAGGGCGGCCTGATCGACGTCGGTGTCGACGCGGGCCTCGTCCGCAAGGCCGGTGCCTGGTACACGTACGAGGGCGATCAGCTCGGCCAGGGCAAGGAAAACGCGCGCAACTTCCTGCGCGACAACCCTGACCTCGCCAACGAGCTCGAGAAGAAGATCCTCGAGAAGCTCGGTGTCGGTCCGACCGTCGACGCTCCCGCTGAGGAGCCGACGAACGTCGACTTCTGATGTCTGACCCCACCACGGCGGCCCCGGCGTGGCACGGCGACGTGCACGCCGGGGTGGCCGCGTGGCTCGGCCAGGCCGGTCCGCCGCCGGACTTCGCCTCGACCGCCGACGCCATGCCGCCCGATGACCTCGAGGCGCTCGGGCCCGAGGCCGATCACGAAGCCGTCGCCCGCAAGATCCTCCTCGACGCCCTGACCGGTGCGGCCCGCTCGCGCAAGGAGCTCGCCGACAAGCTGGCGAAGAAGGACGTGCCGCCGGCGATCGCGAGCCGGCTGCTCGACCGGTTCACCGACGTCGGCCTGATCGACGACGCCGCCTTCGCCCGTCAGTGGATCGCTTCCCGCCAGCCCGGCAAGGGGCTCGCCTCGCGAGCCCTGGCACAGGAGCTGCGTCGCAAGGGCATCGACGACGAGGTCGCGCGTGAGGCCCTCGACGAGATCGACCCCGACGATGAGCTCGAGGTCGCGCGCCGCCTCGTGCAGCGCAAGCTGCGCTCGATGCGCGGCCTCGCTCCCGAGGTCGCCACCCGACGCCTCGTCGGGATGCTCGCCCGCAAGGGCCACGGCCCCGGCGTGGCCTTCGCCGTGGTCCGCGAGGAGCTCGGCGCAATCGACGACGAGTGACGTCGAAACCCGGGTTTTGACGGGTTGAGACCCGGGTTTTGACCCGTTCAGTCGCGGGTTCTGGCCGCGGTTCTAGTGTTCTGCCATGAGCTCCTTCGCTGACGCGCACGCGCTCGCGCCAGGCCCCGTCGACCTGACCGCGATCGACCCGGCCGCCACGCCGGCGTACGACGGGAAGAAGGGCGACGCCGAAGCAGCCCTGGAGGAGCTGGGCCCGGAGCTCGCCGACCTCCAGGAGCGCCTGTACGCCAACAAGGACAGCGGACGCAGCGTCCTCCTCGTCCTGCAGGGGATGGACACCTCCGGCAAGGGAGGCGTGCTCGAGCACACCGTGGGGCTGGTCAGCCCGGCCGGCGTGAAGGTGACCAGCTTCAAGGCACCGACCGACGAGGAGCGTGCGCACGACTTCCTCTGGAGGATCGAGAAGGCGCTCGCCCCGGCCGGGCTGATTGGCGTCTTCGACCGGTCGCACTACGAGGACGTGCTGATCGGCCGGGTCCGTGAGCTGGCGCCAAGCGAGGAGATCGAGCGTCGCTACGGCGCCATCAACGAGTTCGAGCAACGCATTGCAGACGCGGGCACGACGATCGTGAAGTGCATGCTCCACATCTCCGCGGCCGAGCAGAAGGAGCGTCTGCTCGCCCGGCTGGACGATCCGACCAAGCACTGGAAGTACAACCCGGGCGACATCGACGAGCGCGCCCGCTGGGCGGCGTACCGCGAGGCCTATGAGATCGCCCTGGAGCGGACCAATACCGAGGCAGCGCCCTGGCACGTGATCCCCAGTGACCACAAGTGGTACCGCAATCTCGCCATCGGCCACCTCCTGCTCGACGCCCTGCGCGGCCTGGATCTCAGCTGGCCTACCGCCGACTTCGACGTCGAACACGAGAAGCAGCGACTGCGTGACGAGGTGCCGGTCCAGTGATGCCCACCGTCTCCGTCACCCGCTACGTCGCACCGCTTCGCGAGGGCGGCTCGCTCCCGGGCATCGTGGAGGCCGACGACCTCGGCACCTACGTCTGCAAGTTCCGGGGCGCCGGGCAGGGTCTGCGTGTGCTTGTCGCCGAGACCATCGCCAGTGGACTGGCGACGCGCCTCGGGTTGCAGACCCCGCGCCTCGTCGCCCTGGAGCTGGCCGACGCGCTGGCTCGCTACGAGGCGGACGAGGAGATCCAGGACCTGCTGCGTGCCAGCCTCGGGCTCAACCTGGGCGTGGACTTCCTGCCGGGATCCTTCGGTTTCGACGGCACGACGAGCCTGCCCGAGGGCGTGGCCGGCACCGTCTTCTGGCTCGACGCCTTCATCGCCAACGTCGACCGCTCCTGGCGCAACCCGAACCTCCTGCTGTGGCACGGAGACCTCTGGGTCATCGACCACGGAGCATCGCTCTACTTCCACCACGGCTGGAGCGGGGGAGTCGGCGACCCCGCCCGCTTCGCCGCCCTCCGATGGAACGCCGACGACCACGTCCTCCTCGAAGCGGCCAAGGCAGACGATCTCGAGGCGATCGACCGGCGCGCGCGGGCGACGCTGAGCCGCGCGGCCTTCGAGGAGATCCTGGCCGACGTGCCGGACGCCTGGCTGGAGCCCGTGCCGGGTGCCGACTCGCCGGATGCCGTGCGCGCCGCGTACGTCGCGTTCCTCGATGCCCGTCTGCAAGCCACCGCGTGGTGGGAAGCGGTGTCCCGATGACCGAGCGCCATCCCTACCAGTACGTCGTGCTGCGGTGCGTTCCTCGCGTCGAGCGCGAGGAGTTCCTCAACGTCGGCGTCGTCGTGTACTGCCAGGAGACGAAGTTCCTTGCGGCCGCCTGGAGCTGCGACACGGCGCGCCTGCGCGCCCTCGACGCCACGCTCGACGTGAGCCGGGTCTGCGACGCGCTGTCGTACGTCGAGGGGGTCTGCGCCGGCGACGCGGCGGTCGGCGCCGCTGGTCGTGGGGACCTCGGCACCCGCTTCGGGTTCGTGAAGGCCCCGCGGAGCACCGTCCTGCAGCCGGGCCCGGTGCATGGCGGCATCACTGCCGATCCTGCGCGCGAGCTCGCGCACCTGCTGCAGCGCTTCGTCGGCTAGCCCGCTGAGACGGGCCTCGTGCCAACGCGAAACGGGCCCCGTGCCAACGCGAAACGGGGCCCGTGCCGCAGCACGAGCCCCGTTTCGACGGGGCACAAGGCCCGTCTCGGCAGAGGTGGGTCAGACGGGGACGAGCTCGACGGCGCCGACGGCGTACCGCGCGAGGATCGTGCGCGCCAGCTCCGGGTGGGCGCCCAGAGGCTCGGAGACCGCGACGGCGCCCGCCTCGACGGCGAGCTCGGAGGCACGGTCGATGAGCGACCCGGGGGCCAGGAAGAGGGACGCGACCGCGATGTGACGACGGCCCTCGTTACGGAAGGCGCGGACGGCCTCGCCGGTCGCTGGCGGAGCGGTCGACGCGTAGGCAGCCTTGACCGGCAGCTTGTGGTGCGCGCCCCAGACACGGGCCAGGCGGGCGACTGCCTGGTTGGCGAGCGGGTCGGACGAGCCTGCCGCGGCGAGGACGAGGGCGTCCAGCTCGCGACATCGGGCAGCGGCCAGCGCCTCACGCAGGCGCTGGTCGAGCACCTCGAGGAACGACATCTCGTGACCGAGGATCGCCGTGGCGCGGATCTGCAGGCCCTCGTGACGCGCGGCCTGCTCGGCAACGGCCGTCGGGACGTCGATCTTGGCGTGGAACGCCTCGCTGAGCAGGAGCGGAACGACGACGATCTCGTCGAATCCGGCCTTCACCAGGCGGTCCACGACGGTCGAGAACGACGGACGCGACAGGTCCAGGAACGCGGCCTCGATGCGCAGGTCGGGGCGCAGTGCCCGGACCTCCGCCACGAGGGCGTTGATCGTCGCGGCCGACCGCGGGTCACGGGAACCATGAGCCAGGGCAACCAGTGCAGGAGCAGCCATCGTGTGCGGCCTCCCTTCGGGATATCGGTGCGAGTCGACAACGCTGTCGATTAGACGGTCAATTCAGTTATCGAAAGTTCACGCTGCGGCTCAGGTGTGGATGCCGCACTCGGTCTTGTTCTGGCCGGCCCAGCGTCCCGAGCGCGGGTCGTCGCCGGGCTTGACGCGCGAGGTGCACGGCCAGCAACCGATCGAGGGGTAGTCGTCGTAGACGAGGGGGTTCACGAGCACACCGTTGTCCTGGATGTACTGCTCGACCTGCTCGTCGGTCCACCGCGCGATCGGGGAGACCTTGACCTTCTTCTTCTTGGCATCCCAGCCGACGACCGGAGCGGACACCCGGTTGTGGGTCTCGGCCCGGCGCAGGCCGGTCGCCCAGGCGTCGTAGCCGTCGAGGGAGGTCGCGAGAGGCTCGACCTTGCGCAGCTTGCAGCACAGGTCGGGGTCGCGCTTGTAGAGATCCGGGCCGTACTGCGCGTCCTGCTCGGCCACCGACTGCACGGGCGTGATCGTGATCAGGTTGACGGGCATCGTGTGCTTGACGGCGTCGGCGGTGCCGATCGTCTCGGCGAAGTGATACCCGGTGTCGAGGAAGACCACGTCGACGCCCGGCACGACCTTGGACGCGAGGTGCGCGAGCACCGCGTCGCCCATCGAGGACGTGATGCAGAAGCGCTCGCCGAAGGTGGCGGCAGCCCACTCGATGATGTGCTCGGCGGGGGCGAGCTCCAGCTCGGCACCCACGTGGGACACGATCTCGCGCAGCTCCTCCTGGGAGCGGCCCTCGATCTGCGAGCCTCGCGAGAGGCGCGCGGCGCGCGTCGTTGCGGCGGTCATGCGAGATCCTCCGATGCAGATACGGACCCGCTGGATCCGTTCGGTCGGATGAGACCCAGCAGGGTGACGGTGAACGCCCGGAGGCAGCTGCGGCATTCCCACTCGCCCGCGGACGCGGAGTGGGGACGGAGGTCCTCCTCGCCGCAGTACGGGCAGTGGTAGATCTCCGCGCGGGAGCTCATCGTCGAGGTGGTCATCAGCGCAGCAGGTCCTCGTCGGCACGCTGCACCCAGGTCTGGAACGACTCACCCGCGGCGCGACCCGCGAGGTAGTTCGTCACGACCTTGGTGATGTAGTCGTCCAGGCCGGCCGAGGTCACCTTGTGCGCACGCAGCTTGCGGCCGAAGTTCGCGCCGAGCGCCAGGCCGCCACCGAGGTGGACCTGGTAGCCGGAGACCTGCTCGCCGTTCTCGTCGAGGACGAGCTGGCCCTTGAGGCCGATGTCCGCGACCTGCGTACGCGCGCAGGCGTTCGGGCAGCCGTTGAGGTTGACCGAGATGGGGGAGTCGAGCTCGGGGAAGCGCTTCTCCAGCTCCTCGATCAGGTCCTTGGCGCGGTCCTTGGTCTCGACGATCGCGAGCTTGCAGTACTCGATGCCGGTGCAGGCCATCGTGCGGCGGCGCCAGTTGGACGGGGCCGCCGTGAGGCCGATCTTCTCGAGCCCCGCAGCGAACGCCTCCGTGTCGGCGCCGTCGACGCCGATCACCACGAGCTTCTGGTACGCCGTCAGGCGGGCGCCCTGGGCGCCGTACTGCTCGACGAGGTCAGCCAGACCGAGCAGCACGTCGCCGTTGATGCGGCCGACGACCGGCGCGGCGCCGATGAAGAACTTGCCGTCCTTCTGCTCGTGCACGCCGATGTGGTCACCCTGGTGCTCCGGCACGGCCGGCGACTCGCACCGGACCATCTCGCGCTTGAGGTACTTGACCTCCATGACCTCGCGGAACTTCTCCATGCCCCAGTCGGCCACGAGGAACTTCAGGCGGGCACGCGAGCGCAGGCGGCGGTAGCCGTAGTCACGGAAGATGCCGGCAACGGCCTCCCAGACATCCGGGACCTCCTCGAGCGGGATCCACACGCCGAGCTTCTGCGCGAGGTGCGGGTTGGTCGAGAGACCGCCGCCAACCCAGCAGTCGAAGCCGACGCCGAGCTCGGGGTGGACGGTCGCGACGAAGGCGACGTCGTTGACCTCCGGCGCCACGTCGTGCGACGGGTGGCCGGTCAGCGCGGTCTTGAACTTGCGCGGGAAGTTGGAGTACTCCGGGTTGCCCAGCGAGCGACGCTTGATCTCGGCGAGCGCGGAGGAGCCGTCGATCAGCTCGTCCTTCGCGATGCCAGCGACGGGGGAGCCGAGGAACGGACGCGGCGAGTCACCGCAGGCCTCGATGGTGGTGAGACCGACCGCGTCGAGGCGCTCCCACATGTCCGGGACGGAGCCGATCTCGATCCAGTGGTACTGGATGTTGTTGCGGTCCGTGATGTCGGCGGTGCCGCGGGCGTACTCGTTGGAGAGCGAGCCGAGGGTGCGCAGCGCGGCACCGGTCAGGATCTGACCGTCGGTGCGCACGCGCATCATGAAGAAGCTGTCGTCCAGCTCCTCCTCTTCGAGCGTCGCGGTCTTGCCGCCGTCGAAGCCGGGGGCGCGCTGCGTGTAGAGGCCGGCCCAGCGGAAGCGACCGCGCTTGTCGGCCGGGTCGATCCGGTCGAACTCGGCCTGCGCCCAGGTGCTCTTGATGCGGCCGATCGCGTTGAGCGGGTTGTCGTCCCGCTTGGACTGCTCGTTCTTGTTGAGCGGCTCGAGATAGCCGAGTCCCCACTGACCCTCTCCGCGCTTCGGACGGGGGATCTCCACCTTGACGGCAGGGGTGGGCTGGTCGTTCATCGATGTCCTTCGAACGGGGCAACGGGAATGCGGACGCAGGCCGGGGCCGGGTCCCACATTGACGCGGGCAAGTCTCACGTTGCGGACACCCGCATCACAAGCCGAAATCTCGTGATGTGGACGGAGAGTCCGTGATTCGAGACATCGTGGGCCGGTTTCCCGGTGGCGAGGGCCTGACGTGTGACCGACCCGACACGACCTGACGCGAGCGACCGGTCAGGCCGGAGGGATGTTCTGGTTGTGCCTGAAGACGTTCTCAGGATCCCATGCCCGCTTGATCTCCCGGAGCCGGGCGTACTTCGCCGGGCCGTACGCCGACTCGACCCGCGTCAGCCCTTCGTCGCCGATGAAGTTCAGGTAGACGCTTCCGGTGGTCCACGGCTTCATGGCGGCGGCCAGGCCACGGATGTGGTCGATGTTCGCCTGGTCCTGTGAGGGATCGGGCGGCCACATCCCCAGCATGTGCAGGTTGAACGGCGCACTGCGGTTGCCGAACGCCGTGGCATCGTCGGAGACGCGCGCGATCGCTCCGCCGCCGGCCACGACGATCAGCTGGGTGAGGGGTGACACGGGCGGGAAGCCGTGCTCGACCCATGCCGCGACCGCCTCGTCGGGGAAGTCGGTCAGGAAGTCGCCGGTCCAGTAGTTGTGCATGCCCTTCTGGTTCGGCGGGTCGAGCAGCTGCTGCACGGCGACGTAGGGCATCGGCTGGCACAGGTTTGCGGCGGGCGGGCCGAACTCCAGCAGCGGAGCCAGTACGCCGGGTGCGGCGGCCGGGTCGCCGGCGTACGCGATGACGACCCCGACGCAGGGCTGGCCGCGTGCGGGCTCGGGCACGAACTCCTCCGGCGGCGCCGTGATCAGGGCGACGCCGGATCCGACCTCGTCGGGAGCGGTACGCATGAAGTCCCGCCAGTTGCGGAGCACGTCGACGGCCATGAAGCCGGGGTAGAGGAGCATTCCGCCGAAGACGATCGGCCCGAGCGGGTGCAGGTGGAGGGTGAACTCGGTGACCACGCCGAAGTTGCCACCGCCGCCGCGGATCGCCCAGAAGAGGTCGGGGTTCTCGGTGTCGCTCGCGGTCACGATGCGGCCATCCGCGGTCACGACCTCAGCCGCGAGCAGGTTGTCGCAGACGAAACCGAACGCCCGCTCCAGCCAGCCGCTGCCGGAGCCGAGGCTCAGCCCGCCGACACCGGTCGTGGAGACCCGTCCGCCGGTGACGGCCAGTCCGTGCTCCTGCGTTGCCGCGTCGACGACACCCCACGTGGCACCGCCGCCGACGCGCGCGATCCGGGCCTCCGGGTCGACCGCGACCCCGTCGAGCCCGCGCAGGTCGACGCACACGCCGCCGTCGACCACGGCGGAGCCGGTGACACCATGACCGCCGCCGTACACGCTGAGGGGGAGACCGTCGGCACGAGCGGAGGCGATCGCCGCCGCCACGTCCGCGGCAGAGCTGCACCGCATGATCCGCTGCGGACGTCGGTCGACCAGCCCGTTGAAGACGGTCCGCGCTGCGTCGTACCCGGGGCTCGCCGGGGTAAGCGTCTCGCCGTTGAAGCTCTGGTTCACGGTCTCGGTCATGACAGCGCCACCTCCGTGTGAAAGGTCCGGGATTCGAGCGTCCTGCGCCGCGCGAGGGGGCGACAACCGACCCCGGCGAACACTGGAGGGGGCACTGGGGTTCAGGACGATGCAGGACCAGTCCGAAGACGTCACTAGGATCTGCGGCATGACCGATCTCTCTGCCCTCACCAGCTCTGCGTACAAGCAGGCCCTCGAAGTGATCGCCTCCGTCGAGCCGCGCGTTGCCGAGGCGACCCGCAAGGAGCTCGAGGACCAGCGCGCGTCGCTGAAGCTCATCGCGTCCGAGAACTACGCCAGCCCCGCCGTCCTGATGACGATGGGCACCTGGTTCTCCGACAAGTACGCCGAGGGCACGGTCGGTCACCGCTTCTACGCCGGTTGTCAGAACGTCGACACCGTCGAGACGCTCGCCGCCGAGCACGCCAAGGAGCTCTTCGGCGCCGAGTACGCCTACGCGCAGCCGCACTCCGGCATCGACGCCAACCTCACGGCGTACTGGGCGATCCTGGCGCAGCGCGTCGAGGGCCCGTGGCTGGAGAACGTCGGCGTCAAGAACATGAACGACCTGTCCGAGGCCGACTGGGAGAAGCTGCGCCACGAGCTCGGCAACCAGCGCCTCCTCGGCATGAGCCTGGACGCCGGTGGCCACCTGACGCACGGCTTCCGCCCGAACATCTCCGGCAAGATGTTCCACCAGAACCAGTACGGCACGGACCCGGTCACGGGCCTCATCGACTACGACGCCCTCCGCGCGAAGGCGAAGGAGTTCAAGCCGCTCATCCTGGTCGCCGGCTACTCGGCGTACCCGCGTCGGGTGAACTTCGCCAAGATGCGCGAGATCGCCGACGAGGTGGGCGCGACCCTCATGGTCGACATGGCGCACTTCGCCGGTCTGGTCGCGGGCAAGGTCTTCACGGGCGACGAGAACCCGGTTCCGTTCGCCGACGTCGTCACCACCACCACGCACAAGTCGCTTCGCGGCCCGCGCGGCGGTCTGATCCTCGCGACCAAGGAGTACGCCGGCAACGTCGACCGCGGCTGCCCGATGGTCCTCGGCGGACCGCTCTCGCACGTCATGGCCGCCAAGGCTGTGGCGCTCGCGGAGGCGAAGACCGAGTCGTTCCAGACGTACGCGCAGAACGTTGCGGACAACGCCAAGTCGCTGGCCGACGGCTTCCTCAAGCGGGGCGCCAAGCTCGTCACGGGCGGCACGGACAACCACCTCGTGCTCCTCGACGTCACGAGCTTCGGCCTGACCGGTCGCCAGGCCGAGCAGGCCCTGCTCGACGCCGGTGTCGTCACCAACCGCAACTCGGTCCCGGCCGACCCGAACGGCGCCTGGTACACCTCCGGCATCCGCTTCGGCACGCCCGCGCTCACCACGCGTGGCTTCGGGCACGACGAGTTCGACAACGTCGCCGACCTGGTCGTCGACGTCCTGAAGAACACGACGCCGGGCGTCACCAAGGACGGCGGCTCGTCGAAGGCGACGTACAAGCTGGCGGACGGCGTCGCGGACAAGACCCGCGCCGCGTCGGCCGAGATGCTCGACAAGCACCCGCTCTACCCCGGTCTCGACCTGGCCTGAGCGACGACAGGGTCCCGGCACAGCGCTCAGGCGCCGGCCGGGACCCTTCGGCATTTCACCGCCAGCGGTAGGCGATCTCGGGTCGGCCGGCCCCGCCGTAGCGCTGGGTGCGCTCGACGGAGCCGGTGTCGGCAAGGTGCTCCAGATAACGACGTGCCGTGACCCGCGAGGCGCCGATCTCCGCAGCGACCTCGGAGGCGGACATGCTCGCCTCGGCCGCGCGCAGCGCGTCGGCCACGTCGCGCAGTGACTCGGCGGACATCCCCTTGGGGAGCGGTGCGCTGCCACCCCGCGAGCGCAACGCTCCGAACATGGCGTCGACGTCGTGCTGCGCGACCTGCGTGCCGCTCGAGGAGAGCTGCGCGCGGTACGCGGCGTACTGCTCGAGCTTGTCGCGGAACGTCGCGAACGTGAACGGCTTCAGCAGGTACTGCACGACGCCCTGCGCCACCGCAGCACGGACGACGTCGGCGTCACGCGCGGAGGTCACCGCGATGACGTCACAGAGATGCCCGGCGGCGCGCAGGCGCTGCACGAGCCCCAGGCCGTGGCCGTCGGGGAGGTGCATGTCGAGGAGCACGAGCTGGATGTCCGGGTCGGCGCCGAGCATCCGGAGCGCTTCGCCCGCGGAGCGCGCGACGCCAGCGGTCTCGAACCCCGTGACCCGCTCCGTGTACGCCGCGTGGGCGCGCGCCGCGATCTCCTCGTCCTCGACGACCAGCACCCGGATGCTCATGGCGCCTCCACGGGGATCGCGACGTGGAAGCGGGCGCCGCCCAGCGGGGCGTCGCCGACGGTGACCGTGCCGCCATGTCGGCGGACCAGCTGGGCCACGAGGGCGAGCCCGACGCCGCGCCCCGAGGCGGCCTTGGTGGACCAGCCGCGCTCCAGCACCCGGTCCACGTCGCCTATGGGGATGCCGGGGCCGCTGTCGTCGACGGTGACCGCGAACCAGCCGCCCCCGCTGTCGAACGCGACGCGCACCCGGCGTACCTCGGAGCTCGTGGCGGCGTCGAGGGCGTTGTCGACGAGATTGCCGACGAGCGTGAGCAGCTCGCGCGACGACAACGGCAGTCCCGCGGTCGTGAGCCGGCCGGCGACCTCCAGCGCGATGCCGCGCTCGGCGGCCTCGGCGCTCTTGCCGAGCAGGAGTGCGGCGACCACGGGTTCCTCGATGGAGGCCGTCAGCCGGTCGGTGAGCAGCTGGGCGACGTGGAGCTCGCCGATGGCGAACTCGACTGCTTCCTCCGGCTGGCCCATCTCGATGAGCGACACGACGGCGTGCAGCCGGTTGGCTGCCTCGTGGTTCTGCGCGCGCAGCGAGTCTGTCAGCCCGCGGACCAGGTCGAGCTCACCGGACACGTCCTGGAGCTCGGTCCGGTCCCGTAGCGAGACCACGGAGCCGACGGTGCGCCCGCGCCAGACGGCAGGGGAGGAGCTCACGACGAGCACGTGGCGGTCGGTGACGTAGATGTCGTCGGCTGCGGCGTTCTCCCCGACCGCTGCGCGGCTCAGGGCCGGAGGCAGACCCAGCTCGTGGACCGAGCGGCCAGCCACGTCGTCAGGCAGGGAGAGCAGGCGCCGCGCTTCGTCGTTGACGAGCTGGACGCGGTCGCGGGTGTCCACCAGGACCAGGCCCTCACGCACCGCGTGGAGGACCGCGTCGTAGTACTCGTACATCCGGGTGATCTCGTCGGCGCCCATGCCGTGGGTCTGGCGGCGGAGGCGCCTGTTGACGAGGAAGGCTCCGGCTGTGCCGGCGAGCAGCACGAGCCCGCCCGCGATGCCGAGCGGCAACAGGGCGCGCACCAGCTGGCTGTTGAGCCGGTCGAGCGTGATGCCGACGGCCACGTAGGCGATGACCTCCCCGCCGTCGGTGACCGGCACGACCGTGCGGACCGAGGGGCCCAACGTGCCGGCGTACTCCTGGCTGAAGGGGCGTCCCTGCGGCGCAGTGCCGAGGTCGCCGATGAAGAGCTTGCCGATCTGCGTCGGGTCGGGGTGGGTGCAGCGGGTCCGGTCGGGACGCATGATCACCACGAAGTCCGTCCCCGTGTCCTGCCGCACGTCCTCGGCGTACGGCTCCAGCGCACGGCAGGGCTCCGGGCCCCGCAGCGCCGCCAGCACAGTGGGGGAGTCGGCCACCGCGCGGGCGGTCACCAGCGTCTCGGCCCTCGCCTGGGTCCGCACATCACCCCGTGCGTCGTACGCCGCCAGGCCGAGCGCGGCAGCGACCAGCACGGTCACGAGCAGCAGCTGCAGGAGCAGGATCTGCCGCGCGACGGAGCTGTCACGACGGGGTCGGCGCATGTCGGTGATTCTGCACGGTTCGCGGCTGCCGTGCAGGGCCGTGAACTCTGTGAACAGAACGGTGACGGCCGTCACATCGGTGGACAGCATGAGGTGGTCGGGAGGGACCCGCACACCGCTGGAGGAACTGATGAGCGACAGCACCGCACGGCCGAACGGCCAGGCAACGGGCCGCAAGGACCGCACCCACTACCTCTACCTCGCCGTGATCGGCGCGGTCGCCCTCGGCATCGCCGTCGGCATCCTCGCGCCGGACTTCGCGGTGCAGCTCAAGCCGCTCGGCCAGGCCTTCGTCGCCCTGATCAAGATGATGATCCAGCCGGTCATCTTCTGCACGATCGTCCTGGGCGTCGGTTCGGTACGCAGCGCGGCCAGGGTCGGTCGCGTCGGCGGCCTGGCGCTCGGCTACTTCCTGGTGATGTCGACGGTGGCCCTGGGCATCGGCCTGGTCGTCGGCAACCTGCTCCACCCCGGCAGCGGCCTGCACATCACGGCCGCCACGGCGTCCGCGGGTTCGGGTCTCGCCGAAGGCGCTCACGCCACGACGGCCGACTTCCTGCTGGGCATCATCCCGACCTCGATGCTCGGCGGCCTGACGTCGGGCGAGGTGCTGCAGACGCTCCTGGTTGCGCTCCTGGTCGGCTTCGCGCTCCAGGCGATGGGTGCGTCCGGCGAGCCGGTGCTCCGGGGCGTGGGCCACGTGCAGCGCCTGGTCTTCCGGGTGCTCTCGATGATCATGTGGGTGGCGCCCGTCGGTGCCTTCGGCGCCATGGCCGCGGTCGTCGGGGAGACGGGCGTTGACGCCCTCAAGAGCCTGGCTGTGCTGATGCTCGGCTTCTACCTGACCTGTGCGCTCTTCGTCTTCGTCGTGCTCGGCACGATCCTGCGCGTGGCGGCCGGCGTGAACCTCTTCAGCCTGCTCCGCTACCTCGGCCGCGAGTTCCTGCTGATCCTGTCGACCTCGTCCTCCGAGTCGGCCCTGCCGCGTCTCATCGCCAAGATGGAGCACGCGGGCGTCGACCGACCGACGGTCGGTGTGGTCGTGCCGACCGGCTACTCGTTCAACCTCGACGGCACCGCGATCTACCTGACGATGGCCTCGCTCTTCATCGCGTCCGCCATGGGCAACCCGCTGTCCGTGGGGGAGCAGATCTCGCTGCTTCTCTTCATGATGATCGCCTCGAAGGGCGCCGCGGGCGTCACCGGTGCCGGCATGGCCACGCTCGCCGGCGGCCTGTCGTCCCACCGCCCCGAGCTGCTCGACGGGGTCGGCCTGATCGTCGGCATCGACCGCTTCATGTCCGAGGCGCGCGCCCTCACCAACTTCGCTGGCAACGCTGTCGCCACGGTGCTCGTCGCCGGGTGGACCGGCGGCATCGACCGCGCCCAGCTGGACCGGGTGCTGTCGGGCGAGGACCCCTTCGACGAGTCCAGCATGGTGGACGACGGTCATGGCGACACGGGCAACCCGGCCGTCGTTCCGGCCACTCAGGAGCACGCCACGGTGTGAGTCACACCGCCAAGTCGGCGCTGGGGGCGTTTCCCGGCGCCGACTTGGCATTTCCGGTCGCTAGGTTGATCCCCATGACGTCGGACGAGCTGCTTGCGCTGCTCCGCCGCGTCGTACGCCGGGTGGGTCATGACCTCTGGCGGTTGATCACTGCGACGGTCGCGTCCTGCCTGCGCTGGCGGGTGACCGGCCTCGCGGCCGAGGCGGCGTTCTTTGCGGTGCTGTCGGTGCCGCCCCTCGTCTTCGCGCTCACGGGGGCGATCGGCTTCTTCGTGCGGGAGTTCACGGCGGTCCAGATGCGGGAGATCCGCTCCGACGTGATCGACCTGGCCAGTCAGGCGATGACGGAGAGCACGGTCAACGCGGTGATCGCGCCGACGTTCGACATCGTCACCAAGGGCGGTCGCCTCGACGTCATCTCGATCGGCTTCGTGCTGGCGCTCTGGTCAGGGTCGCGCGCGCTCAACGTCTTCGTCGACACCATCACGATCATGCACGGGCTCGGCGGCGAGCGGGGGATCATCCGGACCCGCGTGCTCTCCTTCGGTCTCTACATCCTCGGCCTGCTGACGGGCATGGTCACGATCCCACTGGTCATCGCCGGGCCGTCGCTGGTCCGCCGGTGGATCCCCGACCGCCTGGACTTCCTGGAGAGCCTCTACTGGCCCACGGTGTTGCTGCTCTGCGTGTGCTTCCTGACGACGCTCTACCACGTGAGCGTGCCGTCGCGATCGGCCTGGCGCTACCACCTGCCGGGGGCCTTCTTCACGATCGTCTGCTGGATCGGGGGCTCCTGGCTGCTTCGCACGGTCCTCACCGCGACGGCGGGGGAGTCGACGAGCGTCTACGGCCCGCTCTCCGCGCCGATCACCGTCCTGATCTGGCTCTACATCGTCTCGATCGCCGTCCTCATCGGAGCCGCGGTCAACGCCTCGGTCGACGTCGTGTGGCCGCACCTGACAAACAGGTCCGTGCGAGACTGACGCCTGTGGGAAACGTGAACCTTCCGACCCCCGTTGTCATCGCTGCGGGCGTCATCGTCTTCGCTGGCGGCTACCTGACGGGGGCGGTCACCGGCTGGGACTCACCCGACCGCACCACAGCCGTCGTCTCGTCGTACGACGCGAAGACGCACCGTCTCTGCCTGAAGTCCGACGCGGTCTCCGACCTGGCGGGCGCCGAGGGCAACACGATCTGCGGCCAGTGGGAGCGGGTCTCCGGATCCGCCCTGCCGGCGGTCGGTGACGACTTCCGCTTCGTCTCCTCGGTGACCAAGGGCCAGTCCGGCACTGCCGACGACCGGGTCAGCATCTTCGGCGAAGTCGCCGACTGACCGACGTACCGCCTCCGCGCCCGCTCAGCGGGTGGGGCGTGCGCGCGTCAGGTAGCCGACTCCGGCTCCGACGACGACACCGATGATCGTCTCGATCCAGCGGTCCCAGAGCAGGACACCGGTGGGCGTCGGGCTGGCCAGGTGGACCATGAGCAGCGCCAGCGGCGTGATCGTGACCAGCGCCAGCGCGTAGTTGCGACCGACCAGCGCCTCGGTCATGGCGAGCAACGCGGTCACGATGAGGATCACCACCAGGCCGCTCAGCCGCAGTTCGAGGAGGACGGCGGCGAGCAGGAGGCCGATCGTCGTCCCGGCTGCACGCTGCAGTGCCCGGGTCAGCTGCGCGTCGAGCTCGCGAGCCGCAAGAGGTACGACGGCGGCGATCATCGCCCAGTAGGGCCGCCCGATCCCGACAGAGGTGGCGATCGTCCCGGCCAGCGCAACGGCCACGACGCTCCGGGCGACGTGGCGGCGCAGCGCATGGTCGATCGTGCGCGCGGGGCGGGGCCGCGGCGCGCCCCACCCGCTCCGGACGGCGCCGACGGCTCCGACGAGGACGGCGAACGCGGCAGCAGCCGAGGCGACGACGGCAGCTGTCGCCGCGGTGCCCGGCTGGGCCGGGATGGAGGCCGTCGAGGCGACGGCGAAGACGAAGAACATCGGGCCGGGCGGGTGCCACTGCTGCAGGTCCGACAGCACGGCTCCGACGGCTGCGATGGCCGCGGACGCGACGATCGCGATCCACGCGCGGCTGTCGAGGCAGCCGACCAGGGTGCCCAGCGAGACGGCGACGGTGAGCAGCATCCCCACCGTCACCTGCATGACGAAGCGCGCCCGGTGCGACTCTCCGCGGCCGTAGACGGAGGCGAAGGCACCGAAGGTTGAGAAGAGCGACCACTCCAGGTGCCCGGTCGCCCAGAGGAGGAGCAGCGGTACGCCGGTCGAGGCCGCGGCGCGGAGCGCGACCCAGCGCGTGCCTTCCTGCGGTTGCAGCACGAAGGCCGCCTGCACCGGCCCCGGAATGCTCACGCCCATCCTCCTCGCAGGAATGAGAAAACCCCGCTGGTCGCGTTACCGCGGACCAGCGGGGCTTTTCCCGCGGTGGGTGATACTGGGTTCGAACCAGTGACCCCTTCGGTGTGAACGAAGTGCGCTACCACTGCGCCAATCACCCGTGGTGTGTCAGAAACCCTAGCGCACAGGGTTGAGCGAGCCGAAACCGGGCCAGCCGAACTGCCAGACCAGCACTGTTGCGATGCCGCCGACGAGGGCGACCGCGAGCGCCAGCAGGAGCGTGCGGCGCCGGCGTACGGCCGGGTCCATGGTGCGCGCCTGCTCGGCGGTCGCCGCCGCCTTGTGCCGCGCAGCGGCGAGCCAGCGGCGTGCCCAGTCCCACTCGAGAGCCAGCAGACCGAGGCCGGCCAGGATCCCGACGACGCCGGGGCCGGGCGTGACCATCATGACCAGCCCGGCCGTGAGCACGAGGAGGCCGAGCACGGTGATCACGACCTTGGTGATCGCACCGCTCACGGGATGCGCGTGCAGGCGCTGGTGGATCCGCCTGAACCAGTGCACCTCCGCCATGGGGCGAGGTTAGTCGGCGCGCGTGCGGACGGCAGTTGGTTGCACCCGGCCAGTTTCGTGTGACTGGGGTCACCCGAGAACTGATGTCGAAACCGCGTCATGACGGATGTCAAGGACCGTTCCTCTCGCGTAGGGCCCATGACGAGGGGCCCCTCGACGGAGGTAATCACCATGAAGTTCGACGAGATCAGGACCATGACGGTCACCGAGGCCGTCACCCTCGACTGTGTCGACGGCGGTGGTCAGACGATGACCCTGCCTGGTGAGCTCGGCTACACCTCCGTCGACCCGTACGCCGTCACCACGACGTTCCGCACCGCGGGTGGCGACGTCGTCTGGACCTTCGCCCGTGACCTGATGGTCCGTGGCCTGACCACGCCGGCCGGCGACGGTGACGTCCACGTGTGGCCGTGCCTCGACGCCGAGGGCCAGGCCGTCGTGATCATCGAGCTCCACTCGCCCGACGGCGAGCTGCTGGTCCAGGTCGCGACGAAGGACCTCTACCGCTTCGTCAACCGCACGCTCGCCGCTGTGCCGCTCGGCACCGAGGGCGAGCACCTCGATCTCGACATGCTGATCGGACAGCTGATGGCTGCCTGACCTGCTGCTCGTCGACATGGGTCCGAACCCCGGAGGGAGGGGTTCGGACCTTGTGTCATTTCCGGGGCGTGTTGCGGCCGGACTGTCAGTCGTCGGTGGCGAGTGCCGCCCACGCCTGCTGGGCTGCTCTCGTGACGGGACCCGGCCCGCCGATCTCCCTGCCGTCGACAGCAGTCACCGGTTGTACGCCGCGCAGGCTGCTGGTCAGGAAGACCTCGTCGGCCCGGCCGAGGACGTCGTACGGCGCGTCGACCTCCACGGCGCCGGTCGCGTCCAGGAGTAGCTGCCGCGCGATGCCGTTGAGCAGGCCCGTGTGGAGCGTGGGTGTCCGGAGCTCGCCGTCGACCACGTAGAAGACGTTGCTCGTGGCTCCCTCGCACAGCAGGCCGGCCGTGGTGGCGAGCAGTGTTTCGCCTGCGCCGTGCTCCTGGGCCCACGCGACGAGAGCGCGGCCCTGGCTGCCCAGCGCGTCGGTCTTGGCGCCGGCGGTGGGGGAGTCGGACTCGCGCGGATCCGGAGCCCTCAGGACGGTCGTGGTGCGCGGGTGGCCGGCGAAGGGCGCGATGGCCACAGTCGCCTCGGTGCCGTCCCAGTCGAGACGCATGCGGGCTGCTGTCGTGGGCGCATCGGGTGCCGTCAGGGCGACGGTGACCCGGCGGCGTACGGCGTCGGGTGTGGGCTGGGGGAGCCCGACGATGCGGGCGCTCTCGACCAGCCGCGCGAGGTGCAGGCCGAGGTGGTGCGGCTGCCCGTCTCGCACGAGGGCGGTCGTGAAGACGCCGTTCGACCTTGCCTGCATGGGCAAAGCCTCCCACCCGACACGCTCGGGACCCCCGATTTTGCACGCCGGATGCGTTCCGCTAATGTTCTCGTCGTTGCCCGGGGCGGAAACGCCAAGGAAAACAAGCGGACGTAGCTCAGTTGGTAGAGCACAACCTTGCCAAGGTTGGGGTCGCGAGTTCGAGTCTCGTCGTCCGCTCGGAGAAGTCAAGTGCACCTTGACTGGGCCACACCAGGCCTCCATGGTGGGTTGGCCGAGAGGCGAGGCAACGGACTGCAAATCCGTGTACACCGGTTCAAATCCGGTACCCACCTCCAACTCACCACAACTCAAAAGCTTGGGCGATTGGCGCAGCGGTAGCGCGCTTCCTTGACACGGAAGAGGTCACTGGTTCAAACCCAGTATCGCCCACCACCACGTAGCCCCTCCGGTCCTCCGGAGGGGCTTCGTCGTTCTCGGCGCGAGGCGTTGTTCGACGCTCTCTTCCTGGGACCTGGGCGGCGCGCCGAGACCCCGAAGCGGCGGTTTCACCACAGAGGCCCTACGCTGGTGATGTTGAAGGGGCGGTTTCACCGTCCTGGCCGCACACCACGCGCGGCCTGTATCTCGTAGTTCCTGGTTTTCGGCTTGCCGGTCATCAGCACATTCGAATGGCTTCGGCAGCTCGGACTGCACAGTGCGTCCGGCGAAAACAGAAGGACACAGATCATGGCTCAGGGCACCGTCAAGTGGTTCAACGCTGAGAAGGGCTTCGGCTTCATCGCCCAGGACGGCGGCGGCGAGGACGTCTTCGTTCACTTCTCCGCGATCCAGACCAACGGCTACAAGTCGCTGGATGAGAACCAGAAGGTCGAGTTCGACGTCGTTGCTGGCCCCAAGGGTCCGCAGGCCGAGAACGTTCGCGGCATCTGATTTCACTCGTGGGGCCCCGACCGCAGCTGCGGTCGGGGCCCTTCGTGCATTTGCGTGGACTCAGGCGGCTGCCTTGAGCGCGTCGACCGCTGACTTGAAGACCGGCCAGCCGTTCAGGCCGCCGTTGACCTTCCGGCGTACGAGCTCCCACTGGCCGCGCCGGGCGGCGTCGTCCACGCCCCGCTGGTCGAAGTACGCCACCAGGACCTGCGCAGCCACCGCCGGGTCGAGCGCGATCTCCGGACGGTCCTCGAGCGGGAGTCCGAGGCGCGCCCCGTAGGTGCGGTAGTTGGCCCGCCCGGTCAGCTGGATGTAGCCGCGGCCGTGGTAGCGCGCGCCATCGCCCGGTTCGGTGTTGCCGAGGTCGGTGCGCCCTTCGTACATGCGGGTGAAGTAGTCGGCGTCGCCGAACTCGTTGATCGGCTGGAAGCCGGCGCCGACCTCGACACGGACGGTTGCTGCAGCGGCGATCTTCGCGCGGGGTCCGCGCATGCCTGCCCGGCGTAGTGCACGGGCAATCAGCGGCCAGTTGCGCGCGACACCCGAGGGGTCGGCGCCCACGGCGGCCGCGATCCGGGCGGGGGAGAGCCAGCCACCACCTGCCCCGGCCTCGGCCTGGTCGGCCGCCTGGTCCGCTGCCTGCAACGCGGCGAAGGTGGCCCGGTCGACGACACCGTTGGTGGCGAGGCCCTTGCCCGGGGCGACGTCGGCACCCGCGGCGTCGTGAGTGACCTGGAACGCCGTCACCGCCGCTTCGGTGTCGTCGCCGAAATACCCGTCGGCGTGGACCTGGACCAGCCGCTGGACCTGCGCGACGAGGCCGGTCCCGGCGTCCGGGTCGGGATCCTTCGTGCCGTTGCGCAGCGGCAGTGCCGTGGCCTCCCTCCACCGCGAACGCGCCGCCGTGCCGCGCCACCCGTGCGGGAACGACGCGATCAGCTCCGCCAGCGACGGCGCGCCCGCAACCTGGAGATGCGGGAAGTCCTTGAAGGAGCGCCAGTCGCCGCCCCACTCGAAGTTGTGGCCCTTGCAGATCTGGACGAAGCGGCGCCAGTCAGCGTCGTTCTGGTCCCAGACCGCCTGGCCGTTGCGGACCACGACGAAGTCGAACGCGAGGCCGAAGTTGTGATAGCTCTGGCCCGGACGCGCCCGGGTGACGATCTGGCCGGGAGTCGTCCGGCCCTGGTCGAAGAGGCGCTGCTGCTCGGCAAACGTGCGCAGCCCTTGCGTGACCATCACGCCGACGCCCTCCTTGGCGGCGTCATCGAACGCCGCCTGGGCAAGGCGTCGCGCCTTCGGCTGGAGGCCGTCGATCCGTTCCAGATGCGCGTCACTCATCTCGCGCTCCCGTCTGCTGAGTCGCGTCTGGTCCGATCGTCCGACAGCGCCTGTCACGACGGCGTCACCACCTCGGGTGCCGCTGCGGACCCGCGGTGCCGCTGACGCTGCGGTGACGCGGGCGGAGGACGCTGAGGGGATGGCCGGAGTACTCCCGTTCCCGCTCCTCATCGCCCACAAACCGGAGTGGCGGACCTATCGCTTCTACAACGGCGCGGACGGGCCGGCGCGCGTGGCGAGGACGGGGGCCAACGCCTGGGACAACGACACCTGCGTCGACGGCGACGACGTGCAGCAGTCGAACCACTGGCCGGTGCCCGGCGTGCACGAGGGCTTCCGGGCCGGAGACGTCGCGCGCCACGCGCGCCTCGACCGACTCCGGTCGGTGGTCGTGGCACGGCTCCGCACAGACCGCGGCAGGACCCGGATCCCGACATGCGCCGAGCAGCTGATCGAGGGGAAGAAGCACGGGGTGACGCCGTGCTTCGAGATCAAGACCTGGACCGAGGCTGGCCTGCGCCGGCTGAAGGCGGACGCCGACGCAGCCGGCGTACCGCTGGTCATCATGGGGCAGCCCGGCCGCGTCGACGCGCTGCGCTTCGGCCACGAGATCGGCTGCGTCACGATCCTGCTGACCCGCGGTGTCGTACCCGCTGACTGGGGTGACTTCCTCACGTACGCCAAGGGGTCGGCGGCGGCGTGCCGCGGCATTCCCGCCGTTGCCCGCCTCGGCACGGGGCCGCGCAACGCCACCGCGTTCGGCGCCGGATGCAACGCCGCGAACGTGCGATCCGTACGCCGCGCGGTCGAGCGCGAACAGCGGGAGGGCGTCCGTTGACACGCCGAATTCGCCGCTGCCACGCTGAACGAGCCGGTCGCTCGGCCGGCGTACTCCGGACTGTGTGAGGTGCCCATGCAGGTGTCCCGTCGCCGTTTCTGGATCGCGACCGTGCTCGCCGCGGCGTCGGCGTTACTCGGACTGCTCACGCTGGTCTGGCAGACCTGGATCGAGGGCGCGAGCGGTCTCGAGCCCGACGGGGGCAGCGGTGAGCTCGAGTGGCTGATCGTCGCGGGGTGCGCCGTTGCGAGCCTGGCCTTCAGCGGGCTGGCGCGGCGCGAGTGGGTGCGGATGCGCACGGTTGGTGTGGCCAGATGATTGGGGAGCGTCCCTCCCTGTCGTGACGTACTCTCGATCTCGAGCGTTTCTGGATCGTCACGGCTGCGTTCGGCCGACACGCTCAGGTGACGCGTGAAGGGGGACGTTGGTGGACATGAGGGGCGACCTGCGCAGCGGTGTCATCTGCCTGGTGACGGCAGAGGTGCAGGGCGAGGGCGTCCTGATCAAGGTCCGGACCAGCTCGGGCACGGAGCGCAACCGCCAGGATCACGAGCGCAGCTACGTCGATCCGGACGAGGCGCTGGCCGCGGTGTCGTCGTTCCTGCACTCCTTCACGGACACGATCGGGCCCACCACGCACGAGCCACGCACCGAGCTCGGCTGAACGGCGCCATCTGGTGGGCGCCACCTGACGTGCAGCACCCCAGAGTTTCCCGGTTTCGGTGACGGACCGGTGACGAGCGCGCCACTATTTTCGGACGGGGCTTTCCTTCTCGTTCGAGAGGTTTGCGATGGTCGTACAGGACGTGCACCCGGCGCTCCCGGGGACGACGGTGCACCTCTTCGATGGCCCGTTCGTGACCATCACCGGCTCCCGGATCTCGGTGCCGGAGGGCAGCAAGCGGCTGCTCGCCTTCGTCGCGCTGCGGCAGGGCAGGGTCGAGCGGCGCCACGCTGCGGGCATGCTCTGGCCCACCTGCGATGACCAGCGTGCTGCCGGCAACCTCCGCTCGGCTCTCTGGCGGCTACGCGGTGCCGGTATCGACATCGTCGCCTCGGACAAGTGGGCGCTCGAGCTGCGCAGCGGCGTCCAGGTCGACGTCATCCAGTCGCTCGAATGGGCGAGCCGCTTGATCCGCAACCTGGCGCTGCCGACGGACCTGACCCTGGAGACGGGGCGGATCGACGGCCTCGACCTCCTGCCCGGCTGGTACGACGACTGGGCCGTGATCGAGCGCGAACGCGTCCGCCAGCGGATGCTCCACGCGCTCGAGGCGCTGAGCACGGCTCTCGTCGTCGTCGGCAGGTACGCCGAGGCGGTGGAGGTCGCGATGACAGCCGTCAATGCCGAGCCGCTGCGCGAGAGCGCCCAACGGATCTTGCTCGAGGCGCATGCCGCCGAGGGCAACTGGGTCGAGGTACGCCGCAGCCACGACCGCTATCGCGAGCTCGCCCGTCGCGAACTCGGCGTGGACCCGTCGCAGTCGTACACGGCGTTCGCCTATGGGCAGCAGCTCGGGCACCCGTTGCGGGTGCCGGGGCAGCGCCCGCCGACGTCCGCGCCGTACTACAGCCGCGGCTGAGGAGGGCGCGAGGCAGCAAGCGGCGGGTCAGAGGGTCGCGGCGAGCCGCCACCGGTTGAGCTTGCCGACGTCCTGCCCGGCACGATCGGCGACAGTCAGGGCCCAGGTGCCCTGCACCTGCTTGCCCACGAACGACGCCAGCACACCGGACTCGGACGTGTAGGTGGTGATCAGGTTGTCGTTGCCCGCACCCGTGCGGCCGTGGACCTTCACTCGCGTCCCGTCGGGCCCGACCAGCTTCACCTCGAGGTCGCCGATGTAGGTGTGGGTGATGTCGACGTCGAGCAGCAACGCGGAGATCACCCCGGTCTCGGTGATCGTGACCTCGCTGCGGATGCCCGTCGCCTTGTTGTCGGGGATCGGCAGCGCCGGGGTGGCGGACGCCTCGACGCCGGTGCGCTTCTCTCCGACGGCGATCTCCAGCGACCAGCTGTCGAGGCGACCGGTGTCACGGGCGGCCCGGTCGGCTACGGCCAGCGTCCAGGTCCCGCCGGACGGACCGCCCGTGAGCGTCCCCAGCCCCGGGAGGTCGGCGTTCGTCCAGGTGTGGTGCAGGTCGTGGCCGCTGCTCCCGGCGCGGGAGTGCAGAGCCACGCTGTGACCATCGGGGGAGGTCAGCGCGACCTCGAGGTCGCCGATGTAGGTGTGGGTGATGTCGACGGTCACCGAGACGGATTCGACCGGTCCGCTCTCGGGCAGCTCGATCCGGCTGATCACGCCGGCCACCTGGTTGTCGGGGATCGCGAGGGCGGGGGCAGCGGCGCCGTGCAGCGTGGCTGTCGCGGTGGGCCGCGGGGGAGGTGCAAAGTCCGTGACGATCCCCGTCAGGTTGGCGGCGCCTCCGGTGCGGGCCTGCGGCCCCATGCCGCGCTGCGCGAAGACCGTCCACACCGAGTGGACGAAGTCGGCGCGGGTCGTCGCGTCGTCGCCGCGGGCCTGGGAGTAGTGGTCGGCCGCCAGCAGGATGCCGTCCCGTGCAGCGAGGAAGCTCGGGTTCGCTGCGGTCAGCTTGAGCGCATCGACGACCACCTGGGCCGCGGTCCAGGCGCCGATGACGCGGGAGAGCGACATGAGCGTGGCGCACCAGAGCTCGCCGATGTTGTGCACCTCGTCGTACCGGCCGGTGCCGAGGTCGCCGTAGTCGTCGGGGAACGACTCGTCGTAGCGGAACCGCCGGATGCCGCCCGGCTGGTTGACCACCCAGTCGCCCACCACCGTCTTGCCCATCGCGGTGCACGCGAAGAAGTCGCTCCAGCCCTCGCCCATCCCGGCGGACTGGATCGCGTCGAGGGAGGCGTCGTCCAGGGCACCACCGACGAGCCGGTTCGTGAGCCCGTGGGTGTACTCGTGGAAGACGACGTCGGCGTCGAGGGCGGTGTGGCGGTTGGTCGAGGTGACCAGCCCCATGTTCATGGTCGGCTGGCTGCCATCAGGCGGCGAGCCCATGTTGGCCGTGCCCCAGACGGCACCGGGGTGCACGTGCGCGAGGACAGCATCGGCAGGCCGTCCGCCGTTCCCGAGGTTGTCGGCCTGGAAGTTCCCGTCGACCTCACGGAAGCCCAGCAGGTACAGCAGGTCGTGCATGCTGCTGCAGAGCGCGAAGAGGTTCACCGCCAGTCCGTCGGGCGTGGCCGGATCGGTCTGGAAGGTGACCTTCCCGTTCTGCGAGGTCCCGGAGACCGTCGTCGATCCTGGCTCGATGACGGCCTGCACGGAGCTGCCCCGCGTGGTCGTGTCCGTGAGCCAGTCGTAGGGGAAGCCTGCCGGGAGGTTCGCCGGCACCGGGGCGCCGTACGTCGTCGCGGCGAGTGGGAAGTCGACTGCTGCCGCCGGGGCACCGGGCCGGAGGACCACCGTCGCCCTCCCGGCGACAGCCTGCGTGAGCCGCTTGACGAGCAGCAGCCGGCCGTCCTGCGCGTCGACGATGATCCGGAACGCCGCTCCGCCGGGCACGGCGAGCTTGGTGTGCCACGCCAGGCGCAGCGAGTCACCCAGCGGGAACCAGACCAGCGACACCGTCACGACATGGGTGAACGGGGGCGCGTCGAACGTCGTCGGCCGATCGGCGCGGTCGGCGCCACTGGTCCGCTGGACCGGCGCGAAGGCGGTCAGGTCGAGCCCGGGATCGGTCATCGGCTGACCGAACTGGTCGAGCGGTGCGTCTGCCGGATCTCCCGGCTGCGCGACGTGGTCTGCCGCGGACCGGAGTGCCTGCTCGGGCGTGACGGTCGGGGCGACGGGGAGGTCCGGGGGCGCTGTGACCGAGCTGCCGGCCACCTCACGGATGCTGCCGTCGGGCTCGAAGCGCACGGTCTCGGCAGCGTCGTAGATCAGGATCCCCTTGTACTGCTGACGCAGGTGGACGGCGACCGCCCCGGCGGAGGTCGTCTGCTCGACGGGGTCAGCGACGTACTCCGGCGGCTGGTCGGCGGTAAGTCCAAGGGCCGGACTGATCCGCTGCACGTGCCGCAGGGCGCGCGCCACGTGGTCGCCCTGACCCGGGCTCGCGTCGTGCGAGGAGACCACGGCTGCGTTGCCGGTGGTTGCGTCGAGGCTCATCACCTCGACGCGGTGGTCGCCGGGCAGGACGTTGTCGGACACCTCTTCCGCGGCAGCCTGGAGCGTTTCTCGGCGGCTGTTGTCGGCGCGGTCCCCGGGCTCTCTGACGTCGATCTCGTGGATCATGACTCACTCCTTTGCGCGGGTCGGGTGGATCAGGTGAGGCCCATGTCGAGCAGCCAGGCAACGGCCTGGGTGAGCTCCCGGTTGGTGGGACGCTTCTTGGTGCCGCCGGGCATCGTGACCTCGGGATTGCCGGTGGTGCCGGTGCCGCCGGCGTTCAGGGTCGGGGACGTGGCGATGCGCAGCCAGGCCCGCCAGAGCGGGAGCCAGCCCATGGCCTCGGCGAGCTGGCGGCCTGCGTCGCCGGGAGCCTGGAAGCCGGTCGGGACGGTGCGGCGGTGGGCCGATTCGTCGGGCGGGGCAGCAGCGCCGTGACCCGTGACGAGGGTCCGCCACTCGTTCATGCGACGGTGGTCGAGGTTCCACCGACGAAAGACCTGAACGACCTCGCCGACCGCAGGCGTCGGAAGTGCCGGCCTCGTGTCGTTGACGGTCACGGTCGCGAAGCTCGGCGCTGCCGCGACGAGGAGCAGGGTGGCCAGATCAGCAGCGTCACCGATGCCGGTGCCGGCCTCGGAGTCGTTGGCGCCCGTGGGGAGGAGCGGGTACGGCGTGGAGGCGGTCGGCGTGCGTCCTGCGACCGTCGACTGCTCCAGCCGGGGAGACTGACGGAGGACGAGCGCGTGGCTCTCCGTCTCGGGCACGCGCTGGAACGCCGTGCGCAAGGCCTCGGCACGCTCGAACGGGACGCTGTCTCCGGGGTCGGAGAGGGACCGCGGTCGGGGAACTTCCAGCGGGGGCGTATCGGGCCCGATGAGGCTCGCGTGGAGGCCGGTCACCGCTCCCTCGAGGCGGGAGGCGATCGCGGTCGCGGTGGGGTGGTCGGGGAGCACGACCTCCTGGTCCGGTCTGCCTTCCCGGCGGAAGCGCAGGATCTCCTCGCCGACCTTCACCTCCAGCGGGGGCGGTGCCGGGGTCCCTGCCTGCGGCTGCGCCCAGATCCGGGCCAGCGGTCGAACGCCGGCGGGGTAGCGCTGCTGGTCGACGGTCGCGGCGGCTCCTGGTGGGACCCAGAGCTGGGCGGCGTCGAACACCCGCGCTGCCGAACTCGGGATCAGTCCGGCTGTGCCGGGCGCCGGGTCACCTGGCAACGGCGGGCTCGGCGGAGCCGTTGGGTCGGCGGGTGTCGGCACGGAGGGCACGAGACCGGTGTGGGCGGCAGCGTCGAGGAGCGACGGGCTGGTGCCGGAGCCGAACCACGAATGCCACCCTGCGCCGTTCGACAGCGCCATCGCCGACAGGCTCGCGCCGACGATTCCCAGGGCGCCGCTGATGCCGGTGATGAGCCCGTAGGCAACGTCTCGTCCGGTCTGGTCGTCGGGCGTGGCTGGTTCGCTCCCGGTGATCGCGCGACCGATGCCGAGGAGCCCGAGCGTCGTGAGGGCGGTCAGCGACGGCAGCGTCTGCAGGCCGAAGACCTTGCTGATCCCGGGAAGCCGGCCGGAGTCCGCGAGGGCGCGGATGGCGGCGTACGCGTCGGCGCCGATCAGCGGCGGGAACAGGCCCGCCCACCGCACGGCAGGGGACTGGCCCTCGTCACCGGAGGTGGCCAGCGCCGCGGTCGTCACTCCGAGCCGGGCCAGGCCCATGACGAGCGCGGTCGTGAACGCTTCGGTGCGGTCCGGCACCTTGCTCCACATGATCATCGAGTAGACGAACGGCGTCAGCGACCCGAGCCCCATCGAGAGGGCGAGCGCTTCGAAGACCTCTCGTTCGCCGAGCGGGCCGCCCTGGATGAAGGCCTTGCCGTGCGGCAGCGCGCGGGCTGCGGCAAACGCCACGGTGGGCATGGTGAAGATCGGGAGCATGAGGCCCAGCCACGGCCAGAAGCCCCAGTTGGCGATGCGGGTGTCGTCGTGGAGGAGTGCATAGCTGTCCGCGAATCCGCTGGAAGTCGCTGCTGGCGGTGGGCCGGCGAGATCGCGTTCGAACGGGCCGAATCCCGGCACGAGATGGGACGGAAAGCCGGCCAGCGCGGTCACGGAGGTCACGAACGGTTGCCAGGCGTCGGCAGGGAGCTGGCCGGGTGCTGGCAGCCAAGGCGTGAGGGGAGCCGTCGGCCCGCCGAGGTAGCGGGATCGGAGCTGGTACTCGAGGGCGCGCATGCCCCGCGATGGCGCGAACGGCGACCAGTCGGCGTTCGTCTCCTGGGCGAAGAGGCCGGTCAGCTGCGGCGACAGGACGACGTTCGCGGCAGCGCCGCTGAGCAGGCCGAGGCCGAAGGCATCGACGGCGTCCTTCGCCGGCAGTGTCTTGGCCAGCTGGGCCAACCGGAAGGGGATCTCGGTGGCGTTGACCGCGACGAGACTCATGTGGGGGTCGGCGGTGCCGTGGCGGATCGTGTCCGAGAACCAGGCTCCACCCGGTGTGAACGCCCCCAGGTAGCGCGGGATCTCGAAGCCGAGCGAGCCGAGGACGGCGAAGCCGCTCAGTCGGTTGCTGACGGCCGGCACCCCTGCGATCGCGGTGCGCTGGGGGCCGGTCTCGAGCCGTTGCTGGGTGACGCGCGCCATCGCGAGGACGCGGCGTTCGACCGGGTGGACCGTGGCATGCGCCGTGCCGACCTTGATCTGCAGCTTGTCGGCCAGGTCGACCAGCCGCCGGTGGGCGAGCACCGTGGTGGCAAGCGGCGCGAAGAGGCCCGTGCCTCCGGCTGGCGCCGCGCGTCCGGCGCCGTCGATCACCGTGACCTTGCGGACAGCGACCAGCCTGGACGTCGTGGTGAGCGCCACCGCTTGCGTGAGATCGGAGCCGGCGGCGGTGGCTACGTCTGCAAAGCGGTCGGCGTCGTGGTGGAGCAAGGCCACCAGGCGGTAGTTCTTGTTGGCGATGGTGCTCAGCCTCGGCAGCAGCGCAGAGGACAGCGCGAACGTCGCCACGCCCGGCCGGTTGTTGATCAGGCCGCTCAGCGTCGTGGTGCCGACGGCCTTCCAGGTGTCGGTCGTCCCTGGATCAGACCCCGCCGCGTAGCCGGCGACCCAGCCGGGCAGGGCGTCGGTGGCCGGGCCGACGAGGAGGCTCACCCGGACGTTGTCCGCACGCCGCCAGCCGCGGTTGCGTACGACGACGTGCACGCGGGTGATCGCTTCGGCGTTGCTGTCGTCGGTGGCGAGCACCTCCGGCTGCGGGCGCAGGTTGAAGAGCTCGGTCACGTTGGGCGCCACGTCTCCGCGGAGGCTGAAGAGTCCGTTGACCTGCTGCGGTTCGACGTAGATGTCCGGGCTCTCGTCGAGGGTGCTCGGGTTGCCGTCCGTCAGGGGGCCGACGTCGGTGCGCGCGCTCCGGTAGCGGCGGTCCATGCCGTTGGCGCGGATGTACAGCTCGATGCCTGGCTGGGGCCGGTCGAGGCGGAGCTCGAAGACGCCGCGCCCGTGGGTGGTCGCGCGGAGCAGGCGGACCGGGCCCGCGGTGACGAAGTCGAGATCGACCACCGCGACGTCGGGGAGATTCTTTTCCAGGGGCCGCCAGCTGGCACCGGAGTCCGTGGACTCCCACACGCCGAGGTCGGCTGCGGTGAAGAGGTGCGTCGCGTCGCTGGGGTCGACGAGGAGCGCGTTGTGCTGGATCGGCAGCAGACCGGTCGAGCGCGGAGCCCACCGCGTGGCGCGCGAGGTGTCCACCTGGAAGACGTGACTGGCGAACGCCGCAGGGGTGGAGACCCCACCGACGGTGACGTAGAAGGCGGAGCCGTCCGCCTTCGAGCGGTCGATGCAGATCCCCGTGATGGGCCGGGTCTCCGGCGTCGCCGGGGCGTCATCGCGGGCGAACTCGGTCGGGGCACCCCACGTGGTGCCGGCTCGTTGGTAGCGGAACACCCGTCCGCGGGTAGTCCCGACGTAGAAGAGGTCCCGCGAGTGCACGGCGACCGCACGGATCAGTCCGGAGTGGGCGGGAAGAGCCGGCAGCGAAGAGTTCCAGGTCCGGGTGAAGTCCGAGCTGACGTAGGGCTTCTGACCACCGAAGACCACGAAGCTTCCCTGACCGGCCACGGGTGACGACGCCATCGGCGGGTAGAAGAGGGTGTCGCTGGCCGGGGGATTGCCGAGCGAGCGGGTGTAGCGCTGGCCGTTCACCGCGAACCGGCGTACCTCCTTGTTGGTGTAACCGCTGAGCACCTCACGGTCGGGTGGCTTCGGAGGGTGCGCGGCGTTCGGATGGGCAGAGACGGGGGTGTCGTGGTTGACGACGGTGGTGCCTCCGTCGCCGTACATCTGGTGGTCCCAGACGTCGCCCCCGCGCCAGCGCAGGCCACCGTTGTCCTGCGCGCCGCAGAAGGCGTATGACTCGTCACCCGGGATGTGGTCGAGTCCCATGAGCATGGCTGTCGAGAGCCCGGTGTTGCGGTCTTCGAACAGCAGCCGGCCCGACGCGGTGGAGTCCGCCGCGACGTAGATGCCGCCGTCGCAGCCGACCCAGAGCTCGCGGGACGAGCCGGGCCGGAAGCGGGCCCGGTGAACGTCGGAGTGGACGGCGTCGCCGATCAGCGTCGAGGTGCAGGTGAACGCCGTCGCGGTCGCCCTGACCTTGCAGCGATACAGCGCCGCTGCCCATTCGGTCGTGCCGGCGGGGCCGCCCTGGCGCGGCACCTCGGCGGCCGATCCGCCGACGTAGACAGTGTCGGGGTCGTCCGGAGCCACCGCGATCGCCTGGTCGTAGGACCCCTGCCCCCAGGCGTCGCCGCCCGCGGTGCCGAACAGGCCCCGCAGCTTGCCGGATGGATCGGAGACGGTCCGCCACGTCGGCGTGGCCGCCCCGAGGTCGAGCCGCTGCAGGCTGTGGAAGAAGAAGCGGCCAGGGCTCTGCAACCGGGCGGAGAGCGCGTACAGCTGGACGGGCGCCGACGCGGAGCAGGCGATGCTGACGCGACCGATGTCCGTGCTTCCCCACGGGACGGACGGAAGGCTGGTCCACGGCTGGCTGCCGCCCGTCGCCGCGGGTGGTGATTGCCAGCAGGTGCCGCCGTTCTCCACCGCGTAGAACGCGCCTGACGGACCCATCACGACGGACGTGCACGAGAACATCGGGCCGCCCGGTACCGGTGGGACTCCCATCGGTGCGTACTGCTGCTGGATCCACTTCCAGGCGTGATCGGGTGCGCCCTGATCGGTACGTCGGTACAGACCGTTCGACGTGGCCGCGACGGCGTCGTCGGGGTTGGCCGGATCGAACGCGACGGCGTAGACACCCTGGCCCGCGAGAGGGACGTCAGCCTCCTCGGTCACCCAGGTGAGACCGCCGTCGTCGGAGCGCAGGACGCCGACGCCGAGGTATCCCGACTCCGGGGTGTTGTCCGTCGTGATGCCCCATTGACCCGTTCCGACGTAGAGCCGGTCGGGTCGGCCCGGGCGCTCCACGAGGGCAATCGCCCCGCAGGCGAGTGAGTCGGCCTGGCGGGTGATTCCCGCAGCGGGTACGGGGCCGCCCGGTTCCAGCACCTCGAGCCCGTCGGACATCGGCTCCCAGGTGCGCCCTGCGTCGAGGCTGCGCCACACGCCGCCGTTGGCGGTCGCGACGTACACCCGGAGGCCGTCCTCGGAGATCGCGACGTCGTGGACGCGTCCGCTGACGGTCGGCAGGGTGCCGCCCTGCCCACGGACGACCGCGAACGGGCCAAGCGGGGTCCAGTTGCGAGCACCTGCGGTGTCGTCCGCCGCGAAGCCCGCGGCGGCAGGCTCTGCCGACGCTGCCCGGTACAGAGCCAGCGCAGCGAGCCGCTCCTCGGCCGGTGACGGCGGCGCCGTGAACGCCGACGGCCCGTCGACTGCTCCCGCCGATCGCTCGCTGTAGAAGGCGTCGAGGCGCTTGAAGGCATTCCCTGACCCGGGCACTAGAAGCTCACCCCCACGTCGACCGAGACCGATCCGCCGATGCTGTTCTCCTGGACCTCGGACGGCAGCGCGTCCTGCAGTTCCTGCAGCGCGTCGCCGGTGTGGTCGAAGCCCTCGTCGAGCTGCGCCGCGATCCCGTCGAACGCCGTCAGGACCGGCTGCAGCAGCGAGACCAGGTCGAGGCCGGAGACGATCGCCATCACCTGCTGGTAGAGCGTGAGCACGGGCGCGAAGACGACCGTCGGTCGCACGGAGTCGAAGACCTGGTCAGCTGCGTCCAGGGCGGCCTGCACGATCTGCTTGACCGGCGCGAGGGGGTCGAAGGCGTTGAGGCGGTCGACCACCTGCGTGCCGCTCGCGACGACCGGACCGAGCAGGGCGTCGGGGGAGAGCTGGGCGACCTCGTCGTGGATCTGCGTGTGCAGGGCGGTGAGCTCGTCGACGATCGGGGTCAGGTCGAGCAGGCTCAGCACCGAGTCGAGCGCCTCGACCGCGTCCAGGCCGGACTGGGTGACGACGTCCAGGGCCTCCAGCACCTTGGCGGTGGCGTCGCTGATCAGCCCGGCCAGCTCACCGGGAACCGGTCCATGGACGGCCTCCCGGAGCAGATCGGTGAGGACGACACGGAGAGGGCGGCCGGCAGGGTCGAGACCGAGTGCGGTGAGCACGTCGCGCAGCCGGGAGGGGAAGGCTCCGAGCGGTTCGAGCGCGACGTGGAGCTGTGAGGCCGCTTCGGTCACCTCGCTGCGCCCCGACGCGGCGAGCGTTCCGAGCAGGAGGGCGTCCGCATCGAGGGCGATCTGGTAGCGCCGCCGGTTGTCGGCCAGCCCAGCCAGCAGGTCGTCGGGTACGACGGCGTTCAGCAGCGGGGTGATCGCCTGCGCAAGGGGACTGTCGTCGGGATGTCCGGCGACGGCCTCCCGTAGCGCGCGGTGGTACGCCGACGCGGCTGCTGCCACGGGAGCCGGGTCGAGGGAGGCCACCGCTGCGCTGGTGGCGGTGACCCGCCCGTGCGCCTCGGCCAGCCGCCCCTGGACCACGACGCCGCCGACGCTGACCCCGCTCACCCAGTCGATGACGTCCTGGACGGCCGGTTCGTCGGCACGGAATCCGCTGGCCTGGGCCAGCGAGACGAGGATCGAGCCGAAGGGGCCCGCGGGCGGTCCGGACGGCATCTCGGCCAGCGCCCCGATGACCCGGTCATCGAGGACGTCGACGACTCCGTGCGCGTCGATGCGGCCGAGCACTCCGGCGGCCCGCGTGCGCAGGTCGAGCAGCGTCTCGCGGGCCTCCGCGACCGGGAGAGCGTCCGTGATGGACGTGCGGAGGTCGTCGACGGCCTGCTGTGCCGGGGCGAGCAGCGCGGCAGGATCGAGCCCCTCGATGGCGTCGAGAACGGGAGCGAAGAGCTCCTGCAGCGGGGCGAGCACCTCGGCCTGCAGGTCGAGGTCGGCGAGCAGGTCGCGCACCGAGGCGATGCCCTCGTCGACGGGTGCCAGCAGCGCCATCGGGTCCACGGCGTCGAGCTGGGTGCGCAGCTGGCTCAGGACCGTGCTCTCGAACTCGGCGAGATGCGGCGCCGGGTCGAAACCCGCGAGCACACCCACGACCTCCTGGTAGCCGGCATCGATCTGCTGGAGCGCGTCGGCGCTGAAGCCCTCCCGGATCGTGGCCAGCTCGGCACGCAGCGTGTCCTCGACGGGCTGCAGGTCGAGCTGCTTGATGGGCCGGCACGCGTCGACGATCTCCTGCTGGACGTCGGTCGGAAGCATCCCGAACGGCACCTGGGCGATGATGTCCGCGGCAGTCGTGATGACGTCGATCGCGGCGTCGAAGTACGGGCGCAGCTGGGCTGCCGCCAGCGCCTGGGCGACCGTGCGGAGCGACTGCGAGAGCGTGTCCGCGAGCTCCTGCAGGTGCAGCTCGCCCAGCAGCCCGCTGACCTCGCCGATGCTCGTCTGGACGGACGTCGACGCCGTCGTGACGAACGCCGCCGCGTCGTGCAGACCGCTCTCGATCTCTCCGGCGACGGTGGTCAGCGTCGCCTCGGCACCGCCGATGCCAGCCTCGATCGCGTCCAGCACCGTGACGACCGGCTGGAGGATCGCGTCGAGCGCGGTTGCGACCGGGGTCAGGTCGACCTCGCCGACCGCCGAACGCAGGCTGCGCAGTGCTCCGGTGATCTCGGTGCCGACACCGGCGAGTGCCTGCTGGAACTGGAGGACCGGTGCCAACACGGTGTCGCTCAGGTTGGTCACCGGTGCCAGTGCCCCGGCCACGTCCCAGGTCTGCACCGCCAGCCGGGCCTCGGCCGTCAGCAGCGCCGCCTGACCCAGGAACCCGTCGACGAAGACGTGCGGGTCGGGGAGCGGTGCCTCGAGGAGCGGCCCGGCCATCCGGCGTACGTCAGCTGTCAGGGTGGTGACACCGGACAGGTCGACTCCGGTGAGCACCACCGAGGCCACCTCGATCGCGCCTGAGGTGCCGGTGGCGTCGAGGCCGAGGAGCGCGGCTTCCCCGAAGCCCATCCCGGGTGCCCAGGTCGTCGCGACCTCCGTGACCGCGTCGAGGTAGGCCTCGACGCGGCCCGCCAGCTCAGCCGCCACGGCCGCGTCAGCCGGGTCCGCGTTGCGGAGGGCTGCGACGAGCGACGCGTCACCGGCGAGACCGAGCAGGGTGGCACCTGCCGCGTCGGCCGCATCGCGGTCCAGCAGCCCGGCGAAGCCTGCGGACTGCTCGAGGAGGTGCCGGCTCGTGGTCGCCATGGCGGTGAGTCCCGCCAGGGTCCGGAGCAGGTCGATGATCGCGCCGAGCGAGCCGCCCGCGCGCGTCAGCGTGCCGCTCCACTGGAGCCCCGGCACGAGCCCGAGGAGATCCGCCAGCGGCCCCGTCTCGATCAGGGCGCGCACGCTGTCGATACGTACGCCGAGGCCATCGAGGCCCGTCAGCTCGGGGACGTCGAACGACGGCAGCGCGGTGCGGATCGATCCGAGGTGGGCCACGAGGTCGGCGAGGCCAGGGGGCAGGGACGGGGTCGGCACCTGGAGGTCGAGCCGCGCGCCGGTGACGTCGATCGTCCCGCTGACGGAGGCACGGAGGCCGCCGAGGTCGGGCGGCGCGGCCCCCTCGATCACCGCGAGCAGCGCGGACGGGTCGAAGCCCGTGCTTCCGAAGCTCACCCCGAGCACGTCGGACGCAAGCGTCGTGAACACGTCGGAGAGGTCGAGGTTCGCCCTGACCGTGAGGTCTGCGGAGAGTGCCATCGCTAGCCCTGCCTCACGACCAGCGCCAGCCGCAGGAGACCGCCCGGGGTCCGGTCCCGGTCCATTCCGGTGAGCATCGGGCTCAGCGACGAGGAGAACGGCAGGCCGTTGCCGTCGACGAGGAAGTCGCAGACGACATCGATGAGCAGGGCCCCACCCGCACGCATCAGCTCCTCGAACCCGATCTGACCAGGGTCGATGCTGAGGAAGAGGTTGTTCTTCGACGGCTTGACGATCCGCATGAGTGACCGGACCGGGAACTCGGGGCTGTCCGGTGCGGAGAAGACCTGCACCGCCGACCGCTCTGCCCGCAGCAACCGGTCGGCGTCCATGACCGCGGTCCAGCTGAGGGCAAGGCGCTTGACCAGTGTCGCGGCGTCGGGGGCCGCGACGGGTTCACCGAAGGACCAGTTGACCCCCTTGAGGAACGCGACATCGAGGCCGCCGCCCGGTTCGCCCGGGAAGCCCTGTGGTCCCTGTTCACCCTGAGGTCCCGGCGGGCCGGCGATGCCCGGCGCACCCGGCGTGCCGGTGGCTCCCGGAGTGCCCTGCTGACCCGGCACGCCCTGCGGCCCGGCCGGGCCGGGCACTCCCTGGGGCCCGACCGGGCCAGGTGCACCCTGCGGGCCGACCTTGCCCTGCGGTCCCGCGGCACCGGGTGCGCCCGCGGGACCTGCAGGCCCAATCTCGCCTTGGGGTCCGGCGGGACCTGGGGCTCCCGCCTCGGCCGCGTCGCCGGGAAGTCCTTGCGGACCCTGCTCGCCAGCCGGGCCCGCGGGGCCGGGCTCACCCGGTGCTCCGTTCTCACCGGCCGGCCCCGGAGGGCCCTCCGGTCCGACAGCGCCCGCTGGCCCCTGAGGGCCTTCCGGCCCTGCGGCTCCCGGCTCACCGGCGGGCCCGGCTTCTCCGGCAGGTCCTGCCTCTCCTGCCGGCCCGGTCTCACCGGCCGGCCCCGCAGGCCCTTCCGGTCCCGCAGGCCCTTCCGGCCCCGCGGGCCCTTCGGGTCCCGCAGGTCCAGCCGGTCCGACCGGACCGACACCCCCGGCGCCGCCCTCGAGCAGCGCACCATCGAAGCGCCAGAAACCCGCCTGGTCCCGTACCCACCCGCCACCGTGCTTGTGCCCGTGGCTCGTCGCGACCCGCGAGGCGTCCTGGTCGACCGTGACGCCGCCGGCCTCGCGGTGCACGGTGCCGACGACGAGGGTGTCGGCGTCCTCGGCGATGTCAGGTCCGGTAACCACCTCGGTGGCCAGGAAGACAATGGTCGCCTGGTCGCCGACCTTCGTCGCGGCATCGTCCCGGCTGACCGCGCGGACGGCGACGACGATGCTCGCGTTGTCGTCCGGCAAGGTGACTGCGGTGCTTTCGTCGCGGCGTACGGGCTGGCCGCCGGCGGTGAAGCCGAGGCCGGGGGAGAGGGTGACGGCGAGGTCGTCGTCGACCTCGATCCGGAACCCAAAGCCGATCCGGCCGAGACCGACCACGCGTCGCAGGTCGTCGAGTGCCGTCGTGGCGACGGCCTGGACGTGATTGAGGTGGGCCGGCGTCACCCGCAGGCCGTCGACGAAGCGTGTCCCCGGAGCAGCGGTCATGTCGTCTTGTCTCCCTTCTGGTACAGCACGACGACGTCCTCGAGCGTGAGAGAGCCGGCGGCCCCGACCCGGAGGTGGACCGGTACGACGAGGCGCACCGGGCTTCCCGATGCGGTGGGCGCGACACCGTCACCCAGGCCGATCTCGAGGCCGAGCCCCTCGGGCGTCGGCGTGGCCCCGGTGACCACGGCTGTCAGCGGGCCATCCACCCGGACCGTGACGGCTGGCAGCGGCTGCTTCTTGCCAGGCAGTCCGACCACCCGCAGCGGCGCGAGCAGCGGCGCCTCGTCGCCGACGAGGGGGAGCGGCCTGCCGAGGATGCTGAGCGGCTGGACGCCGCCTCCCGGGAGCCGGCGGAGCAGCGGCGCGGCCGGCACCGACGCGTCGCGCGTGACCTCACAGGCCACCTCGCCGTACGTCGCCGTGAGCTCGAGCCAGTACGGCACGGCCGGGAGCGTGTCGGGAGGAGCGGGTTCCGCGAGGGTGACGGCAGCGGGGAACGGGATGGTGAGCCAGGCCGGCGCCGGCGTGGGTGTCAGGGCGACGGGTGGGACCTCGCCGCCCTTCACCGGATCGCCCGGACGGCCTAGATGGTCGCCGACGAGCAGGCGTCCGGCGAGCTCGCCTCCCCGCGACGCGGAGACCTTCAGGCGGATCGCCTGGAGGGCACCGAACGGCGCGACGAGCTCCGAAGGGATCCCCAGGAGCATCGTCCGACCGCCGCCGAGCACCAGCCTCGTGGCGGGGACCGCCACCGGTTCCTCGACGGGCTCCACGCGCTCGGGGCCGAACGTTCCGCGCACCGTCAGGCTGACCTTCCGGATGCTGTCGCCGGCTGCGAAGGGGCTCGTGATGTCGTTCTCGGCGAGTGCCAGGGTCAGCAGCTGTTCCTCGGCCAGCGGCATCGTGGTGGTGAACGCATGTGGTGCCAGGGGTGGCCGGTACTCGTGGAGGATCTCCGCGCGGACGGTCAGTGCCAGCTGTCCGGGGATGGTGGCGCGCAGGGTCGCCGTCACCACCCGGTTTCCGTTGGCAGGCCGGGCCTTGGCGAGTGCATCGCGCACCGCGTCGGTCCGGTCGACGACGTACGACCCGGGTGTGGTGGATGACGGAGCCAGGGCCGCGGTACTGCCCTGGCGCTCGAACCAGACGGTGCTTCCCTCGACCTGCAGCTCCAGGCCCGTCGGCTGAGTCGGCAGGTCGACGACGCCGTAGTGCTCCAGGGTGTCGGCCAGGTCGTCGGCGGCACCGGAGGTCGTGATGAGCAGGCGTTCGGTCTGCATCTCCGGGACCTTCGAGCCGGACACGGCCGCGGTCGCCCAGCCGACCCCCGTCCACGGGAAGATCCGCGAGATCCCACCGGAGCTGCCGCCCTTCCGGACATGCCCGGTGGTGGTGACGTAGAGGTCGGCGACGGAGACGAGCCGACCGAAGTCGATGGTGCAGCCGTGCTCCTTGTCGAGCCGGGCGTCCCCCGTGGGCGGAACGACGGCTTCGCGCACCGTGGCGACGGAGCTGATGCTGGTCGGACCGCCGGGTGCGGCGCTGATCTCGAAGACCGCGCGGTCCAGCCGCGTTCCCTCAGGAAGGGTGATGCGGGCCTGCACCTCGCTGGCGGCCTCGTCGCCGCCGCGCAGGCGCGTCGAGAACTGCACCTCGGCGTACTTCTCGGTCTTTCCCACGGCGACCTTCGCCATGCCGTCGACGAGCCCCAATTGCGCCTCGACGAGTTCTCCGACTTGCCCGACCCCCAGCACGTCAGCCCCCGAAGGTCTTGATCGCCTTGAGCGTCTCGAGCGCCGCGTCGAGGTCGTGGCCGGGCTCGTCGGTGATCTCGACGCCGGCCCCGGAGAAGATCGCCTTCACCGCGACCGTGTCGGCCGGGGTGACCTGGTCGGAGATCGCGCGGGTGACGATGCCGTTGACCTCGGGATGACCGGGCACGATCTTGTCGAAGACCTGGGCCACGCTGAGGTCCTTGAATGCCTCATGGACGCCGGTGATGACCTTGATCGGCAGGTCGAAGGGCCGTGCCATCACCACGTTGACCGTCGTGCCGACCGGCACCGGCGTGCCGGGAGCGACGCTCTGCGACACCACCTTCACCAGCAGGACCGGCTTGTCGACGATGAACGTGCCGAGCAGACCCGGGTCGATCGCCAGCGGTCCGACCGGCACGCCGTTGCGGGAGATGTTGCTGGAGATGTTGGTCGTGCCGACGTCGACGAAGACGTCGCGCGCCAGGCGGGACGCCCGGAAGTCGGTGGCGGCTGCCCTGATGGGGGACACCTCGGCTACCGGATCGATCTCGTTGAAGTCGGGCAATCCTCCGGTGATCTCGAACGGCATGACGTTCTCCTCTCAGCTCCGCACGCTGGTGTCGCCGAGCACGAGGCCCAGCCGCTCGAGGACCTGACGGGCCTCGGTCATGGACAGGCCGATCAGGCTCGGCATCGTGACGACGGGGTCGCGGCGCAGTGCGGAGGCCACCACGAGCCGCACCCGCCCGATGCCCACCGGTACGACGGTGCCGGCCCCGGGCAGCTGGTACAGCACCGGCGCATCGGCGTACTCGGGCGGGAGCGCAACCCGCGATACCTCGCGGCCCGTGGTGTCGAGCAGCGCATCTGCGTCGACGCCGAGCGCACGCAGCCGGTCGAGCACGGCCCGCGTCGGGACCCCGAAGAAGTCGGGGACGACGACGCCGTCCGTGGTCAGCGTGACCGGCAGCGGATCGGTGCTCGGCAGGGTGACGTCGCGGGTCTCGGTGACGTAGCCGTGCGCCGCGACGTGGATGCGCCACGGCCCGTCGGTCAGGCCGACCAGCAGGTGGCTCGATCGCGTGCCGAACGGCGGCAGCGCGCGCACCGGCCGACCTTCGCCGAGCGGCTCGGCGATGACAGTGACCGCCTCCGCATCAGGCCCGGTGACGGGCACCTCCAGCATCGCTCCGCCGAGCGCGATCACGGCGTCGTAGAGCCCGTCGAGACCGGAGACGATCGCGTTCCAGCCCTGCGCGGTGATCGGTTCACCGGCGCTCACGGCGGTCAGGGTGGGTTTCGTCAGGGGCATGGTGCCTCCTCCGCTCTCTCAGCTCGGTCCTGGTTGCGGTGTGCCGTCGGGCCACAGCTCGGTGCCTGCGACGACGGTCCCGATGGCGTCGTCCTCGGTGTCGCGGACGACGCCGGTGCCGACGGTCCAGCGTGGGTCGGCGTACTCGATGCGGACGTCGACGCCGGCCGCCCGGTGGCGGTCGAGCAGCTGCCGCAGGGGTTCGCGGAGCTTGCTGCCCTTGTCGTCGTCGACCGCTGCGAGCCGGCGCGGGAGCAGGATCCGGACCGCGAACGGCTCGCGCTCCTCCCATGCGAAGCCGATCCGGAACGACGGGTCGCCGGCGGTCGGGCCGTCGATGCCGTTGCTGTCGGCAAGCACGGCCTGGTCGAAGCGGGCGTGCTTGGTCCGCGGCGCGAGGGCGCCCGGTGTCACCGTGCTCGTGTGGTCGACCCGGACGAACGCCGCCCAGTAGGTCTGGCCGAGCCGGAGCCGCAGTGGACCGGTGGTCGCTGCCCCGTGCGGGAACGCCGCGGAGGCCTCCAGCGCGTCGGCGAGCGGCGCAGTGGTGACGAAGTGTCCGTCGTGCTCCCGAGTGGTGGCATCGGTGAAGGCGAAGTCGCCCTGGAGTCGCGCGCGGCCGTCGGCGAAGACCGCTCCGTGGAACTCCCAGGCCGACCCGGTCACCACGTCACCGTCGAGCGTGACGGCCCCCGACGCCTCGAAGCGCAGCTCCGAGCCATCGGGCACGCTGCCCTCCCACACGAGCCCGTGCCCGGCGAGCACATCGACGACCATCGGGCGCACGGTGCGTGCGCCGACGCCGAGGACCCGCACGGTGACATCGACGTCTTCCAGGCCGCCGCGCACGATCCGGAACCGCTGGCCGTGCGGCCGGGGCGCCGGCTCGAGGTCGGCGTGGCGGAACGGGTTCTCCTCGAGCGCGAGCAGGTCCTGATGGGTCTCCAGCAGGTCGTCGCAGTGGGCCAGCGTCCACCAGCGACCGGGCGTCGGCACGACGGTCCCCATGCTGAACCCGAGGTACGCCGCAGTCGCCGCGAGCACGGCGTGCGGCGTGGCGTTCCCGATGCCGTGCGCACCGATCGCCCCCGAGACGACGGCCCGCCGGAGCGCCAGCGCGGCGTCGTACCCGGGCTGCTCGGACTGGTGCTTGAGCCGCTCCAGGAGCGGGCCGTAGACGGGTGCGCGTAGTGCGTGCAGGCCGGCCAGCAGCGCGAGGTCGGCGACGGTCGGCTCCTCGGCGAGCCGGTGTGCGCGGCGTACGTCGGCGGCCTGGCGGGTGAGCACCTCGAGCGACTCGACCAGGCTCCCGACGACCAGCTCGAACCGCTTCTCCGGGTCGCTCGCGGCGATGTGCCGGGGGAACCGGTCGAGGACGGCGATCGCCCGGGCGCTCATGACGTCATCCCCGCGGGCTCGCTGACCCGGACCGAGCGCAGCGTGACCACCTGGCCCGGGTCGAGGGTGAGCGGGACGTTGCTCTGCTGGACCACCAGCCCTTCGTCGGTGAGCTCGAAGGTCCACGAGATCGACTCCACCGTGTACCGGTCATCGGCCGGGAGCATGCCGAGAAGGTGGGCCTGGTCCAGCTGGCTGGGGCTGAGCGCGAAGGCCTGCTTCAGCCGGGCGCTGATGTCCTTCCGGATCGTCTCGAGGGCGTCGGAGGTCTCGATGCCCGAGGTCAGCGGACCGCGCTCGACCTCGACGCTGACGTCGAGGACGACCCGGTCGCCGCGGAGCGTCACGGTGAGGTCGGCGTCGGCGAGGGACGGCCGGCGCCCGGCGTTCGGCCGGAGGTTGTAGCGGGTCAGATCGACCGGTCCGGCCGTGGACTGGAAGCCGATCTCCACGACGGCGTCGAGGACGCCGTCGACGAGCATCACGGCGGCGACGATCCGGTTGTAGACGAGGACCTCGCCTGCACCCACCTCGTCGACGACCGCATGCACGGCAGCCTGCACGTCGGCGGTGAGGCGCGCGCGTTGATCCTCGGTGAGCTGCAGGGACGCGGGCGTCACGACGACCTCGGCGACGACCGGGTCGAAGACGTGGTCCGGGGGTACGACGCCGGCCGGCGCCGGGTCGCCGTCGCCGCCTCCGCCGGTGGCCTCGGCGAGCGTCGGCAGCGGCAGGGCGGGGTCGGGCAGGTTGTGCGCGATCCGCACGCCCGCGGGGCGGTACTCCTCGAGCAGCTGGCTGGCCAGGAGGGCCGTGGCGTCGTCGATCTTCGCCGACACGGTCAGGTGCACGAGGCCGGGGGAGTTGAGGTGGTCCTCCTGCACGAGGACGTCCTGCTCGCGGATGCCGTCGATGCTGGCCAGTGCACCCCGCAGCGCGCCCACGGTCGAGCGACCGCTCGTCTCCAGGGCACGCCGCACGCGGCCGCGCAGTTCGTCGTCGGTCTCGCTGCCGCCGCCGACGGTGAGCTGGTCGGGGTTGAGCACCTGGTCGATGCCGAAGATCGGCCGGTGGAGGACGGAGAGGGCTTCGCGCGGGGCGACGCCTGCCGGCCCGGAGACCTGGGAACGCACCGGGGCACCGACGGAGAAGGCTCCGCGCCGAAGCGTCACGGTCTCGGTGGTCTCGACCGTCACCCGCGGTGCCTCGCTCGTGGAGACGAGGGTCCCGGCGGGGACCGTGATGTCGGCCGGTGCGGGCGTCGTACGTCGCAGCGCCACCTCGCCGCGCGCGTGCGTCGCCCCGCGGCGTACGACGCCCACCAGGGCAGCGACCTGGTCCAGGTCGCGGCCGGTGGCCGTGTCGACGAAGGCCGCGTCGTAGACGAGCTCGAGCTGCTGCGAAAGGACCGCGAACTCACGCGCGAAGGACTCGGCGAGCGTCCGCAGGACGCTGCCGGGGTTGCGGTCGTTGAGCAGCGGTGGGCTGTCGCCGGGCACCCGGTCAAAGCCGACCCAGACATCGGTGCCCTCGTCAGGCAGCCGTGCTGCTGCGGGCTTGAAGTCGGTCGCGTCGCCCGCCCACGTGATCGTGCCGTCCACCTCGACGCGGAAGTCCGTGCCGCGCACGAACTCGGCGAAGGATCCGTCGACCAGGCCGTGCACACGCACGGTCCCGGGCTGCACGCGTTCGTGCTCGGCGAGCCGGAACGGGCGCTCGGCCGGCACGAAGAGGAAGCGGACCCGGCTGGTGCCGCCGGTCAGGTTGGCCAGCAGGTCCTCGACGAACGTGCCGAACGGCTCGGCAGCGAAGCTCATGACGCACCTCCGCCGAGGTCGAAGGGCACCACGAGGTTGAGCGGTTCGTCCTTCTCGATGAGCCGGATCTGGAGCACGACGCGGACCGTGTCGCGTTCGTAGGGACGCGAGGTGACTGTGCAGGAGAGCACCTTCGCCACGCGTGGCTCCTGCCGCAGCGCGTCGAGGATGTAGAGCTTCACGAGGTTGCGGGTGCGCTCGTTGTTGGGCTCGCCGATCAGCTCGTGGTGCCGGCTGCCGTAGTCGGGGTGCCCCAGCGGTGCGAGCTCACCGCGCCGGGTCATCAGCCGGTTGACGAGGAACTGCGCCGCCTGCGGCACCTCTGCTGCCACCGCCAGGTCCAGGAGTACGCCGGGCGGTCCCGGCTCGCGGGTCGTCGCGAGGTCGCCGTCGGTGAAGGCACCGGACGGTCCTGCCCACGCGAGCTGCAGGTCCCGGCCGAGGCGCTGGTGCAGCCGCGTCAGCTCGGCGTACGTCCGGCGGCTCATGGCGCACTCCCGTCGATGACGGTGGGGGTCGCCGGCGGGCCGAGGATCGCCAGCACCCCCGAGCCGGACGGGATCATGTCGCCGATGCGGACCAGTGCCTGTCCGTCGATGGTGACGCCGGTCGAGGCGCCCGCGGAGCCGATCGGCAGCGGATAGGGCACGCCGCTCACCGAGTTGATCATCTGGCAGATCGACCCGGTCACCGCGAGCGGGAGACCGTTGGCCAGCGCTGTGGCCTGAGTGACCGCGACGATCACGCCGGTGTCCGGGGGACCGGAGGCACCGGGTGTCAACAACACCGTGCAGCCGAGGGAGACAGGAAGACCGGACATGTCGCTCACCCCGCCGAGAAGCTCGTGAGTCCGGCGATCCTGGTGACCGCGCCCTTCAGGGTGGCGGTGGCGCTGCTCTGCACGGTCGCGTTGGCCGACGCCTTCGCCTCGAGGTTGGCGAGCGCCTTGATCTCGACGTTGCCGTTGGACTCGAGCTTGAGGTTGCCGCCGGCGGTGATGCTGATGTCGCCCGCTGCCTGGAGCGTGATCCCGCCGCCGTTCTCGACCTTCACCGAGGTGCCCCCGAAGTCGATGGTGACCTCCTCGTCGGTGACGGTCACGGTGTTGCCGTTGGGCAGCTTCAGCTGCACGCGTCGTGCCGAGCCACCGGCGTCCGGCACCTCGTAGACGACCTCGTCCGGGCTGGCATCGGGTGAGGGGACGCCGTCGGCGTGCAGCGAGCCGAGCAGGATCGGACCGTTGACCTCGCCGTCGAGGAACCCGAGCACGACCAGGTCGCCGACGCGCGGGACGGCAGAGAGGCCCGGACGCGCCACGGCCACGGGCACGTGCTGCAGGATCAGGCCCGATCCGTGCAGGCGCACGTTGCAGTCCAGGTGGTGCTCGCCGCTGCCGCCGGCGTTGGTGAAGCTCTCCGTGACCACACCGAGCGACAGGGCACGATGGGATGCGAGCTCGCGGCGCGCCACCTCGCTCATCACCCCCACGAACGTCGTCACTGGTCCCCCTCGAGCAGCAGGTCGCACCGGTAGCCGGTCACGCTGTCGAGCACGTGCCGCACCTCGAGGACCCGGAAGTCGCCGTCCCGCGCGGTCACGGTGCTTCCCGCGCGCAGTCCCGGCCGCCCCGGCACGGAGATCCGGCCCCTGCGCGTACGCCGGCGCGCGGCCGCGTCGCGCGTCGAGGTCGCCGCATCCGCAAGCTCGGGAGTCCGTGCGGACGGCAGTACGTCGACGGGCGCCCCGGAGCCGCTGTCAGGCTCGGCGAGCAGCAGGCCCGCGGGCACCGCGATCGGCGACTGCACCGCCACCGCCGTGATCGGCTGGCGCGGACCGATCCGGAACGACAGGAGCTCGGCGCCCTCCCGGAGCTCGTCCGTGCCGCCCAGTCCGACGGCCGAAGCCACGGATGCGGCAGCTGCGCCCAGACCGCCGCCGGCGCTCGCGCCAGGGACTGGGGTGAACGAGAGCGAACCGTCGGCCCCGGTGCTGATCTGGCATCCCGAGAGGCGGGCGAGGTCGTGCAGCGTCGCCCAGGCCGACCGGCGCGGGTCCACGTGGAAGCTGGGCAGGTTGAGGCCGGAGTCGAGGGTGCCCGCGTCCACTCCGCCCTCGCCGAGCAGGTCGGAGACGACGTCGGCGACCGAGCTGTCGACGTACGCGCGCCCGACGAAGGTGGAGGAGAGGCGGCGGCTCGGGGCGTAGCCGGTGAGGACTGCGCCCCACGCCGAGACGTCGCAGCCGGCGACCTCGACGGTCAGGACGTCTTCCGTGCTGTCAGCCTCGCCGAGTCCGACGACGAGCTTCGCACCGGGGGACGCCTCGGCGAGCAGCGAGTCGCGCCAGAGCTGCAGCTCGACCCAGTCGTGCGCTTCGTCGACCGACAGGACGACGGTCAGTCGGAGCAGTGCCGCCTGGGCCGCGTCGAGCGGGCCGCCGAACGGGCTCGCGCCGTCGAGCTGGAGGCTGGCCGTGGGCCGGGAGAGCGCCATCAGCGTCCTCCTTCGAGTCCGTGCCGCTCGACCTCGCGGCGCAGGATCTGCTCGAGCGCGACCTCGATGCGGTCCTCGTCGTCGAGGCGGAGGGGGCGCTCGTGGTCGAAGGTCGTGCTCGACAGGGGCGTCCACACGGGCGAGCCGCCGATCGAGCCGCCCTCGGGTGCGTCCGGCGCTCCGGGGCCTTCACCGTCCTGCCAGCGGGCGACGAGCTCTGCGAGGCCACCGCCGGAGAAGTCCCGCTGGGTGGTGTTGGCGGCGCGGGCCAGATCGGGGTACGCCGCGGACACCCCGTCCGGTGCGATCGCCGTCCTGTCGACGCTTCGCGTGATTCCACCGGCGTTCGCCTGGCGGGAGGAACCGGAGGCCACGCCGGGGTCATTCGCCCGCTCGGGCGCTCGGCCGCTGGGGACGTGCGAGCGCATTGCTGGTGCCTGCGGGACGTCTGGTTCAGCGCCTGCGCGACGGCCCGGCCGGGTGGCCTGGCGCAGGGCGTTGGTGGACGTTGGCGCGCTGACGCGGGTCGGGTCGAGTCCATCGGCGGGCCGGGCGGTGCCGCCACCCTGAGCGGCTGCGGTCGCCCGGGATCCCGTCGCGCGCGCGGCGCTCGCGGTGCTGCTCGCTCGGGTAGCGGCGGCCGTGCTGCGCGCTGCGTTTCGAGTCGACGCCGTGCGCGTGCGAGCTGCTGCGACCGAGGAGCCCACGCCTGCCGCGGGCTGCAGGGCACGCGCCGAGGCCGCGGCGACGGCGCCGATGCCGCGGGGTGTCGCTGACCCGGCACCGGCCACCGCTCCAGCGGCGGCTGCACCGATCCCGCCATGGTGCGCTGCGGTGCCAGCGCCGGGGAGGGGCGACCCTGCAGCGGCCTGGCGGCCGCCGCTGCGGCGTACCGGGTGAGCATCGGGGGAGCCGCCGACCAGCCGGTCGAGCGCGGAGAGGTCGAGCGCATCGCCGAGCAGGCGGCTGAGCGGATTGTCGAACACCGAGAGAGGCACCGTGGCACCGAGCGCGAGCGAGCGCAGGGCGGCCGCCTCGACGGCTGCCGCGGCACGGAGGACGCTGCGTCCTCCGCGTGCGCTCACCTGCACGCTTCCCCGGTTCACGGTGCCCGGGTTCACGGCCGGTCACCTCGTGCGAGCATCTCGAGGTAGAGCAGCACCTGGCCCACGGTGAGCTCGGCGCACTTGTCCGGCGTCCAGCCGAACTCGCGGGCCAGGATGAAGCAGGCGCGAGCCAGCGGCGCGTGCACCGCCTCGTCGAGGTCGTCGGCTCCCAGTGAGAGTCCGCTCGTGCGGTTGACCTCGCCGAGCAGAAACTCCACCAGACCCGCCGGCAGCCGGTGGACCTGCTCCAGGCTCAGCACCGGATCCACCAGCGCCTTCTGCACCATCAGCGCGCTGGCCAGCTCCCCGTCGTCTCCGGCAGCACGCTGCAGGGTCATGACGTCCGCCAGCACGAGCGGCCGCAGCACGACCTCGCTCGCGGCATCGGCACCTGCCGCACCGGATGCCGGGGCAGCGAGCAGGTGCCCGGGCACCGTCACCCGGTGGGTGACCTCGGCGCCCGCGAGGAGATCGTCGGTGGAGAGGATGGCCATGGTGGTCGGCCTGTCACGAGGCGGTCGCGTCCTGGACGGAGATCCAGAGCGCCTTGAAGGTGACCTGCTCCATGACGAAGTCGTCCTCCGGCATGGCGTAGCTCCAGCCGTCGAGCTTCACCCCGTGCACCGTGAGCGTGGAACGGTCACCGGGCTTGGCAGGGTTCTCGAGCAGCAGGCTGAGGTTGAAGCTCGGGCTGACGAACGCCCCCGCGGGTCGCGTGCCCGCGGCGGCATCGCCGAGCATCAGCCGGAGGAGCGCGCCGTTGATGTGGGCGCGACCCATCGTGCCGGTGATGTTGACGTTGCCCGGACGCAGCTCGGTGGCGTACCGCTGACCCACTTCGTGGAACGGCCGCAGCTCGGAGTGCACCTGCACGCTGACGTTCGAGGCTCGCCCGATGGGGGAGAGCGCGAAGGCCTCCGCGACCGCGTTCGCGGCCTGACCCTCGGGGGACTCGGCGTCGTCGACGGCGACGGTGATCGAGCCGTCCATCCCGGTGAAGACGTTGCTGTTCGGCATGGCTGCTCCTGGCTCACTCGAGGTTCATGGTCACGCGGATGAAGTCGATGGAGAACGTCGGCTTGAGGTTCATGACGACGGCACAGACGCCGGCGATCTCCTGGGCCCGGGTGGCGGTGACGGAGAGTTCGTAGCCCGTGAGCATCTCGTCGAGGACCATCTGGGAGAGGAAGCCGTCGAGTGTGGCCTGCAGGGCCGCGCGGACGCGGGCGTTGTTGAGGCGACCGATGTACGGGTCGGATCCGAGGCGGACGCCGGCCTTCGCGTAGTCGACGGTCCGGCGCACGCTGATCTGGCTGAACGGCGGAGCCGACGTCGTGATCCCGCGGACCACCTGGTTCCCGAACTTCTCCCGTACGACGAGCACCTGGGCGCCGAGCAGGGTCGTCACCGAGCCTGTCGAGTAGCGGACGCTCGGGGTGACCGGCAGGCTCTTGTTGGTCAGCGACACGTGGGGAGCGAGGGTGGCCAGCTTCCCCGCGACGACCGCGGCCGTGTAGGACGCCGGCAGGGTGTCCGTGCCCGAGACGAGACCCGGAGCAACGAGGACGACCCGGTCGTTCTCGAGGGCACCGGCCTCGTCCGTCACGTCGCCGACGTCGGTGGCGCTTCCGTCGGCGGCGACGCCGAGGATCGCGATCCGCTCCCGTCCCTCATTGAGGGTGCGCTGGAGGTGGCCCTGCACGATGTTGCCCACGCGCTTCGACGCCTCGCCCGCGACCAGCAGGATGTTGACCGGCTCGTTCTCCAGCTCGCCGAGGGCGTCCGCGAGGTCGGTGACCCCGACGTTCGCGCCGTCGGCGCCACCGGTCATCGGCCCCTTGGCGGGCGTCGGCCCGCCGGTCGCAGCTCCGGTCAGCGCCGAGACGTCGACGAGCCGGGACGCCGTTGCGGCGGTTCGCAGGTCGCCGAGGGTGGCGGCCTCGAAGACCTCCGTCTGCTTGCGGTAGCTCAGTGCGAGGCGGTGGGTGCCGGTGGCCGCGTCGGTCGACGTCGTGACGGTGATGTCCTGGCCCCACGTGCCGCTGCTGTTGGCGATGGGCGCCTTGTCGCGGTCGAGGTGTCCCTTGGCGGTCAGCGTGAACGCAGCGCTCGCGTCCGAGGCACGGGTGACGCCGAACGACGCTGCCACCGGCAGCTCGTCGTTGCCCGTCGCGAGGTTGGCCGCGCGTACGGCGAGCACCGTGCGGGCGCCGCCCTCGAAGGCCTGCTGCAGAGCGCGGACGAGCGTCAGCGGCGTGTTCGTCAGACGGGGTGCTCCGAAGGCGTCGGGCAGGCCGTAGATGTCGATCGCGTCGGCGAGCGAGCTGAGCGTGCGGACCGCGCCGACGGGGCCGCGCGCGGCGGTGCCGACGATGCCGATGTTGCCGGTCACGATTCCGCCGACCCCGATCAGGCCCTCAGCGCGTACCTCGATATAGGTGCCCGGGATCACCATCTCGGCAATGGACTCAGTCATCCTGCTCTCCTCACGGGTCAGACGATGTGGAAGGTCTCGGTGTGGGTGGTGCCGTTCTCGTCGGCGTGGGCGGTGGCCGCCACGTCGCGGATGACTCCGCCCCCGGCGCCGAGCAGCGGCTGCTCGACCTCGGCGTCGAAGCGGTAGCGGAGGAGCTGGACCCGGGTCTTCGCCGGGACGCCCGGGGTGGTGGCGGTCGCGCCGCTGCCCCAGGCCGTCGGGGTGAGCCGCATCGACGCGTTCGGTCGCGCGAGCTCGGTGGCCACCCGGCGTACGAGGGTGGGGAGGGCGGTCGCCTCGGCCGCGATGCTGAGCTCGCACACGCCCTGGTGGCGGCTGACGACGACGTCCCACTGGCCGATCCGGTACTCGACGTGCAGCGTGCCGGTCGTGCCCACCGCGGTCCCGAACCGGAGCACACCGGCGTCGACGTCCGGCCGGACCTGACGCCCCGTAGGCGTCGCGGCCGTCACCGCCCACGTCCCCGTCGCATCGCGTACGAGGAGGTCTCCGCCGGTGAAGGAGCCGGTGTCGGTGCCGTCCGCCCGCACCAGCGGTCCGTGCGGCAGCACCAGGGACCGCCGGTCTGCCGGGACCAGTTGCAGTGTCTCGCCGCCGTCGAGGTCCAGCGTCGGGTGGGCCAGGTCGACGTCGAGAGTGAGCTGCAGCGCCCCGGAGCGCGTGCCCCGCGGGCTCCGGCCGACGCCGGCCACTTGTTGTGTCACCTCGTCCAGTGCGACCGTCACCGAGGGAACCTCGGCCGCTGCGGTCGGCAGCAGGTCGTCGACACGCGTGCCTGCTCCCAGCCCGGTGCTGATCCGGGCCACCAGGGCATCGACGATCACGGCGAGGCTCATCAGATCCCCAGGGCTCCAGCGAGGGCGGTCAGACGGTCCGGCACGTCGCCGACGGCATCGCGGACCGCGTCCATGGCCGGACGGAGTGCTTCGGTCGGATCCGCCAGCGACGGCACGCCGCCGAGCAGCCCCGGCAGGTCCATGGCGTCCATGAGTGCACCCGCGAGGTCGGCCAGGTCGCCCAGCAGGTCGTCGGGGAGGGAGGGAAGCCCCGACGGCGGCGCAGGTGGCTCGACGTACTGCCGCAGCACCAGGCGGTAGTGGGTGTCGCCGCCGACCTCGCGGGTCTCGGTGAGGTCGAAGCCGACGATCACGACGTTCTCGAGCTCGCTGCTCTCGAGGATGTCGGCGACAAACGTCAGCGGGTCTCCGGCCTGGAAGGGCTCCTGGAGGGCGTCGAGCAGATCGGTGCGGGCCTGGTCGCCCGAGAGGCTGCCCGTGATGGCGACCGTCAGGCTCTCCTTGCCGAGGTCCTGGTGCAGGTCGCCGACCAGCCCGGGAACGCCGAGGCGGGCGAGGCGGCGGGCCTCGAGGAGCTCGACGCGCTCGACGCAGGGAAGTTCGTAGGACCCGAGCATCGGTCGGATGATCATGTGCGTCCCTCTCCCGTGAGGCCCACCCGCGCTCCGAAGGTAGGGGCATCGCGTCACCGGGTCGTCGCACCGGCGTCACGGGTCTGCGGCGCGGGCATCACGTGTGCGGGATCAGGCCCGGCGGGCCGTGACGCGTGCGTGACGCGACAGCGCGATAACGGGTCTGTGAGGAACCTGGTGATCTGCCTGGACGGCACCAGCAACGAACCCGAGCACGGCTCGACCAACGTCGCGCGGATCTACGCCGCCGCGGCCAAGAGCGACGACCAGCTGGCGTACTACGACCCCGGCGTCGGCACGATGGGCGCGCGCGGCGCAGTCACTGCGCTGGGCCGGGATGCCACGCGCGTGGCCGGCCTCGTCGTCGGCTTCGGGGTGAAGGAGAACGTCGAGGAGGCCTACACGTTCCTCATGCAGCACTACCAGCGGGACGACCGGATCTTCGTGTTCGGCTTCTCCCGCGGCGCCTACACGGCCCGCGCTCTCACCGGGATGCTGCGCACCGTCGGGTTGTTGCGCCCGGGTGCGGAGAACCTCGTGCCCTATGCGTTGAAGCTCTACGCGCAGAGCGGCACCGAGCACCCGTCACCGGCCGAGGAAAAGGCCTTCTGGAAGGTACGCAGCGACTTCACCGAGCGCTTCGGCAACCCGGAGTTCCCCAACCCGTTCGACCCCCATCGCGACCAGGTCCACTTCCTCGGCGTGTGGGACACCGTGAAGTCCGTCGGCTGGCTCAACGCGAAGGCGCGGTGGGAAGAGGCCAAGTGGCCCTTCACCCGGCGGATCACGAACGTCGGCACGGCGCGCCACGCGCTCGCCATCGACGAACGGCGTCGTCCGTTCACCGAGTACCGCTTCGACAAGGACGTCGTGGCAGAGCACCCCGACAGGTACGTCGAGATGTGGTTCGCCGGTGTGCACTCCGACGTCGGTGGGGTCTTCGGTGACGACCACCGCCTCTCCGACCTCGCCTTCGCGTGGATGGCCGACGAGGCGCGCGAGGCGGGGCTGGTCGTCGACGGGGCGGCGTACAAGCACGCGCTCGGGGTCCGTCCCGGCGAGGCGTTGCCCGACGACCTGCCGCTCGGTCGGATCCACCGCAACAGTGGCATCTGGGTGCTGGCCGGTGGGTGGCGGACCCGGCCGGTCCTGCCCGGCGACCACGTGCATCCCAGCGTGCAGGAGCGGATCGACCGCACCGCGGGTGACCGCAAGCCGTACCGGCCGGCGCTGCCCGGGCGCAGGACGCGGGGCTGACGGGTGCCCGCCGACGTGAAGCCCGATCCGCTGGCGGTCCCGTTGCCGGGGAGCCGCTGGCTGCGGACGTTCGCCTTCGACCCGATGTCGACGCGGCTGTCCGGACGCCACCTCCGCGTCGAGGTGCCGTTCGAGACGCTGGCGCCGGGCCCGATGGGGCGCAGTGTGCACGTGGTCGACTACGACGACGCACGCCGCACCTGGTACCAGCCGGTCGACCTCGACCTCGGCATCGTGCTGGCCCAGGACGGGCTGCGGCCGTCCGAGAACGACCCGCGCTCCCACCAGCAGATCGTGTACGCCGTGGCGATGAGCGTCATCGACCGGTTCGAGCGCTTCATGGGCCGGCGCTTCCGGTGGCGCCAGGAGCAGGTGCTGCGGCTGGTGCCGCACGCGTTCGAGGGACGCAACGCCTACTTCGATCCGCGCCGTCAGGCGGTGCTGTTCGGGTACTACACCGCGGAGCTCGACGACCCCGGTGCCAACCTGCCCGGCCAGGTGATCTTCACCTGCCTCTCGAACGACATCATCGCCCACGAGGTGACCCACGCGATCGTGCACCGGCTCCGTCGCCGCTACGCGGAGGCGACCAATCCGGATGTGTTCGCGCTCCACGAGGCACTCGCGGACCTGGTCGCCCTGTTCCACCACTTCAACTACCCCGAGGTGGTGCGCGAGGCGATCGCGAGTACGTCGGGCGACCTCCGCTCCGGTGGTGGCCTGCTCGACCTGGCGCGGGAGTTCGGCGAGTCGACGGGCCGGGGCGCGGCGCTGAGGTCGGCGCTGGCGCAGGAGCACGCGGGGGAGAAGCCGCGCCCGTTCGCCACGTTGACCGAACCGCACGAGCGCGGCGCGTCGTTCGTGGTGGCGGTCTTCCGGGCCTATCTCGACTCCTACCAGCACGCCATCGCCGACCTGTTGCGCATCGCGACCGGCGGCAGCGGGGTGCTCCCGCAAGGTGCGCTGCACCCGGACCTCGTCGACCGGGTGACGACCGAGGCCATCCACACGGCCGATCGCATGCTGCGCATGGTGGTGCGGGCCTTCGACTACCTCCCTGTGGTCGACCCGAGCTTCGGCGACCTCGTTCGCGGCATCGTGACGGCGGACCGTGACCTCTACCCGGACGATGCCGCGCACCTGCGCGGCCGGCTGGTGGAGTCCCTGCGCGTGTCCGGCACCTATCCGTCCGGCGTGGGATCACTGGCCGACGACGCGCTCACCTGGCCGGTTCCCGAGAAGGAGATCCGGCTGGGTGATGAAGCGTCGGACGTCGACGTCCGGGGGATCCTCGCCTCGGCGACCCAGGACCTCGACATCGGCGCTGATGCGGGCGACATGGGGTCGGCGTCGTTCGAGACGTGGCTCTCGCCGCAGCAGGCTCCGGGTGAGGTGTCGGCCCAGGGGGAGAAGCTCGGGCAGGCCATCTCGGAGTGGGCCAACCACCATGCGCTGGACCTCGGCCTGGACCCGGAGGCGATCACGACGCTCGCCGGCCTGCACGTGTCGTTCCGGATCGGCGAGGACCAGCAGCCCCGGCCGGAGATCGTGCTGCAGCTCGCCCAGCGGCGCGCCGACCTCGAGGACCAGTCGCTGGACCCGCAGAAGCGGCCGCGCATGCGGTCGGGCACCACGGTGATCCTCCGCGCCGACGGCGTGGTGTCGCGGATCATCGCCAAGCCGCTCCCGCTGCGTGATGACTCCTTGCTCAACGGGCTGCCGAAGCACTCCCCGGCGCGGCGCTTCGACGCCTGGGGGACGGAGCGCCTCGCAGCACTGCGGGCCTGGCAGTCGACGGTCGCCGACGCAGATCCGCTGACCGCGTGGACGGCCGAGCCGGCGCAGTGGCGGCTCAACTTCGCCTCGCTCCACGCCGAGCCTGCGGGGGTGCTCGATGTCGGCGCCTGAGCCGGACCGCGTGACGGTGCGGATGTACCACGTCGGCTTCGGCGACGCCTTCCTCGTGACCGTACGCCGCGGGGGTGGCACGTGGCGGCTCCTTGTTGACTGCGGCGTGCACCGCAGCGGCCAGGCACGTCCGATCGTCGACGTGGTCAACGCGATCATCGCGGACCTCGTGGCCGACGCCGGAGGTGGTCCGCCGCATCTCGATGCCGTGGTGGCGACGCACCATCACGCGGACCACATCTCGGGCTACGCCCGCCCGGAATGGGAGCAGGTCGAGGTCGACGAGGTCTGGCTGCCCTACGTCGAGGACGCCGAGGATGCCGACGCAACCATGCTGCGTACGGCCCAGGCGTCGGCAGCCAAGGAGCTGGTCCGCCTGGTTGAGTCGCGTACGTCGGTGCTCGCCGCCGACGGCGCCGAACCGTCGGCCAAGCTGATGCTGGCGCACGACTTCGCCATCAACGCTCTGACGAACGACGACGCGCTCGACCGGCTGCTGGGCCGCAACGGCCGCGGCTTCGCGGGCGACACGGTCGTCCGTTTCTTCCCGAAGCACGATGCCGCCGACAACACGCTGACCCCGTTGCCCGGCGTGACGGTGACGATCCTCGGTCCGTCGCGCGACCCCGACGAGCTGCGCCGGATGGACCCTCCGACGAGCGCCGGCTGGCAGCGACTCGCCCTGTCAGCGGATACCGCCATGTCACCTGCGATCGGGGACCTCTTCGGGCTTGCGTACGCCGTGAAGGACCACGACGTGCCCGAGGCGCTGCGCACGGCGCGGGACTCGCTCGAGCTGGCCGAGGTCACCAACGACGCGGGCCTCCTCGGGGCCGCAGCGCTGCTCGACCGGGTCGTCAACAACACCAGTCTCTTCTTCCTGCTGGATGTCGCCGGCACCCGACTGCTCTTCCCGGGCGATGCGCAGCAGGGCGCGTGGGAGCACGTCCTGAACGATCCGGCGAAGCGGCTGCTCGTCCGCGACTGCGTCTTCTACAAGATCGGCCACCACGGCTCCGGCAACGCGACGCCGCGCGACTTCGTGGAGGCCGCGTGGGCGGACGGCGGTCACGCGATGTTGCCGTGGGGTCTCGTGAAGGCCTGGGAGGACACGATCCCGCAGGAGAACCTGATGGCGGCGCTCACTGCGCACCACCACACGATCATCCGGAACGACGAGCAGGAGCCCGAGCCCGGCGTGGTGTCGTATCAGGGCGACATGTGGAGCGAGTGGACGATGGTGCTGCCGCCGGCCGGCGAGGTCGACGTTCCCCGTCCGCGTCAGGTCACGGTCGACCGGTGAGGGCGGCTGATCTGTCTGGTCGGAGGTGGTGCGCTAGATGCCGCTCGCGCCCACGGCGCGGCCGACGGCGTACGTGATGGCCATCGCGATCAGGCCGCCGACGAGGACGCGTGACATCGCGCGGCGCCGCCCGGCATCGCCGAGGTGCGCCGAGACGTAGCCAGTGACGACCAGGCCGATGGCAACCGCACCCACGATCCAGAGCAACCGGTGCCAGGCGATGAGGGAGGCGAGGATCGGGACGAGGGCACCGAGGCTGAACGAGATCGCCGACGAGATCGCGGCGTGCCACGGGTTGGTCAGGTCCTCCTGGTCGATGCCCAGCTCCAGCGCCAGGTGCGCACGCAACGGGTCTGCCTCGGTCAGCTCGTGGGCGACCTTCCTCGAGGTCTCGGGGGAGAGGCCGCGCTGCTCGAGCAGTCCGATCAGCTCGAGGAACTCCTCCTCGGGCTCGTGCTTGAGCTCGTGCTTCTCCTTGGCGATCAGCGCCAGCTCGGTGTCCCGCTGGGTGCTGACGGAGACGTACTCGCCCAGGGCCATCGAGACCGCACCGGCGGCCAGACCTGCGATGCCCGCGGTGAGGATCGCCGTCGGCTCCGGCGTGGCGGCGGCGACGCCGATGACGAGGCCTGCCGTCGAGACCAGGCCGTCGTTCGCGCCGAGCACGCCGGCCCGCAGCCAGTTCAGGCGGCTCGCCGTCGAGTCGTGATGCGGCTCGTCGGGGTGAGCCAGAGGCGGTTGCGGGGTGGTGTCGTTCGCCATGGCGGCGACGCTAGCAGCGGCGAGCGTCGCCGGTGGGTCGGCCGCGTGACCAGCTAGTGGGTCGGCACCTGGTCGGCGGATGCGTCGCGGGCGCTGCACTTTTGGCAAAAGTCCAGCGCATGCCCAGCGCACCGAGCAGGATGGCACTGCACGGGATGACATTCGGGAGATTCTTGGGAGTGCAGATGTACGGAAAAATGCTGGTCGCCGGTCTGGTCGGAGCAGCGGTGATGGTGCCGTCGGCGGCGTCCGCGACATTCCTGCCGGGAACGGAGCCCCCGGTCGAGTACGACTGCTCGGCCACGTCCGCTCATGCCGGTGTCAGCGGCCGTTGCGAGCAGCAGCTGACGAAGTCGGTCGCCTCGCACACCGACGTCATCGGCGCGGCCGTTGTCACGACGAAGGGCGCATCGTTCGCCTTCAGCGGTGACGGCGCCTCGACCGCGACCTCGTCCGCTTCCGTCGCCTCCAGCGTGGTCAACGTGAACCTCGGTCTGCTCCGGGTGCGGGCGGTGGGTGCCCGGTCGACCGTCCACAGCGTGTGTGGCGACCCGAGCAACTACGGCAACGATCTCTTCACGGGCAGCGTCCACGTGGACCGCCTGGTCATCAACGGGCACGTCTACACGGACCTCTCGTCCGGCACGTTCACGACGCCGTACGGCAAGGTCACCGTCGGCGCGACCTGGCGCAACTACTTCGACAGCTCCTTCGACGCGGACGAGGGCCTGACGAAGGTCGCCGTGCTGGTGACCTCGGGTCACACGTCGGTTCGCATCGCGGCGTCCGACGTGACGGTGTGGAGCTTCCCCTGCCGGTGACGTGGCGCCTGCGCCTGCCGTGAACGGGCTGTGCCAACCCGGTTTCTGTCCACAGGAAAAGTGGCCCTGACCTGCGGAAACGTGTGGACCAACGGTTGACATCGAACATGCGTTCGATAAATAATGCTGCGTATGGACTACTTCTCGGGGTCCGGGCATGAGCCGCTGTTGGTGGCGGCGGCGCATGCGCTGGATGAGCAGCTCAAGGCGGTGGCGGGCAGTGACCCGACGTTCTTGAGCGTGCTTGAGAAAGAGGATCTGCTGCTGACGTTGTCGTCGGTGCGGGCGAAGGTCGAGGGCCTGCTGGTCGACGCCCTGTCGGTGGCTGGTGATGTCGCCGACGAGCACGGTTCCCGGTCGGCGGGTGCCTGGCTGGCGGCTGTGCTGCACGACGACGGCGCGGTCACGGGTCGGATGCAGCGCCTGGCGGGCGATGTCTGCCGGCACCCGGAGCTGCGGACGGCTTTGCGATCGGGACGGATGTCGGTGCGGCACGCCGAGGTGATCGTGCGAGCAGTCGATGCGTTCGGGCCCGACGTGCCGTCGGCGGTGCGCGACGAAGCGGTGGGTCACCTGATCGAGCGCGCGGGGGAGTTCGCTCCGGCGGAGCTGCGGCGGCTCGGTGACGGGATCCTGGCGGTGATCGACCCCGCGTCCTACGACGACGCCGAGCGGGCGAAGCTCGAGGCTGAGCTGGCCCGGGCGCGTGCCGCGACGCGGCTGACGCTGCGTTCGGCGGGTGACGGTGTGACCAGGGTCAGCGGCGTGCTGCCGGATTCCGTGGCTGCGCGGCTGCGGATCTACCTGGAGTCGTTCTCATCTCCGCGGCACGACGCCGCGACAGGCGCTGGTGAGGCTCCGTCGCGGTACCTGGACCCGGTCACCGGCCGTCGTCTGACGCACGAGCGCGTGCTGGGTGAGGCGTTCGCGGCGATGCTGGAGTGCATGGACGTCGATCGGCTGCCGATCCATGGTGGTGACGCGACGCAGGTGGTCGTGACGATCGACTGGAAGGACCTCCTCGCGGGCACTGGTGTCGCGATGGCGGGCGATGAGGCGATCCCGGTGGGGGAGGTCCGCCGGCTGGCGTGTCAGGCGGGCGTCCTGCCGGCAGTGCTGGGTGGGCGTTCGGAGGTGCTGGATCTGGGGCGCTCGCGGCGGTTGTTCAGCAAGGCGCAGCGACGGGCGATGGGGCTGCGGCAGCACACCTGTGCCTTTAACGGATGTGACGTCCCCGGCCGGTGGTGCGAGGCGCACCATCTGGACCCCTGGTCCGCTGGCGGGAAGACGGATCTGGCGCGTGGTGTGCTGATCTGTCCGCGTCATCATCACGTGGTCCATGACGAGCGGTATGTGGTCACGCGTCTGCCCGGCGGCGCGATGACGGCGGTGCTGCGGCGCTGAGCCGCACTGTGGAGGAGCACTTCCCGGGTTGGGGTGGGTCGGCTTACGGTGCTGGGGCGTGCCCTGGTCCTGGGGTGTGCGCTCTCGGGATCAAGGGACGGCCCTTCATGGCTCTTCATCGACTGACCGCTGCCGCTGCGGCTGGTGTGCTCGTGCTCGGACTCGCCGGTTGTGGTGGTGACCCGCAGCCGTCGGCCTCCTCGGCTGCGCCGAAGCCGACGCCCTCGGTATCCGCGACGGGTCCGGTCGCGCCGGTGTTGCCTGACCTGGCCAAGCGCGATGACGCAATTGGTGCGAAGGCCTTTGTGAAGTACTGGTTCGACGCGGTCACCTACGCGATGCACACGGGCGACACGGAACCGTTCATGGCTGTGTCGGCGAAGGAGTGCAAGACGTGCTCAAACCTTGTTCGGGAGGTCAGGGCGATTTATGACGAAGGTCGCTTGAGCGGCGGCGGATGGACGGTCGAGGCAGTCGAGGCAGATCCGAAGTCGAATGCACCGCTGTATCGGTTTGCGGTGCGAGTGCGGCAGGCGCCTCAGTCGATCAGGCATCAGTCTGGGCGTGTCACCGACCGACAAGGGAAGCAGTCCTTCTTGTTCTACGCGGGCACCCGCTGGTCCAACGGATTCGAGTTCCTCGGGCTGGATCGAATCGATGAGTAGAGAGTTGTCGCTCGGGGCGCGACATGGCGCATGGGGACTTGCGGTTGCGGCGCCCGTGTCCCTGGTTCTTGTCCCGGCTGGCGCGGCTTCAGCCCACCACACGACCGACGTGTCTGTGGGGCATGGAGACTTCGTCGGTTCGGCGGAGGATTACGCGGGCGGAACTATTGCGAAGCCATCGCGAGGAGGCGAGGACGCATCGATTTCGCAGGATCACACACTGCCTATGTGCGGGGCGCCGGCGCTCGACGTTGACTGTCGGCCGGTGACCTCATGTGCTCCGTTCGTGGACTCACCCACTGGGTACATCCTCCAGACGGTGTTCGCGTTCGGCGGGGGCGCCACCGACTTCTCTTACGGCGGCCCCTGCACACCGTCGACGCCTGCCGCACAGCCCAGCCTCCCGTCGCTCGTGCTCCGCGCGTTCCAGCGGGTGCCGCTTCCGGTGTCGGAGCTCAGCATCCAGCCGCCGAAGGGCAAGACCCTCGTCGGGTTGGAGACGATCTTCTCCACGAAGGCTGCGCCGTTCACGAAGACCCTGACGCTGCTCAATCGCCAGGTGCAGCTGAGGATCCGGCCGGCCAGCTTCGTCTGGCATCACGGTGACGGCACGACACAGCCGACCGATTGGGCGGGCAAGGCCTGGGACCACGACGATCCCGATATCGACGGCTACATCACGCACGTCTTCGAGCACGCGGGCACGGTGCGGCCCAGCGTGGAGGTCACGTGGGAGGCCGACTATCGCTTGGGCACCGGAGCGTGGCAGCCGGTCAACGGCACCGTCACGCGCCAGGGCCCGAGCACCGATCTGAGGATCGTCGAGGGTCAGCCTGTCCTCAACGGCTACTGAAAAACCCATCCGATACGCGTTCGAGCCGAGCAGGCAGCCTCGCTAGGATCTCGCCACGAGGCGGGGCCGTAGCCCGCCCGCAACCTGAGGGAGCTCAACCGTGTCCGAGATCAAGGTCAGCATCGTCACCGCAGACGGCACGGAGGAGCGCACCGTCGCCGCCGGCACGAAGGCGTGGGAGCTCTTCACCGAGCAGCCCGACGTCATCGCTGCCCGCGTCGGTGGTCTCGACGGCGCCCTCAAGGACCTGAGCTACGAGCTCGTCGACGGCGACACCGTGCAGGGTGTCGAGATGGCCTCCAAGGATGGCCGCGACATCCTGCGCCACTCCTGCGCCCACGTCCTGGCGCAGGCCGTGCAGGAGATCTTCCCGGACGCGAAGCTCGGTATCGGCCCGCCGATCGAGAACGGCTTCTACTACGACTTCGACGTCGAGATCCCGTTCACCCCGGCCGACCTCGACAAGATCGAGAGCCGGATGAAGAAGATCATCAAGGAGAACCAGAAGTTCTCCCGTCGCGTCACCAACGACGCCGACGCGCTCGTCGAGCTGGCCGACGAGCCGTACAAGATCGAGCTGATCGGCCTCAAGGGCAACAGCGCCGAGGCCGCCGAGGGCGCGAGCGCCGAGGTCGGTGCCGGCGAGCTCACCATCTACGACAACCTCAACCGCAACGGCGAGACGGTCTGGAAGGACCTCTGCCGTGGTCCGCACCTCCCGACCACGAAGCGCATCCCGGCGTTCAAGCTGATGCGGTCGGCGGCGGCGTACTGGCGCGGCAACGAGAAGAACAAGCAGCTGCAGCGCGTCTACGGCACCGCCTGGGAGTCGAAGGAGGCGCTCGACGACTACCTGCACCTCCTCGAGGAGGCCGAGCGCCGCGACCACCGCAAGCTCGGCAAGGAGCTCGACCTCTTCTCGTTCCCGGACGAGATCGGCTCCGGCCTGCCCGTCTTCCACCCCAAGGGTGGCGTCATCAAGCGGGTCATGGAGGACTACGTCCGCCAGCGGCACATCGAGGAGGGCTTCTCCTACGTCGGCACCCCGCACATCACCAAGGACGGCCTCTTCCACACCAGTGGTCACCTGCCGTACTACGCGGACACGATGTTCCCGCCGATGGAGTTCGAGGGTCAGAACTACCAGCTGAAGGCGATGAACTGCCCGATGCACAACCTGATCTACAGCTCTCGCGGTCGTTCCTACCGCGAGCTGCCGCTGCGCCTCTTCGAGTTCGGTCACGTCTACCGCTACGAGAAGTCCGGCGTCATCCACGGCCTGACCCGTGTCCGTGGCTTCGCCCAGGACGACTCGCACAGCTACTGCACCAAGGAGCAGGCGCCGGCCGAGGTGAAGCACCTGCTCAACTTCATGCTCACGGTGCTCCGCGACTTCGGCCTGCAGGACTTCTACCTCGAGCTCTCGACCCGCGACGACTCCAAGAAGGACAAGTTCGTGGGCTCGGACGAGGACTGGGCCGTCGCCACGCAGGTGCTCGCCGACGTCTGTGCCGAGACCGGCCTCGAGCTCGTGCCCGACCCGGGAGGCGCTGCGTTCTACGGCCCCAAGGTCTCCGTCCAGGCGAAGGACGCGATCGGCCGTACGTGGCAGATGGGCACCGTCCAGTACGACTTCAACCAGCCCAAGGGCTTCGGTCTGGAGTACGTCGGCCCCGACGGCACCAAGCACCAGCCGGTGATGATCCACTCGGCCAAGTTCGGCTCGATCGAGCGCTTCTTCGGCGTGCTGCTGGAGCACTACGCCGGCGCGATGCCGCCGTGGCTCGCCCCGGTCCAGGTCACCGCGATCCCGATCGCTGAGCGCCACGTCGACTACCTGTACGACGTCGCGAAGCGCATGAACGCGCAGGGTCTCCGCGTCGAGGTCGACGAGTCCGACGACCGCATGCAGAAGAAGATCCGCAACGCGCAGCTGCAGAAGGTGCCGTTCATGATGATCGCGGGCGACGACGACGTCGAGAAGGGCGCGGTCTCGTTCCGTTACCGCGACGGGCGCCAGGACAACGGCGTGCCGATCGAGGAAGCGATCGCGCGCGTCCAGGCCGCGGTCGCCTCCCGCGAGCAGGTCTGACCCACGCACGACACGAACGCCCCGCCGGCCGGTCCGGCGGGGCGTTCCTGCGTGATGCGCTCAGGCGTTGCAGGGACTTCCGTTGGGATAGACCACGTCCGACTTCGCCAACGAGGCCCAGTACGGCGACTTGGGATTTCGGCGCTCGATGTAGACGGCGTACTGCACCGCGGCCACCTTGGGTTGGGGTGCGCCGTTCATCCAGGGGCCGGACGCGGTGTCGCGCAGGATCTGCGTGTAGTTGAGCGCGATCAGCCACTCGCCGAGGACATAGGTCTTCGGCTCGTGGATCGGGCCGAGGTCCAGCACGACGGCCGGCACGCCGGGGACACCGCTCGCCTGGCGGATGACCAGGCGATCGATGCCGGAGGCCAGATCCAGCGTGGGCTCGCCGCCCAGGCTGGCGCAGGTCGCGGCCGCTTCCGTGTGCATGCCCCACGCCTCGATGCTGAGCGGCCCCACGCTCCAGGTTGCGCGGGTGACATCGCCGCTGGTCCGGCCGAGGTCGCCCACGGCCGGTGCGGTCCGATAGGGGTCCACGATGTTGGTGGACGTGTGGTGCGAGACCCCCGTCAGCGTGCCCGACCCGTCGGGGAGGGTGACCGACCCCCAGCTCTTCTCTTCGTTCGGACAGAAACCGGTCGGGGTGCCGGTGTAGTCGGTCGGTGCGACGAGGTCCACGTCCCAGCCGGAGGAGCAGAACAGCTCGCCGTCGCGGGTCGTGTCGGTCACCGGGGTGAAGGCCCAGCCCGACGAGACTCCGGCTGGGGCCGCGATCACCTGGGAGATGTAGGTGGCTGCGACGTCCCGGTCGTCACCGACGATCGCGAAGGTTGCGACCGCTCCCACCTCGCCGGCGCTGATGGTGACGGTCCGGGTCTGGTCCCAGCTCGAAGGCCAGTAGGTGCCTGTGTAGCGGGTGAATCCGACCGTCAGCGTCATGTCCGTGGCGGCTGGTTCCGACAGCTGGAGGGTCACCGGAGCCGGGATGGTCTCTCCCCACGCGGGCTCGACGAGGCTGCTGCCCGTGAGGTCCACGTTCATGGATCCGGCGGCTGCGGCCGGGAACGGAGCAAGCGCAGCCGCGGCCATGGCGAGTGCGACGGCGCCCCGGCGTACGACGGAGGGCAAGGTGGTCATGGGCGCACTCCTGGTCAGTCACCTACCCGAGAGTGCCCGAGCGGCGGGCTGAGCGACGTTATACGCCACTGCCAGCGCGAAATACAGGGCGCCCTGCAACCATCCCGCCCGTCACTGGCTGGAAGGATGACGCCATGCAGACTGAGGAGCAGGCGATCCGTCAGGACGGCGTCGGGGAGCCCGACGGGCTCGAGCGACTGTGGACCCCGCACCGGATGGCGTACATCAAGGGCGAGTCGAAGCCCGACGACGAGAGCGTCGCGCAGTGCCCGTTCTGCCGTATCCCGACGCTGGAGGACGGCCCGGGCCTGGTCATTCACCGTGGCACCACCGCGTACGTCGTGCTCAACCTCTACCCGTACTCGCCGGGCCACCTGATGGTCGTGCCGTACCGCCACATCGCCGACTACACCGAGACGTCGGCGGAGGAGGCGGTCGAGATCGCGGACCTGACCAAGCGCGCGATGGAGGTCATCCGCTCGGTCTCGGGCGCGCACGGCTTCAACATCGGCATGAACCAGGGCTCCATCGCCGGGGCCGGCATTGCTGCGCACCTGCACCAGCACGTGGTCCCGCGCTGGTCGGGCGATGCGAACTTCATGCCGATCATCGGACGCACGAAGGTGCTGCCGCAGGTCATGGGCGACACGCGACAGCTCCTCGCCGACGCCTGGTGACGCGAGCTCGGTGACTGGTACCCCAGAAGGGGTTGCGTTACCCGCCAGTCGGGCGGACGGTGGAGGGGAGCGGCGGCGCCGCCGGGGCGCCGTCCCCGTCCGAGGGAGACCGACGTGTTTGCACGCTCCACCACGATCCACGGGAAGCCGGAGAACGTCGACCGGCTGATCGACTTCGTCCGCGACACGGTCATGCCGTCGCTCACGGAGGCAGAAGGATGTCTCGGCATCTCGCTCATGGTCGACCGCGTACAGGGTCACTGCATCGGCACCAGCTCGTGGATCGACGAGGAGTCGCTCCAGTCGAGCTTCGAGAGCTTCAGCTCACTGCGAGACGAGGCGGCCCGCGTGCTCGGCGGCTTCGCCGGCGTCGAGGAGTGGGAGATCGCGGCGATGCACCGCGAGCACTTCACCCACACCGGTGCGTGCGCCCGTTCCGTCTGGCTGCGCACCGACCACACCGAGCTGGACCGGGGGATCGGCATCTACCGCGATGTCCTGCTGCCGATGCTGGAGGAGCTCCCGGGCTTCTGCAGTGCGAGCCTGCTCGTCGACCGCGAAATGCGGCGTGCCTGCGCGACGACCGCGTTCACGAGCCGCGAGGCGATGGAAGCGAGCCGGGAGGACAGCTGGGCCATCCGCGAGCGCGGCGTACGTGAGGCAGGGGTCGACGTGGTCGACGTCGCCGAGTTCGACCTCGCGATCGCCCACCTGCGGGTGCCCGAGCTGACCTGAGAGACGAGGACGGGAAGGGTGCGCGGCACTCCTGTTCGCCGCATCGCCGCGCACCCGACTCCGACCGGCAACCTCCCGGCGGTAGCGTGCGCGGCATGGACGACCTCCGTGCCGACCTGCAGTTCGCCGCCACCCTGGTCCGCGAGGCCGGCCACCTCGCGGCGACGATGCGCGCCGACGGACTGGCCGCCGACCACAAGACGTCGCTGTCGGACATCGTGACCGCAGCGGACCACGCCGCCGAGGCGCACGTCGTCGCGCGGCTGCGAGCGTTCCGACCCGACGACTCGATCGTCGGTGAGGAGGGCGCAGCGCACGACGGCAGCTCGGGTCGCACCTGGGTGATCGACCCGGTCGACGGCACGTGGAACTTCTTCCACGGCCTCGACTGGTGGTGCTCCGCGATCGCGCTGACCACCGACGAGGACGTGCTCCTTGGCGCGATCCACCACCCCGCCACCGACACGACGTACGCCGGCGGGCCCGGGTTGCCCGCGACCGCCAACGGGCAGCCCATCACCGTGCCGGACGACCGCCCGCTGGCCGCCGTCTGCGCGGCGACGTACCTGCACCCCGACCGGTACGCCTCGCCGGCCGGGGCCGCCTGGCTCCGCGTAGCCGCGCGGCCTGCCACGCTGCGGATGCTCGGCTCGGGCAGCATGGACGCTGTGGCCATCGCGACGGGCACGCTCGGTGTCAGTTTCCAGCACGACGTACCGCTGTGGGACCGGCTGCCCGGCGAGGCGATCGTTCGTTCCCTCGGCGGTGCACGGTGCGGCGTCGAGGCCGGGGGAGTCACCTGGAACGTCGTCGGTCTCCCGACCGCCACGGACGACGTTGTGACGGCGCTGCGCGACGAGCGATAGCCTGCGGCCACCATGCTCGAACGCTTCCGCGGTTTCTGGACCGCCCTTCTCGCCCCGATCGCCAAGCTGTTCCTCCGTCTCGGCATCAGCCCGGACGCGGTCACGCTGGTCGGCACCATCGGCGTCTGCGCCGGTGCCCTCGTCTTCTTCCCGCAGGGGATGCTGCTGACCGGTGTCCTCGTGATCACCGCGTTCGTCTTCAGCGACCTCATCGACGGGCACATGGCACGCCTGGCGGACCGCTCGACGCCGTTCGGCGCGTTCCTGGACTCCACGCTCGACCGCGTCGGTGACGGCGCGATCTTCGCGGGCCTGGCGCTCTACTTCGCCGGGCCGGGGGACTCCCAGCTCTACCTGGTGCTCTCGCTGATCTGCCTCGTCATGGGCAACGTGACGTCGTACGCGCGTTCGCGCGCCGAGACCCTCGGCTACCAGGCCAAGGTCGGCATCGCCGAGCGCGCCGACCGGCTGGTCATCTGCCTCGTCGCCACGGGCGTCGGTGCGCTGGTCGGTCTCCCCGTCCTGATGTACGCCGCCCTGTGGTTCCTCGCCGCCGCCAGCACCATCACGGTCGGCCAGCGGATCTGGGTGGTCCGCAAGCAGGCCCTCGCCGCCTGAGCCGTCAACCCCCGGCGGTAGGCTGGGGTGTTCCCCGCATCGATTCTCGAAGGATCCCCAGCAGTGACTGAGCAGCAGACCCCGGCCACCGGCACCTCCCACGTCAAGCGCGGCATGGCCGAGATGCTGAAGGGCGGCGTCATCATGGATGTCGTCAATGCCGAGCAGGCGAAGATCGCCGAGGACGCCGGTGCCGTCGCGGTGATGGCGCTGGAGCGTGTTCCGGCCGACATCCGCGCCCAGGGCGGCGTCTCGCGTGCCTCGGACCCGGACATGATCGACGGCATCATCGAGGCCGTCTCGATCCCGGTGATGGCCAAGGCCCGCATCGGTCACTTCGTCGAGGCGCAGATCCTGCAGTCGCTCGGTGTGGACTACATCGACGAGTCCGAGGTGCTGACGCCGGTGGACTATGCCAACCACATCGACAAGTGGGCCTTCACGGTTCCCTTCGTCTGTGGTGCGACGAACCTGGGTGAGGCGCTGCGTCGCATCACCGAGGGCGCGGCGATGATCCGTTCGAAGGGCGAGGCTGGCACGGGCGATGCGTCCAACGCGGTGACGCACATGCGCACGCTGCGTTCGCAGATCCGTCGCCTGACGACGCTGGATGCTGATGAGCTGTATGTCGCGGCGAAGGAGCTGCAGGCGCCGTACGCGCTGGTCAAGGAGATCGCCGAGACCGGCAAGCTCCCTGTCGTGCTGTTCACCGCCGGTGGCATCGCGACCCCGGCCGATGCCGCGATGATGATGCAGCTCGGTGCCGAGGGCGTCTTCGTCGGCTCGGGCATCTTCAAGTCCGGCAACCCGGCGCAGCGTGCCGAGGCGATCGTGAAGGCGACGACGTTCTTCGACGACCCGGACGTGCTGGCGAAGGTGTCGCGTGGTCTGGGTGAGGCGATGGTCGGTATCAACGTCGACGAGATCCCGCAGCCGCACCGCCTCGCCGAGCGCGGCTGGTGATTTCGCCTCGGGCGATCCACACCGCATGAGCACCAACACCGAACGCGCGGAGCGGGAGCTCCGCGCGTTCGCGCGTCTCCAGGTCCGGGCGGGCCTGCTCAACGACGACCAGCAGCTCGCCGAGGTCACCGAGGCGATCCAGGCGGAGCTGGGCGGCGCCGACGCCGGCATCCTGGGGCGCGCCTGGCTGGCTGCCGCCCGCAGGGAGCTGCTTGAGGAGCAGGCCGGCTGGCCTGCCACGACGGACGTCGACCGTCTCCGGGTGGCGTTCGTCGAGTGCCAGCAGCACGGCGTCAAGGTCCTCGCCGGCGTCGAGGACCACTGGGCCGCGCGGCGCGCGCTCGAGGAGAACGCCGGCCAGCTCCACGGCGTGATCTGGTTCGTCCCGATGGACGTCTGGCACGCCGTCGACACCCCCATGCTCGAGATCAATCTCTGGCACGCGGACGGTGCCAACGCGGCTGACGGCGACCCGCTCGCAACCTCCGTCCTGGCCTGCCTCGAGCGCCACGGGCTCCGGGCCCGGTTCGACGAGGGACGTATCGAGGTCGCAGCTCTCTGGCAGCGCCGCATCTGAGTTCATCGCACGGTCACTGACGGGACATCGTGCCCGTGTTCGGTGGCTCCCATGGCTCGGGCACGGATGGACTGGATGGACACGCTGCGTGGAGGTGCCGTCGTCGCCGTCGTCGTTCTCCACGCGCAGCTCACGACAACCCTGGTGACCGGTGCCGCGCTGGCGCCGCTCGTGTGGGTCAACGACCAACTGGAGCAGGTCCGGATGCCGCTCCTGATGCTGCTGAGCGGCGTCCTCTTGTCGCGCTCCCTGGCCAAGGGGCTCGGCCGGCACCTGTCCGGCAAGGTCCGCGCGATCCTCTGGCCGTACGCCGTCTGGATGACGATCGACCTGACCCATGTGTTGCTGGACGCCGCCGCGGCGGGACGTCCGGTGCCCTGGCACCTGGTCGGTCAGGCGTTCCACGATCCGCAGGGCTATCTCTGGTTCCTCGCGTGGCTCTTCGCCTTCCACCTGATGGCAGGCGCGATCCCGGCGCCGGCGCGCACGATCGCCATGCCAGCCGGCTTCGTCGTGGCGCACGTCGTCAGCGGTCTCGGACCGGATGCCGAGCGCTTCGTCTGGCTCTTCCCGTACTTCCTGCTCGGAGACGTGCTGGCCAGGACGCTGCCGGGTCGGGTCCCGGCCGTCGTGGCGCGGGCCGCGGACCGTGTGCAGGTGCCCGCCCTGGCAGCGATCGGGCGGAGCTCACTCGTCTACTACGTGTGCCACATGCCCGTGCTCGTGTACGCCGTCCCGTTGCTCTGGTCGGGCCTGGAGATCCGGATGCCATGGCTGGTGTGGCTGCTCGCCGGCGGGCTGGCCATGGCCGTCGGGCGCGGGCTCTCGAGCGTGCAACACCGTCCACGATGGCGCCTGCTGTTTGGCTGGCCGCGTCGCGATGTGACGCAACCCACGGTCGGAAACACCCCCTTTCCTGTTTTGCGCGACGTCGTGTCGCATTAACGTGGTTGTCATGAACACGGTGTCTCACTAACTGGTGAGCGCGGTCACACGACGAGGTGAAGCATGACGACTGACGTGACGTACGAACAGCACCTGGCGACGCTGTCGCAGGGTTCGGTGGATCTGCACTTCGACCCGTTCGTCGACATCGACTGGGACTCCTACGACGTCGCACCGGACAACGACCAGTGGATCCTGCCGCCGGAGCACGAGATGGGTGCGCACCCGTGGTACCAGGCGCTCCCCGCGGACCGTCAGCGCCAGATCGGCCGTGCCTACATGGCGCAGGTCGCCAAGGTCGGCCTCGAGTTCGAGAACCTGCTGATCCGTGGCCTCATGCAGTACGTCTACGACCTGCCCAACGGCTCGCCGGAGTTCCGCTACGTCACCCACGAGGCGACCGAGGAGACGCACCACACGCAGATGTTCCAGGAGTTCGTGAACCGCTGCGAGTACGACGCCCCCGGCATGCAGCAGTGGACCAAGACGTTCGTCATGCAGAACCTGATCCCGTCGTTCGCGCGGATCTTCCCCGAGTTCTTCTTCATCCTCGTGCTCGGCGGCGAGGAGCCGATCGACCACATGCAGAAGGTCTACCTCCGTGCCGGCGAGGGCAAGATCCACCCGCTGATGCGCCGGATCATGCAGATCCACGTCGCCGAAGAGGCGCGCCACATCTCCTTCGCCCACGCGAAGCTGACCGAGGACGCGCCCGGCATGGGCCGCATCCGCCGTGGCCTGCTCTCGGCGCTGACGCCGCTGGCGTTCCGGATCATGGCCGACATGATCCTGATCCCGCCGGGTCGCATGTGCAAGGAGCTGGAGATCCCGCGCGAGGTCATCAAGGACATCTACTGGGGCAGCCCGGAGCGGCAGACCGTCCTGAGCGAGATCTTCGGAGACGTGCGCATGCTCACCGCGAAGGTCGGCCTGGCCAACAACCGCGTGGCCCGCCACCTGTGGAAGCGCCTCAACATCGACGGTGCGCCCTCGCGCTTCCGCGGCGAGATCCACGACCGCACGATCCACGCGCCCGACGCCGCGGACACGCACGCGGCCTGACGGCCCGCCGCCGGTCGCCACCCGATCCCGCTTCCCCAGACAGGTCGTCATGCCCCACGTCGTCACCCAGTCGTGCTGCGCCGACGCCTCGTGCGTCGTCGCCTGCCCGGTCAACGCCATCCACCCCGGCCCGCTCGATGACACCTTCGCGCTCGCCGAACAGGTCTACATCGACCCGAAGACGTGCGTGGACTGCGGTGCGTGCGTCACGGCCTGCCCCGTGGGTGCGATCAAGGCGCACACCCGCCTGGAGCCCGCGGAGCTGCCGTTCGTCGACATCAACGCGGACTTCTTCGCCGAGGTCGACCGCACCGGTCGTCCGGTCCTCGCGCCGCTGCGCCGTCGTGAGAAGCCGGCCGCGGACAGCCTGCGCGTCGCTGTCGTGGGTGCCGGTCCTGCAGGTCTGTACGTCGCCGACGAGCTGCTCCACTTCCCGGGTGTCACGGTGACCGTGCTGGACCGCCTGGACGTCCCACACGGCCTGGCCCGCTTCGGCGTCGCGCCCGACCACGGTCACACGCGCAAGATCCGCAGCCTCTTCGAGACGATCGAGAAGCAGCCCGGCTTCACCTACGAGCTCGGCGTCGAGGTCGGCAAGGACGTCACCCACGAGCAGCTCCGCGCGGCGTACGACGCGGTGATCTACACGGTCGGTGCCTCGGCGGACCGGTCGATGGGCATCCCGGGCGAGGAGCTCGCGGGCAGCGTCTCCGCGACCTCGATCGTCGGTTGGTACAACGGGCACCCCGACCACGTCGGTGCGGCTCCCGACCTGACGGGCGAGCGTGTTGTCGTGGTGGGCAACGGCAACGTCGCCCTGGACGTCGCCCGCATCCTGACCGCGGACCCGTCCTCGCTCGAGGGGACCGAGATCGCTCCGGCCGCGCTGGAGGCACTGCGTGGCAGCAGCGTGCGCGAGGTTGTGGTGCTGGGGCGCCGCGGCCCGGCCGAGGCAGCGTTCACGATGCCCGAGCTCGTCGGTCTCGCGGGGCTGGCGGATGTCGACGTGCTGGTGCACGGCGGCGACGCCGTCTTCGCTGGTCTGCCGTCGAGCCCGAAGGTCGACCTGCTGCGCGAGATCGCGGCACGCCCGGCCAGCACGGGGGAGCGTCGGCGCATCGTGCTGCGGTTCTTCACGGCTCCCGTGGCTGTCGTCGGCGCTACCCATGCAACCGGCCTCGAGGTGGCGCGCACCGAACTGGTCGCCGGCCCTGACGGCGTACTCCGTGCGGAGCTGAGCGAGGACCACGAGGTCATCGAGGCGTCGATGGTGCTGCGCAGCGTGGGCTACCGCGGCCGTCCCGTGCCGGGGCTGCCCTTCGACGAGAAGTCGGGCACGGTGCCCAACGAGCAGGGCCGCGTCGAGCCCGGTGTCTACGTCGCCGGCTGGATCAAGCGTGGTCCGACCGGGTTCCTCGGGACGAACAAGACTTGCGCCGAGCAGACCGTTGACAGCCTGCTCGCCGACGTTGCCAGCGCACGAATCGCCCACGGATCTGACAAGATGGCGGCCCGATAGCAACTTCTGGGCCGAAAGTGGGTCATGGGGACCGACGAACAGCAGGTGGACGGGCGCAGTGTGCGCTGGGAAGCGCACAAGCGTGAGCGTCGCGCTGCCATCATCCGGGCAGCCATCGAGGCCACCGAGGAGCATCCGCCCGGCACGGACATCCATGTCCAGCTGATCGCGAAGAAGGCCGGCATCGGGCGCCCCGTCGTCTACCGGCACTTCGTCGACCGCGACGACCTCGACCGGGCGGTGCAGCGCCGCGCGCTGGACATGCTCACCGAGCAGATCATCGGTGCCGTCGCCGCGGGCGGCGGCCTGCGCGACGTCATCGAGCGCGCCGTCCTCCAGTACGTGCAGTGGGCGCACGACCACCGCGCCCTGCACCGTTTCGCCATGCGCGAGCTTCCGGGCAAGATCGACAACCCGGTGCGCAACGTCATCCGCGGCATCTCGGAGCAGTTCAAGCCGCTGCTGCTCGAGGGCGCCACCGTGCTCGGCATCGAGCTCGACGAGGACGACGCAGCGACGGTCGACCTGGTCGCGTTCGGTGTCGTCTCGCAGATCGTCTCTGCGGTCCGTCTGTGGCTGGCACGCGGCGAGGACCGCAAGCCCGGTCCGGAGGCGCTGGCGTACCGGCTGTCCCAGATCATCTGGTACCAGCTCGACGGCATGGCGAGCACCCGCGGCGCCCGGCTCGACCCGAACCTGCCCGTCGCGGACCTCACGACGCTGCTCGCCGCCACGCAAAACTAGAATCGTCCGGTGAGCACCGCCAGCACCCTGACCATCGGAGTCCTCGCCCTGCAGGGCGACGTCCGTGAGCACCGCGCCATGCTCGAGCAGTGTGGCGTCCGCACCATCGGCGTACGCCGTCCCGCCGAGCTCGCCCAGGTCGATGGCCTGGTGATTCCCGGCGGCGAGTCGACGACGATCGGCAAGCTGGCCGGCATCTTCGAGCTCCTCGAGCCGATCCGGGCTGCACTGCGCGCGGGTCTCCCGGCGTACGGGACCTGTGCGGGCATGATCATGCTCGCCGACGGGATCGAGGGCGGCACCGCGGGCCAGGAAACCTTCGGTGGCATCGACATGGTCGTACGCCGCAACGGCTTCGGGCGGCAGGTCGACTCCTTCGAGGCGACCGTCGAGTTCGCGCCTACGTGGGCCGACCACTTCGACTACCCGGCGACGTTCATCCGCGCGCCGTACGTCGAGAAGGTCGGCGGGGCAGCCGAAGTGGCCGCCACGGTCAGCGGTCCGGGTGGGGATAGGATCGTCGCGGTCCGACAGGGGCGCCTGCTCGCCACGTCGTTCCACCCGGAGATCACCGGTGACACCCGGATCCACGAGCTCTTCGTCGAGCTCGTGCGGCACGCCTGATCCCACCTGCACGAGCACGACGACGGAAGAGAGCGCATGTCCGGCCACTCCAAGTGGGCAACCACGAAGCACCAGAAGGCTGCGAAGGACCAGAAGCGCGCGAAGGCATTCGCGAAGCTGATCAAGGTCATCGAGATCGCTGCCAAGGCCGGCGGCGCCGACACGTCCGGCAACCCGGCCCTCTTCGACGCCATCCAGAAGGCGAAGAAGCAGTCGGTCCCCAACGACAACATCGACCGCGCGGTCAAGCGTGGCGCCGGCCTCGACGGTGGCGGCGTCTCCTACGACGAGATCATGTACGAGGTCTACGGCCCGTCCGGCGTGGCGCTGCTGGTCGAGTGCCTGACCGACAACAAGAACCGTGCCGCGATGGAGGTCCGCACCGCGGTGACCCGCAACGGCGGCACCATGGCCGACCCGGGCTCCGTCTCGCGCCTCTTCGGTCGCAAGGGCATCGTCGTCGTCGCCAAGTCGCAGGACGGCAAGGAGGTCGACGAGGACACCGTGCTGGAGGCGACCCTCGACGCCGGTGCCGAGGAGGTCAACGACCTCGGCGAGGCCTGGCAGGTCCAGTCCGAGGCCACCGACCTGGTCGCGGTCCGCACCGCCGTTCAGGAGGCTGGGCTCGACTACGACTCCGCCGAGACCGAGTTCGTCGCGTCGATGGACATCCCGGTCCCGTCCGCCGAGGTCGCCCTCAAGGTCATGAAGCTCGTCGACGTCCTCGATGACCTCGACGACGTCCAGAACGTCTTCTCGAACGCCGACATCTCCGACGAGATCCTCGCGGAGCTCGACGAGGACTGATCGCACCACGTCGAAACCCGGGTTTTGGTCCGCCGAAACCCGGGTTTTTGCATGTTGAGTCCCGGGTTTCGCCGCGAGACTGACTCCATGACCGAGATCGAGTCGTATCTGGAGTCGTTGGCACCCGAGGACGCGGAGGTGATCCGCAGCTACTACGCCCGCGCGCTGGAGCTCGCGCCTGCGGCGACGTCCGGGAGCAAGTACTCGATGGCCTGCCTGACGTACCGCGGGCGTGGACTGATCGCGATCATCCGCACGGAGGCGGGCTTCTCGATGTTTCCCTTCGGCTCCGAGCCGGTCGCTCTCGCCCGCCCGCTGCTCGAGGGGTTGCCGACGACGCGCGGTGGTGTCCAGTTCACGGCCGAGCGGCCAGTGCCGGACGCGGCGTTCGGGCTGATGGTGGAGTGGTCGCGCGACCACAT
>NZ_SJZJ01000008.1 GCF_004337475.1 Nocardioides jejuensis | reverse complement strand
ACCGAGCCGGCAACCGAACGTGCGGCGGCCCGCGCAGCGGCGAGACCCGACTGGGCGGCGCCGACGCCACGCTGCGCGACGGCAGCTCCGGCATCGGCCACCGCGTGGCCGGCCTCGGCCACGGCGGCGCGCGTCGCACCGGCCGCATCAGCACGCTCCGCGCCCGCAGGAGCATCACCACTCACCGGCTGCGGAGCCGCGGCAACGGATCCGACGCCGGTCATGGAGGCCCGACGCTCGAGCCGGTCCAGTCGCGCGAGAACGCCGTCGGAGGTGTCGTCTGCACCCGGAAGCAGCACGCGTGCGCAGATCAGCTCGAGGAGCAGACGCGGCGCGGTGGCGCCCCGCATCTCGGTCAGGCCCTTGGCGACCAGGTCCGCCGCGCGCGACAGCTCGATCGCTCCGAAGCGCTGGGCCTGTGCCTGCAGCCGCTCACCGGCATCCTCGGCGACATCGATCAGACCGGTCGCCAGCGACTCGGGGACGGCGGCCACGATGACCAGGTCGCGCAGGCGACGCAGCAGGTCCTCGGTGAAGCGGCGCGGGTCCTGGCCGGTCTCGATGACCTTGTCGACCACGCCGAAGACACCGGCACCGTCACGGGCCGCGAAGGCGTCGACGACCTCGTCGAGCAGCGAGTCGGGCGTGTAGCCCAGCAGGCCTGCGGCGAGGTCGTAGGTCACGCCCTCTGCACCGGCGCCGCCGAGCAGCTGGTCGAGCACGGAGAGGGTGTCGCGGGCCGAGCCACCGCCGGCACGGACGACGAGGGGCAGGGCTGCTTGCTCGATCGCGACGCCCTCGGCCTCGCAGAGCTGGCCGAGGTAACCCGTGAGGAGCTTGGGCGGGATCAGCCGGAACGGGTAGTGGTGCGTCCGTGAGCGGATGGTCGGGAGGACCTTCTCCGGCTCGGTCGTCGCGAAGACGAAACGCAGGTGCGGCGGGGGCTCCTCGACGAGCTTGAGCAGGGCGTTGAAGCCCTGCGTCGTGACCATGTGGGCCTCGTCGATGATGTAGATCTTGTAGCGGCTCCGGACCGGGGCGAAGAACGCCTTCTCCCGCAGGTCACGCGCGTCGTCGACACCACCGTGCGAGGCAGCGTCGATCTCGATCACGTCGATCGAGCCCGGGCCTCCGCGCGCGAGGTCACGGCACGAGTCGCACTCCCCGCACGGGTCGGCGATCGGCGCCTTCTCACAGTTGAGGGCGCGCGCCAGGATCCGCGCGGACGTCGTCTTGCCACAGCCACGCGGGCCGGAGAAGAGATAGGCGTGGTTGACGCGGTTGTTGGCGAGGGCAGCACGCAGCGGCTCGGTGACGTGGTCCTGGCCGATGACCTCGGCGAACGTCTCGGGCCGGTAGCGCCGGTAGAGCGCGAGGGGTGCTTCCACGTCCTGAACCCTAGTTGCCACCACTGACACGCACCATGACGGGCCGCCCGCCGGTCACGGCTTCAACGGGATGAACCAGCGACCCAGCCGCCCGCCCTGCCCCGGGCAGGTGACATCGCGGTCGCGCCCGTCCTCGACCCACTGGGCGAGGACGCCCGGCCCTCCGCCGTACGACCAGGAGGGGGCGCAGCGCGCCAGAGCCGTGGCCATCGACGTCTCCCCGGCCGCGCGCCACTCCGGCACGCCACCGGTCGTGTGGGCACCGACGACGCGCTTCCACAGCGAGCCGACCGAGTAGTAACCGACCTCGAGGCCCGCGTCGCGGTAGCCCCGGGCCGTGCCCTCGACCACGGCGGCGTTGTCCGCGGTGCTGCTGCTCCAGTCGAAGTCCGGCACGGGCTCGACGTCGACCCAGACGGCGGGGCTGTCCAGGCCGGCCGCGCGCATCGTCTTCACCGAGTACGCCGCGGCGGCGTAGCCGGCGTTGTGCAGCGCCCCGAGGTGCGTGCCACCGTCGTACGGACCGGCGTCCTTGACCTGCGCGAGCGTGGTCGGAGACGGCCACGACACCACCGCGTACGCCGACGCGAGGAGGCTGCGCGAACGGGCCCACGCGACCTGGTCGGCCAGGCACGGGTTCGGGGTGAAGCTCGGCCCGTTGGTCAGCCCGAGGACGACGAACTCCGCGTCGTCAGTCGGCATGGGCGAGCCCTTGGACTGCTTCTGCGGGATGCCCATCCCCTTCGGGCACTGGGGCCAGCTCGCGTCGGCGCCGAGGACCCGACGGTCCGGGCCATCGGGCACGGTCGAGCCCGACCGGGCGTTGACCGAGGCGATCACGTCGTCGAGGTTGGCCGGCACCGAGATGTCGGGCAGCGCGGGAGTCGCCGCGGACGCCGGGTGCGCGGGTGTGGCAGACGTCGCCGGCGAGGCAGGCGGCGCTCCCCCGCAACCGCCCAGCAGCGCAGCCGAGACGGCGAGCAGGACGGCGGACAACGCGAGGCGGGACGGCACGTGACGAGCCTAGGTGGCCCCACCGACGTACGCCCGGTGGTCGTTGACAACGACCTGCTTCATCGTCGCCACCGCGTCGGCGAAGCGGGAGCGGTCCATCGCCTTCGCCTCCGCTCGCGCCTTCTTCTGCGCCGCACGATCCACACCGTGCACGTCGACCGTGGCCGCCGCCATCGACCCGAGCAGCTGGCCGCCGTCCTTGCGGCGAAGCCCGGGGAGGTCGATCCGGGCCAGGTCGGGGGCCAGGTCGCGCACCTGCCACCCGGCCACACGGATCGCGTCGGGCGAGGAGTCCAGCTGCTGCGTCACCGCGCCGAACAACGAGGCATCCGGCCGCGGCATCCTGCCGACCTGCGTCGCGGCCCAGACCGCCGTGCCCGGTCCCATCTCCTTGGCCTCGCGCGCATGCCACGTGCCGTCGGCGGCTCGGCCGACGCCGACGATGCGACGGTGACCGAGCGAGCCGGTGCCGGCCGCGTGCACGTGCCAGGTCGGCTGCCAGCCTGCCGGCGCGGTGGCGGCAGAACCCGTCGCCACCGCCTCCGGTACGACGGCGGGCGCGCCTTTCAGGAGCTTGCCGTAGAAGTGCTCGGCGTCCACCGGATCCGGGAGGAGGGCACGGAGGTGCTTCGCCCCGGCGCTGCTCACGTCGAGGCCCGCGGTCGGTCGCGCGGCGACGTAGCCGTCGAGAAGGAGGTCGCACACGTCGTCGTCCGCGACCTTCACGTGCGGAGCGACCTGGGCGGAGACCGCGAGCCGTAAGAGGTCGAGGAGCCAGGGGCCGCAGGCCAGCTCGTCGAGGTCGTTGACGCCCCAGCGCGTGGTGGCGTGGCCGTCGCGCCAGGTGCCGAAGTTCTCGACGTGGAGGTCACCGACGAGGGGCAGCCGCGTCGTCTCCAGCACCCAGGGCACCTGCTCGGCGACGCGCACCAGCCAGAGGTAGTAGGTGCCGCGGAGGAAGCGGAGCCGGTCCGCTGCCAGCTGCGCATGCTTGGTCGTGATGTCGGCGGCCACGACGGGGATCTGGTCGGCAAGCCACGCGTCGTACGCCGAGGTGAGGGCGCGGGCGCTCTGCGGCGTACGACGGGGCTTGCTGTGATCCGGCGTCATGCGACCGGTGCCCCTGCCGGCTCGTGCGGCGCGGTGGCCACGAGGCCGGCGCGTGCCGCCAGGGCGCCTCCGGCCACCGCCACCGCGATCGTCACGAGCGCCCCGAGCATCAACGCGGCCGCCTCTCCCGGCCGGAGCACCCCGAGCTGGGTGCCGACCGTCGCCGCCGCCACGGGTACGCCGAGCTGCGCGGCCGCGAGCAGCGCCAGCGAGACCGGCTGCCGCAGCGCCAGAGCGACCAGGTGGGCGAGCACGGCGCCCGCCCCCAGCATCAGGCCGAGCACCACCATGTCGGGGTGGTCGCCGAAGGCGCGGAGGTTCAGCGTCGCGCCGAGCCAGATGAAGAAGAGCGGACCGAAGAAGCCCTCCGTGAGCGCGAAGAGCTGCTTCGCAAGCCGGCGCGGCTCCCCGACCGCCGCGACGCCGAGGCCGAAGGCGAAGCCGGCCAGCATGATCGAGACGTGCATCTGGAGCGCGAGCGCCGCCAGCGCGAAGAGCAGGACGAGCTGGATCCGCAGCTCGGCCGCGAAGAGCCGCTCCTCCGACACGTCGTGCACGGCATCGCGGATGCCTCGGCGCTCGAGCCAGCGGAGGACCACGAAGAGGACGGCCGCGACCCCGATGACCGTCGCGGCGCCCAGAGCCGCCCGGCCCGCGTGCGCCGGGTCGATCACCAGCGGGAGCGCCACGATGCAGGCGGCGTCGGCGACCGCGACCTGCGGCAGCACTCCGATGACCGCCGGTCCGCCGAGGCCGAGCGAGTCGACGACCGGCAGGATCAGCGCGGCTGACGAGGACGCCATGAGGACGGCGTACAGCGGGGCGTGGTGGACCCCGGACACGTTCGCGACGCCCCAGCCGAGCCCGGCCGCAGCGAGGCCGACGAGCACGGCGCGGACGACGCCGGACCTCAGCGCCGGCCGCAGCGCGGGGTCGCGCACCGGCACGTGCGTGCCGGCCACGAACATCACCAGCGCGAAGCCGATGTCGGCCAGGAAGGTGAACGTCGGGTCCGACGGGTCGACGTACGCGAGACCGGTGCGGCCGATCGCAATGCCCGCGAGGAGCTCACCGAGGACGACCGGCAGATGCCACGAGCGTCGTACGGCGAGAAGGGGGCCGGCCAGGGCGACGAGCCCGATCACCGCGAGCTGCGTGAACGTCATGACCTGAACATACAAAGGCCCCCCGTGCACCCGACAGAGCTCACCTGCCCTTGCTGCCTTCCGGCCCTGGGGGATTCAGCGAGATGCCGCCGCACGGGGGGTTGTCCCGAAGTCTAGAGGGCGACCGCCGACGGCCCAACTCCGGGTGCATCCGCGGCAGCACTGCCACCGATGCACGAGCCGGACAACAAGAGAGGGTCATCCGTGGCATCGCTGCCACAGATGACCCTCATCTGGCGGATCTGGGGGGATTCGAACCCCCGAGGGCTATTAACCCAACACGGATTCCAGCCGTGCGCCATAGGCCACTAGGCGACAGATCCGTGGAGGAGGCTACCCGCCCGCGCACCCCGGGGAGAAATCGCGTGGGCACGCACCGCTGGTCCGGGCAGCACTCAGGCGTGCGGGGCCTCGCCGTAGATCATCCGCAGCACGACCTCGGTCAGCTCGTCGAGCGCCTTGTCGAGCTGTGCGCCGCTCGAGCGGGCCATCAGCCGGAAGCGGGCGGTGCGCAGGTCCGAGACCATGTCGGCGAGGACGGCCGCATCGACGCCGCCCGGAGCCAGACCGGCCTCGCGGTCGCGCTGGATCTTCGCGGTCAGTGCGTCGTCGTAGCGCGAGCGCGCCTTCTCGACCCACTCGACCAGAGGCTCGTAGCCCACCGGACCCATCGTGCAGGTGAGGATCTCGCGGTGCTCGTGCCACACGGCCGCCGTCTGGCGGTGGTGCTCACGCAGACCTGCCACATCGGGCCCGGTCGAGGAGAGCCAGGCGTGCGTCGCGCCGAACTCCTCCCACAGGCCGTCGAGCATCGCCGCGACGACGGCGTGCTTCGTCGGGAAGTAGAAGTAGAACGCCGTGCGGGTCACGCCCGCCGCCTTGGCGATGGCGTCGACCGTCAGGTCGTTGACGCTCCGGTCGCCCAGCAGCCCCCGCGCGGCCTCAAGGATCTGCGCCTCGCGCTGGTCGCCCTTCGTGGGGCCGCCACGACGACGCACGGGGGTCGTCGTCTCGGTCGTCATGCTCGCCAGTGTACGTCGGCGCGACGCACTGTCGACCGTGCTTGACGTCACGTCATCACTTTTCGACACTGCGTCAATTCTGTGTCACTCTCGATTCATGACCACTCACCTCGACACCGCCGTCGAGGCGCCCTCGGCCCAGACCGGCCCCGCGACGTACTCACGGCTCGTCCTCCCCGCCATGGCGGCGAACGTCTTCCTGCTCTCCCTCATCCAGACCGTCGTCATCCCGGCGCTGCCCCTCATCGGCCAGCAGCTGCACACGTCGGCCACCACCGTCGGCTGGGTCGCCACCGCGACGATGCTGACCGCGTCCGCGGTGACCCCCCTGTTCGGCCGCCTGGGTGATGTCTTCGGCAACCGCCGCGTCATCCTCGTCGCGCTCGGACTCACCCTCATCGGCTCGCTCATCGCCAGCCTCGGCGACTCGATCGGCGTCCTGATCGCCGGTCGCGCGCTGCAGGGAGCGAGCTTCGGCCTCTTCCCGCTCGCGATCTCGGTCCTCCGCCACGAGCTGCCGCCCGCGAAGATCGCCCACGGCATGTCCATCGCCGCCTCGGCGCTCGGCTTCGGCTCGGGCTTCGCCCTGGTCGCCACCGGCGTCCTCACCCAGAACGACGGCGACTACCACCGCATCTTCTGGCTGACCGTCGCCGCGACCGTCGCCATGATCGGCCTGAGCGCGAAGGCTCTCCCCCGCCGCGCCGGCCTCGGCGGCCGGGTCGACTACGTCGGCGCCGTCGTCCTCGGCGCGGGCCTCGTGTCGCTGCTGCTCCCGGTCTCCCAGGGTCACGAATGGGGCTGGAGCGCCGGCCGCACGATCGGTCTCTTCATCGCCTCGGCCGTCATCCTGCTCGGCTTCGGCCTGCTCCAGGCGCGCTCGAGCAGCCCGCTGATCAAGCTCTCGGTCCTCGCCCACCGCGACGTGCTCGCGACCAACCTCGCCTCGGCGTTCGTCGGCTTCGCGATGTTCAGCGTCTTCCTCGGCGCGACGTACTTCGTCCAGGCCCCCGAGGCGCTGACCGGCTACGGCTTCGGCGCGAGCATCCTGCGCACCAGCGTCGTCTACATGCTGCCGGGCACCCTGCTCGCGATCCCGCTGGGCCCGATCGCCGGCCGCTACGTCGTCCGCCACGGAGCGCGCCGCGTGCTGCTCGGCTCGACGCTCATCGGCATCGCCTCGATGACCTCGCTGTCACTCCTCCACGCGCACAGCCTCGAGTTCATCGTCGCCCTGGTCGCCGCCAACGCCGCCATCGCGGTGGCGTACGCCGCGATGCCCGCGCTGCTGGTCCAGCACGTCGCCCCGCAGGACACCGGCGTCGCCAACTCGGTGAACTCGATCATGCGCACCGTCGGCGGTGCGATCGGCTCGGCGGTCGTCATCTCGATCCTGGCCGGATCGGCGCAGGTCTTCCAGACCCCCGGCGGCCCGGTGGCGCTGCCCAGCGAGAGCGCCTACGTCACGGCGTTCGTGCTCGGCGGGATCGGCTTCGCGCTTGCCGCGCTGCTGGCGGCGTTCGGCCTCCGTCGCGACACGCACTGATCGACAACGCACACGAGCCCGGCAGGTCTGCTGACCTGCCGGGCTCGTCTGGCGTCTGCGCTCAGCCGGGGTGGCGAGCGATCCAGTCGCGGATCGGGCCAGCCACTGCCCCCGGGTTGTACGTCGGCGCCCAGTGGCCACCCGGCACCTCACGGATCTCGACGGTGCGGACCTCCGGATGCGGGTCGCCCTGCGTGACGGCCGGAACGAAGATGTCGCACAGCGGCGTCAGCACCTGCACGGGTACGTCGGTGCCACCGCGGCCATCGGGGCGGAGCAGGCGCGGGAACACGTTGGCGGCGTAGATCCGGATGGAGGGGGCGTTGCGGCGAGCGCTCGGCCCCGGTCGCGTCCCCTCGCCCTGCTCGGGCCGCTCGAAGACGTTGAGCGCCAGCCGGATCGTCGGGTCGAACACCCCGAGCCGGGCCAGCAGCGGCGCCAGCAGCGGAATCGAGAAGAGCCCCATGTAGAGCGGCGACTTCCACATCGCGGCGATCGCGCGGAAGCGGCGCGCCTTCGCCTGACGGGCGACCCACCCCGGGATGTGGTCGACGCAGCCTCCCGAGATCGAGGTGTAGCTGCGGACACCCCGGGCGCCCTCGCCCGTGACGAGGTGCCAGCCCTGCACCGAGCCCCAGTCGTGGCCGACCAGGTGCACACCGTCGCCGGTGTCGACGTGATCGATCACCGCCTGCAGATCAGCCGCGAGCTCATCCAGCCGGTAGTCGGCGATCCGCCGGGGGCGCGACGAGCTACCCGTGCCGCGGGTGTCGTAGGTGACGACGCGGTGATCGGCGGCCAGCCGGTCGACGACGCCGTCCCACGCGGAGTGGTCGTCAGGGAAGCCGTGGACGAGGACGACGGTCGGACCGTCCGGGTTGCCGCTGGCCTGGACGGCGAGCTCGATGCCGTCGGCGGTGGTGAGGCGTTCCATGTCAGGCCTTTCGTGCGGCAAGGGTCTCGGCGGAGAAGCGGGTGCGCCAGACCGGCTTCGTCCAGCGCGCGCGGCCGGCCATCCAGAGCAGGCCGAACCGGTAGGTCATCCCCCGCGGGACGCAGCGCCAGACGGCGACGTGCACGCCGACCCGGAGGCCGTCCAGGCGACGGGCAGGGAACCCGATCATGCGGCGTTCGTCGTCCGTCAGCCCGCCGATGATCGCGACCCGCAGGAAGTGCCGGATCGGCAGCGACAGCACCGCCCACAGCGGCAGCGGGAGCCAGCGGAAACCCCGCGGGCGGGGCAGGCCGCTCGGCGTGAGCAGCGCGAGCAGGCGCAGCACACCGACGTTGCGCGGGTCGGCGTCGCGGTCACGGTGCGTCGGCCACTCGGCCAGGAAGTCCTCGTACGTCGCAGGCATGCCGAGTACGCCGAAGCGGCGGCCCGCCTCGACCATGCCGAGGTAGGCGTCCTGACGGAACGACGCCGACGGCCAGCCGCGGAACTGCCCGTAGCCGTGCATGTAGCCGGCCACGATCGCGGCCCAGTTCCACGTCCAGATGTCGCGGGTCCACGCGTGGTACGTCGCACCGAGGGTGTCCTCACCCTTCATCGGGCGGTGCAGCTCACGCATGGCGTACGCGACGTGGTCGGCCTCGGTGCCGGCGTGCGCCACACCCGAGATCATCTCGACGGTGTCGCGGAGCCGGCAGGCGAAGTCGACGAGGTCCGCGTTCGGGTCGACGAACACCTTGTCGCTCGACGCCGTCGCGGCCGCCGTCGCCGGGTGCATCAGCGGCAACAGGAAGCCCGGCAGGGCGTACAGCGCGATCAACGGCTCGGCGAAGATCTGGTGACCCGGCGTGCCCGGCGCCAGCAGCTCGGGCCGACTCTCCGCGCGGACCGGCGCGAAGCCACCCGACTCAGCGGCATGGGGCACCACGGCATCCGGCATCACGGCGCATCCCCCTCAGCCAGCGCCCACACGGCGTCGGCGAACATCGTCGCCTTGATCCGGCCGAGCGTCTCCGGCGACTTGCCGGCCAGCGGGGCGACCAGGGCGGTCGCCGCGGCGCGCAGGTCGTCCTCGGCGGCGACACCATCGACGATCCCGGCGGCGAGGGCATCGGCAGCACCGAAGCGACGGCCGGTGGTCATCGTGTCCACGGCGGCGCGCGGCGTCAGCTTGCTCTGGATGAGCGCCGCCATGCCGGTCGTGAACGGGATCTGGATGTCCACCTCGGGCAGGCAGAAGAAGCCGCGGTCCTCGCGCATCACGCGCCAGTCAAAGGCCAGCGCCAGCATCGCGCCGGCACCGAAAGCGTGTCCGTTGACCGCCGCGACGGTCGGGACCGGCAGCGTCAGGACCCGGGCGAAGATCGCCTGCACCCGTGCCGTGTACGCCGGGAGCTGGTCGGCGTTGGCCATCACCCAGTCGAGGTCGAGGCCGTTGGAGAAGAACTTGCCGGAGCCGATCGCCACGAGTGGCGCCGGAGCAGCGACGACCGCGTCGAGCGCGGCCTCGACCTCGGACATCCACGCGGGGCCGAAACGGTTCTCGGAGTCGCCGAGGTCGAGGACGTGGACCCCGTCGATCAGGGTGAGCTGAGGCATGGAACTGGTCCTTCTTCCGGTCAGGCGCGCGGAGAGCGCAGGCTCTCGAGGCCGTTGTTGAACAGGTACTGGGCGACGTTGAGCGCAGCGTGACGGTCGGGCGCAGGCTCCTTGCCCGCCGCCATCCGCCACATCTGGACGCTGTAGTAGGTGAGCTCGGTGAGGTTGTCGAGCAGCCGGATGCCGCTGCGTCGCGGGTGCACGACGCTCGCGTCGGCGCGGCCAGCCAGCAGGTCGGCCGGGAAGTCCGGCTGGACCGCGAGCGGGCGACCGAGACCGATCAGGTCGATCGCACCCGAGGCGAGGGCGTCGACCATGCCGTCGGCGGTCCGGAAACCACCGGTGAGCATGAGCGGCAGCTCGGGACGCTCGGCGCGAACCCGTTCGGCGTACGCCAGGAAGTAGGCCTCGCGACGCCGGGTGCTCTCCTTGAGGGAGTCGTCGACGCCGAGCATCGCGGCCGAGGTGTAGGTGCCGCCGGAGATCTCGAGCAGGTCGATGCCCTCGGCGGCGAGCGCGTGCACGACCTCGAGCGACTCGTCCTCCGAGAAGCCGCCCTTCTGGAAGTCGGCCGAGTTGAGCTTGATGCCGACCGGCACGTCAGCACCGACCTCGGCACGGATCGCCCGGAAGACCTCGAGGACGAAGCGGCGGCGCTTCTCCGGCGTACCTCCCCAGTCGTCGGTGCGCTGGTTGGAGAGCGGCGAGAGGAACTGGCTCACCAGGTAGCCGTGGGCACCATGGATCTGTACGCCGTCGAAGCCGGCCTCGGTGACCACGGCAGCCGTCGTGGCGAAGCGCCGGATGATGTCCCTGATCTCGGCATCGCTCAGTGCCCGCGGCTGGGCGAACATCTTCGCCGTGCCGGGGATCGCGATGGCCGACGGCGCAACGGGCCGCGGGGTCAGCGTGCGCGGCGTCTGCCGACCGGGGTGGTTGATCTGCACCCAGACCTTCGAGCCACCGGACTTGGCGATCGTGGCCCAAGCCGCCAGGTCGTCGAGATGACGACGATCCTCGACGATGACGTTGCCGGGCTCCCCCACCGCGGTGCGATCGACCATCACGTTGCCGGTGATCGAGAGGCCGACACCGCTGTCCGCCCACCGGCGGTAGAGGTTCTTGATCCGGGTGCCGGGCGTGAAGTCGCGACGACCCAGTCCTTCGCTCAGGGCGGCCTTCGCGAGCCGGTTCGGGACGACGAATCCGTTCGGAAGGACGAGCGGCTCCGCCAGGAGCGCGCGTGACGGTGCCACGATGTCGGAGGTCATCGGCAGGTCCTCGGGGTAGACTGAATGGTCTACAGAGGAAAACATGTCTGAGACATCAGGTCTAGGTAACGTGCGACACAGAAGGGAGCAGCCATGGCACAGGGTCCACGCTCGCGCCTGATCAGCGCAGCCATCGAGCTGGTCCGCGAGAAGGGCGTCGAAGGCACCGGCCTCACCGAGCTCCTCGAGCGCGGCTGCACCGCGCGGCGTTCGCTCTACCAGCACTTCCCCGGCGGCAAGCACGAGCTCATCGAGGCCTCCACCTTGGCCGCTGGCCGCTTCATCGAGTCCGGCATCCGCGGCGCCGAGGGCGCAAGCGTCGCCGAGGGCATGGCCGCATTTTTCGACGGCTCGATCAGCAACGCCGCCGCGACCGGCTTCCGCCTGGGCTGCCCGGTCGGCGCGGCCGCCCTCGCCCCCGCCGACGCGGCGATCGTGATCGACGCTGCGGGCACGACGTTCGCCTCCTGGTCTGCCGCCCTCGCCGAGCACCTGGTCCGCGAGGGACATTCCCCCGAAGCGGCAGCCTCGCTCGCCGGGTTCGTCGTGAGCAGCTACGAAGGGGCACTCATGCACGCGCGGGCGACGCGCTCGACCGAGCCGCTGGAGCAGACGAAGCAGCACCTGCTCCCCCTTCTGACGGCGCCTGCCGCGCGCTGACCAGTGCCCCAGGTCACAGGGCAAAGACGCAGGTCACACCGCATTTGCTTGCTCTCGTAACCGCAGTGGAGGAGAGTTTCAGTGAACGGGTGATCACTGAGTTCACCTGCTGTTCACCACTCACAAAGGAGTGACCAATGAACGCTGCAAATCGCGCCCTCCGCACGCAGGGCACCCCCAGCCTCAACGCTGACGGCGCCCGTATCGCCTCGCGCCTCGGCACCTTCCCGCTCTTCCAGGACGCCGACCGTGGCGACCTGCTCACGATCGCTGCCTCGGGCGTCGAGCTCGACGCTCCGGCCGGCTGGTCGCTGATCTGGGCGAAGACGCCCGCCGACAAGGCGTACGTCATCCTCTCCGGCGAGGTCGACATCAAGCTGACCGACGGCAAGACCGTGCGCCTGGGCGCCGGCGACGTCGTCGGCGAGAAGGCGATCCTCGAGCACAAGCTGCGCTCGGCGACCGTCGTCGCGGCCACCCCGCTCGAGGTCCTGCACTTCACCGCGGACGCCGTCACCCAGCTGTACGCCGACGTCCCGGCCTTCCGCGCCGCGCTCGACGCGACGCTGGCCAAGCACGCCGCCTGACGCGCGAGGCTCCACCGCTCCACCCGTCGTCCCCGCCCCCACCGCTCCCCGAGAGCACCGGGCGCGGGGACGACGCATTTACTTCTTGCGCTTGCCGCCCTTGCCCTTGGCGCCATGCTTGCCGTGGGGCTTCTTCGTCGAGTGCACCGGTTGCTTCGTCGGCGGCGGGGTCGCCACGGCCGTGTGCGTCGGAGTCGGCGAGGCCTTCACCGTGACCGACGTCGACGGGCTGACGTGCGGCGCCACCGGCGCCGGATCGCCGCGCAGCGCGAGCCAGAGGACCAGCACGAGCAGCAGGGCAAGGGCGACGGCGGCGGCAATCAGCAGGCGTCGCGGCACCGTGGCGAGCGCCGCGAGGAGCGCCGAGCCCGCGGCGGCAGCCCCTGCCACACGGACGGCCGGCAGGACGCGCGTCGCCGCGAACGGCGCGGTCGCGTCCGGATCCGGCGGCAGGTCGGCACCGTCGAACGCCGCGAGCCGGGCGGCGACCTCGGCGGCAGCCGGACGGTCGGCCGGCGCGAGCGCGGTCATCGAAGCCAGCAGCGCCGCCCAGCCGGGCGGCACGCTCGACGGCACGACGGGCGGCGCCGCGAGCCGCGCATGCACCAGCTCGGTCGGCGTACCGCTGAAGGCGCGCTCGCCACTGAGGGCCTCGAGCAGGACCAGCCCGAGCGAGTAGACGTCGGTGGCGCTGGAGACCGGCTCCGCCGCGGCCTGCTCCGGAGCGAGCCACGCGGGCGATCCGACGGACTGACCGACGGCCGTGTGCCGGGTCGCGCCGTCGAGCACGTGGGCGATCCCGAAGTCGGCGAGGAGCACCCGCTGATCTCCGGCGAGCAGGATGTTGCCGGGCTTCACATCCCGGTGGACCACACCCGAGGCGTGCGCGTAGGCGAGCGACTCCGCGACCTGCTGGCCGACGGTGGCGACCTCGGCGGCGCGGAGCGGGCCCCGACCGAACCAGTGACCCAGGGTGGTGCCCTCCACGAGCTCCATCGCGATCCACGGATGCGCGTCCTCGAGCCCCGCGTCGAGCAGGGTGACGATCGACGGGTGACCCAGGCGGGCCAGCGTCCGCGCCTCACCGCTGAATCGCGCACGGTCCGGACCGGCATCCGCCTGGAGCCGCAGCACCTTCACCGCGACCGCGCGACCGAGCCGCTCGTCCACGGCCCGGTAGACGTCCGCCATCCCTCCGCGACCGATCAAGTCGCCGAGGCGATACCGCTCTCCGACCAGCGACCCCGATCCCACCGTCATGCTCCGGACCCTAAGCGCAGCGGAGCCCCGGACGCCAAAGGCGACCGGGGCTCCGTCGTACGTCGGGATCAGGCGGCAGCGCCGGTGCCCTTCGCGGCACGCGCGACGCTCTCGAGGATGACCCGGGCGACCAGCTCGGGGTTGTCGGACATCGGGACGTGGCCGACGCCCTTCATGATCGTGTGGAACGCCTCGGGCAGGCGCTGCTCCGCGACGCGGCCCTGGTAGGGCAGCAGGACCTTGTCGTGCTCCGCCCAGGCGATCGTCGCCGGGACCGGCAGCGGGCCCTCGAACCGGTACGCGCCCTGGAAGAGCTGCTTGACGGCCGGTCGCGCCTTCAGCATGTTGCGGAAGTCGCCGAGCGCGTGGTCCTCGGGGATGCGGCCCGGGTGCTGCACCAGCCACGAGAAGCCGAGCGCCTTGCCGAAGGTGTGCTTCATCAGGCGCGGCGCGACCGGCGCCAGCAGACCCGCAGCGGTGATCATCGTGCGGAAGAGGCCACGCACGTAGAGGAAGTCGAGGTCGTTCTTCCAGAAGCCCGCGGGCGACAGACAGGTGACCGAGCCGGCATTGCCGTTCATCGCACCCTGGAGCGCGATCAGGCCACCGAGGCTGTTGCCGACGACGTGCGGGCGGTCGATGCCGAGGTCGTCGTAGAGCTCGTCGAAGACCTCGGCGAGATAGGTCTTCACGTCCTTGCCCTGCGCGTCGTACGCCGGGGACTCACCGTGACCGGGCAGGTCGACCGTGATCACCTCGTGGCCGGCGGCGACCAGGAGCGGGACGATCGGGTCCCAACCCTGGCGGCGGTGGCCGATGCCGTGGATGAGGACGATGGGCGAACCAGCGCCGTGACGTTCGTGGGCGAGCATCGGACCAACCTTCGCGAGCAGGAACCGGTCGGCGATGACCGGCTCAAACGACGCTACTCGCGACATGACGTCACAGACAGTGGTTGACGCCACTCCGGGTGGGTGACGTGCGCCACGCTGCCCGGCGGTGAGCGCTCAGGGCGTGTCCTCGCCCTGCCACGTGACGCCTTCGCGGATCACCCGCGCCGGGGTGCCGGCGACGGCGGTGTGCGCAGGCACCTTCTGGTTGCGGACCAGGCTGCGCATGCCGACCACGGCACCCTCGCCGATCTCCACGTGACCGCTGACGATGGCGTCCCGCCCGAGCCACACGTGGCGACCGAGGCGGACGTGCGCGCCGTAGGCGTTGAGACGCGCTCCGGTCTCCAGGTCCTCGAGCCGGTGCATGTCGTCGGTGACGACGTAGGCGCCGGCAGCCCAGAGCTGGTCGGGCAGGGCCACGATCGATCCGCCGTTGCGGGCGTCGACGATCGCCTTGCCGGTGGCCACCACGTGCGAGTTGAGGACGAGGGTCGATCCGGCGCCGCAGTAGAGGTCGGCGGCCGTCATGAACGTGTGCGGCCCGACGAAGATCGTCGCCCCGTCTCCCCCGACCAGGACACTCGAGAAGAACTCCATGCCGGTCGCGCAGACGATCAATGCGTCACGGAAGGGGTACGTGGTCAGCACCTCGACCATCGCCTGCGGGATCGACATCCGGTCGGCCAGGTAGAGCGCGTTGCCGTAGTCGTGCCACCACGCGGGAAGGGGCGCAGTCACCTCCCGGAGCGGCACGTCGTCGAGCACCTCCGCGAGTACGCCGGACGCCAGCAGGCGGGCGCGATGCTCCGGCTGCAGTGCGTCTCCGCGAGTCGTCCAGGGCATGCGCGTCAGGATAGGGCCGTCAGGTGGCCGAGCCGTCGCACGCCGCCGACCAGAGGCCACTGCTGGGCGACGGCCCGTTCCAGAACGACCGATCGGCGTGGCGGACGAGGAGCCCGGCCCCGATCGTCACGACCAGGGCCACGACGAGGAGCGCGCCGGCCAGCCGGCTCCAGCCGACGGCCGCGGCGACGAGGACCATCAGGGCTGCCACGACCGCGATGACGCCGCCCGCCACGAGAACGCCGGCACCGTGGCGCAGCCCGAAGGTCGCCAGCGCATCCATCCGGTCGCCGCACAGGTTGCGACCCATCCGTTCGAACGGGCCCATGTTCGTGACCATCCCGTCACCCACCGGGAAGGAGAGTCGGTGCAGTCCGCGGACGAGCGTCACGGCGCCGGCAATCAGCAGCAGCTCCGCGACGACCACAGCGATGATCCAGCCGATCACCGCTCGAGCCGATGTGCCGCGCTCCGTCTTCGTCGCGCTCATCGCTCCGGATCCGCCATCCGGCGGGTCGACGCCTCGGCAGCGTCGACGATCAGCGCGACACAGTGGGCCACGAGGGCATCACGGCTGACCTGCAGGGCCCCGGCGAGGAACTGCGTGAAGAGCGAGGTCAGCGCGCCGACGAGCCCGATCGAGAGCAGCTGGCGCGATTCCGCACCGACCGACTCGGGGATCGCGGCCGCGACGACAGCGAAGAACTCCGGCATGTGGCCGAGGCCGGCTTCGGCCAGCGCGGACTCGCGATAGGGAGCGAGCAGCAGCACCCGGCCCATGTCGGGACGGTCGATCATCAGGCCGACGAACGCCTCGACCGAGCTGGTGGCCAGGGCACGGAAGTCGCCGCCGGCCGAGGACGCCTCGACCAGCGCCGCAGCTGCCTGGGCACAGACGTCGTCGTAGACGGCACGCACGTACGCGTCGCGGGTGCCGAAGATGTCGTAGAAGTAGCGCTCGGTGACACCCGTGGGGCGGCAGGCCGCGCGCACGTTGACCGCGCCGGCCTCCTCGGCGCCGAGCAGCGCGACGCCGGCGTCGAGCAGCAGCCGACGGCGTACGGCGTTGCGCTCGCCGTTGCGATCAGCGGCAGACTCGGGAGTGGAGGACACCAGTGAAGATTAAACGGTGCGTCGTGCACGCGTCGGCCAGAACGGGTCAGAACGGGTCGGACTCCCAGAAACCCGGGCGCGGAGCGACCTTGCCGAGCAGCCGCGTCGGTACGTCGACCACGCCGGGGCCGCCCGCCTTCACCCAGTCGATGACGGCCTGGGTCTCGGCCGGGAAGAGGATGCGCGAGAGCCAGACCGGCTTCGCACCCGCCTTGCGGGCCGAGGGCGTCGGCGTGACCACGACGACGTTCGAGCGCTCGCAAGCGAGGAGGCACTGCGAGACGACCACCCGACCGGAGTCGGACAGGCCCTCTCGCAGCGCCTCGACCTGGGCGTCGTGATCGACGCCCGGATGCTTGTGCGCCGTCCCGCAGCAGCAGTCACGACAGAGCGTGACGGTGGGCACTGCAGGGGCGGAGCTCACGCGGAGACGGTCTCCCGGTCGGCCGTCAGGGACTGCTCAGCCTTGCGGGTGACGAGGGCGCCGAAGATCGCTGCCATCGCGCCCCACAGGACGACGTACTGACCGAGGGAGGCCATCCGGAAGTTCCAGATCAGCTCGGGCGAGGCGTTGAAGGACAGGTTGCCCTTGAACGCGAAGTCCTTGCTCTGGATGGCGTCCGGCGTGTTCGGGATGAGCAGCTGGAGCCCGATCCCGGCGAGCACGACGAACGCCAGGACGAGGACGGTGCGCAGACCGGCCTGGACGGAGTCCGCGAGAACCTTGTCGAGAGCGAACGCCGCCAGCACCAGGAGGATGCCGAGCGCGATCGCGCCGAGGTAGATCACCGTGCGCTCGTTGATCGTCGACGGGTCGCCGACAGCCGGCGGGTTGCCCGGGATCGCGATGAACGGGAAGAGCGTCACCGCGAAGAAGGCGATACCGCCGAGCGCCAGCGCCTTGGACGTGTCGTGGTAGCCCGGGAGGCGCTTGCGGGCGGCTCCGTAGACGACGGCGAACACGAGCCCGAGCAGCGCGCCGACGACGACCAGGGCGATCACCGCGAAGACGATCTGCTGGGTGTGCGTGACCAGCTCGTCCTCACCGTGGATGTGGCCACCCTGCGCCTTGACGGTCGCCTCGTGGAGCGCGTTGCGCACGTCCTCGATGTGAAGCGCCTGCTTGATGAAGCGCTCGGTGATCAGCAGCAACCAGACTGCGGCAAGGCAGCCAGCAGCGGCTCCGGCCGCAAGTCCGCGGCGGAGCAGGTCACCGATGGACATCAGTGGCAGGGAACGCCGAGGGCGTGGCGCGCGTCGTGCGTGAGCTCGTGGAGCCACATGGCCTTGTCGGCACCCATGACGACGTCATTGGCCTGCAGGGCGAAGAGAACGGCGAACGCGGCGAGAGCCAGCAGGGCCCAGGCCCAGGCGGGGACGCGGATCGCGGAGAGCTGCGTGGGGGTCATGGTGATTCCTTCCAGAAACCTCGTGGATTGTTCTGCTGCAGCCGGTCTCCTGGCTTCCGGATCAGTGCTCCCGTCTCGCCTTCCCAGCCTGGTGGCCAGTGGCATGTCGAGGGGGAACTCCTCGGTCACAGTGGCGAGGACCACGTCGGAATCACACCGACTTCCCGTGCACTGCAGCTTGGCGGCACTCTCTCACGAATCGGGCGCGCGTGACAGATCCGTCCGACGTACGAGGACCCCTCCGGCGTACGGCGAGGGCCGCCCGGACGCGCGACGAGCCGGGGACCCGCAGGTCTCCCGGCTCGCCAGCGACGGCGTACGGTCAGGCGCTCCAGCGCACCGCGTCGTCGAGGAAGTCGGCCATGGCGTGGACGCCACGGAGCTCGTTCTTCCGGTCGAGCAGCTCCACGATCTCGCGGGAGTGGCGGGTCTCGAGGCGCTCGCGACGGGTCAGCGACTCGGTCTGCGCGGTGGCCTCGCTGGTGGCGGGACGGATGGGGTGGATGGTCATGGTGGCCCCCTGGCGTTCGGCACTGCTGTTGTTCAGCACTGCGGTGCGGTGTCTTGGTGCGGACTCCTAGAGCCTGCTCGCCGCGTATGAGCGCCCGGTACACGGCGGGTTACAAGACGGTAAGAGCGCCTGAGTCCTGCATCACGTCGAATTGTCTAGTGTTTCGATATACATTTCAGAAATGACGATTCACCCGATCGACCAGGCGCGGTCCGAGGCCGGCGCACCCACCCGCCGCGAGCGGCTCGAGGCGCGTCGCGAACGCGACCTCGTGCAGCTCCTGGAGGCGAAGGAGTGGCTCCGCGGCGTGCACCCGGTCGCCGACTTCCTCGACGACGCGGTGCGCTGGACCGCCTGACGGCGAACCCGTCAGCCGGCGAGCTGGTCGAGCGCCGCGACGAGCGCCGCGGTCTCCTCGGGACCACGCGCGGCGAAGCGGAGCCAGGTCGCGTCGAGACCCGGGAACGTGTCGGCCCGCCGGACCGCGATCCCCCGCTCCCTCAGCCCCTCACGGATCCGGCCTGCATCGGGGTGCCGGGCGAGGACGAACGGGCCACGCGGGTCGTCCACGATGGCGAACCCGCGCATGCTCAGCGCCCGGACAAGTGCAGCAATGCGGTCGGGCAGGTCGGCGCGGACCTGGGCGGCGTACGCCAGCCCCTCGGGGCTGACACAGGCCTCGGCTGCTGCAGCGGCGAGCGTGGAGACCGGCCACGGGCTGCGGCGAGCAGCGAGGCGCCGCAGGACGTCGGGGTGACCGACCAGGTAGCCGATGCGCAGGCCCGCGATCGAGTAGGTCTTGGTCAGGCTGCGCGTGACGAGGAAGCGCGGGTCCTCGGCCGCGTCACGCACCAGCGAGTGGACCGGCGCCTCGATGCCCTCGACGACGTCGAGGAAGGCCTCGTCGACGAGCACGGTGGCCGCGCCGGCGAGCTTCTCGATCTCGTCGCGCGGGTGGAGGCCGCTCGTCGGGTTGGTCGGGTTGCCGACGACGACGAGGTCGGCGTCGGCGGGGTCGACCTGATCGAGCCGGAACCCGGTCTCCGGCGACAGCAGCAGGCGGCGCGGGTCGTGCCCGTGCGCGCGGAGAGCCGCCTCCGGCTCGGTGAACTGGGGATGCACGATCGCCGGACGCCGCCATGGCTGCTGCGCGACCAGGCCGAACGCCTCCGCGGCACCGTGGGTCAGCAGGACGCTGGCCGGGTCGATGCCGTGGGCCGCGGCGACGGCCGCCGTGGCGCGCGCCGGATCCGGGTAGCGGGCCAGGTCGGCGATCGCGGCGCGCAGGGCCTCCGAGAGGAACGCCGGCGGCTCCGTGGCGTGCACGTTGACGGCGAAGTCGACCATGCCCGGCTCGACCTCGACGTCGCCATGGTGGCCCAGCGCGTAGTCGCCGAGACCCGGGTTTTGGCGCGTCGAGACCCGGGTTTTGGCGGGTCGAGTCGCGGGTTCTGACGATCCGACAACGACGACCCAGTCGTCGGCCTTCACCGGGGCAGCAAGGGGCAGGGCGCCGCACGCGCGGACGGCAGCCTCGGCGACGCTCGGCGTACCGCTGTGGTGCTGGACGCGGTCGCTCGGGTGGTCGACCGGCTGCGTGGCGAGCTCTGGGGCCCCGAAGGGGCGGATGCCGGCGTCCGCGCTGACCGCGAGGAGGACGACCCCGGCGTGGGCCGCTCGGTGGTCGATCGTGGCGATCGTGTCGACGTCGGCGAAGGTCATCCGGTGGTCGGCGAGCGCCTGCTGCGCGAGGGCGAGCAGCGCTTCCGGCGCGGCCGACTCACGACCGCCGACACCCAGGACGACGCTCACGCCTGCTCCAGCGCGATCCGGACGGTGACCACGTCACCGTCGTCGATGCCCTCGGCGATGCGGACCGGCTTCTTGACCGGCAGGACGTAGGGACCGCCCTTGCCCTCGGGGAAGAGGCTCGTCGCCCACGTGCTCCCGCCGATGGACACGACGACGCGGACCGATCCGAAGCCCCCGGGCGGGGCGGTCAGGCTGTCACGCACCTCGTCGCTGAGCTCCTGCGGGAGCCGGACGAAGAACCAGGAGGCGTCCGACTTCCAGCGGAAGAGCTCCGCGTCGAAGGTCCAGCTCACGCGGGCACGCTCGCGGCGTACGACCGGGCGAGGGCGACCAGGCGCTCGGCGTGCTCCGGGTGGCCGGCCCCGTGGACATGCAGGTACGACGCGTGGACGTTGCCGCTGACCCAGCCCTCCGTCGCGGAGGTGCCGTCGTGGAGCTCCCACTGCCAGGTCTCCTGGCCGGGTGCGTCGTAGGAGACGGCGGTCTTGTGGAACTCGTGACCGGTCACCTGCTCGCCCTTGCGCACGAGCGGCCCGTCGGCGAGCGCGGTGGCGCGGCGGTAGCCGAGGGTGAGCCGCCGCGTCATCGCAGCGGTCATCGGCACGACGCCGGCCATCTCGACGCCGTCGAGGACCTGACCGAGGTAGAGCAGGCCCGCGCACTCGGCAACCGCCGGGCCGCCGGCTGCCGCGAAGGCCCGCACGTCCTCGAGCAGCTGCGCGTTGGCAGCGAGCGCGTCGAGGTGCATCTCGGGGAAGCCGCCGCCGATGACGACGGCAGCGGTCCCGAGCGGGAGCCGGTCACCGGCGAGCGGGTCCACGGTCACCACGTGGGCGCCGGCGGCGGTGAGCTGCTCGACGTTCTCGGCGTACGTGAAGGAGAAGGCGGGGCCGCCGAAGACCGCGACCGTCGGGGTCTCGACACGCTCGCCGGCGCTCTCCGCGCCAGCACCGGGCATGGCGGGCGACCAGGGCTCCGCGTCGAGGTCGGGCGCACTGGCCGCGAGCTCGAGGAGGGCATCGAGGTCGACGTGGGCGCCGATCAGGTCAGCGAGGGCGTCGACGGCGGCGAGCGCCTCGGGAGCGCGCTCGGCGACCGGGATCAGGCCCAGGTGCCGAGACGGGACGACGATCTCGGGCAGCCGCGGGACGACGCCGAGCACCGGGATCCCGACGATCGAGGCACGGACCTCGGCCTCGTGGCGCGGCGAGGCGACGTTGTTGAGGATGACTCCGGCGACGCGGACGTCGGGGTCGTACGTCGTGAAGCCGTGCACCACGGCACCGACCGACCGGGAGGCAGCCGCGCAGTCGACGACGAGCACGACCGGCGCCTGCACGAGGCGGGCGACGTGCGCGGTCGACGAGAAACCTGCGCCACCGAGCTGGCCGTCGAAGAGGCCCATGACGCCCTCGATGACGGCGACGTCGGCCAACGTCGGGGTCGACGCTCCGTGGAGCAGAAGCGGCACGATCCGCTCCTCACCCTGCAGCATCGGGTCGAGGTTGCGACCGACGCGACCCGCGGCGAGCCCGTGATACGAGGGGTCGATGTAGTCGGGCCCGACCTTGTGCGGCGACACCTCGAGGCCCCGGGCGCGCAGTGCCGCCATGAGGCCGGTCGCGATCATCGTCTTGCCGTGCCCCGAGCCGGGCGCGGCAACCACGAAGCGGGGCAGGCCGGTCAGCACGGGGTCACCACTCGATGCCCTTCTGGCCCTTCTGGCCGTTGTCCATCGGGTGCTTGATCTTGGTCATCTCGGTGACCAGGTCGGCAACCTCGATGATCTCCGGCGCGACGTTGCGACCCGTGATGACGACGTGCTGGTGGCCGGGGCGGTTCTTGAGGAACTCGGCAACCTCCTCAGCGGAGACCCAGCCCCACTTCACCGGGTAGGCGAACTCGTCGAGGATGTAGAGATCGTGCTCCTCCGCGAGGATGCGGCGCTTGATCTCCTCCCAGCCGTCGCGCGCGACCTGGGCGTGGTCCTCGTCCTCGCCCTTCTTGCGGCTCCAGGACCAGCCGTCGCCCATCTTGTTCCACTGCACCGGGCCGCCCTGGCCGGTCTGCTCGTGGATCGTGTTGAGCGCGAGGTAGGCGTTCTCCTCGCCGACCTTCCACTTCGCCGACTTCACGAACTGGAAGACAGCGACGTTCCAGCCCTGGTTCCAGCCGCGCAGGCCGAGGCCGAACGCGGCCGTGCTCTTGCCCTTGTTCTCGCCGGTGTGGACCATCAGCAGCGGCCGGTTGCGGCGCTGGCGCGTCGTGAGACCGTCCTCGGGGATGTAGTCCGGAATTCCCTTGGCCATCACGCAGCTCCGATTCGGTTCGTCTGATCGCGGACGATGTTCTTGAGGGTGGCCGCGGCAACCTCGCCCAGTGCAAGGTGCTCGGCTCCCAGGCGGGCGGCGAGATCCTGCGCCAGACCCAGTCGTACGACGGCCCGCGGGTCCTCCGCGTCCACCACGACCCACGGGGTGTCGTGGGTGCCGAGCACGTCGGCGACCTGCTGGGCGCGTCCGAGCGCACCCTTGCCCGACGTCGCGCGGCCGTCGGTCACCAGCACGACCAGCGGCCGGCGCTGCGGATCACGCGCACGCTCGCGGCGTACGACCTGCTCGGCGGAGACAAGCGCCTCGGCCAGCGGCGTACGGCCACCGGTCGGGACCTCCCCGAGCATGCGCTCGGCGCGGTCGACAGAGGTGGTGGGCTCGAGCGCGACCGTGGCCCGGTCGCCGCCGAACGTCACGACCGCGACCTTGTCGCGGCGCTGGTAGGCGTCGAGCAGCAGGCTGACGACGGCGGTCTTGATCTCCTTGACCCGCTTGGTCGCACCCATGGAGCCGGAGGTGTCGACGACGAAGACGACGAGGTTGCCCTCCTTGCCCTCCCGGAGGCTCCGGCGCAGGTGCTCCGGCTTGAGCTCCATGCCGTCGCGTGCAGCGGCGAGGAGGGTGCCGGTGACCGAGAGGCCCTGACCCTGCGGGTGGTCCAGAGGTACGGCGCGCAGGTGGCGGCCGACCGTCGTGATCGCGGTGCTCCGCTTGCCGGTGACGCCCTGGCCGACGCGGTCGACCTGGATCAGCCGGGCCTTGTAGGGCTGGCCGGCGGACTCGCGGGTGCGCTCCGCGGCGTCGCTGCTGAGGTCCCCACCCGCCGAGACGGGGCTTGTGCCGCCGTCGGGGGCAGCGTCCGGCGCACGCGAGTCGGCCTGCGGCGGCACAAGCCCCGTCTCGGCGTCGGTCTGCTCGCCCTGACCCTCGGTGCGGTCACCCTCCGGACCACCCTCGGGGGGCGTCGGGTCGTCGTCGGGGTCGGTCTCGGGCTCCTCGGGGGCGTGCTCGTCGAGCAGCTCCTCGAGGTCCTGCGACTGGTCGTGCGAGTCGAACGGGTTGCGACGACGACGGTGCGGCAGCGCCAGACGGGCCGCGACGCGGACGTCTTCGGCCGTGACGACGGTGCGACCGCACCACGCCGCGTGGGCCACGGCGGTGCGGGCGGTGACCAGGTCGCCGCGGAGACCGTCGACGTCGTACGCCGCACAGAGGGTCGCGATCTGCACGAGGATCTCGTCCGGCAGCTCGACCGAGCCGAGCAGCGCCTGCGCCTTCGCGATCCGGTCGGAGAGCTCGCTGTCAGCGCCGGAGTAGCGCGACGCGAACGCGGTCGGGTCGGCCTCGAACGCCATCCGGCGGCGGATCACCTCGACCCGCTCCGACGGCTCGCGCGAGGCGACGACGTCGACCGCCAGGCCGAAGCGGTCGAGGAGCTGCGGGCGGAGCTCGCCCTCCTCGGGGTTCATCGTGCCGACGAGCACGAACGCCGCCGCGTGGGTCACCGAGACCGCCTCGCGCTCGACGCGGGCGCGACCCATGGCCGCAGCGTCGAGAAGCGAGTCGACCAGGTGGTCGGGCAGCAGGTTGACCTCGTCGACGTACAGCAGGCCGCGGTGGGCGCGAGCCAGCAGGCCGGGCTCGAAGGCGACCTGGCCGGAGCCGACGAGCTTGTCGAGGTGAAGCGAGCCGACGACCCGGTCCTCGGTGGCACCGACCGGCAGCTCGACGAGGGCGACCGGACGCGTCTCGACGGCCGAGCCGTGCACCGCGGCATCCGGGCACGCGGCGTCAGGCGCGGCCGGGTCGCACGAGAAGCGGCAGCCGGCAACGACGGAGACCGGCGGCAGCACCGAGGTCAGGCCGCGGACCATCGTCGACTTCGCCGTGCCCTTCTCGCCGCGCACCAGCACGCCGCCGATGGCGGGCGAAACCACGGCCAGCGAGAGCGCCAGGCCGAGGTCGTCCTGCCCGACGACGGCGGAGAACGGGAAGGTCGTCATCAGGAACGGCCCTCGATCTCGCCCTCGGTCTCGAGGAGCACCTCCGCGAGCGCCTGCTTCATCTCCGGCGAGGGCTCCTCCCACAGGCCACGGCTCTGGGCCTCGAGCAGTCGCTCGGCCATGCCGTGCAGCGCCCACGGGTTCGCCTCCTCGAGGAAGGCCCGGTTGTCGGCGTCCAGCACGTAGGTCTCGGTCAGCTTCTCGTACATCCAGTCCGCGATGACGCCGGTCGTGGCGTCGTACCCGAAGAGGTAGTCGACCGTCGCGGCCATCTCGAACGCACCCTTGTAGCCGTGGCGGCGCATCGCCTCGATCCAGCGCGGGTTGACGACGCGGGCGCGGAAGACGCGGGAGGTCTCCTCGACGAGCGTCCGCGTGCGGACCGACTCCGGCCGGGTCGAGTCACCGATGTACGCCGCCGGCGCCTGGCCGGTCAGCGCACGCACGGTCGCGACCATGCCGCCGTGGTACTGGAAGTAGTCGTCGGAGTCGGCGATGTCGTGCTCGCGGGTGTCGGTGTTCTTGGCTGCCACCGCGATCCGCCGGTACGCCGACTCCATCGCCTCGCGGGCAGGCTCACCGTGGACGTCGCGACCGTAGGTGTAGCCACCCCAGGTCGTGTAGACCTCGGCCAGGTCGGCGTCGGTGCGCCAGTCCTTGGAGTCGATGAGCTGCAGGAGGCCGGCGCCGTACGTGCCGGGCTTGGAGCCGAAGATGCGCGCCGTGTTGCCGTTGTCCTCGGCGACGTGCTGGCGGACGTAGTTGTCCTCCGGGCTCTCCTCCTGCGCAGCGGCGAGCTTCACGGCGTCGTCGAGCAGCGCCACGACGTGCGGGAAGGCGTCGCGGAAGAAGCCCGAGATGCGCATCGTGACGTCGATGCGCGGGCGGCCCAGCTCCCCGAGCGGGACGACCTCGAGGTGCGTGACGCGGCGGCTCGCCTCGTCCCAGACGGGGCGGACACCCAGGAGCGCGAGGCACTCGGCGATGTCGTCGCCGGCGGTGCGCATGGCGGACGTGCCCCACATGGAGAGGCCGACGCTCTTCGGGTACGCGCCGGTGTCGGTCTTGTGCCGCTCGAGCAGGCTCTCGGCGAGCATCACGCCGGTGTCGTACGCGAGCTGCGACGGGATCGCCTTCGGGTCGACCGAGTAGAAGTTACGACCGGTCGGGAGCACGTTGACCAGACCACGCAGCGGCGATCCGCTCGGGCCGGCCGGGACGAAGCCGCCACGCAGGGCGTTGACGATGTGGTCGAGCTCGTCGGTGGTCTGGTCGAGACGCGGCGCCACCTCGGCGATCGCGAACTCGAGCACCCGGCGCACCTCGATCGCGTCGGCACCCGTCGGCACCAGCTCGAGGGCCTTGTCGATCGCGGCGTCGGACCAGCCGCCACCGTCGATCGCGACCAGCATGTCGCGCGCGATCGCCTCGAACTTGTCGGCGCCCGAGCGGTCGCGGGCCGCCTCGTCGAGGCCGAGCGCCTCGCGCAGGCCGACGACGTGGGCGTTGCCACCCCACAGCTGGCGAGCGCGCAGGATCGCCAGCACGAGCGACACCTTGGCCTCGCCTGCCGGCGGGGCACCCAGGACGTGCAGGCCGTCACGGATCTGGGAGTCCTTGATCTCGCAGAGCCAGCCGTCGATCTGCATGATCATGTCGTCGAAGCGCTCTTCGTCCGGCTTGTCGATCAGGCCGAGCTCGCGGTCCATCTTGGCGGCCTGGAGCAGCGTCCAGATCTTGCCCTGGAGCGCCGGCACCTTGGCCGGGTCCATCGTGGCGACGTTGCCGTACTCGTCGAGAAGCTGCTCGAGGCGGCTGATGTCGCCGTACGACTCCGCGCGCGCCATCGGCGGCACCAGGTGGTCGACGAGCGTGGCGTGGGCGCGGCGCTTGGCCTGCGTGCCCTCGCCCGGGTCGTTGACGAGGAACGGGTAGATGACCGGCAGATCGCCGAGGATCGCGTCGGGCGCGCAGTCGGCCGAGAGGCCGGCGTTCTTGCCCGGGGTCCACTCGAGGTTGCCGTGCTTGCCGAGGTGGATGATCGCGTCGGCGCCCCAGCCACCCTCCTCCGGACGGGCCTCGAGCCAGCGGTACGCCGCCATGTAGTGGTGGCTCGGCGGCAGGTCACCGTCGTGGTAGATCGCGATCGGGTTCTCGCCGAAGCCGCGCGGCGGCTGCACGAGGACGACGACGTTCTTGCTCTGGATGGCGGCCAGGATGATGTCGTTGCCATCGACGAAGAGCTCGCCGGGCGCCTCGCCCCAGTGCTCCGTCATGTCGGCGGCCAGGCCCGCGGGGACCTTCTCGAACCACTTCTTGTACGTCGCAGCCGGGACGCGGTTGGTGTTGGCGTCGAGCTGGCCCTGGGTGAGCCAGTCCTGGTCGTAGCCGCCGGCGGCGATCAGCGCGTGGATCAGCTTGTCGCCGTCCTTCTCCGCGACACCGGGCAGCTCGTCAGCACCGACCCAGCCCTCGTCGGCGAGGCGCTGGAGGAGCGCCATCGCGGAGGCACCGGTGTCGAGGCCGACCGCGTTGCCGATGCGGGCGTGCTTGGTCGGGTAGGCGGAGAGGACGAGCGCGATCCGGTGCTCACTCGGGTCGAGGTGAGCCAGACGGCCGTGGCCGATCGCCAGACCGGCGACGCGGAGTGCACGCTCGGGGTCGGCGACGTACGCGGGCAGGCCCTCCGTGTCGAACTCCTTGAAGGAGAACGGCACCGTGATGATGCGGCCGTCGAACTCCGGCACCGCGATCTGGGTGGCGGCGTCGAACGGGCTCACGCCTTCGTCGCTCTCCTCCCACGTCTCACGGGAGGAGGTCAGGCAGAGGGCCTGGAGGATCGGCTTGTTGAGACGGGCGAGCGCACCGGCGTCCCACGACTCGTCCTCGCCACCGGCCTGGGCCTTCGCGGGCGTGGTGCCACCCGCCGCGAGCACGGTGGTGACGATGACGTCGGCCTCGGCGAGCGCCTCGATCAGCGTCGGGTCGGCGTCACGCAGGGAGGCGCACCAGATCGGCAGGGCGACGCCACCCTTGGCCTCGATCGCGTCGGACAGGGACGCGACGAACGCGGTGTTGCCGGACATCTCGTGGGCCCGGTAGTAGAGCACCGCGACCTTGGTGCCGGTCGTGACGGTGGCCGTCCGATCCAGGCGACCCCAGGCAGGAGCGGCGGCCGGGGCGTCGAAGCCCTCGCCCGTCAGCAGCACCGTGTCGGAGAGGAAGCGGGCGAGCTGGTCGAGGTTCGCCGGACCACCGTGCGCGAGGTACGCGTGGGCCTGGGCAGCAACGCCGGCGGGCACGGTCGAGTGGCCCATCAGCTCGGCATCCGGAGCCTGCTCACCGGTGAGAACGACGACCGGCTTGCCACTCGCGAGGAGGGTGTCGAGACCCTCGGACCAGGCCTGGCGGCCACCGAGCAGGCGTACGACGACCAGGTCGGTGCCGTCGAGCAGCGTCGGCAGCTCGTCGAGCGCCAGACGCGCGGGGTTGGCGTACCGCCAGGCGACGGGGGCGCCCGTCGCGTTGGCCGCACGGGCACTCATCAGGTCGGTGTCGGAGGTCGACAGGAGCAGCAGCACTTCGATCCCTTCGTGGGGTTTCCTCGCCCCGGTTGCAGGGTGGGGTGACGGGAGTTCCTGACTGCGCCGCGCGTGCTGCGCGGCGTACACAGTGGCGGGACCGTGCCGGAGTCGCACCGGCTTCCTCGCTCGTCACCCAACGTTCTGGGTCGCGCACCCGGCCGGGCGCACGCCCGAGGAGCATAAACCGGGCACCCCCGGGCGGGCCTAACCCGATCACGCCCTCGGTCGTTGGGCCCTCGTGATTCCTCGTCGTTCAGCCCGGGCCGCTGCCGGCCTTCTCGTCTCCACGCTCATCGCCATCGTCGCGCCGGCCGCGACGGCGCCCGCCTCCGCAGCAACCCCTGCGCCGTTCGGCCGCAGTTGTACACCGGTTTCCGGTGTCCGCTTCTGCACCGGCGACCGGGTCCCGAGCTTCGACGGCACGCCGATCGACGTCGACGTGACGCTTCCATCGACGGGCAGCGGTCCCTGGCCGACGATCGTCCTGCTCCACGGCCTGGGTGGCGACAAGACCGCACTCGAGCCCAATGCTCCGCAGACCTCGACGCTGGCGCCGCGGATCCTGCCGCTCACCGAGCACTACAGCAACCTCTGGTACGCCCAGCACGGCTACGCCGTCATGGCCGCGTCCGCACGTGGCTTCGGCAACTCCTGCGGAGGCGGCGGCACCCCGCAGGCGTGGACCCAGACGGGGGCCTGCGCGAAGGGCTTCATCCGCCTGGCCGATCAGCGTTACGAGGCGCACGACACCCAGCACCTCCTCGGCCTCCTCGCCGACGAGGGCATCACCCAGCCGACGAAGATCGGCGTCACCGGCTTCTCGTACGGCGGCGGCCAGGCGCTGCAGCTCGGCGAGCTGAAGGACAAGGTCCGGCTGACCGACGGATCGTTCGTCCCGTGGCGCTCGCCGCAGGGGAAGACGATGCGGATCGGTGCGGCGTACGGCGAATGGCTCTGGTCGGACCTGATGTCGGCGGTGATGCCCAACGGACGCTTCCGGGACGACGTCGTGTCCAGCGGGGCGAGCACCCTCGCCCCGACCGGTGTCATGACGCAGAGCTACACGCACGCGCTCTACGCACTGGCCGCCACGACGGGGTACATCGCGAACCCCGCGATGCCGGGCACCCACCCGTGGGACCTCACGACCGCTGTCGCCCAGATGGACCTCGGCGAGCCGTACGGGGCATCGCTGCAGGCGATCGCCGCCGAGTTCCGGAAGTACCACGGCTCCGTCGACATCCCCGGCTCCCCCGCTCCGCTCCTCGTCGAGAGCGGCTGGAACGACGACTTCTTCCCCGCCACCGAGTCGCTGCGCGAGTACAACACGGTGCGCGCGGAGAACCCCGGCGCCTTCGTCTCGATGATGCTCGGTGACGTGGGCCACTCCCGTGACGCCAACCGGCACCGCGCGAGCCTGGCCTTCAACGACACGGCCTTCCGTTTCTTCGAGCAGCACCTCAAGGGCGTGGCGGGCGGCCCTGCGAACGGGTCAGTGCTGGCCTACACGACCACGTGCCCGGCACTCGGCGACACGGCCGTCGCCGACGGGGGTCCGTACCGCGCGGCTTCCTGGAACGCGATCCATCCGGGCAGCCTGACCTTCGGGTCGGCAGCGACCCAGACCGTCAACCCGCTGCTCGGTGACCTGACGATCGGCCCGCGGTTCGATGCGATCCCCAGCACCAACCCGCTCGGCACCGCCGACCCGTGCAGGTCCATCGCCGGCATCAACCCGAAGGGCAGCGCGCTCTACACCCGGCACCTCACCGCCTCGCACGTCATGCTCGGGCGGCCGACGATCCGCGCGACGGTCACCACCCTCGGTGGGCCGGGCCAGCTCGCCGGGCGGCTGTGGGACGTCGCCCCGGATGGCACCCAGCGGCTGGTCACGCGCGGGGTCTACCGGCTCACGCCGGGTCAGACCGGCACGATCGGCTTCCAGCTCAACGGCAACGGCTACCGGTTCGACGCGGGGCACACGATCAAGCTGGAGATCGCGCCGAGCGACGCCCCGACGTACCGGGCGAGCACGTCGCTGTTCACGGCGACCCTGACCGGTCTGACCGTCACGCTTCCGTTCGCCGCATCCTGAGCAACCCGGTGCGCGCGTTCCGGCGTGCGCACCGAGGTCGGACCCGGCCGCCCGAACGCATACCCTTCCGGGGTGCCCCGCGCTTCCGCTGACGACCGCTGCCCGGGCGCAGTGCGCCTGCACGAGGCCGCGGACGGCTTCGTCGGACGCGTCCGGATCCCCGGCGGCCGCATCTCTCCGTCGCAGCTGGGCGCCCTGGCCTCGTTGGCCGCGACGCTCGGAGACGGGCACCTCTACCTGACTTCCCGGGGGAACGTGCAGCTGCGCGGTCTCTCGTCCGGCTGCGGTCAGGACCTCGCCGACGGCCTGTACGCCGCCGGCCTGCTGCCGTCGCTGACCCACGATCGGGTGCGCAACGTGGTCGCCTCGCCGCTGGGCGGCCTGACCGGGCACCCGGCGACCGACGAGGTGTTGCACGAGTTTGACGAGGCCTTGCTCGAGGATCCCGGCCTGGTCGCGCTCTCGGGCCGCTTCCTCTTCGGCATCGACAACGGGACGGGCGACGTGCTCGCGCTGGCTCCTGATGTCGCCGTGGTCCTGCCGGTCGACGGCACCGTGACGGGCTGGACGGCGGGCACCGACGTCGCCCGCCTGGCGATCGCGGGCGAGCTGACTGCCGTCACGGCCCCCGTCGACCTCGCGGCCGACCTGCTGATCGGCGCCGCGCACCGCTTCCTGGCTTTGCGCGCCGAGCACGCTCCGAACGCCTGGCGCGCGAAGGAGCTGCCCGCCGAGGCACGGGCCGAGCTCGCCCCCGGCCGCCCCGGCCCGCAACTGGACAACCCGCTGGAGCCACTTGACGCACGTCATGACCTGCGCGAAGTGACCCGAACCCCCAGCCCAGTCGGGCTCGGTCGTGTGGCGGTCGATGACGTCGTCCGCGGAGTCGTCGCGGGAGCCCCCCTCGGATCCGCCCCCGCGGAGGCCTGGCTGACCATCGCCGGCCTGATGTCGCACGAAGTGCCGGGCTCGATCCGGTTCACGCCGTGGCGCTCGGTCGTCCTGATCGACCCCGCGCCGGACGCCGAGTCGCTGCTCCGCGAGCATGGTTTCCTGCTCGACGACACCGATCCGCTCGCCACGGTGACCGCGTGCATCGGCAAGCCGGGCTGCGGCAAGGCACTCGCCGACGTACGCGCAGATGCCCCCGCACTAGCCGCCGCCCACCCCGGCGTACGACTTCACCTGTCCGGGTGCGACCGCCGGTGCGGGCATCCGACCACTCCCCATCTCTCCGCCGTCGCTGACGGCACCAGCTACACCCTGGAGCAGCACTGATGCAGTACGAGAAGGACGGCAACGCGATCTACGAGGAGTCGTTCGCGATGATCCGTCGCGAGTCGGACCTGGCGCGGTTCGACGAGCTCACCGAGCCCGTCGTCGTCCGGATGATCCACTCCTGCGGCCAGACCGACCTGCCGGCCGACGTCGCGCACTCCCCCGGTTTCTCGCGCGCGGCGCGCGAGGCGCTCAAGGCCGGAGCGCCGATCATCACCGACGCCAACATGGTCGCGTACGGCGTCACCCGCGCCCGACTGCCGAAGGACAACGAGGTCATCTGCCTGATCCGCGACGAGCGGGTCGCGCCGCTCGCCGCCGAGCTGGGCACCACCCGCTCCGCCGCTGCGTTCGAGCTGCTGCGTGACCGGCTCGAAGGTTCGGTCGTCGCGATCGGCAACGCGCCCACCGCTCTTTTCCATCTGCTCGAGATGATCGCCGCGGGCGGCCCGAAGCCCGCTGCGATCCTCGGCATCCCGGTCGGGTTCGTCGGCGCGATCGAGTCGAAGGTCGCGTTGGCGGAGTCGAACCTGGGCCTCGAGTGGCTCGTCGTGCACGGCCGCCGCGGCGGTTCCGCCATCACCGCGGGCGCGCTCAACGCGCTCGCCTCGGACGTGGAGATCATCCGATGACTGCCCCTGGAAAGCTGTACGGCGTCGGCCTCGGCACCGGCGACCCGAAGCTGATGACGCTGCGCGCCGTCGAGGTCATCGGCCTCGCCGACGTCGTCGCCTACCACTCGGCGAAGCACGGCCGCTCCAACGCGCGACGCATCGCCGCGGCGTACATCCGCGAGGACCACGTCGAGGAGCACCTCGTCTACCCGCTCACGACCGAGACCACGGACCACCCGGGTGGTTACCGCGGCGCGATCGAGGAGTTCTACGAGTCGGCCGCAGAGCGCCTTGCGGCACACCTCGACGCCGGTCGATCCGTGGCGATCCTCAGCGAGGGCGACCCGCTGATCTACTCGTCGTACCAGCACATGCACAAGCGCCTGGCGCACCGCTACGTGACCGAAACGGTCCCCGGCGTGAGCTCGATCCAGGCGTCGGTCGCCGCCCTCGGCGTACCGCTCACGGAAGACCGCGAGGTGCTCACCGTGCTCCCCGGCACGCTGCCCGAGGAGGAGCTCGCGGCGCGCATCGCGTCGACCGACTCGGCCGTGATCCTGAAGATGGGCCGGACCTTCCCGGCGATCCGCGCGGCGCTCGAGACCGCCGGACGGCTCGACGACGCGTGGTACGTCGAGCGCGCGACGATGCCGGAGCAGCGCGTCGAGCGACTGGCCGACGTCGACCCCGCGACCGTCCCGTACTTCTCGATGGCCGTGCTGCCGTCGAAGGTCGCCGGCATGACGCCGCGCCGAGACGGGGCTGGTGCCGCGGATGAGCTGCAGACGAACGAGGGCGCCGATGCGGCACAAGCCCCGTCTCGGCGCGGCAAGGTCACCGTCATCGGCACCGGCCCCGCCGGACCGCTCTGGCTGACCCCCGAGGTCAAGGGTGCGCTCGCAGTCGCCGACGACCTCGTCGGCTACACGACGTACATCAAGCGCGTGCCCGAGCGCGCCGGGCAGGTCCGTCACCTCTCCGACAACAAGGTCGAGTCGGAGCGCGCGGAGTTCGCGCTCTCGCTCGCCCGCGAGGGTCGCAACGTCGTCGTGGTCAGCTCCGGCGACCCGGGTGTCTTCGCGATGGCGACCGCCGTCCTCGAGGTCGCCTGCGAGGAGCAGTACTCCGGCATCGAGGTCCGCGTGATGCCGGGCATGACCGCCGCGCACGCCGCCGCGGCCCGGGTCGGTGCGCCGCTCGGCCACGACTACGCGACGATCTCGCTCTCGGACCGGCTCAAGCCGTGGTCCGTCATCTCGCGCCGCATCCGGTTGGCAGCCGAGGCCGATCTGGTCCTCGCGATCTACAACCCCGCCTCCAAGGAACGCCGCCAGCAGGTCGTCGACCTCAAGGCGCTCCTCCTCGAGGTCCGCAAGCCCGAGACCCCCGTGGTCCTCGCGCGGGACATCGGCGGGCCCACCGAGGTGGTCCGGATCCAGACGCTCGGCGACCTCGACACCGACGTCATCGACATGCGCACGCTGATCCTGGTCGGCTCCTCGCAGACGCAGCTCGTGGAGCGCGCGACCGGCGAGACCGTGGTCTGGACGCCGCGGCGCTACCCCGACTGATCGGCTGGTCGAGCAGACCGAAGGCCGTATCGAGGCTCAGCGCACCAGCTGGTGCATGACCTGCTCGACCGACTCGACGACGTGCGCGCCCTCGGGGACTGCGGGGCGAGCCACGACGATGACCGTCAGCCCGAGCTGGGACGCCGCCTCGAGCTTCGCCGCAGTGGCCGCTCCCCCGGAGTCCTTGGTGACGAGCGTGTCCACGCCGTGGCGCTGCATCAGCTCGATCTCCTCGTCGAACGCGAAGGGGCCACGGTCGAGCACCAGCACATGGTGTGGCGGCAGGACCGACGGCGGGTCGATCGCGCGGATGACGAACTTCGCGTCCACGTGCCCGAACGCCGACACCTGCTGTCGCCCGATCGTCAGGAAGACCGTGGAGCCCGGCGTGATCGCCTCGGCCGCCGCGTGGACGTCGGGGACGACGACGTACTCCGGGTGGCGGGGGAATCCGGGACGCCGCAGCAGCAGGTGCATCGTGCCGGTCTGCGCCGCCGCGGCGTAGGCGTTGGCGGAGATGTGCTCGGCGAACGGATGCGTCGCGTCGACGAGCGCGTCGACCTTCTCCTCGGTGAGGTACGCCGCGAGGCCGTCCGGGCCGCCGAACCCGCCGACGCGCACGTCGCCCTCGGGGAGGTCGGGGTTGCTGACGCGCCCGGCCAGGGAGCTGACCACCTCGTGCCCCGACGCGACGAGACGGGTGGCGAGCTCGCGGGCTTCCGACGTACCGCCCAACAGCAGGATCCTCACGCCCGCCACAGTAGCGGCGTCGTTAGGCTGACGAGCGTGACGAGCGAGCAGGCAGCCGAGGCGACGCCCAGCGGGCGCCCCGCGCAGCTCGAACGCACCGGCCTGCGCCCCGGCTGGACGACCGGTGCGTGCGCGACGGCGGCGACCACGGCGGCGTACACGGCGCTGCTGACGGGCGAGTTCCCCGACCCGGTGACGATCACGCTGCCGACGGCCTCTCCCTCGTTCGCGCTGACGGTCGAAACGCTCGCGGCGGATGGCTCGTGGGCCATGGCCGGCATCACCAAGGACGCCGGCGACGACCCCGACGTCACCCACCTGGCGCTGGTCCGTTCGACCGTACGCCGCGGGGCGCCCGGCTCGGGGATCACCTTCGTCGCCGGGCCCGGCGTCGGCACGGTGACCAAGCCCGGCCTGCCGCTGGCCGTCGGTGAGCCGGCGATCAACCCGATGCCTCGTGCCTTCATCACGGCGCATGTGGCCGAGGTCGCCGCCGCTCACGGAGACGCGGGCGACCTCGTCGTGGAGATCTCCATCGACCACGGCGAGGAGCTGGCCCGCAAGACCTGGAACCCGCGGCTCGGGATCCTCGGCGGCCTCTCCGTGCTGGGCACGACGGGCGTCGTCGTCCCCTACTCGTGCTCGGCGTGGATCGACTCGATCCGCCGCGGCATCGACGTGGCGCGCGCCGCGGGGCACACCCACGTCGCGGGCTGCACCGGCTCGACGTCGGAGAAGGTCGCCGTGGCGGAGTATGGGCTGCCCGACGATGCCCTGCTCGACATGGGCGACTTCGCCGGGGCGGTGCTGAAGTACCTCCGCCGGCACCCGATCGAGCGGCTGACGATCGTCGGCGGGTTCGCCAAGCTCTCGAAGCTCGCCGCCGGCCACCTCGACCTGCACTCGGGTCGCTCGCAGGTGTCGCTCACGCACCTGGGCACCATCGCAGCCGAGGGCGGATTCGAGCTCGACCTCACCGACTGCAACACCGGCCTGGAGGCCCTGCACCGGGCCCAGGCCGCCGGCGTACCGCTCGGGGACCTGGTCGCGGCGCGGGCTGCCGACGAGGCGCTCGCCGTGCTGCGCGAGGCACCGGTCGCCGTCGACGTCGTCTGCATCGACCGCGCCGGCGCGATCGTGGGCCGCTGCGAGCCCCGCACCCTCAGTTGATGATCTCGCCACGCTCTTCGTCGAGGATCACCGCGAGCCGGTCGCGCCAGGCCTGGAGTGCCTCCGGCGCCAGCCGGATCCAGTCGGTGACTTCGTCGACCACGCGCAGCGGCTCCGTGCTGCGGTAGGACCGCGTCGGGTTGCCGGGGAACTTCTTGTCGGTGACGTTGGGGTCGTCCTCGTACGGCCCCGTCGGCTCGACCCGGTAGACCCGGGGAGCTCCCTCACCCGAGGCGAGCTCGGCAGCCAGCCCGGCACCGTCAGGGAGCGCGGTGAAGTAGATGTGGTTCATGACGATCTCGGGGCGGTAGTTCGACCGGAACCCCGCCGTGAGCAGGTCCCCGATCCCGAGGTCGGCCTTCGTGCCGTGGAAGAACGGACCGTCGTCAGCGGGGCGCGTCATGCGCCCCAGTCTGTCAGCCGACCTGTCAGCCGAGCGAGCGATCGCGGTCGCAGCTGTAGAGGTGCGAGTCGCGGAAGCCCTCCGCTGCCAGCGAGCGGCCGACCATGATCACGGCGGAGCGCTTCAGGCCAGCGTCCTTCACCTGCTGGGCGATGTCGCCGAGCGTGCCACGCAGGATCAGCTGCTCCGGCTGTGACGCCTGGAAGACCACGGCGGCCGGGCAGTCGAGGCCGTAGTTGGGCTCGAGCTCCGCGACGACGTCGTCGACGAGGTGCGTGGCCAGGTGGAGCACGATCAGGGCACCGGCCGAGCCGAGGTTGGCCAGCGTCTCCCGCGGAGGCATCTTGCTCGCCTGCCGGCTCAACCGCGTGAGGACGACCGACTGGTTGACCTCCGGCACCGTCAGCTCGAGGCCGAGCGCGGCGCTCGCGGCGGCGTACGCGGGCACACCCGGGCACAGGTCGTAGTCGATGCCGAGCGCCTCGAGGCGACGCGCCTGCTCGGCCACGGCCGAGTAGAGCGACAGATCCCCCGAGTGCAGCCGTACGACGTCGTGCCCGGCCGCGTGGGCGGCCTCGTACTCCGCGACGATCTCGACCAGGTCGAGGTGCTGGGTGTCGACCCGGCGGGCGTCGGCCGGGACCTCGGCGAGCAGCTCGTCGGGCACCAGCGCGCCGGCGTACATGACGACCTTGGCCGTCTGGAGCAGGCGCAGGCCGCGCACGGTGATCAGGTCGGGGGCCCCGGGGCCCGCGCCGACGAAGTGAACGGTCATGCCTTCTCCACACTCCACTGCACGACGGTCATCGCCGCGCGCCATCCGGTGAACCCGCCGACCGGAGTCGTCCGGGCCACGTCGATCTTGACCAGCTCGCCGCCGTGCTCCTTCTGGAGCCGCATGACGAGGGCCTGGGACTCGAGGGTCACTGCGTTGGTGACGAACCGGCCGCCCTTCGGCAGTGCCGCCCAGCAGGCGTCGAAGACACCGTCTGCCGTCAGGCCGCCGCCGACGAAGACCACATCGGGCGTCGGCAGCGCGTCCAGCGACGCGGGCGCGGCACCCTCCACGACCTCCAGGCGGGGTACGCCGAGCACCGCCGCGTTGCGCACGATCCGGCCGATCCGCTCGGTGTCGCGCTCGACGCAGACGGCACGTGTCGTGGCGTGCGCGCGAAGCCACTCGATCGCGATCGAGCCGGAACCGCCACCGATGTCCCAGAGCAGCTCGCCGGGGCGGGGCGCGAGGGTGGCCAGCGTCAGGGCGCGGACGTGGCGCTTGGTCAGCTGACCGTCGGTCTCGAAGAGGTCGTCGGGCAGGCCCGGCGTCTCCTGGATCGCGCGGGGCCCGGCGAACTCCACCGCGCTGATGCTCACGCTCTCCGGCAGCTGCCCGGACCAGTAGTCGGCCTGGTCCGCGAAGCCGCGCAGGCTCCGCTCCCGACCGCCGAGGTCGGCGAGGACCGTGATCCGCGAGCCGCCGAACCCGTGCGCCGTCAGGAACGCCGCCAGTGCCGCCGGCGTCGATGCATCGCGGTTGAGGACCAGGATCTGCTGGCCCTGACCGGCGTGACGCATCACGGCACCGAGCGGGCCGGTGAGGGTCGAGACGACCGGCGTCGACTCGACGGGCCAGCCCATACGCGCACACGCGAGGCTCACGGAGCCGGGGTGGCTGATGATCTGGACGGCGGGCGCGCCGAGCTCCTCGACGAGGGTCCGGCCGATGCCGTGGTGCATGGGGTCGCCGCTCGCCAGGACGACGAGGCCGCGCTCGCGGTGCTCCTCAGCCAGCGGGCGCACCGCCGGTCGCAGGGGCACCGGCCAGGCGACGCGCTCGGCGCTCACGCTGTCGGGCAGGAGGTCGAGCTGGCGCTGGCCGCCGACGACCACACCGGCAGCATCGACGGCTGCGCGCGCGGCGCCGGTCAGGCCGGCGTACCCGTCGGCGCCGATGCCGACCACGATCACCCGGTTCATGGCTGCACTCCTGCGTCGACGAGGTCGATGAGCGGCTGGAAGCCGACGGCCTCGTCGAGGGCGTCGGCGAGGCGGTCGAGCATGTCCTCGCGGCGGTCGGCGTAGCCGGGGGCATCGGGCTGCGGTGTCCAGGGCGAACCCGTCCGGGAGGCGACCTCGGCGAGGAACGCGCGGCGGAAACCATCCGACTCGAACGCCCCGTGCCAGGTCGTGCCCCAGACCGCACCCATCGTGAAGCCGTCGAGGAACATCGACGCCTCCCACGCCCGCAGCGCGTCGCCGTCGAGCGTCGTCACCCCGTGGTGGATCTCGTACGCCGCAACGTGCTCTCCGCGCCACGAGCCGGTGGGCCGACCGAGGATCTTGTCGGCTCCGAAGTCGACCCGTGTGGGCAGGAGCCCGAGGCCGGCGACGCTGGTCGGGCTTCCGGCCTCGATGCCGAGCGGGTCGTGGATCGTGGCGGCGAGCATCTGGTTGCCGCCACAGATGCCGAGGACCGGCTTGCCCTCGACGACGCGGCGCGCGATCGCCGCATCAAGGCCTCGCTCGCGCAGCCAGGCGAGGTCGCTCAAGGTCGCGCGACTGCCGGGCAGGACCACCAGGTCCGCGTCGGCGAGCTCGGCTGCCGAGGTCGTGAAGGCGACCGCGACGCCCGGCTCCGCGGCGAGCGCGTCGAGGTCCGTCGCGTTGGAGATCCGCGGGAAGCGGACGGCGGCCACCCGCAACGTCGGGTCGACGCGGTGCTGCCAGCCGGCGATGGCCAGCGCGTCCTCGGAGTCGAGCCAGAGGTCGGCGAGCCACGGGATCACACCGAGCACGGGGCGGTCGGTGCGCTCCTCCAGCGTCCGGAGGCCGGGGCGCAGGAGCTCCACGTCGCCGCGGAACTTGTTGACGATCCAGCCCTTGAGGTGGCGCTGGTCAGCCGGCTCGAGCATGCCGAGCGTGCCGAACATCGCCGCGAGCACGCCGCCGCGGTCGATGTCGCCGACGACGACCACCGGCAGGTGCATCTCGCGGGCGAGGCCCATGTTGACGTAGTCCCCCGCGCGCAGGTTGACCTCGGCCGGGCTGCCCGCGCCCTCGCTGAGCACCACGTCGTAGCGCGATGCCAGGTCGCGGTAGGCCTCGAAGGCCGCCTTCGCGAGGTGGGCCCGGCCGGTGGCGAACTCGCCTGCCTCGAGCGTCCCCGCCGGCTTGCCGAGGAGCACGATGTGGCTGCGGCGGTCGGAGCCGGGCTTGAGCAGCACGGGGTTCATCGCCGTCTCGGGCTCGGCGCCGGCAGCGACTGCCTGCAGCCACTGGGCGCGCCCGATCTCGGATCCGTCCGAGCAGACCATCGAGTTGTTGCTCATGTTCTGGCTCTTGAACGGCGCAACCTTGACGCCGTTGCGCGCGAACAGCCGACACGCCGCCGCCGTCACCAGGCTCTTGCCCGCGTCGGAGGTGGTGCCGGCGAACAGCAGCCCGCGCGTCTGGGGAGTCACGCGGTCATTCTCGTGCATGACGACCGAGCGAGCGACCGGCGAGCTTGCTCGTCCGGGACGCGAGCGAGGGAGGAAGCCCGGCCGAAGGTCGGGCCCGACGGCCGAGCGCGAACGCGGTGCCCGCCGCAACGAGCACCGCAGCAGCGGAGACCTGGCGCGAGAGCCGGTTGGCGCGGGCCACATCGCTGACCTCCACGGCCCGACCGTCACCCAGCACCCCGCGCGACTCGGCCTCACCGTCGTAGGTGTTCGTCCCACCCAGCCGTACGCCGAGCGCTCCCGCGGTCGCCGCCTCGACCGGCCCGGCGTTGGGCGACGGGTGGAGGCGGGCGTCGCGGCGCCAGGTCGTCAGTGCCTCCCGGCGGCCGGTGACCACGAAGACAAGCAGTGCCGCGAGGCGGGCCGGCAGGAGGTTGAGCAGGTCGTCGAAGCGCGCACTCGCCCACCCGAAGTTGAGGTAGCGCGGCGACTTGTAGCCCACCATCGCGTCGAGGGTGTTGGCAGCGCGATAGCCCAGCAGGCCTGGTGCGCCCAGGAGGCTGCCCCAGACGAGCGGCGCGACAACGGCGTCGGAGGTGTTCTCGGCGAGTGACTCGACGGTGGCCCGGGCCAGGTCGTCGGGAGTCAGGTCCGAGGCGTCGCGGGCGCAGAGGTGTGACAGGCGCTGGCGGGCGCCGGGGAGGTCGTCGGACTCGAGGAGCCGGGCCATCGCATCACCCTCGCGGACCAGCGATGTGCCACCGAGAGCGGTGAACGTGGCCGCCGTGACGGCGGCGAACTCGGCCGCACATCGAGCAGCGTCGCGACCGGCCACCCTGCCCGCTGCGGCACCCAGCGTCCGCTGCGCAAGGACGGCTCCGATCGCGGTGCCGCCGACCAGGACAGCAGTGAAGCCAAGCCCGGCCACTCGGGAGTCGGCATGGACGCGCTGCTCCAGCTGTCGCGCAGCCGTGCCGAAGAGCGCGACCGGATGGTGCCGCTGGGGATCACCGAGTGCGACGTCGAGCGCGTATCCCGCCAGCAGCCCGGCAGCCCGCGCTGCGCCCGTCGTCCCGTCCACGGTCGGCGAGCCTAGTCGCGACGCGCGTCGAGGCTGCACGCTCACCCACGGACCAGACCCGCAAGGAGCGGAACCACACCGCTGGCGAACACCAGCAGCGGGACGGTGGCGAGGAGCGCGAGCGACTCCAGGCGGTCAACCGCGATGGCCAGCCGCGGGTCCTCGCGCCGCTGCTCCGGGTCACGTGCCGCATAGACGCCCAGGCCCAGGGCACCCAGGAGGCCCACGGCACCGACCACGCCAGCGGCGCCGGAGCCGGACATGACGAGAACGACCCCCGCGAGGAGGACCATCGCGGCCCCCGTCGCGAGGCCGGACACGACCTCCACGGCGCCGTGATGTCGCGAGGCCCGGCAGGCCGTGTGGATGCCGACCGCCACGGCGAGGCCGGCGCCGGCGCCTCCGTGCGCCGCGGTCGGGACGACGAGGACCAGGAGGACGACCGCAGCGGCCGCCATCAGTGCCCGCATGAGCTCCCGCGCAGCAGTGGCATCGCCGCGGGCGATCCCCAGCGCGATCTGCGGCAGGACGGACCCGGTGATTCCGGCGCCGACCAGGCCGACCGCCGCTGCCAGCGCCGGGTCCACCGGGCACCAGACGACCAGCGATGCGAGTGCCCCGAGGACGAGGGCGGCGACCGCTGCGGGGAGCACGAGTCGAGCCACCGCGCGCACGACCCGGGCGATCACCACCGCGCTCACGACCGCCGCCGCACACGCGGCGACCGGGCCGGCGTACTGAGCACCGGCGACGGCCGCGAACCCGACGGCAGCCCAGCCACACCCGGCCGAGAGCAGCCGGTCGTGCTGTCGCTGGGCCGCGCTCGCGGCGCCGACGAGCGCGACCACTCCTGCGGCGGCGATGGCGCCCGACCACGCCGGCCCACGAGCAAGAGCGCCCGCCGCGAGCAGCAGGAGCAGTGCGCCGATCGCCCTCGACCCGGGTCGGAGCAGGCGCGGATGCCACCCGAGGACGTCGGATCCGACGGCCGCCGCGAGGGCCTGCGCCGGGTCGTCCAGCCCGGTCCGCGAAGGCTCCGGCTCGACCAGCGCCAGGACCGCACCGTCGGGAACCGCCTGCGCGGCGAGGCTCGTCGCCGACGCGACCTCCTGGCCGGTCACCGTGACGAGTTGTGCGGCGGCCGGCGCCCTCCCGAGCCGGATGAGCTCGGGCAGGATTTCTGCCACTGCCACGTGTGCGGGCAGCGCGAGATCGAGCGGCGGGCCCGTCCCCGACACCACCGACACCCGCAGCAGGCCGTCCACGGATCAGCCGCCGAACCGTCGCGCGTTCGCCGACTCCGCCGCGCGGTATTCGTCATTGGCCGCCGCCACCGCGAGGCCCATCGCGTGCAGGACCTCCTTCATGTCGCGCATCGCGGCATCCCATCGCAGCCGCGCCTCCTCGAAGGCGTCGGATGCCGATCCGGTCCACTCAGGCGAGCGGGCGCGAAGTCGGCGCGCCAGATCGTCGAGCGTGCCCTCGATCTGGGCGGCCGCTCCGCGGAGGCCGGCCGAGGCGTCGTCGAGGGCGGCGTGACCCACCTTCAGCATTCCGCTCATCACCGTCACCTCAACCCTGTCCCGCGAAGCGCCCGAGCGCCGAGGCGACCTGCGACTCCGCCTCGTCGTACGTCGACTCGGTCGCGCGCAGCTGGGCCTCGAAGTCATCCAGGCTCCGCACGACCCGATCCGCGGTCGCCTGCCAGGCACCAACCGCGTTGACGAACGCCGTGTGGCCGCGGCCCTCCCACTGACCCGACAGGTGGTCCAGCCGGCCACGGAGCGACGCGAGATCGCCCTGCAGCCGTGCCCTCGTCTCGCCGACGTCCGTGGCCGCAGCGAGCACCACCCCGTCGGCCTTGCCGATCCCGGCACCACTGGTCATCGTGCATCCCTTCGTCACCGCCCCCTGTCGTGGCGTCGTACTGCTGGATGCCCGCGAGGCCAGGGACCCATTCCGGTTCGTCCACAACGCAGTTCTCCACAGGCAGTCCGGCGGCACGAGCAGAACGTCAGTGGTCCGACCTAGCGTCGCGACCATGACCACGAACGACCCACGACCGGCACTCCGGCTGCCGCCCGCTCCGCCGCAGCGGCCGACCGAGGGCGGCGCCCTGCTGCTCGCTCTGCCCGCGCTGGGCGGAGTCGGTTCGGTCGCCCTCGTCGCGTCGTCCGGCCTCGCCGGCAGCGGGGCGATGCGCACGCGAAGCCTCCTGGCGGCGGGCCTCTTCCTGATCGTCACCGTGGCGTTCGTCGTCCTGCAGGTGGAGCGCCAGCGGCGACAGCGCCGCTTGCAGACGGGGATGAGCCGCGAGGACCACCTGCTTCATCTCGAGCGAGCACGCGGCCAGGTCATCGCCGCAGCGACCGCACAGAGGGCCCACGCGCTGGCTCGTCATCCGGAGCCATCCGCCCTCGCGGCGAGCCCGGCAATGCCGGAGACGGAGGGCCATTGCATCCGCCTCGGGATCGCCACCGGGCCACTCGGGCTGCGGCTCGACGTCGCCGATCCGACCCCCGGCCAGCCTCCCGACGTCGCCGGCCAGCGCGCCCTCGAGCGCTTCGTCGCTGCGCACACCGAGATCACCCAGCTTCCTATCGAGCTCGATCTCGACGTGGTCGGCGAGATCGCTGTCGACGGGCCACGCGACGAGGCACGGGCAGTTGCGCGGGCATGGGTCTGCTCGGCAGCGCGCCAGGATCCCGAGCGCCTGCAGATCGCCCTGCTGACCGACAACGAGACGGGGCGCGCCGCGTGGGACTGGCTCAAGTGGCTCCCCCACCACGGCTCCGCGACAGAGCGCGATGCGGTCGGGCCGATCCGCATGGTCGCTGCCCATGCCGACGACCTCCGCGCCCACGCCAGCGCAGCGCGCCTCCTGGTCATCGACGAACGACACGAGCGAGCGGCCGACGCCCCACCGGGGAGCTCCGCGGTCCTGCGGATCGGGCCACCGCGGTCGGCCACGTCCACGGTCGTCACGACAGACACAGCTGCCCACACGGCACGGGTGGTTCGCGACGGCGCGGACGTCACACCACCGGGCTTCCTTCCCGACTCATGCGACATGGCAACAGCGACGGCCTACGCACGTAGACGCTCCGCCTCCGCACACCGCGCGACCGAGGACGGCCTGGCTGCGCTCCTCAGCGCGTCGCCGCGCGCACCGCTGCGCGTCCCGATCGGCACGGATCCCTCCGGCGCTCCGGTCCAGCTCGACCTGCGCGAGCCCGCGGCGGGCGGCCACGGACCGCACGGGCTCGTCATCGGAGCGACCGGCAGCGGCAAGTCCGAGCTCCTGCGCACGCTGGTCACCGGCCTCGCGATGACGCACTCCCCCGAAGAGCTCAACCTCGTGCTCATCGACTTCAAGGGTGGTGCGACATTCGCAGGCCTGGCCGGGTTGCCCCACACCTCCGCCCTGATCACGAACCTCGCCGACGACCTCACGCTCGTCGACCGCATGCGCGATGCCCTCAGCGGTGAGCTCGTACGACGCCAGCAGGTGCTGCGCGATGCCGGCGACATCGCTCGCATCGCTGACCTCGACCCGGACGTCGCGGCGCTGCCGACCCTGCTCGTGGTGGTCGACGAGTTCACCGAGCTCCTGGCGACGCGGCCGGATCTGGCCGAGCTCTTCGCGAGCATCGGGCGCGTCGGCCGCTCCCTCGGCGTGCACCTCCTGCTCGCGTCGCAGCGGCTGGACGAAGGACGTCTGCGCGGACTCGAGTCACACCTCGGGTTCAGGATCGCGCTCCGGACGTTCTCGGCCGCCGAGTCCCGCGCGGTCATCGGCACGCCCGACGCCCACGAGCTGCCGCCCCGGCCCGGAGCGGGCTATCTCTCCACGGGGCCTGGAGAGCAGGTCCGCTTCGACACGGTCCTCGTCTCGATGCCGCGTCCGCGGAGGGTGCCCAGCGGCCTCGTTCTCCCCTTCACCTCGGCGCCTGTGACGGACCCTGCTGGCTCGACCCGCATCGACCCACCCCTGCTCGAGAGCGTGGTCGCCGAGTCCCGGAGCCGTGCCGGTTCAGGACGCACTGCCCGACGGATCTGGCTGCCACCACTCCGCGAGGCGCCGTCAGTCCCGGCCCTCCTGGCGACCGTTGCTGACCCGGGTCCGGATCGGCTGCCCGTCGGGCTCATCGACCTCCCGCACGAGCAGCGGCACGCGCCGCTACTCGTGGACCTCGACGGTTCCTGCGGACACGTCGCGATCGTCGGAGCACCGCGATCGGGGCGCACCACCCTCCTCCACACCCTCGCCGAGGCGCTCGCCGCGACCGCTCCCGAGCAGACCCGGTTCGCGGTGGTCGACCTCGGCGGTGGGCTCGCTGCGCTGGACGGTCTCCCGCAGGTGTCGGCCTACGTCGACCGCAGTGCACCGGACGAGGTCCGGGCTCTGGTCCGCGACGTGGCGACCGAGGCATCCAGGAGGCGACGTCAGCGGTCCACCGAGCCCGACCTGTTCGTCGTCGTCGATGGCTGGACCACGCTGCGCGAGCGCTGGCCGGACGTCGAGGCCGAGCTGGTTGCGCTCGCTCAGGAGTCCCTCTCCGTCGGGATCCACCTCGCGCTCACCGCGACGCGGTGGGCAGACCTGCGCCACGTGCTGCGGGACGTGGTCGGCACCCGGCTGGAGCTACGCCTCGGCGACCCGATGGAGTCCGAGCACGGCCGGGCGAAGGCGCAGGCAGTGCCTCGCTCGCCCGGCCACGGCCTGACTCCGGACGGCCACCACTTCCTCGCGGCCGTCCCGGCAGGCGCGGTCAGCGACGGAAGACGCCCTTGAGGATGTTCGTGACCTGGCGGGCCAGCTGCTTCTTGCCCCGCGGAGCCAGCGCGGCAGCGATGTCGTCGGCGCTGTTCCACGCAGCGTTCGCGATGGCACCGCTGCGCTTCGACTTCGCCGGCTTCGGGGCGGGCGCCGCCTTGGGCTGCGGAGCGGCCTTCGCCTGCTGTGCCGCCTCCGTCGCCTTCGCCGCGGCCGCCTCCTGCGCGCCGAGCTTGTCCGCGGCCGACTCCGAGTCCTGCACGACGGAGTACTTCGCGTACAGCGCGCTCGCCTTCACCGACGCATCCATGCCGGCAGCGGGCGCGGCCGCCATCAGCGACTCGGGCGCGCGCAGACGGGTCCACGCCACCGGCGTGGGAGCGCCTCGCTCGTTCATGACGGTGACGACGGCCTCGCCGATACCGAGGGAGGTGATGACCTCGCCCAGGTCGGCGTACTCGCTGTCGGGGTAGGTGTTGACGGTCTGCTTGAGCGCCTTGGCGTCGTTCGGCGTGTGCGCCCGCAGCTGGTGCTGCACGCGCGAGCCGAGCTGCGCCAGCACGTCGTCCGGTACGTCGGTCGGCGACTGGGTCACGAAGAAGACACCGACACCCTTCGACCGGATCAGCCGGACCGTCTGCGTGATGAGCGTGAGGAAGTCCTTCGATGCATCCGCGAAGAGCAGGTGCGCCTCGTCGAAGAAGAAGACCAGCTTGGGCTTGTCGACGTCGCCGACCTCGGGCAGCGAGCGGAACAGCGCCGCGAGCAGCCACATCAGGAAGGTTGAGAAGACGGCAGGACGGTCCTGCAGGTTCGGCAGCTCCATGAGCGAGATGACGCCCTTGCCGTCGCGCACCTGCAGGAAGTCCGCCACGTCGAACTGCGGCTGTCCGAAGAACAGGTCAGCCCCCTGGTCCGAGAAGGCGATCAGCTCGCGCAGGATGACGCCCGCCGTCGCCGAGGAGAGACCGCCGAGGTCCTCCAGGGCCGGCTTGCCCGCATCGCTGGTCAGGAACTTCACGACGGCACGGAGATCGGCGAGGTCGACGAGCTCGAGGCCCGCCTCCGTGGCGTAGTGGAAGACCAGACCGAGGCTCGACTCCTGCGTCTCGTTGAGGCCCAGGACCTTCGCCAGCAGCGTCGGTCCGAACTCCTTCATCGTGACCCGGACCGGTGTTCCCGTGCCCTGACCACCGAGCGCGAAGAACTCCGTCGGGAACGCCGTCGCGGTCCACGTCTGCCCGACCGAGGCCGCCCGCGCAGTGATCTTCTCCCCACCTTCGCCAGGAAGCGAGATGCCGGACAGGTCGCCCTTGATGTCGGCCGCGAACACCGACACGCCGTTGGCACTGAGCTGCTCGGCAAGGAGCTGGAGCGTCTTGGTCTTGCCGGTGCCGGTCGCGCCGGCGACGAGGCCGTGCCGGTTGAGCATGGCGAGCGGAATGCGGATGTGGACGTCGGTCAGCGTGGTCGCGTCGGCCATCAACCCACCGAGCTCGAGGGCCGCGCCGTCGAAGGCGTAGCCCGGACGGATCGCGTCGGCCAGAGCGTTGCCCGCAGCCGGTGCCGGAGCCGGAGCGGCAGGCGCCACCGCCGGCGCTACGACCGGCTCGGCCGCCGGCGCGGCAGCCGGAGCGGTGGGCTGTTCGGCCGGGGCGGCGGGCGCCAGAGGCGCCTCGGTCGAAGCGGGGGCAGCAGGCGCGGCGGGCTGCTCGGCAGGCGTCTCGGTCATGGCGCGAAGCCTAGGACGCACCACCCCGACAAGCCACGCAAAGCCACCCGCGCGTCAGCGCCTCAGTGCGAGCCGGATCCGGTCGTCGCGAGCGTCGCCCCGAGGCCGATCATCATGACGCCGCCCGCGGCGCCCATCCGGTCGAGGCGCTCGGGCTTCCGGGCGAACCAGTCGCGGGCCCGCGACGCGACGAGCACCCAGACCGAGTCCGACGCGACTGCCATCACCGAGAAGACACCACCCAGCAGCAGGAGCTGTGGCGCAGCCGGCGCCGACTCGTTGACGAACTGCGGCAGGAAGGCCGCGAAGAAAACGATCGTCTTCGGGTTCGTCGCGCCCACCACGAGCCCGGTGCGCACAGATGCCGCCGCCGACGTGCGCCCCTGCTCGACGTCGCTCGCCAGCAGCGCGGCGCGCGCATCGCCGCGGTGCCGGATCGCCTGGATGCCGAGCCACGCGACGTACACGGCTCCGACCAGCTTGAGCACCGTGAACGCCGCGGCCGACGCAGCCACGAGCGCGCCGAGGCCGAGCGTGACGCCGAGGACCTGGACGACCAGGCCGAGCGCGTTGCCGACGACCGACCAGAGCGCGTCCGCGCGACCGACGGTGAGGGCGCGCCCGATCGTGAAGAGCAGCGACGGCCCCGGCACCTGGATGAAGAGGATCGAGGCGACGAGGAACGTGGTCAGCGGGGCGAGCTCGGGCATGCCTCGATTGTCAGCGCCGGACCCCCGACCGGCAATCGGATTAGGATCGCCCTCGTGATCTTCAAGCGCGTCGGCGAAGGCCGGCCCTACCCGGAGCACGGGACCACGTCCCAGGCCTGGAGCACGGTGCCGCCACGTCAGGTGCGACTCGACCACCTGGTCACCACGAAGGACACGCTGCGCCTCAACTCCCTCCTCGACGAGGACTCGACGTTCTACGGGGACCTCTTCGCGCATGTCGTGAAGTGGAAGGGCGAGCTCTACCTCGAGGATGGTCTGCACCGTGCGCTCCGGGCCGCACTCCAGCAACGCCATGTCGTCCACGCCCGCGTGCTCGAGCTCGGGGACTGATCAGGAGCAATGATGGAAACGCGCGAGACCTCCGGGCCCACGCTGGCGACGCTGGTCGGCCTGACGGTGCTGATGCTGGTGCTCGGCCTCTTCTGGGCGACCCGGCCGTTCCCCTCGCTGTCGTCGTACAGCAACTCCTCGAGCTGCGTGGACACCCAGGTCGCGGCGGGCCAGCGGGTGCACCCCAGCGAGGTCCTGGTCAGCGTCTTCAACGCCGGCCGGAAGTCCGGGAGCGCGAGCAAGGCGATGAAGAAGTTCATGCGCCGTGGCTTCGCCCCCGGCGACACGGGCAACGCGGGCACGGCCGGCGTGAAGAAGGTCGAGGTCTGGGCCGACCCGTCGAGCCCGGCGGCCCAGCTGGTGGCGGCGCAGTTCGGCGCCGGCACGCCGATCGTCGACGGCAAGCCGGTCCTCGGCGACGGCGTCGTGGTCGTCGTCGGCGACGGGCTCCACACCTGGCACGCCAAGGTCCCGTCCGTCACCGCGGACGCCGACAGCTTCATCTGCGGCCCGAAGGTCCCCTGACCCACAGTTCACGAGGCCCGTCTCGGCGGTGCACGAGGCCCGTCTCGGCGGTCTCGGCGTCACTCCGCGGTGTCGGTCCCGAGCCACTGGGCCAGCCGCCCGCCACGGGCGACGAGGCGCAGCCGCTCCTCGGTCGCGTGACGCTGCTTGCGCGGCGTGACGACCAGGAGCTCATCGCCGTGCCGAAGCACCATGCGGGTCGGCGGGACGACCATCTCGCCATCGCGGATGACCAGGGAGACCGACGCCCCGTGCGGCAGGCGGAGCTCGCCGACCTCGACGCCGTGCATCCTCGACCGGCTGCTGATCCGCACCTGGAGCAGGTCCGCCGCGATCCGCTCGAGGGGCGCCGCCTCGATGGCGACCTCGCGCGGCTCGGAGCGCTTGGCGACCCGCAGCACCTTCGCCACCCACGGCAGCGTGGGACCGGTCAGCAGCGTGAAGACCACGACCATCACGAAGACGATGTCGAACAGCCGCTGCGCACCGGGCACGCCCTCCGCGAGCGGGATCGTGGTGAAGACGATCGGCACGGCACCGCGCAGACCGGCCCAGGACAGGAAGGCCTTCTCGCGGCGCGCGAGGCCCGACCCCAGCGCGGAGACGTAGACCGACACCGGGCGGGCGACGAGGGTGAGCAGGACACCCGCGGCCAGCGCGAGCGCGACGGTCGACACCGTGATCCGGCCCGGGGACAGCAGCAGTCCGAGCATGACGAACAGCCCGATCTGCGCCATCCAGGCGATGCCCTCGGCGAACGACTTCGTGGTCGCCCGGTGCGGCAGCTCGGCGTTGCCCAGCACGAGGGCCGCCACGTAGACGGCAGCGAAACCCGAGGCGTGGATCGCCGCGCCGCCGGCGTACGCGAGGATGCAGAAGGAGAGCACGGCGAGCGGGTAGAGGCCGGACGCCGGGAGCGCCGCGCGGCCCATCACCCAGCCACCGGCGTAGCCCACGACGAGCCCCAGCAGTACGCCGATCGCGAGCTCGTAGAGGACCAGCCCGAGCATCGCGAGGATCCCGTGCTCGGTGGCAGCACCCGACGACACCAGCACGACGAGAACGACGACGGGCGCGTCGTTGAGGCCGGACTCCGCTTCGAGCGCACCCGTCAGCCGTCGCGGCAACGGAACGGTGCGCAGCACGCTGAAGACCGCCGCTGCGTCGGTGGCCGACGTGGCGGCACCGAGCAGGAGCGCGAGGCGCCAGTCGAGGCCGAGCAGGAAATGCCCGAAGACCGCCATCAGGCCGACCGACACGGCGACGCCGACGGTCGCGAGGGAGACGCCGAGTCGCATCGTCGGTTTGATCGACTCCCACGACGTCGTCAGACCACCCTCGGCGAGGATCAGCACGAGCGCACCGAAACCGAGCGCGTGCGCCACCTGCGCGTCGTTGAACTCCACGCCGATCACGGACTCACCGAGCACGACACCCATGAGCAGGTACAGCAACAGCGAGGGAAGGCCGAAACCGGCCGAGAGACGCACGGCGAGAATCGCCAGCAGGGTGATGACCGAACCCGCCAGCAGCACGTTGTCGAGCTGGTGGGCGTCGAAGGTCAAGAGGTCACCTCGGCGTCGTGGGCGGCGGGATCGCAGTCTAGCCGGGCGCCGTTCATCGCGACGCGGCGTGGGCGTCACCCACGACCGCTTGCATGCAGCACATGACCATGCGCATCTCGGGCGCCGTCGCCGCCCTCATCGCCCCGCTCGCCCTCTCGACCCTCATCTCCGCTCCGGCACAGGCCGCCGCATCCGACCGGTCCACCGACGCCCCCACGACCGCCCCCACGACCACCACCACCACCTCGACGCCGATCGTCATCGGGCACCGCGGCGCGTCGGGTTACCGCCCGGAGCACACGCTGGCGTCCTACCGCCTGGCGATCCGGATGGGCGCCGACTACATCGAGCCCGACCTGGTCTCCACCAAGGACCACGTCCTCGTCGCCCGCCACGAGAACGAGATCGGCGGCACGACGGACGTCGCCGAGCACCCCGAGTTCGCCGACCGGAAGACCACGAAGACCATCGACGGGACGTCGATCACCGGCTGGTTCACCGAGGACTTCACGCTCGCCGAGCTCAAGACGCTGCGCGCGAAGGAGCGCCTCCCCCAGGTGCGGCCGGCCAACACGGCGTACGACGGGAGGTTCGAGGTGCCGACCTTCCAGGAGGTGCTCAACCTGGCCCGCTCGGAGTCGCGCCGCTATGGCCGCACGATCGGTGTCTACCCGGAGACAAAGCACCCCTCGTACTTCGACTCGATCGGGCTCAGCCTGGAGGAGCCGCTGGTCGCGCTGCTGAAGAAGTACGACCTGGACGACGCCGACGACAAGGTCGTCATCCAGTCCTTCGAGACCGCCAACCTGCGCGAGCTCGACCACCTGATCGACGTGCCGCTGGTCCAGCTGATCGACAAGTCCGGACGCCCCTACGACTTCACCGCGAGCGGCGACCCGCGCACGTACGTCGACCTGACCAGCCCGGCCAACCTCGCCTGGATCCACACGTACGCCGACGGGGTGGGCGTCAACAAGGACCTCGTGCTCCCGCGCACCGGGGGCGCCACGACCACGCCGTCCGCACTGGTCGGCGACGCGCACGCCGCAGGGCTGCTGGTGCACATCTGGACCCTGCGCGTGGAGAACCAGTTCATGGCGACCAACTTCCGCATCGGCACCGATCCCACCGCCCACGGCGATCTGGCAGCCGAGATCACGGCGTTCCTCGACGCCGGCGTCGACGGGGTGTTCAGCGACAACCCCGACCTCGCGGTCGCAGCGCGGGACGCCTGGATCTGACCGCGTCAGAGGATGTCGTGCACGAACTCCGACAGCTGCGTGAGGTTCCGGCACTCCACCATCGGGACCAGGTCGTTGTAGCGGGTCGCCACCGAGTCACCGGTGTCCCAGTTGCGGCGCACCTCGGGGTTGAGCCACCACTGCTTCCGGGACCGCTCGACGATGGTCCGCAGCGAATCCAGCTGCAGGTCGGAGTAGTTGGAGCGCGCGTCACCCAGGACGAGGAACGACGTCTTGGGTCCCAGCGCGTCGGGGTAGTTCTCGACGAACCGGGAGAACGCGCGGCCGTAGTTGGTCCGCCCGAAGCGGGCAGCGTGGGCTGACTGCTCGACGAGGCCGGTCATGATGTCGACGAGGTCGCCGCCGGGCACGAACTGGTCGGTCACCTCGGTGACGTCGTCGACGAACGTGAACGCCCGGACCTTGCCGAACTGCTCGCGCAGCGCGAAGACCAGCAGCAACGTGAACGACGCGAAGTTCGCAACGGAGCCGGAGACGTCGCAGAGGACGACGAGCTCGGTCTTGTGCGGCCGCTTCGGCTTGTGGTGGGTCTCCAGCGGTACGCCGCCGGTGGCGATCGAGGCCCGGACCGTACGCCGGAAGTCGAGCGGCCCGCGTCGGCGGGCGTGGTGCTCCTGCGTGAGCCGCGTCGCGAGCCGACGTGCCAGCGGATAGATCTGGCGACGCAGCTCCTCGACGTCCGCGCGCCGCATCGAGAGGAAGTCGAGGCGGTCGAGCGTGGGACGGACGACGATCTCCTGGATCTGCTCGACGCCCTTCTCCTGCGCGATGCGCCGGGTGGCATCCGCCTCCGCGAGGCCGACGAAGGTGCCGATCCGGCGGGTGGCGACCGCGCGGGCCTCCTCCTCGCCGTAGCCCTGCGCCTCGAGACCCTGCATGATCCGGAAGGCAAGGTCCTCGGGCCGGATCCGCTTCATCGCCGTGTAGGAGCTCCACGTCGAGCGACCGGGGCCCTGCCCCGGCAGCGCACCGAACTGGCCGACACCGAAGATCGCGAGCTCGGCCATCCGCTGCCGGTCGTCGGACTGCAGCGCGGCACCCAGCTCCTCGCGGAAGTCCTCGAGGGCCTGCGGGCCGTCGTCGAGCATCTCCTGGGCGAGCTCGTTGTCGCCCTCCTTGGTTGCCAGCTCGTAGCCCTCGGTGGCACCGGCGCCGATGCCGCCGCCCATGCGGCCGTCGCCCACGAGGGCGGGGAACCACAGGTCGAAGAGTGCGTCGAAGCCGGGCCGGTGGCCGTCCCGCTTGCAGAGCGTCGCGGCGTACACCGCCCGGACGGTCTCGCGGTCGTCGAGCTGGACGTGGCCGAGGGCCCGCGCGGCGTCGATGTCCTCGGCCAGGCTGACGGTCAGGCCGGCCGCGCGCAGCGCCTCGACGAAGCCGATGTGCCGGTCGAGGAGCATGCTCAGCGTCCCAGCTTGAGCTCGCGCACGGCGCGGTCCTGGTCGGAGCGGTGCTTGAGGACGACGCCAAGGGTGCGGGTGATCGCGGCGTCGTCGAGCTTGCCGATCTGCAGCGCGACGAGCGTGCGGGCCCAGTCGACCGACTCGGCGATCGACGGCGACTTCTTCAGCTCGAGGTCGCGCATCCGGCCGATGGTGTCGACGAGCTGGCCGGCGAGGCGGTCCGAGATGCCGGGGACCTGCGAGAGGACGATCTCCTTCTCGCGCTTCGAATCGGGGTAGTCGAGGTGCAGGTAGAGGCAGCGGCGCTTGACGGCCTCGGAGAGCTCGCGGGAGGCGTTCGAGGTGAGGATGACGAACGGGCGGCGGACCGCCTCGACCGTGCCCATCTCGGGAATGGTCACCTGGAAGTCCGACAGGATCTCGAGCAGCAGGCCCTCGACCTCGACGTCGGTCTTGTCGACCTCGTCGATGAGCAGCACCGTCGGCTCCGTACGCCGGATGGCGGTGAGCAGCGGACGGGTCAGCAGGAACTCGTCGGTGAAGATGTCGTCGTGGGTCTGCTCCCAGTCCTGCGACGTGTCGGTCGCCTGGATGCGCAGCAGCTGCTTCTTGTAGTTCCACTCGTACAGCGCACGCGCCTCGTCGAGGCCCTCGTAGCACTGCAGGCGGATCAGCTCGGCGCCCGTCGCGCGCGCCACCGCCTTGGCCAGCTCGGTCTTGCCGACACCGGCAGGGCCCTCGAGCAGCAGCGGCTTCTCCAGCGCACCGGTCAGGTACGCCGTCGTGGCGGTCGGGGTGTCGGTCAGGTAGCCGACGGCGTCCAGCCGCTTCGCGGCGTCGTCGGGGCTCTGGAACCAGGCGTTCGTGCTCACCCGCGGAGTCTAGGGCCGGACGGGTTTCTTGACAGGTGACCAGCATCTCAGGAGACCTGAGTAGCCAAACGCCCGCCCGCGCGTTGACCCAGCGTGATCTTCCGTGGCCCGCGCTCCCTCGCGCAGTCGATGGCCTTCGCCGTGGCGAAGGCGGTCGTCGTGACCCTCGCCTTCCTGGCCGGTCACGTCACGCTCTCGGTCGCGACCGACCTCTACGGCTTCGCGGCGCCCGCGCCGGCCACGCCGTCGACGCAGGTCGTCGAGGTCCGGCAGACCGACCTGGTCACGACTCCCTGACCCCGGTCACTTCCCGGCCTGCTCCTCCAGGCGCTTGCGGTACGCCATCCGCTCGGGGGTGTCGCCCTTCAGCGCCCGGTCGCCCTTGACCAGCCGACGGACCGTGTTGAGCACCGGCTCCGGCGTGATCGCGGCGACGTTCGCCAGCCCGCCGACGTACGACGGGACGGCGATCTCGGCCTTGCGGTTGGCCACGGAGTCGACGATGGCGCGGGCGATGTCGCCCGGCTGCACCTTCGGGATCGGCCGCATGTCGAGGCCGGACGCCAGCGCGGTGTCGACCGCCGACGGCAGCACGGCAGTGATCGAGACACCGGAGCCGGCGTACTCCAGACGGGTGGCAGCGGTGAGGCCGACGACGGCGAACTTGGTCGCGTTGTAGACGGCCAGGCCCGGCACCGGGAACTTCCCGGCCAGCGAGGCGACGTTGACGACGTGACCGCGGCTGCGCTCGAGCATCGACGGCAGCACCGCGCGCATGCCGTTGATGACGCCGAAGACGTTGACGTCGAACTGCAGCCGGTCGGTCGCGGGCGACAGGTCGAGGAAGCCGCCGTTGGGCATCAGGCCGGCGTTGTTGACCAGGACGTCGATGGGGCCGAGCTCGGCCGTGACAGCGGCGACGAATCCCTCGTACGCCGCAGCGTCACTCACGTCGAGCGGCCAGGCGTGCGCCCGGATCTCCTGGGCCGTCTTCGTGGCGAGGGCGTGGTCGAGGTCGCCGATGGCGACGGTCGCGCCGCGCTTGATGAAAAGCTCGGCGGTCGCACGACCGATGCCCTGCGCGCCGCCGGTGATGGCGACGACGGCGCCGGAGAGGTTGATGGACGGATAGCTCATGCGGAGATCTCCTCGGAGACATGGGTGACGGTGAAGACGGTGGGGTCGAAGCGGCGGAAGCGGCGCACCAGCGCGCCGCTGGACCACGGCCACGCGAAGCTGTTGCGGCCGTTGACGTCGCGGTAGTAGCTGTTGCACTGGGCCTGGTTGTAGGCGGTGAGCTCGAGCTCGTCCTGCACCTCGTCGACGTACGCCCGGAGGATGTCGGGCCGGACGTCGAGCGTGGCGCCGTCCGCGTGGGCGTGCGTGATCGCCTGGACGACGTACGCCGTCGCCGCCTCGACGATCTGGAAGGCACTGGTGTGGCCGGTGCCCAGCGACGGTCCCAGCAGGATGAACGCGTTGGGGAAGCCGGGGACGACGGTGCCGAGATAGGCCTCCGGAGAGCCGGCCCAGACGTCGGCCAGCGACCGGCCGTCGGCACCGTGCACGTGGTCGGCGACGGGCATGTCGAGGATGTGGAAGCCGGTGCCGAGGATGACGGCGTCGACCTCGGCCTCGCTGCCGTCGGCCCCGACCACGACGCTGCCGCGCACCTCGCGAACGCCGGTGGAGAGCACGTCGACGTTGGGCTGCTGCAGGGCCGGGAACCAGTTGTTGGAGAAGAGGATCCGCTTGCAGCCGATGGTGTAGCCGGGCGTCAGCTTCGCGCGCAGGGCCGGGTCGCGGACGACGGCGCGGAGGTAGGCCTCTGCCACCTTCTGCACCGCGACCATGACCGGCTTCGGACGACGGAAGCCGCGTCCGAGGAGCTCCATGGCGGCGTACTCGGCACCCTTCATGCCACGACTGAGGAACGGCACCCGGCGCAGGGCGAGCTGCTCGATCCCGGGCACGGCGTGGTCGGCCTTCGGCAGCACCCAGTGGGCGGTGCGCTGGAACAGTGCGAGCCGGGCGACGTGCGGCTGGATCTCCGGCACGAACTGGACCGCCGAGGCCCCGGTGCCGATCACGGCGACGCGCTTGCCGGCGAGGTCGTAGTCGTGGTCCCACTGCGCCGAGTGGAAGACCGCCCCCGGGAAGTCGGCCAGGCCGGGGATGTCGGGGATGTTCGGCGCATCCCACGGACCTGCCGCCGAGATCAGGAAGCGCGCGCTGAGCGGCCCGTCACTGGTCTCGAGCTGCCAGGTGTCGCCGTCCCAGCGCGCGCTGTCCATGCGTACGCCGAACCGGGTCACGCGGTCGACGCCGTGCTCGCGGGCCACCCCGTCGACGTACGCGAGGATCTCGGCCTGGCCGGCGTAGACGCGCGACCAGTCGGTCCGCTGCGCAAAGCTGAACGAGTAGAGGCGCGAGGGCACGTCGCACGCGCAGCCGGGGTAGGTGTTGGCGCGCCACGTGCCGCCGAACGTCTCGCCCTTCTCGAGGACGACGACATCGGTGATGCCGGCCTCGCGCAGCTTGATCGCGGCACAGATGCCGGAGATGCCGGCGCCGACGATGACGACGTCGTGGTGGGTCATGCGAGAGCCCTCTCGATGGTGGCGGGAACGGCATGGCGGGCCGCATCCAGGGTCGCCGGTCGACGGCGGAGGTCCATGAAGTTCGGCCCCATCGCGGCCAGCTCGGCGGCGCCGGGCTCGATCCGGATGACGCGGACGCCCTGCTCCCGGAGCAGTGCGACCTCGCGGTCCAGCACCTTCGTCATGGCGGAGCGGAGGAGGCGCTCGGCACGGTCGAGCCCGCGTGCCGGCAGCCCGCCCTGCGTGGTCATCGGCGCGATCACCACGACCTCGTCGAGCTGCAGCGGAGCGAGGAGGTCGGCGGAGCCCGTCGAGATGGCTCCACCGTCGATGTAGCGGCGCCCGTCGATGGCGACCGGCGGGAACCAGCCGGGGATGCCCCAGCTCGCGGCGATCGCCTGCCCGAGCGTGGCCCGCGGCGCACCCGGGGACCCGAAGGCGACGCGCTGACCGGTGCGGACGTCGGCCGCGACCAGCCAGGTCGCCGGGTGGGCGACCCACCCGTCCGGGCCGGCGAGCTCGTCGCCGAAGTCACGCAGCCAGGTCGCGTCGCCCCGACCCCGCGGGGCCAGACCGGAGAGCGCAGCGAGCGCATCGCCGCGGCGCAGGCCGGCCGCGACCGCACGCGGGTGCGGCAGCGCGGGCACCGGCGTGGGCGGCACCATGCCCGGGTGGATCGCCAGGTGGGCGGCGAGCACCGGGTCGGCGGCGGGCTCTCCGTCGAGGGCCGCCAGCACCTGCGCGGACGACCGTCCTGCCCCCAGCGCGGCGACCATCTCCGATCCCGCCGACGTGCCGATGAGCACCTCCGCGGTCCGCACGTCCCAGTCGAGGGCGCGCTCGATCTCGGCCAGCGCAACCGCGCTCCACGCGAAGCCGAGCGTGCCGCCGCAGCCGAAGACGACACCGCGCCGCGGCGTACGGGAATCAGGCATAGGTGTAGTCCGTGAGCGGGAAGCGGCCGGCCTCGCGGAAGGCACCGAGCGTCGAGGTGGGCCGCAGCAGCGTCGCCTCGCCGTGCTGGTTGAAGTAGTAGCTGTTGGCTGACGCGCACGAGCCGAGCAGGAAGACCGAGTCCTCGAGGTTGGCGGTCATCCGGTCCAGGAAGCGCTGGTTGGCTGCCTCGCTGATCTCGACGACGGTCGCCCCCTTCTTCTGCATCTCGGTCACGAGCCGGTCCATGTGCTTCATCTGCGACTCGATCGTCGTGAAGTACGACAGGCCGCTGTAGGAGTAGGGGCTGTTGAGCGAGAAGAGGTTCGGGAAGCCCGGCATGGTGATGCCCTCGTAGGCCTGGAAGCGCGTCTCGCGCCACCACTTCCCGAGGTTCTTGCCGTCGCGGCCGATGATCTCGATCGCGGGGAAGTTGACGTCCCAGAGGTTGAAGCCGGTCGCCAGGACGAGCACGTCGATGTCGGTGCGGTTGCCGTCGGAGGTCACGATCCCGGTCTCGTCGATGGACGCGATCGAGGTCGTCTCCAGGTGCACGTGCGGCTTGTTGAACGTCGGGTAGAAGGTGTTGGAGAACGTCGGGCGCTTGCAGCCGAAGGTGTAGTCGGGCGTGAGCTTCGCGCGGGTCTCGGGGTCCTTCACCTGACGGCGCAGGTGAGCCTTGGCGACGCGCTCCGCGACCTTGCCGAAGGGGCGGAACTCCTTGTACTTCAGCACACCCGCGACCATCAGCACCTCGAGGATCGAGGAGCCGCCGAAGCGGGCAACCTTCTGCGTGAGCGGCAGCCGCGCGAACAGCGTCTGCACGGCCTTCGGGACGTCGAAGTCGGGCTTCGCGGTGACCCAGATCGGCGTGCGCTGGTAGACGGTCAGGTCGGCGACCTGCTTGGCGAGCTCCGGGATCAGCTGGACGGCAGTCGCGCCGGTGCCGATGATCGCGGCGCGCTTGCCTGCGAGGTCGTAGGAGTCGTCCCAGGCGGTGGTGTGGATGACCTTGCCCTGGAAGGTGTCGATGCCCGGGATGTCAGGCATCTTCGGCTGCGACAGGAAGCCCGTGGCGGTCAGCAGGTAGACCGCCGACACCGTCTCGCCACCGGCGAGCGTCACCCGCCACAGCTTCGCCTCCTCGTCCCAGCGCGCCCCCTCGACGACCGTGCCGAAGCGCATGTGGCGGCGCAGGTCGTAGGTGTCGGCGACGTGCTCGGCGTACTTCTTGAGCTCGGCGCCGGGGGCGTAGAGGCGCGACCAGTACGGGTTGGGCTCAAAGGAGTAGGAGTACGTCGCCGACGGGATGTCGACGGCCAGGCCCGGGTAGCGGTTCACGTGCCAGGTGCCGCCGAGGTCGTCCTCGCGCTCGAGGATCAGCAGGTCGTCGTAGCCGAGGCGCTTGAGCTGGATCGCGGCACCCATGCCGCCGAATCCGGCACCGACGATGATCGCGTCGTGGTGGCTGCGCATGGAAACTCCTCAGAACGGAATGAAACGTCAGTGCCGGAACGGTATGTCATTTTCTGGTGTCAGGCAATAGACTCCGGCACGTGACCGCCGAGGAGATCGCCCCGCTGAGCCGCGTCGAGCGACGCAAGGCCGAGCTGCGCCGCGAGATCATCGACGCAGCGTTCGACTGCTTCGCCGAGGCCGGCTACCACGCGACCGGCATCGCCGACATCGCCGCACGACTCGGCATCGGGCACGGCACCTTCTACCGCTACTTCGCCAACAAGCGGGACATCGTCGAGCACGTCATCACCGACCTGATCGAGCGCCTCGTCGCGACCCTCACCGCGGAGAACGCCCCCGATGCGCCGCACTCACTCGAGGAGTACCGCGCCCAGACGGTCCGGATCGGCATTGCTCTGGCCGACGTCTTCGGCGAGGACCCGCGCGTCCCCCGCATGCTGCTGCTCGAGGCGCCGGGCATCGACAAGGAGATGAGCCAGCGCATCCTCGACTTCTACGCGCTGGCGACCAGCCTCACCGCGGCGTACGTCGGGCACGGAGTGCAGGAGGGCTACCTCCCCGAAGACCTCGACGTCGACAACACCGCGCGTGCGATCAACGGCATGATCATGTCGTCGGTCCTGGCCGCTCTCCACGATCCCGGGATCGACCAGCACAAGCTCCGCCTCGCCATCCAGCGCGTGATGTACGACGGCATCGCCGGTCGGCGCTGACGCCGGGCTCAGAGGTCGAGGAAGACCTTGAGCCAACGATCGACGGCACCGAGCGTGGCCGCGTCGACCTGCCCGGCCGTGCCGCTGACCCGGTCACGCGAGATCGTCCGCACGTGCTCGGTCATCGCATAGCTGGCTCGGTCGAGATCGAGCGCTCCGTCGAGCCGGATGTGATTCGGCCAGCCCCGATCGACGGTCGTCACCGGCACGACGATCACAAGGGTCGTGGCCCGGGCGAGGTAGCCGTTGCTCGCCACCACCAGGCCCGGACGGCGGCCGCCCTGCTCGCGCCCTGCGACCGGATCGCCGTTGAACCAGACCACGGATCCCCGGACAAGATCAGTCACGCAGCAGGTCCAGCTCGAGACCCGACCACCAGCTGAGCTCGGCTCGATAGTCCGGACCAGCAGCCGCGAACGCCGTGCCGAACGAGTCGAGCATCTCCGTGCGCTCATAGGCATCGAGCAGGCGCTCGAGGAAGCCGGCCGCGGTCAGCCCGTGCGCACCGGCATCGCGATTGATCCGGTCCCGCAGCACCGGCGAGACGGCGATCGTGGTGGTGGCAGCCATGGTGATCCCCTCACTCTAGGGATCCCCATAGTAATCCCTATAGGCAGTCGTGATCGGCGCGTGACCTGCGCCTTTCTGCATTGCAGAAACCCGCAGTTCCGAATCGCTTCCGGGGTCTGCGCGAACTTCCTACGGTGACGGCACCTGCTACCGCAGGCCTGACCCTGGAGGACCACATGACCCTTACCCGGAAGTGGAAGGTGGCATTCGCCGCCGCCGTCGGCACCACCGCGATCGCTGGCACTGCGTACGCCGCAGACGTGCCGTCGTGGCAGCAGTTCGAAGCCTCGACCTACACGGATCCGACGGGGGTCCGTGTCGTCAACGGCGACGAGGCGATGGGCACCACCGGAGACCTGCACAAGTTCTACGACGAGCTCACGGCGACCCCGAAGAAGACCCTCGACGAGGGCCTCATCGTCAACACCGCCAACGGCGCCGACGACCGATGGTCGGCGAGCCAGGTCGGCAACCTGACCTACTGCGTGAGCGACAAGTTCGGTGCCGACAAGGCCGGCATCGTCGCCGCCATGGACGGCGGCGCCTCTCTCTGGGAGAACGCTTCCTCCGCGATCGACTTCGTCTACGTGCCGTCCCAGGACAGCAACTGCTCGACGCGCAACAACAACGTGTTGTTCTCGGTGGAGCCGGTGCAGACCTCGCAGTACATCGCGCGGTCGTTCTTCCCCTCGACCGCGAAGCGCTCGCGCAACGTGCTCGTCGACGACTCGATCTGGAGCTCCGGCTCCTGGACGCCGGCCAACGTCCTCGGCCACGAGCTGGGCCACACGCTCGGCTTCCGCCACGAGCACACCCGGCCCGAGGCCGGCACCTGCTTCGAGGACAACAACTGGCGTCCCCTGACGCCGTACGACTCGGTGTCGATCATGCACTACCCGCAGTGCAACGGCGGCTCCACGAACCTGCAGTTCAGCAGCCTCGACGCCCAGGGCGTCCGGGCGCTGTACGGCAACTGATCCCGCACCCCTCCCCCCGCGGGCGAGGCCCGTCCGGCACTGCCGGGCGGGCCTCGTTGTCATGGCGAGCCAGAGCGGAAACACCAGATACCTGAGGTTTTCCTCATCTTACCGACGGGTTAAGTTATCCTCACGCCCATGACCGACCTCCTCGAGCCCCGACGTCGGCCCACGCAGGAGCGATCGCGGGTCAAGTTCGACGCCCTGCTGCGGGTCTCGCGCGAGCTGCTGCTCGAGGTCGGCTTCGAGGCGTTCACCTGTGAAGAGGTCGCGCGGCGGGCCGGCGTACCGATCGGCACGCTCTACCAGTTCTTCGCCAACAAGTACGTCATCGTGTGCGAGCTCGACCGCCAGCAGGCCGTCGCCGTCCACGAGGAGCTCGCCGAGCTGGCCGCGCAGATCCCGTCGCTCGACTGGCTCTCGGTGATGAACCGGCTGCTCGACCACATGGCGACGCTGTGGCGTGAGGACCCCTCGCGCCGCGCGGTCTGGCACGCCGTGCAGTCGACGCCGTCGACCCGCGCGACGGCAGCGGTGACCGAGCGCGAGTTCGCCGCGGAGGTGGCGCGCGTCCTGGCCCCGCTCACCCCCAACACCCCGCGCGAACGCCGCCGCGTGGTCGCCGAGATCGTCGTCCACGTCGTCTACTCGATGCTGAACTTCTCGGTGCGCGACGGCCAGGAGCACGCCGAGGCGGTCATCGAGCTCAAGCGACTGCTGTCGGCTTACCTGCTGGCCGCCGAGAGCACGACGTAGGCCACGGCGTACTCCCCGTCGTGGGAGAGCGAGAGGTCGGCCCGGCACTCCCCCAGGTACGCCGCCACGTCGCCGCCGAGCAGCAGACGCGGTCGGCCCCAGGCGTCGCAGGCGACCTCGATCTGGCGCAGCGCCTCGTCGCCGAGCAGCGGCGGCTCGCCGTACACGAGCTGTGACCAGGCCTTGACCAGCGCTTCACGCGCCGCCCAGCGGGCGGCGAAGTGACGCGCGTGCCCGCCCCGGGCGGCGACGTCACGCCGCTCGCCCGGGGTGAAGACGTCCGCGAAGCGCGAGCCCGGCTGGGCGAGCTGCTCGGCGAAGGAGGGGACGTGGACCAGATCCACGCCCACTCCCTGCACGGGCAGCCCGGTCGGCGGGAGGTCCTGGAAGAGCTCCTTGAGGACAGCCAGGTCGGCCTTGCTGGTCATCGGCACTCGAACCTTCCCGCCTCGGAGAGGCGCGCGTCCTGGTCGAGCAGGAGCGCGGCCTCGCGCTCCTTGCGCGCACCGCCGTGGTCGGTGTCGGCGCCCAGACGGCGGTCGGAGGTCTTCACGAAGCCCGGCTCGCCGAGCATCGTCCGGGTGATCCGGAGGCGACCGTCGACCTCACGCTGCCGGGCCCGGGCGACGTAGTCGTCCCGGTCGGCGGCCGCGAGCGCCTGCACGAAGACCTCGGGGTGGGCGATCGCCAGCAGACCGGCGACGTGGCCGAAGCCGAGGCTGGTCACCAGACCCGCCTTGAGCGGCCCGGTCGCCAGCGGCTGACGCAGCCAGACCAGGTGCGGGTGCTTCTCCAGCTCCGGGTCGACACAGTCAAGGCTGCGGTTCGGCGGAAGGACGCCGGCGCGCAGCGTCTGGCACAGGCCGATCACCTGGAACGCCGCGGCGCCACCCTTGGCGTGACCGGTCAGGCTCTTCTGGCTGACCACGTAGAGCGGGTTGCCCTCACTGCGGCCCAGGGCCGCGGCGAGCCGCTCGTGGAGGTCCGACTCGTTGGGGTCGTTGGCGTTGGTCGAGGTGTCGTGCTTGCTCACCACGGCCACGTCGTCGGCGGTCAGGCCGAGCTGGCCGAGCGCCGTCGCCAGCGGCGACTGCTCCCGGCCGAGGCCGGCCGCGAGGGCACCGATGCCCGGCGCCGGGATCGAGGTGTGGATGCCGTCCGCGAAGCTGGCCGCGTAGGCCACCACACCGAGCACCGGCAGACCCATCCGGGCCGCCACGTCACCGCGGGCCAGCAGGATCGTGCCGCCACCCTGGGACTCGACGAACCCGCCACGACGGCGGTCGTTGGCCCGCGACAGGTGTCGGATGTCGATGCCCTGCGCCTCCATGGCCGCGGTGTCCGCGGTCGCAGACATGGCGGCGAAGCCCTGGACGCCCTCGGTGCCGAGGTCGTCGAAGCCACCGGCCACGACGAAGTCGGCCTTGCCGAGACGGATCTTGTCGACACCCTCCTCGATGCTCACCGCAGTCGTCGCGCAGGCGGCGACCGGGTGGATCATCGCGCCGTACGAGCCGACGTACGACTGGACGACGTGGGCAGCGACGACGTTCGGCAGCGCCTCCTGGAGCAGGTCGTTGGCGACCGGCTCGCCCAGGAAGTTGTCGAGGTAGAGCGACTGCATGGAGGTCATGCCGCCCATGCCGGTGCCCTGGGTGTTGGCGACGCGCGCCGGGTGGACCCAGCGCATCAGCTCGGCCGGCGTGAAGCCGCTGGCGAGGAACGCGTCGACGGTGCAGACCAGGTTCCAGAGCGCGAGGCGGTCGACGGACTCGATCATCTCGGCCGGCACGCCCCAGACCGCGGGGTCGAAGCCGGTCGGCACCTGGCCACCGGCCGTGCGCGTCATCTGCACGCGGCGCGGGACCCGGATCTCGGTGCCCGCGGTGCGGGTGACCTGCCAGCCGCCGTCCGGCAGCGAGGCGATCCGGGTGTGGGCCGGGTCGGCGTCGAGGAAGGCACGCGCCTCACCCTCACCGTCGACACGGAAGGTCATGTCCTGGTCGAGGAAGACCTGCGCCATCAGCGGCGCCGTGTGGTCGACCATCGTGCCGTCGTTCTCGTAGGACCGGATGCCGCAGCGCTCGACGACCGCGTCGTGGAAGCGCTCGCGGATCGCGTGCTCCTCGACCGCCTCGTCCGAGGCGGTCTCGACCCAGGCACCCGCGGTGCCGTCCCAGCGGACCAGGCCCGTGAGCCAGGCCAGCTCGAGGACGCCGGCGGCCGACAGGCCATCGACCTCCACCTCGTGGCGGGTGCGGGCCGAGCCCCACGGACCGAGCTCACCGGCGCCGACGATGACCACGAGGTCCTCGGGGGCAGCAGGAACGTCGGCCACCTCGGGCGCGGCGTACGACGGGAGCTGGGCGGGCGAGGCCGGGAGGGCGTCGATGGTGGCGACCGTCTCGGCACCCTCCCGGTCGTCGGTGGCGCCGGTGGCGCGCTGTGCCTCGGCGGCGATGGCCTTCAGGTCGATGCCGTCGAGACCGGCGGCGAGGTCGACCTGCAGCGGCGCGGTCGCGGCCTCGGAGCGGGCCTCGGGCGTGCAGAGCTTGAGCAGGGCGCCGGCCATCAGCTCGGGGCTCCAGACCATGACGCCGGCCTTCTTGACCGCCTCGACCATGGCGTCGTTGCCGCCCATGAGGCCGGTGCCGGCGACCCAGCCGATGATGGCGTGGGCCAGCGTCACACGGGTGGACCAGCCGGACTCGGCCTTCCACTTGAGGACCAGCGCGTCGAGCGCGGCCTTGGCCTCGCCGTAGGCACCGTCGCCGCCGAAGAGGCCACGGTTGGGCGAGCCGGGCAGGACCACGTGGACCCGCTGCGGGCCCCAGTCGGCGCCGACGAGGCGCTCGACGGACCAGAGCAGGATGCGGGCCTGGACCTCGGTGCCGCCGTCGACGTCCTCGAGACCGCCGCGGGCCGGACCGGCCGCGAAGGGGAAGAGGAGCGTCGGGCGCAGCGCCGGCTTCACGACCTCGGTCGTGGGGCCGAGGCGGCGTACCTGCTCGGTGGTGACCCACGAGACCAGAGCGTCCACGTCGGCGTACGACGCCATGTTGGCGGGGACGACCCAGAGGGCGGCACCGACCGCGGCACGGCTGCGGTAGAGCTCCTTGAAGAAGGCGAGGCGCTTGCCGTCGAGGTTCGAGGTCGTGGCGATCACCGTCGCACCTCCGGCCAGCAGGTCACCGACGACGGCAGCCGCGATGGAGCCGTTGCTCGCACCCGTGACGACCGCGACCTCGTCGGCCCAGACACCGGCCGGGGCGGACTCGGCCACCGCTGCGATGTCGTCGAGGCCGTACCAGCGGGCCTGCGCGGCGACGACCGGACCCGCGCCGGCCAGGTCGACGTCGAGACCGTCGCCGATGGCGATGCGTGCGAGGTCCTCGCGGACCGAGGCCCACCGGTCGTCGAGCAGGAGCGCGCGACGCTCGTCGAACGCCGGAGCGGTCGCGCCGAGCCAGTCGGAGCCGAGCTCGGCCTCGAGCTGGTCGATCTGCGCACGCAGCGCGGCGGCGTCATCGGCCTCGGCAGCCGGGGCGGCGCCGTCGTCGAACTGGGCGATCAGGTGCCGGGCGGTCGAGACGAGGGCGTCCGTGATGCCGCCGGTGATGCCGGCGAGAGCGGCTGCATCGACGGTGACGTCACCGCCACCTGCGGAGGGCAGGGAGACCTGGACGCCGGCACGGGCGGCGACCGCGGCGACCGCGGCGTCGACGAGGGCGTCGAGGTCAGCCGCAGCCTTGGGCAGCGGCAGGGTAGCGAGGTCGCCGCCGCGGACGCTGGCACCCTCACGGGTGCCGGCCGCGACCTCGACCGTGACGTGCTGCGCCCAGCCGGGGCCGAGCTGCCAGACACCGGTCACGCGGTCGGCGATCGCCGACTGGCGCGCGCCCACCGGGCCGAGCACCTTGCGCAGGTGGTCGGAGACCGCTGCGGAGAGGACCGGGCCGAGCGGCTTGTAGCCACGGGCCAGGCCGTTGACCTGTGCGGTGAGCGAAGCGAGGTCGGCTTCCGCCGCACCGTCGATCGCGCCGAGACCGAGCTCGGCACCGAGGTCGACGAGCAGCTGGTTGCGACGCGAGGACGCGCCGTCGGTGAGGGACTCGATCGAGTCGGCGGCACCGAGCTGGTCGGGGCGGACCTTGGTCCACCAGGTCAGCAGCAGGCGGGTCGCGTCGGCTCCGGAGAACGGGAGATCCTCCGGCCGCGGCCCGCCTGCTGCCTCGGTCGTGGACGGACGCACAGGGGCTGCATCGAGGGAGGCGGCAGCCGCCTGCGGGGTTGCGTCGTCGGCGACGAGGGGCTCGTCGACATGAGCCGGATCCTCGTCGCGACCGAAGACGACGGCAGCGTCACGTTCCACGTTCAGCACCTCGACGGGGCCGCCGAGGGTGCAACGCACCTCGGGCAGCTTCAACGTCGAGGACGCGAGGTTGGCGACCGTCGGGGCACGGCCGACACCAACCTCGACGATGCGCTCGACACCGAGGCCGCCATCGGCACGATCGGCAACGAGCAGGTCCTGGGTCTCGATCCAGCGGACCGGGCTGGCGAACTGCCACGCCAGCAGCTCGATCAGCACGAGGCGGCACAGCGCCTCGGGCTGGCGCTCCCACGCCTTCCAGTCCGCGAGGACGGCCTGGACGCGGACCGACGGAGCGACCTCGAGGATCGAGGCGATGAACTCCTGGTCGAGCGAGAAGGGACGCGCCACGAGGTTGGGCACGTAGCGACCGAGCAGCGGGGCTGCGTCGATCGTCTGCGGCAGGAGCTCGTTGAGCTTGGCGCGGAAGTCGTCCACGCCACCCCGCAGGACGCCCGAGTGGAAGGGCACGTCGACGCCGGGGACGAGGATGTACGACGCCTTGCCGCCGAACGCCGCGCGGCGGCGTTCGATCTCGGCCTCGAGGGCCTCGAGGCCCGCGACGGTGCCGGCGATGGCGTACTGCGAGCCGCGCAGGTTGTAGTTGGCGACCTCGAGGAACTCACCCGACTCCTCGGCCATCTGGTCGACGAAGGCGCGGACGTCGTCGTCAGCGAGGTCGAACTGGGCCGGGCGGATCGCCGCGAGCCGGTAGTTCGACCGGCCCTTCTCGTCGCGCGGGACGAGCGTGTGCATGACCGAGCCGCGCTGGAAGACGACCTCGACGACCGCCTCGAGCGAGAGGACGTCGGAGCACGCGGCGAGCGCGTTGTACTCGCCGACGGAGTGGCCGGCGATGACGGAGCCCTCGGCGAACACGCCCTCCTCGCGGAGCTCGGCGACCTGCGCAGCCGCCAGGACGGCCATGGCCACCTGGGTGAACTGGGTCAGGAAGAGGACGCCCTCGGGGTGGTGGTGGGTCGTGCCGTTGGCCTCGAGGTCCGTCGGGTTCTCCCGGACGACCTGGAGGACCGAGAAGCCGAGCACCTCGCGGGTGTGCGCATCGGCGCGGTCCCAGATCTCCTTCGCCGCCTTGCTGCGGCGGTAGCCCTCCATGCCCATGCCGGCGTGCTGGATGCCCTGGCCCGGGAAGACGTACGCCGTGCGGGCCGCGCCGAGGCGGGCCGTCGCGTTGAGGACGGGAGTGCCGTTGACCCGGGCGGTGACGTCGACGATCTCGTCGCCGTCGACCACGCCGACGCGGTGCGCCGCGATGTCGACGACGTCACCGGGGCGCACGGGAGCGAGGAAGCGGGCGGTCCAGCCGAGCAGCGGGCGGCGGCTCTCCTCCACGAGGACGCGCTGGGCGACGGCGGAGATCCACATGCCGTGGACGATCGGGCTGCCGAGGCCAGCGAGCTGGGCCGCGGCGTTGCTCGTGTGGATCGGGTTGTGGTCGCCCGTGACCTGCGCGAAGGCACGCAGGTCGAGCGGGGAGGTCACCTTGCGCGCGCCCCGGGTGCGGCGGGACGTGGCCCGCTCGTCTCCACTCAGCCCGCCGGCGCGGAGCGGGTCCACCAGTGCCGCGGCACCGGTGCGGCCACGGATCGCGAACCGCTCGACGAGCGAGGCGACAGCCTCGCCGGTCGGCGACGTGAGCGTGACGTCGACCGTGACGACGCGGCCGACCTCCGTGTCCTCGACGTCGCGGATGACCGCGTCGACGGTGAGGTCGGTGGCGTCGGTCGGGACCGAGCCCTGGAGAGCGTGGTCGAGGTGGACCAGGTCGAGCATGCCCTCGACGACGTCCTCGCGCTGGGCGAGGGCACCAAAGACGGCCGGCCAGCCGAGACCGACGAGTGCGTCCGGCACGACGTCGGCGGCCGGGCCACCGGCGGCGGTGACGGCGGCGTGCGCCGAGCCCTGTCCGGGCTCCCAGCGCGTGACGCCGGCGGAGCCGGCGGCGAGCGCCAGCAGGACGCGCATCTGCTCGGTCGGCTCGAGGACGGTCGGAGCGGCGCCGGTGGCGACGTCCGCACCCGCGGCGATCCGGAAGCGGAGCTCCGCAGCCCCGACCGGAACGACGAGGAGCGCGGCGTCGTCGCCGTCGGCGGTGAGCACGGCACCCGTCTCGTGGTGCTCGGCGCGCTCCGGGCTGACGGAGAGCCAGCCGGAGGTGCCGACGAGGCGGACGACCGGGTTGACCACGGTGCGGCCGGCCCAGACAGCGTCCGGGGCGGCGAGCACGAGCGAGACGACGCCCGCGGTGTCGGCCGCACGACGCAGGCCGGCGACCGCGGCCGGGGAGGCGGAGTCGATGGCGTCGAGGATGCCGGCCTCGAAGCGGGCCAGCAGCTCGGCGACGGGCTCGTCGACACGGGTGATGCCGGCGACCGCGACCGGGCCCGGGATCACCGAGACGGCGTCGGCAGCGAAGCGCGGGTCGTGCGACTGCCACAGCGAGTCAGAGCGCCACCAGCGGCGTACGTCGGCGTCGATGACCGGCACGAACGGCACGGGCTTGCCGGGCCGCTTGCAGACCTGGACGAAGAAGGCGTGGTCGGCCGGGTGCAGCAGGACCGTCGCTGCCTCCGGGTACGCCGCCACGAGACGCTCGAGGGCGGCCAGGCCGTCGTCGAGGTCGGTGAGCTCGGCGAAGAGGGTCGGGACCGGACCGTGGTCGGCATCGACGAGGCGGGCCTCGGCGCGCTGGAGCATCGCCTGGAAGCGCTCGCGGAGCGTGACGTCGAGCCAGGTCGGCGTACCGGCGAGGTCGACGAAGCGACGCAGCCAGGCCTCGTAGGTGAGGGTCGCGAGGTCACCGAAGTAGGGCTTCGCGGTCTGGTCGATCAGGGCAAGGATCTCGTCGCGTCGCTTGGCAACGGCGTCGGCGTCACCGGCGACCTCGTCGAGGAGGCGGCCGAGGCGGGCCGAGGTGTTCTCGACCTCGTAGAGCGCGGCGCCGAGCTGGCTCTTGCCGGAGGTCATGCCGCCGTCGACGGCACCGTCCTTGAGCCAGGCGTCGGAGCCGGGGGTGTCGACGAGGAGCTGCTTCACGGCCGGCGAGGTGGTCGCCTCGAGGCAGGCCATTGCGGCGGTGCCGACGAGCACGCCGTCGAGCGGCATCGACGGGCGGCCGTGGGCAGCGGCCCAGTCGCCGGTGACGTAGGCGGCCGCGTCCTGCGGCGTACCGATGCCGCCGCCGACGCAGACGATGACGTTGTCGCGGCGGCGCAGGTCGGCGTACGTCGCGAGGAGGAGGTCGTCGAGGTCCTCCCAGCTGTGGTGGCCACCGGCCTTGCCGCCCTCGACCTGGATCATCAGCGGGACGGGCGCGACGGCATCCGCGATCGCGAGGACCTGCTTGATCTGCTTGACGGTGCCCGGCTTGAAGACAACGTGCTGGATGCCTGCCTCGCGGAGCTCCTCGACCAGAGCGACGGCGTCGTCGAGCTCGGGGACGCCCGCGGTGACGATGACCGCGTCGATGGCCGCACCGGCCGCGCGGGCGCGCTGGACCAGGCGCTTGCCACCGATCTGCAGGCGCCACAGGTACGGGTCGAGCAGCAGCGTGTTGAACGCCGCTGTGCGGCCCGGCTCGAGCAGCTCGCCGAGGCGGCCGACGTTCGCGGCGAAGATCTCCTCCGAGACCTGGCCGCCGCCCGCGAGCTCGGCCCAGAAGCCGGCGTTGGCAGCGGCCGCCACGATCGCGGGGTCCACGGTGGTCGGCGTCATGCCGGCGAGCAGGACGGGCGAGCGGCCGGTGAGGCGCGTGAAGCGGGTCTCGACACGACGCGTGCCGTCGGGGAGGGCGACGACCTCGGGGGCGTACGCCGACCAGGGCAGCGACTTCTTCGGCGCAGCACCGGCGACGGTGAGCTCGCGCAGGCCGCGCGACGTCGTGGGGGCGACGACGCCGATGCCGTGGGCACGCAGCGCGTCGGCGGAGATCTGGGCGGCCAGGTTGACCGGGCCGAGGTCGAGCAGCCAGCGGGCGTCGGCGGCGGCGACCTCCTCGAGTGCGGCGGGCCAGTCGATCGGCGCGACGAGGCAGCGGTGCGCGAGGTCGCGTGCCCAGGCCTCGTCGAGGCCGCACTGCACGGCCCAGGCGGTGGCGAGCTCGACGGCCTCGGCCAGCTCGGGGTGGTGGAACGCCGCACGGGCGAGCACGGCGTCCGGCTCGATGTCGTCGCCGAGGGCGGTGCGCAGGCGCTCGATGCCCACAGCCGGACCGGACACGACGGTGGCGGCGCCGTTGACGATGCCGGCGGTGAGGCGGCTCGATGCGGGCAGCGACGCGATCGCCTCGGCGACGGCCGCGTGCGGGAGCGGGACGGAGACCATGCAGGCACCGAGCAGGCCACGGCGGGTGCCGACGACCTCGGTGGCGGCACCGATCAGGCGCGAGAGGGCGAGCACGTCGGCTTCGGCCGCTCCGCCGAGGACGGCGATCGGGAGGCAACCCTGCGAGTGGCCGATGGTCGCGACCGCACCGCGCGCATCGAGGCCGAGGCCGCTGAGTGCCCGGAGGGCGGCGAGCTGGGTGAACGTGACGCCGGGGAGCGAACGACTCGGGGCGACGAGGCGCTCGGTGTCCGGGACGTCGGCGGACTCGTCGGTCTCGGCCGAGTGGGAGGTGAGGACGGCGTCGAGCCAGGTCATGGGAGCGAACGCGGCGTCCGCGGCGAGGAGCTCGCCGGCGACGGGAGCGAGCCGGGCGTCGGCCTCGGCGACGAGGCCTCCGAGCTCGAGGGAGTGGACACGCACGAGCTCGGCGAGCGGCTCGAGCCACCCGACTCCCTGGCCACCGAAGGCCAGGGCGAACGGGGTGCCAGCGGCCAGCCTGTCGAGCAGTCGACGAGGCGAAGCGGGCGCTGCAGAAGTGCGGGTCTGGTGGGGGGCGCGGGCCGGGGTCTCGATGGTCACGAGAACCATGAGATCAGAAACATGAGGCTTTTCTCAAGTTTTTCTTGAGTATTTCCTCATGTTTTTGCAATGATCGTCGGACCCCGGGGTCGTCGCTCCTGCGATGACTCCTCCTGCCCGTTCGACGCGCCGCCAGGGCGCCCACCTCGGAGGTACTGGTGTTCTCCCGAATCGCGATCGTGAACCGCGGCGAGTCAGCCATGCGGCTCATCCACGCCGCCCGTGACCTCGCCGCAGCGGGTCAGGACCTGACCACGATCGCCCTGTTCACCGACGCCGAGCGGCACGCGATGTTCGTGCGCGAGGCCGACGAGTCCTGGGGGCTCGGGCCCGCCTCCGCACGCCCCTACCTCGACCTGGCCGTGCTCGAGCGCGCCCTGACCGCCACCCGCGCCGACGCGGTCTGGGTCGGCTGGGGCTTCGTCGCCGAGGACCCGACCTTCGTCGACCTGTGCGACCGCCTCGGGATCACCTTCATCGGACCGAGCGCCGACGCGATGCGCCAACTCGGCGACAAGATCGGGTCCAAGCGGATCGCCGAGCAGGTCGGCGTACCGGTGGCGCCGTGGAGCAACGGACCCGTCGACACCCTCGAGGACGCCCTGGCGCAGGCCGAGCGGATCGGCTACCCGATGATGCTCAAGGCCACCGCCGGTGGCGGTGGGCGCGGCATCCGCAAGGTGGGCTCAGCGGCGGAGCTCACGGATGCCTACCAGCGCACGCGCGACGAGGCCGAGCGCGCGTTCGGCAACGGCATCGTCTTCCTCGAGCGGGTCGTCACCGACGCCCGCCACGTCGAGGTCCAGCTGATCGCCGACGGTCACGGCACCGCCTGGGCCCTCGGCGTACGCGACTGCTCGGTGCAGCGCCGCAACCAGAAGGTCATCGAGGAGTCCGCCTCTCCCCTGCTCTCCCCCGACCAGGTGGCGCTGCTGAAGGAGTCCGCCGAGCGGCTCGCCCTTGCCGTCGGCTACGTGGGCGCCGGCACGGTCGAGTTCCTCTACCAGCCCGAGGAGGAGTCGTTCGCCTTCCTCGAGGTCAACACCCGCCTCCAGGTCGAGCACCCGATCACCGAGGTCACCACCTCCGTCGACCTGATCAAGGCGCAGATCCACGTCGCCTCCGGCGGCCGCCTGCAGGACCTCACGGGCACCGACGAGCGCCCGGCCGAGGCCGGTCACGCGGTCGAGGCACGACTCAACGCCGAGGACCCCGACCGGGACTTCGCACCCGCCCCGGGACGCGTCGCGCTCCTCCGCCTCCCCAGTGGCCCGGGCGTCCGCGTCGACACCGGCCTCGGTGAAGGCGACGTGATCCCCGCCGACTTCGACTCGATGATCGCCAAGGTCATCGCCTACGGCCGCGACCGCGACGAGGCCCTCTCCCGGCTGCGCCGCGCGATGGCCGACACGACCGTCGTCATCGAGGGCGGCACGACCAACAAGGGCTTCATCCTCGACCTGCTGGACCAGCCAGAGGTCACCATCGGCGAGCCGGCCTGGGCCGACACCGCCTGGATCGACCGGGCCCGCGCCGAGGGCCGTCTGGTCTCCGACGCACACCGCGAGATCGCGCTCCTCGTGGCCGCCATCGCGGCGTACGACGAGCAGCTCGGCGTCGAGCGCACGCGCCTCCTCGAGACCGCGCACGGTGGCCGGCCCCAGGCCCAGCACACCGTCGGCGAGCCCGTCGAGGTCAAGCTGCGGGGCACGACGTACCTGCTCACGGCGCTGCAGCTGGCCCCCGGCCGCTACCGGATCACGCTCGCGTCCGGCGCCAGCACGGCCACCGCCGACGTCGACATCGAATGGCTCGACGCCTTCCACGCGCACCTCTCGGTCGGGGGCCACCGCCACCGCGTGGTCTCCGCCGTCCACGGGCCCGTGCACCTCGTCGAGGTCGACGGCGTCACCCACCGGATCAGCCGGGACGAGGGCGGCATCGTGCGGTCCCCCGCTCCGGCCCTCGTCGTCGCGACCCCCGCTGCCGTCGGCGACGTCGTCCGGGCCGGCGCACCGCTTCTCGTGCTCGAGAGCATGAAGATGGAGACGGTGATCCCGGCGCCGTTCGAGGCGCGCGTGCGCGACCTCCAGGTCATCACGGGCAGCCAGGTCGAGACCGGCGCCCCGCTCCTGCGGATCGAACCCGTCTCGGGAGACGTCAGCACCACCACGACCGCCACCGACGACGGGCCCGACCTCGTCCTGCCCAGCGCGGCCGCCGCGACCTCTCTCGAGGAGCGGGTCGAGCAGGCCCGGGCGACCCTGACCGCCCTCCTCCTCGGCTACGACGTGCCCCGCGGCAGCCGCAGCACGGCCCTGAAGGAGTACCTCACCGCACGCGACGAGCTGCACGCCGCCGGCGGCGACGTGCTCGGCACCGACTCGGCCCTCGTCGACCTCTTCACCGACGTCGCCGACCTCCACCGCGACCGTCCGGCCGAGGACGAACGCCGCACCGAGCTGCGCGTCCACAGCTCCCGCGAGCACTTCCACACCTACCTCCGCAGCCTGGACGCCGACCGCGGCGGCCTCCCGGAGAACTTCCGGCAGCGCCTGTGCCGCGTCCTCGCCCACTACGGCGTCTCCGGCCTGGACCGCACCGCGACCCTCGAGGACGCCGTCTTCCGGATGTTCCTCGCCCAGCAGGGCGCAGCGGCCGACGCGGACCTCGTGGTCGCCCTGCTCCAGCGCTGGATCGACGAGCCGGCCCCGGCCGGCACCGATGCCGCCGCCATCCGCGACCGGCTCGAACGCCTCAAGGGCGCAAGCCAGCGACGCTTCCCCGTCGTCGGCGACCTGGCCCGCAGCATCCGGTTCCGGTGGTTCGACCAGCCGCTGGTCGACGCCGAGCGCGCGGCCGTCGTGGTCGGCGTACGGGATGAGGTCGCGGCGCTCGCCGCATCGCCGGACGCACCGGACCGGGCCGCGCGGATCCAGGCCCTCGCCGCTATCCCGGAGAAGATCGTCAGCTTCCTCGGCGAACGCATCGCCGCCGGTGTCGGCGGCCCCGAGCCGATGCTCGAGGTGATGACCCACCGCCACTACCGCGAGGACCTCAGCGACGTGGTCGTCGAGCAGCGGGAAGGACGCGCGTTCCTGCGGGCGGCCTACGTGATCGACGGCGAGCCGCGGCACCTGGTCACCACCACCGGCACCTGGGACGAGCTGACTGCTGCCGACTCCGCCCTCGTGCGCGACCTCGGCGCCGCACTGGCAGCGACAGCGGCGCCCGCGGACGTCGTCGCTGACGTGTTCCTGCACTGGCCGACCGCTCCCGCCGCAGCAGACGACATCGTCGGCGCGCTGCGCGACGCCCTGGCCGCATCCGGGGTGATGCCGCTGGCCCGCCGGGTGACGATCGCCGTCAGCCCGGGCCACGAGGGCCGCGTCGACTACTTCACCTTCCGCCCGGAGGGCGGGGCCGTGGTCGAGGACGACCTCGTCCACGGCGTGCACCCGATGGTCGCGCGCCGCCTCGACCTCTGGCGCCTGCGCGACTTCCGGATCACCCGGCTCGACGCTCCCGACGACGTCCTTCTTTACGAGTGCGTCGCCCGGGAGAACGCCGACGACCGGCGCCTCGTCGCACTCGCCCAGGTCCGCCAGCTCGCCGTCGTCCGCGACGCCGACGGCCGGGTGAGCGGCGTACCCCATGCCGAGCGCGCGATCGAGAACTGCCTCGAGGCGGTCCGCCGGGCCCGTACGTCGCGGGGTGCGGCGGGCGTCAAGCTCGACCTCAACCACGTGTGGGTGCACGTCTGGCCGGTCGTCGACGCGGACGTCGACCAGCTGACCGCCCTGCAGCGGAAGATCACCCCGCTGACCGATGCCGCGGGCATCTCCGAGGTGGTCGTCAGCGGCCGCCTCGCCGGCCCCGACGGCTCGGCCCACCCCGCATCGATCCGCTTCTCCCGCGGTGCGGCCGGACGCGCGGAGGCCTCCGTCGAGGCTCCGTCGACCGAGCCGCTCAAGACCCTCGACGAGTACGACGGCAAGGTGCTGCGTGCCCGCCGCCGCGGCCTGGTCTACCCCTACGAGCTCCTGCCCCTGCTGACCGGGCCGAGCGGCTCGTTCGTCGAGCACGACCTCGACGCGACCGGCGCGCTGGTGCCGGTCGACCGCCCGCGCGGCCTCAACACGGCGGGCATCATCGCCGGCCTCGTCTCCACCCCGACGGCCCTGCACCCCGAGGGCGTCCAGCGGGTCATCCTGTGCGGCGACCCGACGAAGGCACTGGGTGCCGTGTCCGAGGCCGAGTGCACCCGGGTCATCGCAGCGATCGACCTCGCCGAGCGGCTCGGCGTACCGCTGGAGTGGTACGCGCTGTCGGCCGGCGCCCGGATCTCGATGGAGTCCGGCACGGAGAACATGGACTGGGTGGCGGCCGGCCTGCGCCGGATCATCGAGTTCACCCAGGCGGGCGGCGAGATCAACGTCGTGGTCGCCGGCATCAACGTCGGCGCCCAGCCCTACTGGAACGCCGAGGCGACGATGCTCATGCATACCCGCGGCATCCTCGTGATGACACCGGACAGTGCGATGGTGCTGACCGGCAAGCAGTCGCTGGACTTCTCCGGCGGCGTCTCCGCGGAGGACAACTTCGGCATCGGCGGCTACGACCGCGTGATGGGCGCCAACGGCCAGGCGCAGTACTGGGCGGCGGACCTGCCGGGGGCCTTCGACGTGCTGATGGCGCACTACGAGCACACCTACGTCGCCCCGGGCGAGGCCGGTCCGCGCATCGCTGCAACGACCGACCCGGTCGACCGCGACGTGCGGCCGTTCCCGCACAGTGACCCGTCGAGCGACTTCACGACCGTGGGACAGATCTTCTCGAAGGAGAGCAACCCCGACCGCAAGAAGCCGTTCGACATCCGCACCGTCATGCGGGCCGTGGCCGATCAGGACCACGCGACCCTCGAGCGTTGGGCCGGCATGGCCGACGCCGACACCGCGGTGGTCTTCGATGCCCACCTCGGTGGCCAGCCGGTCTGTCTGCTGGGCATCGAGTCCAAGCCGGTGCCGCGCCGCGGCTTCCCGCCGGCCGACGGCCCCGACGTCTACACCGGCGGCACGCTCTTCCCGCGCTCGTCGAAGAAGGCCGCGCGGGCGATCAACGCCGCCAGCGGCAACCGCCCGCTCGTCGTGCTGGCCAACTTGTCCGGCTTCGACGGCTCCCCCGACTCGATGCGCAACCTGCAGCTCGAGTACGGCGCCGAGATCGGCCGCGCGATCACGAACTTCGACGGCCCGATCGTCTTCGTCGTGATCTCGCGCTATCACGGTGGCGCGTTCGTGGTCTTCTCCAAGGCGCTCAACCCGCGCATGACCGTCCTCGCTCTCGAGGGCTCGTTCGCCTCGGTCATCGGCGGCGCTCCGGCGGCGGCCGTGGTCTTCTCGGCCGACGTCGACAAGCGCACCGCTGCAGACCCGCAGGTGACCGAGCTCGAGCAGGCCGTCACCGACGCGGCCCCCGCCGAGCGCGGCCGGCTCGCGGTCGAGCTGGGACGGCTGCGCTCGTCAGTGCGCGCCGAGAAGCTCGGCGAGGTCGCGGCCGAGTTCGACGGCGTGCACGACATCCACCGTGCGGTCCGCGTGGGCTCGGTCGACGCGGTGATCTCGGCCGAGCGCCTGCGCCCGGAGATCATCGGTGCCCTGGTCCGCGGCCAGGCGGACTGAGGGCGCGCTCGCCGTACCCGACGCCCTGCCTGGTGTCTGCTGTGTTTATGAGGTCACTGGTGACCTCATAAACACAGCAGACGACTCAGGCCTCCTGCGCCAACGCGGGGCCCGGGCGAGTGGCCACCCGCGCCATCGCGGCGTCGAAGCCGGTGCGACCCTGCCGCCTGTACGCCGCCCGGGCGCGCGGCAGCATCCGGACACGCTCCGGGACGTGCGGCCAGGCTAGCCGCACCGACGCCATGAACGCCGCGTGCCCCGCGGCCTGCGCCGGGTTCCAGCCGAACCCGCACCGCTCCCGCAGCTGCGCCGGCAGGCAGCCGACGGAGACGTCCCGGAACGGGATGCCGCCGACCCGCGAGGCGACCTGCCACAGCGGCTTCGGCACCCACGGCTGCTCCATCCGCCAGGGCGCGTTCACGTAGTCGATGAACGCCTGCGCGGCGGGCGTCACCTCGAGCACGTTCTCGACGTGGTGGTCCCAGTACTCCAGGAAGTCGCCGTACGTCCGCGGGACGACGCGCATCGTCATGCCGTACATCCGCCACCAGTCGACGGTCTCGGCGTAGTAGGCCTCGCGCACGGTGCGCGACATCCGCCGTTCGATGAAGTCGTCCACCCGGAAGGCGACGTCGACGAAGGTCGCGTGCGCCCAGAAGAAGGTCTCCGGATCGAGGGCGTGATAGCGCTCGCCGTCCGGCATCGTGCCCTTGATGTCGCGGTGGAAGTCGCGCACGCGGTGCGCCTGCTCGCCCGCGGTGTCACCGTCGAAGATCATCCCGAGGATCTGCGGCACCGAGCGGACCAGACGCTCGAACGGCTCCTCGTAGAACGCCGAGTGCTCCTCGACGCCCTTGCCGAGCGCGGGGTACATCAGCTGCATCAGGCCGGTCGCGGGCGCGAAGAGGAAGCCCGCGCGGTCTCCGTAGGACTCGTAGAGCAGTGACCCGGGTCCGAACCCCATCTCAGGCTCCTTCCTGCACGGGCGGACGCACGTGCGGCACCGGACAGCCCGGGGCAAACGTGCCCTTCTCGAACGTGCCCATCTCCTCGACGACGTAGCCGTCGGGATAGCTGCGGATCCGGCGCATGTCGGCGACGTGGAACGGACGACGTCGCGCCGGGAGCAGGGCGACGTAGCGCGCCCGCAGCTTCAGCAGCATCCGCGTGAGGCGACGGGCGAGCCTCCCCGGCTCACGCAGCCCGAACGCCGCCAGCAGTTCCGGCTCCATGAGCGCCCGGCTGATCACGCCGATCGCCGGTCGCAGCGGCCGCGGGTAGAAGGTCGTCAGCAGTCCGAGCGTCGAGGCTGCGACGCGGGCTGCGCCCTCGTCGTACGCGAAGTGGGTGGCCTCGTAGTCGTCCATGAGCCGCGCGAACTCGTCGTACGTCGTCGGGATGTCGCGGATGCCCAGGTGGCGGCCGAGCTCGCGGTAGTAGGCGACGACGGCGCGGACCTCCAGGTCCGTGAGATCACGCCACCCGAAGTCGCCGATCCAGCGCCGCGGGACGACGACGAACGTCGACAGCACGTAGCGCATGTCGTCGTTGCTGATGTCGTAGCGGTGGTGCATCTGGTTGATCCGCCGCAGCGCAGCCTTGCCGCGCGGACTGTCGAAGCCATCGATCAGCGGCACCTCGAGCAGGATCGCGGTGTCGTCGTAGCGCTTCTGCGTCGCGGTCTCGAACGCTGCGGTGCGGTCGAGGAGGGCACCGACGCTCGGGACGGCGTACGTCCGGAAGAGCGCGAGGCTCAGCGCCTGCAGGGTGTCCCAGGGGAACTCGTAGAGCGTGAGGTTGCGGGCGACGTCGAGGAAGTCGACGTCCGGGTCGAGGCCGATGCTGCGACTGCGCTTCGCCATGACCCAAGGAAACGCCCGACAACGCCCGTAGTCAACGACTGTGACGCAGGCGATCCTCAGTCAGCCAGCGCGCGTACGGCGATCGCAGCGGCGTCGTCGATCACCGACGCCAGTGCCGACACGTCGCCGCCGCCCCGGATGTGCCGGCTGAGCAGGTGCTCGAAGCCCGCGACGAGGGCGACGCCGACATCGGCCGGGATACCGGTGCGGTCGCCGTCGCCGAAGCGGGAGGCCAGGAGTCGCTCGCCGATCGCATCCATCACGCGGTCGTGCTGGGCGCGCACCTCGTCCGTCGCGCGGACCATCTCGATGTGCAGCGCCCGCGTCGCGCCAGGAGTCGCCTCGAGCAGCTGAAGGTAGTAGCGGAGGAAGCGGCGCACCCGCGCCTCGAAGTCGATCTCCCCCGCAGGGTCGGGCTCGTCCAGCGCCGCCGTCAGCAGGTCGAAGCCCGCGTCGACGGCCGCCATGAAGCAGGCCTCGAGGCCGCCGAAGAGCTCGTAGAAGGTGCGCCGCGAGACTGCAGCCGCCGCAACGACGTCGGCGATCCGGGTCTCGCTCCAGCCGCGCTCGCCAACCACCTGGATCACGGCACGCATGAGGCGCTGGCGCTGGGACGCCGCGACGACCTCGGCATCGATGCCGTGCCGTCCGCGCGGGAGGCGGGCGGGTGAGACGTCGGGCACAGACACGCGGAAACCCTATCCGTTCGCAGCAATTGGTCCTATCTTGGTACTACAGCGTACCCAAAGACTTCACAACCCTCCCTCCCGACCCTTGACGGGCTCCCACCAGAACGGCAGCGTGCACACCATGTCCGACTACTTCGTCACCGGCGCCACTGGCTTCATCGGCCGCTTCCTCGTGCGTGAGCTCCTCGCCAACCGGGAGGGCACCCTCTACGTCCTGTGCCGCGCGGGATCGCTCAAGCGCCTCGACGGCCTGATCGCCGAGTGGACCGCCGGCGGCAACGAGGGACGCGTGGTCCCGGTCGTCGGCGACCTCTCCGCCCCGGGCCTGGGCGTCGACTCGGCCTGGATCGCCGAGCACGCCGGCACGATCGGCCACTTCTTCCACCTCGCCGCGATCTACGACATGACCGCGGACGACGCGACCAACGACGCAATGAACATCGACGGCACCCGCAACGCCCTCGTCCTCGCGGGCGCCCTCGGTGCCGGCACGTTCCACCAGGTCTCCTCGGTCGCGGCCGCCGGCGACTACAAGGGCGTCTTCACCGAGGACATGTTCGACGAGGGGCAGCCGCTGCCGTCGCCGTACCACCGGACGAAGTTCGAGTCCGAGCGGATCGTGCGCGAGGAGTCGCCGGTGCCGTGGCGCGTCTACCGTCCGGCGATCGTGGTCGGCGACTCGCAGACCGGCCAGATGGACAAGATCGACGGCCCCTACTACTTCTTCCCGCTCATCAAGCGCCTGCGCGACACCCTGCCCGGCTGGATCCCGCTGCTCGGCCTCGACCTGCGCGACACCAACGTCGTGCCGGTCGACTACGTCGCCAAGGCGATGGACCACATCGGCCACGCGCCCGGTCAGGACGGTCAGGCGTTCTTCCTGACCAACCCGGACCCGCAGGGCGCGATCGAGATGATCAACCTCTTCTGCCGTGCGGCGCGGGCGCCGAAGTTCGCCACCCCGATCGACCGCCGCTTCTCCGAGGCCGGCCCGATCAAGGCACTCCCGGCCTCGCTGCGCCCGGCGTCCCTCTTTGCGGCCGCGGTCCACTCGAAGCCCGCCACGATGGTCTTCGACCAGACGATCGGTCGCCTCGGCATCCCGTCCGAGGTGCTCGGCCACGTCAACTTCACCGCGGTCTTCGACTCCTCCAAGGCCCAGGCGCTGCTCGAGGGCTCCGGCATCACGGTGCCGCCGCTCGAGTCGTACGCCGAGCTGCTGTGGAACTACTGGGAGGAAAACCTCGACCAGACCACGGCGCACGACAAGAAGGCGCACAAGTCCCTGAAGGGCAAGTACGTCGTCATCACCGGCGCCTCGTCCGGCATCGGTGAGGTCACCGCGAAGAAGGTCGCCCAGGCCGGCGGCATCCCCGTGCTCGTCGCGCGTGGCGTGGAGAAGCTCGAGGCCCTCCAGCGCACCATCGAGATGCGCGGCGGCACGGCGTACGTCTACCCGTGCGACCTCTCGGACTACGAGGCGATCGACGCCCTGACCGCGAAGCTCTCGGCCGAGCTGCCCCGCATCGACTTCGTCGTCAACAACGCCGGCCGCTCCATCCGCCGTTCGGTCAAGCTCTCGCTCGAGCGCTTCCACGACTTCGAGCGCACCATGCAGCTCAACTACTTCGGCGCGATCCGTCTGGTCATGGGCCTGATCCCGAAGATGGCCGAGACCGGCGGCGGCCACGTCGTGAACCTGTCGTCGATCGCGGTCCTCACCAAGATCCCGCGCTTCTCGGCGTACGCCGCGTCGAAGGCCGCGCTCGACTCCTGGTCGAACGTCGTCGGCAGCGAGCTCCACGGCGACGGCATCTCCTTCACGACGATCCGGATGCCGCTCGTGCGCACGCCGATGATCGCGCCGACGAAGATGTACGAGAAGTTCCCGACCATCTCCCCCGCGCAGGCGGGCGACATCGTGATCAAGGCGCTGGTGGAGAAGCCCGAGGCGATCAACACCCTGTCCGGCCAGATGGGTGCGGCGATGCACCTCGCCGCCCCGAAGACCGCGCACAAGGTCCTCAACCTCGCCTACAACGCGTTCCCCGACTCCGCCGCCGCGCGTGCCCACGCCGAGTCGTCCGACACGGCTCACTCCGGCTCCGAGACCAGCTCCCAGAAGGAGATGGTCGCGCGCCTGCTGAAGGGGCTGCGCTGGGGCCGGTGAGCACCGACGAAAGTCGCTGACGGGCGGTACCCGGGTCGGATGCGACCGGGGTACCGCCCGTTGCATGCTGCACACATGACCACGACCACGGACCTCGCGCTCATCGCCCTCGACCCGACCACCGGGAAGCGCCGGCTCGGCACCTACGGGGAGATCGTCCTCGGCGGGGCCGCCCTCAAGGACCTGCTCCTCGCCGGTCGCCTGTCGGTCGCTGGCGAGGGCAAGAAGGCTCTGGTCTCCGTCGCCGACCCGACCCCGACCGGCATTGCTCACCTCGATGCAGCGCTCGCGCGACTGACCTCGCGGACGAAGCCGCTCAAGTCACGCGACGCGGTCACGCGGCTCGGCAGGAAGCTGCCGATCACGACCTACGAGGCGCTGGTGGCCGACGGCCTTGTGGAGGCGCACCCGACCACGGTGCTCGGCCTCTTCCCCTCGCCCCGGTACGTCGCCCTGCCGCAGGCCCGGCGCGACGAACTGGTGGCTGGCGTGCGGGCAGTACTGCTCGGCGAACGCGCACCCGACGAGCGCCTCGGGACGCTCGGAGCACTGCTGGGCGCCGGCCGCCAGGTGAAGCTGGTCGTGCCGAAGGAGCGACGCAAGGAAGCAGAGAAGCGCGCGAAGACGCTCGCGGACGGCGACTGGGCATCCGAGGCGGTCCGCGCCGCGGTCAAGGCCTCCGAGGACGCGATGATGATCGCCGTCCTGGCCGCGACGACGACCGCCGGCGCAGGCGCCGCCAGCTGACCTACCGGACCGCGGGGTGCAGCAGCACCTCGGCCGGCGTCCGGGCGAAGAACAGCACCGTGGCGCCGTACGCCGGGGGCTCGGTGGGCATGCGGAGCCGGGCCGCGCGACGAAAATCAACGGTGACGACGGCACTGTCGACGCTGACCGCGCCGTCGTCACCGGGCGACACGGGCGCGGGACTGCTCGGGGCGACGCCACCGTGCCGCCGCGTAACGAGGAGGTGCGCGAGGCGGAGAGGACCCCGTCGAGTGGTGCCCATGAGCGTCTCCCGTCGCCGTCGTGTCGTGGGACCACTCAACCCCGCGCAGGTTTCGGCGGCGTCACGCCCGGTTGACGACCTGGTGACCCGCGACGGCGTTGCCGTCCAGGATCGCGCGGCGCGGGATCAGCGGTAGCGCTGCCGCCGTGATGACGGCGAGGACCACGAACGCCACCGCGGGCTCGTCGAGCCAGAGACCAGTCACGCCAGTGACGACGAGCGCGCCGGACTGCCCGGCCAGCCAGACGAGCCCGGCGGCGGAACCAGCGACCAGCGGCGCCGCGCGCTCGCTGAGCTCCAGGACGATCGGGAGCGACGGAAGAAGGAGCGCGCCGACGGCCAGCAGGCCGACCACACCGACCGGGAATGACGGGAACACCGCGAGGGCCACGCACGCGAGCACGGCGGCCGCCACGCCCACGACGAGCGTCAGGCGCCGACGGCCGTGCCGGGCAGCCCAGACCGGCAGGACCGCGCACGCCACCACACCGGCGACGACGTTGCCCATCAGCATCAGCCCGGTCTGGTCGGCGGTGACCCCGGCCGGCGAGAGCAGCGGCTCGGCCCAGGTCGTCAGTGCCGTGAACGTCCCGAACGGCACCGGCACGAGCCAGCACATCCGGCGTACGACAGGGCTGCTCCAGGCCGCGCGGAAGTCGGCCAGCGCCCCGGGGCGGGGCAGCTCGACGGGCGCCGGTTCGGCCCGGAAGGCGAGGGCCAGCACTCCGGCAGCCAGCACGGCGACGCCCGCCTCGATCCGGAGCAGCGGCCCCAGGTCGACCGTCGTGGCGAGGACGAAGGCCGCGATCATGCCCGCGAAGGTGCTGGCCGTGGCCAGCGCGATCGCCTTGGCCCGCTCGGCGTCCGGGAGATAGCGCGCTGCGATGGGCGTGATCGCGGTGACCACGAGCGGCTGGGCGATCGCCGTCAGGGTCTGCCCGGCGAAGGCCATGTCGAAGCCGTCGCCGAGGCGGACCAGGCAGCCGATCGCCATGATCACCGCGCCCACCAGCACGGTCGCGCGCAGCCAGCGGTCGAGGGCGATGCCGACGGGGACGGCCAGCAGGACGTACCAGAGCGGGAAGATGTTCGCGAGCCACCCGATCGCCGCAGTGGAGACGCCGTAGTGGTCCGCGGCTGCATCGGTGATCGGCGCGTAGGTCAGCCACACCAGCTGCGTGACGGCGCCGACGAGCGAGAAGGCGGCGACGACGCCCCAGACACGGCGCATGCTGACGAAGACGGACATGGGCCAACCGTGCCGTCTCGGCGCCTCGGCGTGAAGTGCCGGTTTCGGCGCCGATTCACGCTGCCCGGTTGTGGATCCCGCAGCAGAAATGCGATCAGCCCCGGGCGAACCCGGGGCTGATCGACTGGCGGTGCCGGAGGGATTTGAACCCTCGGTGGAGTCACCCCCACAAACGCTTTCGAGGCGTTCTCCTTAGGCCGCTCGGACACGGCACCGTGCGGAACCTTACCGGAGCAGCGCCGTCGGTCGAAAATCGGCTCCCGGTTGTGAAACGAGCGCGGCGCAGACAGGCCGCCGTTCGCTTCACGACTCAGCGGTGCGTGCGGAAGAAGTCGTCCAGCAGGCCGGAGGCCTCGCGCGCCAGCACTCCGGCCACCACTTCCGGCCGGTGGTTGAGGCGGCGGTCGCGGACCACGTCCCAGAGCGAGCCCACTGCGCCGGCCTTGTCGTCGTACGCCGCGAAGACGAGCCGCGACAGCCGCGACAGGACGATCGCGCCGGCGCACATCGTGCACGGCTCGAGCGTGACGAGCAGGGTGCAGCCGGAGAGCCGCCACTCGCCGACGGCCTGGGCGGCCTCACGGATCGCGACGACCTCGGCATGGCCGGTCGGGTCGCCCGTGGCCTCGCGGGTGTTGCGGCCGCGGCCGATCACGTCGCCGGCAGGGTTGAGCACGACCGCGCCGATCGGGACGTCGTCCGTCGCCAGCGCGCTGCGCGCCTCGTCGAGGGCGAGCCGCATCGGGGCGACCCACTGCTGGTGCGGGATCACGCGTTCGTCAGCCCGACGAGGTCGTCGAAGGCGTCGCCGAAGCCGAGGCGTTCGGCGATGTCGGAGAGCATCTCGTCAGGGTAGAGGTCGAAGTCGTCGATGAGCTCGCCCATGTCGTCGGCGTGCATGCCCATGTCGGACAGGATCGCCAGGTCGCCGGCGGGGACGGGCTCGTCGTCCTCCTCCGGGTAGGGCAGGCCCAGGTGCTCGATCGCCTCGCGCGCCAGGTCGAAGATGTCCGCGGCCGTCACGTCGGAGAGCAGCAGCCGCACCTGCGGACCCGCGACGCGGACGACCAGGAAGACGTCCTCGTCGAGCGCCAGCAGGCCGATCGCTCCCCCGTCGCCGGGGAACCGGCGCAGCCCGGTGATCACCGCGTCGAGGCTCGTGAGTACCGGGTCCGCCAGCTCCTGGAGCTGCCAGACCCCCTCCTCGCGGTACGCCGCCAGCGCGATGTCGACGTCATCGGGGCTCGCCATGCGCCCAGCGTGACAGGTTCGTGACCTCGCTCCAACCCCGTTTGTGTTGCCGTCATGCAAAAGTTCCGTTCATGCAGACCGTCGTCGTCGACCACCCCCTTGTCGCCCACAAGCTGACCACCCTCCGCGATGTCTCCACGGACTCGCCGACCTTCCGTCGCCTGGCCGACGAGCTGGTCACCCTGCTGGCCTACGAAGCGACCCGCTCGGTGCGCGTCGAGCCACGCGCGATCTCGACCCCCGTCGCCGACACGGTCGGGACCGCGCTGGCCTCGCCGAAGCCGCTCGTCGTCCCGATCCTGCGAGCCGGTCTGGGCATGCTCGACGGCATGATGCGCCTCCTCCCGACCGCGGAGGTCGGCTTCCTCGGCATGGTGCGCAACGAGGAGACGCTGGAGGCGTCCACCTATGCGGAACGGCTGCCGGCCGACCTCAGCGGCCGCCAGTGCTACGTCCTCGACCCGATGCTCGCGACCGGCGGCACGCTCGCTGCGGCGATCCGGTTCCTCGTCGACCGCGGCGCCGACGACATCACCTGCGTCGTACTGCTGGCCGCCCCGGAGGGCTGCGCCGCGCTCGAGGCCGGCCTGGCCGGCGTGGACGTGCCGGTCACGATCGTCACGGCCGCGATGGACGAGCGACTCAACGAGCAGGGCTACATCGTCCCCGGCCTCGGCGACGCCGGCGACCGCCTGTACGGCGTCGCCCACTGAGGCTCGGTCGACCCACCTGGCTGTAACGCGGTGTCCTCGCCGCGTCCGCGGGGTTGCAGCCCCGCAGTGGCTACGAGGACTCCGCGTTACCTCAGATGGCCGCGACCGGCTGACCCTGCAGCACCCGGAAGCCCGAGCGGCGAACCGGACCGCTACGACACGACGGAGAGCAGCTGCGTGGCGCGGGTGAGCACGACATACAGCGTCGCGCGACCGGTCGACGCCTCGTCCTCGATCTCCTGCGGGCGCGCGACGACGATGCCGTCGAACTCCAGGCCCTTGGTGTCGAGACCGGTGAGTACGACGATCCGGTCACCGCTCGTGTCGCGGCCGGTCGCGGCGTTGGGTGCCTCGGCGGCGACCTCCGGCCACGAGGCGAGCCAGCGCTCGACCTCGGTCCGACGGGCGGCCGGGACGACGATGCCAACCGTGCCTTCGACCTCGGCGGCGAGGCGCACGACCTCGGCGCGTACGCCGGTCTCGAGGTCGTCGACCCGCATCTGGACCGGCTCGACACCGGTCGAGCGGACCGCGGTCGGGAGGTCGGCATCGAGGCCCACGCGTGCGGCGTAGGCCGCGGCGTACGCGTAGATCTCGGAGGAGTTGCGGTAGTTGGTGGAGAGGTGGAACTCGTGGAGGTCCTTGCCGGCGAGCGCCTCGGCCCGCGCGGCGTCCGCCTCGGCACGGATCGGCCACGACGACTGCGCCGGGTCGCCGACGATCGTCCACGACGCGGTGCGGCCGCGGCGGCCGACCATGCGCCACTGCATCGGCGTGAGGTCCTGGCACTCGTCGATGAGGACGTGGGCGAACGGGTCGTCCTCGATGCGGTGCGTCGGCGGCGTCCAGGCGCGGGCCGAGCGGAGATCCCGCTCGCCGACCGTGGACAGCTCCTGGATGTCGGAGCCGACGAAGTCGCCGAACCCGGAGTCCTCGTCGGTCTTGAGCGGCACGTCGCCGATGGCGTAGCGGAGCTCGTCGAGCAGCGGGACGTCCTCGATGCTCAGGTCGTCGGCGACCGACCACGACTTCAGCAGCAGGGCCTGCTCGTCGTGGCTGAGGATCCCGTCGGAGACGCGCGCCAGGAAGTCGGCGTCACGCAGCCACTCCAGCACCGACCGCGCCTCGAGCGGCGGCCACCAGTCGGCAGCGAACTCGAGGAAGTCGTGGTTGTCGAGCATGTCGTCCTGGAACGCCTGCCGCCCGCGCTCCTTGCCGCGCTCCGACTTCACCTGGCGCCACAGGGCGTCGAGCAGGGTGGAGGCGACGCGCGGAATCTGCTTGTTCCTGCGCCCCTGCGACAGCATCTGACGACGGAGCTGGCCGAGGATCCGGTTGTCGAGCAGCAGCACGTTGTCGCGGTAGAAGATCCGGAACTCGCGCGGAGCACCCGGCACCGCCTGGCGCGCGGCCCGACGCAGCACCTCGGCCATGCGGGCGCTGCCCTTGACGTCCGCGAACGCCGGCTCGTCGTGCCGCGACGCCTTCACGCCGTCGACCACTTCACCCAGCGACCGGAGCGCGATCGCGGTCTCGCCGAGGGACGGAAGGACGCGCTCGATGTAGCGCATGAAGACGCCGGACGGGCCGACGATGAGGACGCCGCCGGTCTCGTAGCGCCGGCGGTCGTTGTAGAGGAGGTACGCCGCGCGGTGCAGCGCGACGACCGTCTTGCCGACGCCGGGGCCGCCGGAGATCGACGTGACGCCCTTGCCGGGAGCACGGATCGCCTTGTCCTGCTCGGCCTGGATCGTGGCGACGATGGAGTGCATGCGGCGGTCGCGGGCACGGGACAGCTGCGCCATCAGCGCACCCTCGCCGACGATCGGCAGCTCCTGCGCGCGCGGGTCCTCGGCGTTGATCAGCTCGTCCTCGACACCGAGGACGGTGGTCGCCTTGGAGCGCAGCACCCGTCGACGTACGACGCCGTGGGGGTCGGCCGCGGTGGCCTGGTAGAAGACCGCGGCGGCCGGGGCGCGCCAGTCGATGAGGAGCGAGTCGCGGTTCTCGTCGCGCAGGCCGATGCGGCCGACGTACCGCGGCTCGGGGTCGATCTCCGTCGACAGGTCGAGGCGGCCGAAGACGAGGCCCTCGGCGGCGGCGTCGAGCTGCGCGATCCGCTTCGCGGCCTGGTAGAGCATCGCGTCGCGCTCGACGAGGCCACCCTCGTGACCAAGCTGGCCGCGACCGCGGCCCTCCTTCGCGAGCTCGGCGGCCTGCTCCTGCGAGGCGGTCAGCTGTGCGTGGACCCGGTCGACGAAGGCCTGCTCCGCCGCGACCTCGCGGACGGCAATCTCTTCGGCGCTGGTGTCAGTCGACACGTGATCCCCTGCTCTGGCTCGAAAACGGAAGCATCCAAGCCTACGGGATCCAGCGCCCCCGCCGGACGCCGCCCACCGCGAATGTCAGTCGACCTGTTCGTAGAGCGCCGCCTCCATCGTCGCGGGGTGCTGGCTGCGGACACCGACGGTGTGCTGCCCGGCCCCGAACGGGCCCGCCGGGGTGAGGAATCCGCCACCGACGCCACCGCTGAAGCCGACCACCGTCGAGCCGTCCACCCGCAGCTGGACCCGGCCGGCGCCAGGCGAGACGCTGACCAGCACCAGCTTCGGGCGCCCGTGCCCGTCGACCTGCAGGGCGGTCGCATCCCCCGCGGGCACCTCCGGAAGGACCTTCACGAAGCGCCACGCGTGGCCGGCCTCCTCCCGGAGCTCGGTCAGGCTCCAGCCGTTGAGGACCGCGACACCGGGCTCCGTCTCGTACGCCGCCGCTCCGATCCGCACGCCCTCGATCGGTCCCCGGACCGGCTGGTCGGATCCCTGCCGGCTGAGCCACGCGTGCATCGTGACCCTGGCACCCGCGACGACATTGCTGCCGTCCGGCCGCGTGAGCCCCTCGCTGAAGCCGTGCCGACTTCCCGGTCCGTGCACGGAGGGCGCGTCGTGACAACCGATCCCCATGCCGGGCCCGGCGACGTCGACGTGCAGCTCGTAGCCCTTCGGCGCCATGCAGAACGAGGTCATCTCGAGCTGACCCTCGGGGTAGGCGAAGCTCATCCTCAGGTCCGTCTGTCCGGCGGCGCCCCAGCCGGACGCCACCGCGCGGTAGCCGGGCATCCGGTCGCGGAACACGACCGGCGTTCCGTCGATGTCCGCACGGGCACCCGCTGCGGGCTCGGCGAAGGTGTAGACCGCGAGCGCGACGCGTCCCTTGCCCACGGCCTGGATCGTCTGGTCGTCGACATGGTCGACGGGGAGGAAGTCGCGGAAGTCCTCCACCGAGGAGTACGTGAAGTCCAAGTCGACCGTCTTCAGGATGTGCACCGGGCCGTCGCCTGTCGCTGCCCAGCTGACCAGCACCGGGCCATCGACGTCATCGGCCCAGCGGACCTCGTCCTCACCCGTAACCAGTTCCTTGAACCGGTAGGTCGCGCCTTCGGAGGTCATGGTGGCCGGCGCGGTGAGGTCACCGAACGTCCGGCTGGCCGGAGCGGCCCCATGGCGACCGGGCAGGTGGGTCGCCACACCACCGGCGACAGCGATCACGGCGGCAGCGGCTCCGGCCAGTGCCGCGCGCCGCCGACGGCGTACCACCCGGACACGGGCCTTCACCGAGCCGAGACGGGCAAGCGCGGCCGTGTCGTCGAAGCGGGCGTGGGCCTCGAGGGCCTCGCGGATCTCCTGGGCGCTCATCGGGCAGCCCCTTCCTGGAGGGCCAGTGCGGGGTCGAGCCGCAGCCTGGCGAAGGCCTTGCTGGTCTGGGACTTCACGGTGCCGACGGAGCAGCCGAGGACGGCGGCAGTCTGGGCTTCGGTGAGGTCTTCGAAGTAGCGGAGAACGACGACCGCGCGCTGCCGGGGCGCCAGCCGGGCCATCGCTGCCCAGAGGTCGGTGTCCGGCTCGTCGGCGGACGCGACGGCGCGCTCCGGCAGCACGTCGGTCGGGTGCTCGCCGTGCCACTTGCGCCGCCACCAGGTGGCATAGGTGTTGACGATGATCTTGCGGACGTAGGGCTCGGGGTTGCCCGCGATCCGGCCCCATGCGAACCACGCCTTGGTGAGCGCGGTCTGCAGCAGGTCTTCGGCCAGGGCGTGGTCCCGCGTCAGGAGGTACGCCGTCCGGAGCAGCGCGCCGGAGCGGAGGGCGACGAACTCGTCGAAGCCGATCGTCTCCGTCACCCGTCCCCCCGCGTCGAACCCAGTCGTGGTGGTCATGCCCGCTACTACGACGCGGGCACCACCGATGGTTGCCTACGTTCCGCGGGCGAGACTCACTTTCCTCGCGACAGGAACGCCATCATCGCCTCGCGCGCCTCGTCGGTGCCGAACAGACGGGCGGAGAGCAGGGCGAGCCCCTCGCCGCGCGCCTCGATGCCGGCGAGGACCTCGCGGTTGAGCAGCTTCTTGGTCTCGCGCAGACCCTGCGGGTGGCCGGTCGCGAAGCTCGCACACACCTCGGCGACACGGTCCGCGACGCGATCGGCCGGGACAGCCTCCGTGACCAGTCCGTACGCCGCCGCCTCGGCCGCCGTGAACTTCTCACCGCCGAGGCAGGTCAGCGCAGCTCCCCGCGAGGACATCTTGGGCAGGATGGTCAGCGAGATGATCGCCGGCGTCACGCCGAGCTTCACCTCGGTGAGCGCGAAGTGGGCGTCCTCGGAGGCGATGCAGACATCCGCGGCCGCCACGATGCCGGTGCCACCGGCCCGGACCGGGCCGTCGAGCTGGACGACGACCGGCTTCTCCGATGCCACGATCCGGCGCTGGAGCTCGACGATGGCGCGCGTGCCCTCCTCCATCGGCGTGGTCGCGGCCTCGGAGAGGTCGGCGCCGGAGCAGAAGACCCGGTCGGCCGAACGCAGCAGGATCACCCGGACCGCGTCATCGGCCTCGGCGCTGGTCAGTCCCTCGAAGAGCTCCGTCACCAGCTTGCGCGAGAGCGCGTTGCGGTTGTGGGGCGAGTCGAGGGTCAGGGTCGCGACGGCACCGTCGACGGCGTACTGGACGAAGGGCGTCTCGGTCATGGCGCCACTCTGCCGGGTACATGGCGTTCCCGGAAGGGGACGCGCAGGCGGGAGCCCGAACCTCACGCCGCCTTGAGCATCATCAGGTTGTTCTTGCCGGCGTGCTCGAGCTCGCCGACCTGCTGGTAGCCGCGCAGGCGGTGGAACTCCAGCGACGGTTCGTTGGTGTCGTACACCTCGAGGGCGACCGGTACGTCGGCCTCGACCGCGTCGTACAGCCGACTGGCCACGCCCTTGCGGCGGTGTTCGCGCGAGACGACGATCCGGTCGAGGTAGACGTAGTCGTCGAGCCGGTCCTCGAACCAGTCGTAGCGGCTGGAGTCGTAGACGGCACCGGGCGGCAGGGTGATGACGAAGCCGGCGATGTCGCCGTCGTCCTCGAGCACGAGGGCCTGGTCGGCCTGCTTCACGAGGAGCGCCAGCCCCTCGTGATCGAGTCGGCCGACCCCCTCGAGGGCGTCCTGGTTGAGCTCGACGATGGTGTCGAAGTCGTGGTGCTGGATGGGACGGAGGGTGGCGCTGTCGGTGTGGCTCATTGCCCTCGACGCTAGGCAGATCGCGCCGCCGATAGCCACCTGACCAGGCCGTGCGTGGCCGGTCTCACGCGACATACCCGGACGCCCCCGGGCGTACGCGACACCGCGCGACCAGCCCGTCCGACCCATCCGGGGCGCCCGCGGCGACGAATGCCGTCCATGGACCCCTCATCCCGGATGTCGTACGCCGCCGCCGGACTGCTCTCGACCGCAGCCGGAGTCGCAGCGGGCCACCTCGCCGCGGCGCTGACCGACCCGGCCGCCTCGCCTGTGCTGGCCGTCGGCTCGACGGTGATCGACCTGACCCCGACCCCGCTGAAGGAGTGGGCGGTCCGCGAGCTCGGGAACGCCGACAAGCCGGTGCTGCTGGCTTCCGTCGCGGTCGGCACGCTGGTGCTGGCCGGACTCGCCGGCGTCGTTGCGCGACGCTCGGCCCGGCTGGGTGCCGTGGTCCTGCTCGCGCTGGTGGCGTTGGCGGGGGCGCTCGCGCTGCACCGCCCGGCTGCACGCCCGGTTGACGTCGTCCCCGCGCTGGTCTCGGCGGCGATCGGTCTCGGCGTCTTCGCGGCCTCGGTCCGCTCGCTGCGTACCGCGAGCGCGACCGCGACGTTCGCGACCGCCCTGCCCGGCTCCCCGGAAGCCGTCCTGGCTGCGCGGGCCAGCCGCCGCGGCCTGCTTCTCGGCGCGGGCGCTGTCGCAGCGTTCAGCGGCCTCGCTGCGGCGACCGGCCAGTGGGTGATCCGGACGGGCACGCAGATCGCCGACATCGTGCTGCCGCGCGCCGCGAAGCCGCTGCCGCCGCTCCCGGCCGGGCTCGAGAAGGCCCACGCGGGCATCTCCGCGCTCCGCACCCCGACCGACCGCTTCTACCGCGTCGACACCAACCTCGTCGTGCCGCGAGTCAACCTCGACAGCTGGCGCCTGCGGATCGACGGCGACGTCCGTCAGGAGCTGACCCTGACCTACGACGACCTGCTCGCGATGCCGCTCGTCGAGCGCGACATCACTCTCACCTGCGTCTCCAACGAGGTCGGCGGCAAGTACGTCGGAGCCGCGCGCTGGTTGGGCGTCCCGCTCATGGACCTGCTCGACCAGGCCGGCATCGGCACGAAGGCCGACCAGCTGCTGAGCACCGCTGTTGACGGCTTCACGATCAGCACGCCACTCGACGTGGTGCGTGATGGCCGCGACGTCCTCGTCGCCATCGGCATGAACGGCGAGCCGCTGCCCGCCGACCACGGTTTCCCGGCCCGGCTCGTCACCCCGGGCGTCTACGGCTTCGTCGGCGCGACCAAGTGGCTCGAGCGGCTCACCCTCACGACGTACGCCGCCAAGCAGGCCTACTGGACCAAGCGGAAATGGGCGACCGACGCACCGATCAAGGTGTCGGCGCGGATCGACACCCCGAAGCCCTTCTCCACCGTCGACGCAGGCCAGACCGTCATCGGCGGCGTGGCCTGGGCGCAGCACCGCGGCATCGCCCGCGTGGAGGTGCGCATCGACGGCGGCGCCTGGCAGACCGCCCGGCTCGGCCCGGACGCCGGCCTCGACTACTGGCGCCAGTGGTACCTGCCCTGGGACGCGCCGAAGGGACGCCACCTGGTCGCGGTCCGTGCAGTGACGAAGGACGGCGATGTGCAGACCGCCGTCCGGCGTACGCCGTTCCCCGACGGCTCCAGCGGCATCCAGGAGGTCGTCGTCAACGTGTCGTGACCCAGGCCACAAAAGACGTCCAATCCGTTGAGGCCCCCGCCCCGAATCACCATCACCGATCCACCCGCTAGAGACCCGAACCGAAAGGCACCACCATGAACCTCCGTCGCACCGGCTCCGCCGCCCTCCTGCTCGGCACCCTTTCCCTCTCGCTGATGGCCTGTGGGTCCGACAACTCCGGTTCGTCGGCCGCCCCGGAGAAGTCCGACAGCTCCTCCTCGGCCGCGATGAACGCCGGCGCCGACACCTTCGGCCCGGGCTGCAAGCTGATCCCCAAGGACGGTGCCGGCTCGTTCAACGGCATGGCCACCGCCCCGGTCGCGACTGCCGCGAGCGCCAACCCGCTGCTGAAGACGCTCGTCGCCGCTGTCGGTGCGGCGGACCTCGGTGACACCCTGAACAGCGCGGACGGCATCACCGTCTTCGCCCCGACCGACGACGCCTTCGCCAAGATCCCGAAGAAGACCCTCGACGGTGTCCTCGCCGACAAGGCCACGCTGACCAAGATCCTCACGCACCACGTGGTCGCCGGCCAGCTCTCCCCCGACGAGCTCGCGGGCACGCACAAGACCCTCGAGGGCGACTCGATCACCGTCAAGGGCTCCGGCGAGGAGTTCACCGTCGGCAAGGAGAACGCCGCCGTCCTCTGCGGCAACATCCCGACCGCCAACGCGACGGTGTACGTCATCGACACCGTTCTGATGCCCTGACCCTCGAGTTTCAGCAAGGATGAAGCACATGAGCGGGCTTCGCTCCGTCCCCTCTGGCGATCCGTCGCCGGAGGGGGCGGCCTCCCCCGATCTCGGCGTCCTGCTGCGGCTCTCCGCACGGGGCGACGAGGCAGCCTTCGCCACCCTGTACGACGCGATGTCGTCCCGGGTCTACGGCCTCCTGCTCCGCGTCGTGCGCGATCCCGCCCAGGCGGAGGAGGTCACCCAGGAGACCTTCCTGGAGATCTGGCGCACCGCGTCCCGCTTCGATCCGGGCCGGGGCAGCGCCGTCGCCTGGATGCTGACCATCACGCACCGCAAGGGTGTTGACCGGGTCCGCTCCGCCGAGTCGGCCACCCGCCGCGACGCGACCTACCACCGCGAGACCCAGCCGGTGGAGCATGACGTCACGGCCGAGGCAGCCACCGCATCCCTCGAGGCCGGCCGGGTCCGGCAGGCGCTCGAGACCCTCACCCCGACCCAGCGCGAAGCCGTCGAGCTGGCCTACCTCGGGGGTTACACGCACACGGAGGTGGCATCCATGCTGGACCTGCCACTCGGCACCGCCAAGACACGTATTCGAGACGGACTGATCCGTCTCCGCGACACGATGGGAGTCGGACAATGAGCGACATCCACGCACTGTCCGGCGCCTACGCGATCGACGCCCTCGACGAGCACGAGCGTGCCCAGTTCGAGCGCCACCTGGCCGAGTGCGCGGACTGCCGCGCCGAGGTCGACAGCCTCCGCGGCGCCGCCGCCTCCCTGGCCGAGACGACCGAGGTCGCTCCCCCGCCGCAGCTCCGCACCGACGTGCTCAGCGCGATCAAGACGGTCCGCCCGCTCCCCCCGCTGCCCCGCCAGGGCCACGGCCGGAACGCCGGACGTGGTCGCCGATTTCGCGGCCTCCTCGTGGCCGCCGCGGCGGTCGCAGCGGTCGGCACCGGAGCCGTGGTGACGCAGCCCTGGTCCGACGACCAGAGCCCCGTCGACCAGGTGATCACCGCTGCCGATGCCGACCACGCGTCGACGAAGCTCGACGGTGGCACGCTCACCGTCTACCGCTCCGAGAAGCTCGGCAAGGCCGCCCTCGTGGCTGAGGACCTGCCGAAGGTCTCGGCCGGCAAGGTCTACGAGCTCTGGCTCCAGGTCGACGGCGCGATGGTGCCGGCGGGCCTGCTGGAGGGTTCCGGCGACAAGGAGGTGCTGCTGACCGGAGACGCCGCGAAGGCCACCGCTGCCGGCATCACCATCGAGCCCGACGGTGGCTCGAAGCAGCCCACGACCACCCCGATCGCCCTCTTCGATCTGACCCAGGACACCTGATGTCCAGCACTGCACCGGCCCGGGAGACCCCGCGCCGGGTGGCTGTCATCGGCTCAGGCGTCGCCGGGCTGACCGCCGCCCACGTGATCGCAACGTCCGCCGAGGTCGTCCTCTTCGAGGCCGACGAGCGTCTGGGCGGCCACGCCGACACGCACCGGGTCGTCGACGCGGAGGGCCGCGAGCTCGCCATCGACACCGGCTTCATCGTCCACAACGAACGCACCTATCCGACCCTGCTCCGCCTCTTCCGGGAGCTCGGCGTGGAGACGCAGCCGTCGGAGATGTCCATGTCGGTGCGCGACGACGCCTCCGGCCTGGAGTATGCCGGCGCCCTCGGGCTGCGCGGCCTCTTCCCGACGCGCGGCAACCTCGGCCGGGCGGCGTACCTGCGGATGCTGGGCGAGGTCCCGCGCTTCCACCGCGCCGCGCGACGGCTCCTGGCCACCCCGGCGGGGGACGACGAGACGCTCGCGGCGTTCCTCGAGCGGCACGGCTTCTCGGCGTACTTCCGCCGGCACTTCATGGAGCCGATGGTGGCCGCGGTCTGGTCCTGCGACCCGGACACCGCGCTCGCCTATCCGGCGCGCTACCTCTTCACCTTCCTCCAGCACCACGGGATGCTCTCGGTCTGGGGATCGCCGGAGTGGCGGACCGTCACCGGCGGCTCCCACGCGTACGTCGAGCGGGTCGCGGCCCGGCTGCCCGATGTCCGCACGGGGACCAAGGTGACGGCCCTGCGCGAGCTGGCCCACGGTGTCGAGCTGACCGACGGCAACGGCGTGACCGAGCGCTTCGACGCGGTCGTCGTCGCCACCCACCCTCACCAGGCACTGGCCATGCTCGCGGAGCCGACCGCCACGCAGCGCGAGGTCCTCGGTGCCCTGGAGTACTCCGCCAACACCGCGCAGCTGCACACCGACGCCTCCCTGCTGCCGCAGGCGCAGCGAGCCCGTGCCTCGTGGAACTTCCGCCGGCGCACCGATGCTGCCGGTCGGGTCACGGTCACCTACGACCTGACCCGCCTGCAGCGCCTGCCCACGGAGACGGCCTACCTGGTGACCCTCGGCGGCACCGACCTGGTCGACCCCGCCACCGTGATCGCCACCCGGGAGTACGAGCACCCGCTCTACACACCGGAGTCGATCGCCGCGCAGCGCCGGCTCCCGGCATGCGACAGCGACCGGATCGTCTTCGCCGGCGCCTATCACGGCTGGGGCTTCCACGAGGACGGCGCACGCTCAGGTGCAGCGGCGGCTGAACGGCTCGGCTTCTCCTGGGAGGCGCCGAACGCCGTTCCCCGTGGCGGCCGCGTCTACACGACGACGATCCGCCACGCGCGTCGCGCGCCGCGGCGTACCTTCAGCTACCGGTCGCGCACCTGGCTGGTCGACCTCGACGAGGTACCCCCGGCACGCGTGCACCGGGAGTTCCGGGCGTCCGACCACATCGGCGACCCGAGTCGTTCGATCCGGGAGAACGTCGCCGGCTTCCTCGCCGAGCGGGGCATCGAGGTCGACGGACGCATCCTGATGCTCACCACCCCGCGGGCGTTCGGCTACTGCTTCAACCCGATCACCGTCTACTGGTGCCACCGCGCCTCCGGGGAGCTCGCGTGCGTCCTGGTCGAGGTGCACAACACCTACGGCGACCGGCACGCGTACGTCGTGCACCCGGACGCCGCGGGGCGGGCCACCGTCCCGAAGCAGATGTACGTCTCGCCGTTCCACGACGTCTCCGGCGACTACCAGGTGAGCGTGCCGAACCCCGGCGACCGGGTCGCCATCGGCATCACGCTCCAGCCCCACGGCTTCGCCGCGACGCTCACCGGCACTGCCCTTCCGCCCGGCCGGCGCGCCGCGCTCGGCACCCTCGTCCGCACCCCGTGGCCTGCGCTCCTCGGCCGCCTGCGCATCCAGTGGCAGGGCATCCGGCTCTGGCTGCGCCGGGTCCCCGTCCAGCCCCGCCCGCACCACGATCCCCAGGAGGGAACCCGATGACCGTCACCTCCACCCGCAGCTCCGCGGCGCGCGCACCACGGCCCGACCCCGAGCTCTGGCCCGACCTGGCCGTCGTGCCGTCCGGTCTGCGAGCGCGCGCATCTGCCCGCGTTGCCGGCGGCATCGTCGCGGCGGCCTGTCGCCGCCTCGGGATCCAGCTCGTCACGCCGGAGACGGCGGTGCTGCCGGACGTCCCGGCGATCGTCGTGCACGACCAGGACGAGTTCCTGCGGCGGGTCGGCGCCGACGGCCTGATCGGCTTCGGCGAGGCCTACCTCACCGGAGCGTGGGACTCCCCCGACATCGCCCTGCTCGTCACCCAGCTGGCGACGAGCGTGGACCGCCTCGTGCCGCCGTGGATGCAGCGCCTCCGGCGCGTCCACGTACGCCGCGAGCCCCGGCGCCACCAGAACACCGTCGCCCAGAGCCGGTCGAACATCTCGCACCACTACGACCTCTCCAACGACCTCTTCACGCTCTTCCTCGACCCGACCCTGAGCTACTCCTCGGCGCTCTTCGACACCGAGCTGGTCCCGGCGGCCAACCACCGGGTCGCGGCCGCCCCCGCGCCGGTCCCCACCGACCGCATGGCCGAGCTTCTCCGCGACGCGCAGCAGCGGAAGATCGACCGGCTCCTCGACGAGGCAGGTGTCGGCGAGGGAACACGCCTGCTCGAGATCGGCACCGGCTGGGGTGAGCTCGCCCTCCGCGCCGCCGCCCGCGGGGCCACGGTGCGCACCGTCACCCTGTCGCAGGAGCAGCTCGAGCTCGCCCGCGAGCGGGTGGTCGCTGCCGGCTACGCCGACCGGGTCAGCATCGAGCTGCTCGACTACCGCCTGGTCGACGGTGAGTACGACGCCGTCGTCTCGGTGGAGATGATCGAGGCGGTCGGCGACGAGTACTGGTCGGCGTACTTCCGGCAGGTCGACGGCCTGCTGGCGCCGGGCGGGCGCTTCGCGCTCCAGGCGATCACCATGCCGCACCAGCGCATGCTCGACACCCGCGACGACTTCACCTGGATCAAGAAGTACATCTTCCCCGGCGGGCTGCTGCCCTCGGTCGAGGTGATCGAGGAGATCACCGCCCGCGAGACCGCGCTGCGCCTCACCGACCGGCTCTCCTTCGGCTCCCACTACGCCGAGACCCTGCGTGTGTGGGACGAGACCTTCCGCACCAACCTCGACCGGGTCCGGGCTCTCGGCTTCGACCCGACCTTCCTCCGGATGTGGCACTTCTACCTCGCCTACTGCCAGGGCGGCTTCGCCGCCGGCTACACCGACGTCCAGCAGATGACGTTCGTCAAGGAGAACCAATGAGCACCACCCTCCACCCCGTCGCCGCACCGGCCGGCTCCGGAATCGCCCAGGAGCTCGCGCGCGGACTCGGGCCCGTCGTCGGCGGCGAGCTGCCGGTCCGCCTGCGCGCCTGGGACGGTTCGGAGGCGGGTCCGGCGGACGCGCCGCTCGTCGAGATCCGCAGTGCCGACGCCCTCCGCCGGATCTTCTGGCACCCGGGCGAGCTCGGTGCGGCGCAGGCCTACGTGACCGGCGAGCTCGAGGTGCACCACGACCTCGACGATGCGCTCACCCAGGTCTGGGACGTCGTCCGGCAGCGCGGCCTCGCGGGCCGCCCGGCACTGGCCGCACTCGCCCGCGCCCTCAGCGCAGCAGCCCGGGCCGGCGCTCTCGGGCGCCCTCCCGCACCGCCGGCCACCCAGGCGCGCGTCCACGGCCGACTGCACAGCAAGCGTCGCGACCGTGCGGTGATCAGCCACCACTACGACCTCTCCAACGAGTTCTACGGCCGGATCCTCGACGAGACGATGGCCTACTCCTCGGCGTACTGGCGCAAGCCGCCGGGCACCGCGGGCTACACGCTCGCCGACGCCCAGCGCGACAAGCTCTCGCTGATCTGCCGCAAGCTCGGCCTCGAGCCCGGCATGACACTGCTCGACGTCGGCTGCGGGTGGGGCTCCCTGTCGCTCCACGCTGCCGAGCACTTCGGCGCCCGCGTGACCGGCGTGACGATTGCCGCGGAGCAGAAGGCCTTCATCGACGAACAGATCCGGCAGCGCGGGCTGGAGGACCGGGTCACCATCCGCCTCCAGGACTACCGCGAGGTCGTCGGACGCTGGGATGCCGTCGCCTCGATCGAGATGGGCGAGCACGTCGGGGAGGAGAACTACCCCGAGTACACCCGCGTCCTGGCCGGGACCGTACGCCGCGGCGGCCGCGTGCTGGTCCAGCAGATGTCCCGTAGCGGGAAGCACCCGGGCGGCGGCCCGTTCATCGAGTCGTTCATCGCGCCCGACATGCACATGCGTCCCGTCGGGCGGACCGTCGACCTGATCGAGCAGGCGGGCCTCGAGGTGCGCGACGTCCACGCCCTGCGCGAGCACTACGTCTGGACCGTCGACGCCTGGCTGGAGAACTTCACCGCGCACCGCGAGCACCTCACCGACCTGGTCGGCGAGGAGGTCATGAGGGTCTGGGACCTCTACCTGGTGGGCGGCCGGATGGCGTTCCGCGACGGACGCATGGGCGTCGACCAGATCCTCGCGGTCCGTCCCGGCGAGCCCCACGCGCTGGCCCCCGAGCGAGGCTGGTGAGATGACCGAGCTGCTGCAGGTGCTCGCGGTCGAGGTCCTGGTCGTGGCCGCGGCGATGGCGCTGACTGCGTACGCCGCCCGCCGCGCGGGCCGCTACTCGGTCGTCGACACCACGTGGGGGCTGGCCCTCGCCGCGGTCGCCCTGGTCGCCGCCGCCGGCGGGGCCGCCCTCGACACGGGCGAGTCGTGGCGGCGCTGGCTGCTGGTCGTCCTCGTGGCGGTGTGGGGCAGCCGGCTGTCGTGGCACATGCACCGCCGCAACAGCGGCCACGGCGAGGACCCGCGCTACACCGCGATGCTCGCCGGGGCGAGCCCTCTCCAGCGGGCGGTCAAGGTCTGGGTGACGCAGGGCGCCGCAGTCGTACTGGTGGGACTGCCGGTCACCGTCGCCGCGGTGACCACCGGAGGCTGGCCCCCCATGGCCGCCGCCGGCGTGGCGCTCTGGCTGCTGGGCGTCTCCTTCGAAGCCGTCGGGGACGCCCAGCTGGCCCGGTTCAAGGCGGACCCGGCCAACCGCGGGCTGATCATGGACCGCGGGCTCTGGTCGTGGACCCGGCACCCGAACTACTTCGGCGACGCCTGCGTCTGGTGGGGCATCTGGCTGGTCTCCCTCACCACGCCGTGGTCGCTGCTCACCGTCGTCGCCCCGCTCGCCATGACCTACTTCCTCGTCTTCGCCACGGGCGCCCGGCTCCTCGACCGGCACATGGAGGGCCGGCCCGGCTGGGCGGAGTACGCCTCCCGCACCAGCATGTTCCTGCCCCGGCCGCCACGGCACACCGGGCGCGGACCCCGGGAGGCTCGATGACGACCCTCGCCGACTTCACCGCCACCACGCTGGGCGGCCAGCAGCAGCCGCTCTCGTCGTACGCCGGGCAGTTGGTGCTGGTCGTCAACACCGCCTCGCAGTGCGGCTTCACCCCGCAGTTCGCCGGCCTGCAGGAGCTCCAGGACACGTTCGGGGACCGGGGCTTCACCGTGCTCGGCTTTCCCTGCAACCAGTTCGGAGCCCAGGAGCCCGGCACGGAGGCCGAGATCGGCGCCTTCTGCGCACGGAACTACGGCGTGGGCTTTCCCATGTTCGCCAAGGTCGACGTCAACGGGTCGACCGCCCATCCGCTCTTCCGTTGGCTCACCCACGCACGCCCCGGCCTGCTCGGTCGGAAGATCCGCTGGAACTTCACGAAGTTCCTCATCGACCGCGACGGCACCGTGCTCGCCCGCTACGGCAGCTCCACGACGCCCGCCAGCATCGCGCCGCGGATCGAGGCAGCCCTGGCCGAGCACCGGCTCGACTAACGTCGTCCTCCGCATGCAGACCTTCCTCCCGTATCCGTCGTACGCCGGGAGCGCGGCCGTGCTGGACCGGCAGCGCCTCGGGAAGCAGCGCGTGGAGACGCTCCAGATCCTCCAGGTCCTGACCGGCTTCCGGCTGGTGAGCTCCGCCCGGAAGGAGGGGGCGGCGCGCGCGGTGCCCCTGCCGCCTGCGGAGTGGCACCTCGAGGCGCGGGCGGTTGGCGGCTGGTCACACCATCCGGCGGTCCTCATGTGGAGCGGGCATCTCGCCGCGCTCGGTGCGTATCAAGAGGCGATCTGCGCGGAGTGGACCGGCCGCGGCTACCGCGACACCTGCGCGGAGAAGACCGCGTTCCTGCTCGAGGCCACCGGGCACGCCGACGACGACCCCGCGCAGCCCGCGTGGCTCGGCAGCGACCGCTTCCACGCTGCCCATCGCGCGACGCTGCTGGCCAAGGACCCGGACTGGTACGGCCGCCTCGGCTGGACCGACGTACCCGACCCGGACGGACTCTGGCCGGTCACCCGCCGCCAGTGAGCAGCTGTAACGCGGTGTTCTCGTAGCCTCGGCGCCGCTGCAGAGGCGCACACGCGACGAGAACACCGCGTTACAGCGGGGGCGATCAGTAGGACTTCGGCAGACCCAGCGAGTGCATCGCGACGAAGTTGAGGATCATCTCGCGGCTCACCGGGGCGATCCGGCCCAGGCGGGAGGCGACCAGGAGGTTGGCCAGGCCGTACTCCTCGGTCATGCCGTTGCCGCCATGGGTCTGCACCGCGACATCCGTGGCGTTGCAGGAGATCTCGCCGCCGGCGTACTTGGCCATGTTGGCGTACTCGCCGGCAGCGAAGTCGTCGCCGGCGTCGTAGAGCGCGGCCGCCTTCTGCCAGAGCAGGCGGGCCTGCTCGAGCTCGATCTTGATCTTCGCGAGCGGGTGCGCGATTCCCTGGTGGGCGCCGATCGGGACATCCTTGAAGACCGAGCGGACCTTGGCGTACTCCACCGCCTTGTCGAGGGCGTAGCGGGCCAGACCGCAGGACATCGCCGCGCCCATGATCCGCTCGGGGTTGAGGCCGGCGAAGAGCTGCCACAGGCCGCCGTCCTCGTCACCTACGAGCGCGTCGGCCGGGACCCGGACGTTGTCGAGGAAGAGCGTGAACTGCTTCTCCGGCGCCTTCCAGGCCATCGGGATGACCTGCCGGGTCAGGCCCGGAGCATCGGTCGGCACGATGAAGAGCGCCGGCTTGAGCTTGCCGGTCTTGGCGTCCTCGGTGCGGGAGACGATCAGGATCACCTGCGCCTCGTCGACGCCCGAGATGAAGGTCTTGCTTCCGTTGAGCACCCACTCGTCGCCATCGCGCGAGGCAGTCGTGGTGATGTTGTGGGCGTTGGATCCGGCGTCCGCCTCGGTGATGCCGAACGCCGCCGTCACCTCACCGGAGGCGATCTGCGGGATCCACTGCTTCTTCTGGGCCTCGGTGCCGCAGCGGGCGATGATCGAGCCGACGATCGCCGGGCTGACCACCATCATCAGCAGCGGGGCACCTGCGGCCGCGGCCTCCTCGAGCACCGCGGCGAGGTCGCTCATGCCGCCGCCACCGCCGCCGTACTCCTCGGGGAGGTTGACGCCGAGGAAGCCGTTGCGGCCCATCTCGAGCCACATGTCGGTCATCTTGCCGCCGGTCGCCGCCTGCTTCTCGACGAACTCACGGCCGTACTTGCCGGCCAGCTTCGCGACCGCCTCGCGCAGGGCCACGCGCTCCTCGGGCTCGGTGAACATCGTGCTCATCAGTTCTCCTCCTCGGAGTCGGTGCTGTCGGATTCGACGATGGCCAGCACGGCGCCGGCCTCGACCTGCTGCCCGACGGTGACGTCGAGCTCGGTGACCACGCCGGCGTACGGCGCGGCGATGGTGTGCTGCATCTTCATGGCCTCCATGACCAGCAGCGGCTGGCCCTCGGTGACCGCGTCGCCGACGGCCGCGTGGACCGCCACGACCGAACCCGGCATCGGCGCGAGCAGCGAACCCGCGGCGACCTGGGTGGACGGGTCCACGAAGCGGGGCTTGCGGGTCAGCGCGACGTGGCCGAGCGAGGACTCGACGTCGACGTGGTCACCGACCACCGACACCGCGAAGGTACGACGGACACCGCCGTGCTCGAGAGTGACCGCGTCCGGCCCTGCTGCGACCACCACGACACCGTCGACGTCGGCGGAGCGGAAGGACCGCCCGCCGTACCAGCCGACTGCCAGCTCGTCGTCCCCGATGAGGAAGGTGGTGACCTGCGGCTGCGAGACGACGTTGCGGAAGCCGGCGGGGATCCGGCTCTGCACCGGGGCGTCGAGACGCGCGCGCTCGGCCAGCGCGACAGCGGCCGAGAAGCCCGAGAGCGGGATGGCGTCCGCGCCACCAACGGGAGCTCCGAGGACGGCCAGGTCCGCACCGTCGAGCCACGTGGTGTCCATCGTGGCGTCCACGACAGTGGACGAGCGGAGCAGGTTGACCAGCAGATCGCGGTTGGTCTTCAGACCGTGCAGCTCGGCCTTCGCGAGCGACCCGGCGAGCTGGCGCAGCGCCTGCTCACGGGTCGGCGCGAAGGCGATCACCTTGGCGATCATCGCGTCGTAGAACGTGCCGATCTCGTCGCCTGCACCGACGCCGGAGTCGAGCCGGATGCCGTGGCGGACGGTCTCGAACTCCGACACCACACCGGGCAGCTCGAAGCGGGTGATGGCGCCCGACTGCGGCTGGTAGCCGTTGGCCGGGTCCTCGGCGTAGAGCCGGACCTCGATGGCGTGGCCCTGCGGCTCCCCCACCGTGACATCAGCCAACGAACGACCCTCGGCGACGGCGATCTGCAGCGCGACCAGGTCGACGCCGTAGACCGCCTCGGTGACCGGGTGCTCGACCTGGAGGCGGGTGTTCATCTCCAGGAAGTAGAAGCGGTCCTTGGCCACGTCGTAGAGGAACTCGACCGTGCCCGCGCCGCGGTAGTCGATCGCCTCGGCGGCCAGCCGCGCCGCGTCGTGCAGCGCCTTGCGGGTCGCATCGCGGAGCGCGGGGGCCGGGGCCTCCTCGATCACCTTCTGGTGACGGCGCTGCACCGAGCAGTCGCGCTCGCCGAAGACGATCGCGCCGTCGGCGGTGCCGACGATCTGAACCTCGATGTGGCGGCCCGTCTGGATGTAGGGCTCGACGAAGACGGTGCCGTCTCCGAACGCCGAGGCCGCCTCGGACGCGGCCTTGTCGATCTCGCCGGCCAGCTCGCCGAGCGAGCGGACGATGCGCATGCCGCGCCCGCCACCACCGGCGGACGCCTTCACCAGCAGCGGCAGGTCAGCCTCGGTGGCGGAGTCGGCCGTGAGCGAGCCGAGCACGGGGACACCGGCACTCGACATCAGCTTCTTGGACTCGATCTTCGAGCCCATCGACTCGATCGACTCCGGCGCGGGTCCGACCCAGGTCAGGCCGGCGTCGACGACGGCGCGCGCGAACGCGGCGTTCTCCGAGAGGAAGCCGTAGCCCGGGTGGATCGCGTCCGCGCCGGCCGCCAGGGCAGCGGCGATCACGAGGTCACCGCGGAGGTAGGTCTCGGCCGGGGTGTTGCCGGGAAGGTGGACGGCCTGGTCCGCGTCCCGGACGAAGGGCATGCCTTCGTCCGCGGACGAGAAGACCGCGACGGTGTCGATGCCGAGCTCGCGGCAGGTGCGGAAGACGCGGCGGGCGATCTCGCCCCGGTTCGCGACGAGGAGACGTGTAATCACAGGCGGAACACTCCGAAGTTCATGGCGCCCTCGATCGGCTGGTTGTCGATGACGGAGAGGCAGATGCCCAGCACCGTCCGGGTGTCACGCGGGTCGATGACGCCGTCGTCGTACACGAGGCCGGAGAGGAACTCCGGGAGCGACTGGTCCTCGACCATCTGCATGACGAAGGCCTTGATCCCGTCGAACTCCTCCTGGTTCCACGGCATCCCCTTCTTCTCCGCGGACTCGCGGGCCACGATCTCCATGACGCCGGCGAGCTGCGCCGGCCCCATCACCGCGGACTTGGCCGACGGCCAGGTGAAGAGGAAGCGCGGATCGTAGGCACGACCGTTCATGCCGTAGTTGCCAGCACCGAACGACGCTCCCATGATCACGGTGAGGTGCGGGACCTTGGAGTTGGAGACGGCGTTGATCATCTGGGCGCCGTGCTTGATGATGCCGCCCTGCTCGTACTCCGCGCCGACCATGTAGCCGGTGGTGTTGTGCAGGAAGAGGAGCGGGGTGTCCTTCTGGTTCGCCAGCTGGATGAACTGGGCAGCCTTCTGCGCCTCCTCGCTCATCAGGACGCCGCGGGCGTTGGCGATGATGCCGATCGGGTGGCCGTGCAGCGTCGCCCAGCCGGTGACCAGTGCCGAGCCGTAGAGCGGCTTGAACTCGTCGAACGCCTGGCCGTTGGTGGCCGATGTCCCGTCGACGATGCGCAGGATCGCGTCGCGCGGGTCGAACGGCTCCTTGAGGTCCTCCGGGAAGAGGTCGAGCAGCTCCTCCGGATCCAGATCCGGCTCGGCGTACGACGTCGGGTCGGGCGGGGTGCCCTTCTTGCGCCAGTTGAGGCGGGCGACGCATCGGCGCGCGAGGCGCAGGGCGTCGCGCTCGTCGAGGGCGAGGAAGTCGGACGAGCCGGAGATGCGCGAGTGCATCTCGGCGCCGCCGAGCGACTCGTCGTCGGACTCCTCGCCGGTCGCCATCTTCACCAGCGGCGGGCCGGCCAGGAAGACCTTCGCCTGCTCCTTGACCATGATCACGTAGTCGCTCATGCCGGGGACGTACGCGCCGCCCGCGGTCGAGTTGCCGAAGACGACCGAGATGGTCGGCTGCTTGCGGGCGGAGGCACGCGTGAGGTCGCGGAAGCCCTTGCCGCCTGGGATGAAGATGTCCTTCTGCGTGGGCAGGTCGGCGCCACCGGACTCGGTCAGGTTGATCGTCGGCAGCCAGTTGCGCTCGGCGATCTCCGCCGCGCGGAACGACTTGCGCAGCGACATCGGGTTGAGGGCGCCACCCTTCACCGTCGGGTCGTTGGCGACGATCATGCACTCGACGCCCTCGACGACGCCGATGCCCGTGACCATCGAGGCACCGACGGCGAAGTCGGAGCCCCAGCCGGCCAGCGGCATCAGCTCGAGGAACGCCGACCCCTCGTCGACCAGCAGCTCGATCCGCTCGCGGGCGGTGAGCTTGCCGCGTTCGTGGTGGCGGGCGATGTACTTGCCACCGGCGTTGACGGCCTTCTGGTTCTGCTCGTCGATGTGCGCGATCTTCGCGAGCATCGCCCGGCGCCGGCTCTGCTCCTGCGTCAGCTCCTGCTCGGGTGCGGGTGCTTCGGGTGTCTCAGTAGTCATGCCTTCTTCTCCGGTGCGTAGCCGAGGAGGCGCGCGGCGAGGTCGGTGAGCACCTCGGTCGCGCCGCCCCCGATGGGCAGGATCCGTACGTCGCGGTAGTGGCGCTCGACCTCGGTCTCGCGCATGTATCCCATGCCGCCGTGCAGCTGGACGGCCGCGTCAGCGACCCAGACCGCGGCGTCGACCGCGGTCTGCTTGGCCATGCAGGCCTCGGCGATGACGTCCTCGCCGGCGTCGAACCGCCGGGCCACCTCGAGCGTGTAGGCGCGGGCGACCTCGACCTGACGCCGCATCTCGACCAGCTTCGCGCGGACCACCTGGTTGGCGTGGAGCGGCTTGCCGAACGCCGTGCGCTGCGCGGCGTACTCCGAGGTCAGGTTGAGGCAGCGCAGCGCATGGCCGTAGCCCAGCAGCGCGAGGAAGATCCGCTCGGTGACGAAGTTCTGGGCGATGTAGTAGAACGCCGCGTTCTCCGCGCCGATCAGGTTGCCGACCGGCACCCGCACGTCCACGTAGGAGAGCTCGCCGGTGTCGGAGGCGAGCCAGCCCATCTTCTCGAGCTTGCGGGAGACCGTGAAGCCCGGCGTGCCGTGCGGTACGACGATCAGCGACAGGCCATGGGCACCGGCGTCCGACGTGCGACAGACCGTGACGACCCAGTCACCGCGCACCGAGCTGGTGATGAAGGTCTTCGCGCCGTTGATGACCCACTCGTCGCCGTCGCGGACGGCGCGCGTGGTGATGCCCGCGACGTCGGAGCCGGTGCCCGGTTCGGTGATGGCGAGCGAGCTGATCGCATCGCCCGCGAGCACCGGCCGGACCCACCGGTCGACCTGCTCCGGCGTGCCGTTCTGGTAGACGTGCGGCACCGAGATGCCGTGGGTGAACGCGCTCGCCATGAGGCCGCCGGACCAGCCGGCCTCCATGAAGCCCTCCTGGATGGCCGAGACGTCGAGCAGCGTGCCGCCGTCTCCCCCGACATCCTCGGGCACCCCCACGGCCAGCAGCCCCGCGTGCGCGAGCTTCTTCTGGAGCTCACGCGGGATCTCGCCGGCGCGCTCCCAGCTGTCGAGGTGCGGGAGCACCTCGCGTCGCGTGAACGCCATCGCCGACTGCTTGAGCGCCAGCTGCTCCGGCGTCCAGCCGTGGGTGGGTGAGTACGTCACGAGGGCTTCACTTCTTGTCCGGCGCGTAGCCGAGGAGGCGAGCGGCGAGATCGGTCAGGACCTCCGTTGCGCCACCCCCGATGGGCAGCAGGCGTACGTCGCGGTAGTGGCGCTCGACCTCGGTCTCGCGCATGTAGCCCATGCCGCCGTGGAGCTGGACGGCCGCGTCGGCGACCCAGCAGCCGGCCTCGACCGCGGTCTGCTTGGCCATGCAGGCCTCCGCCACGACGGACTCCCCCGCGGCGTACCGGCGGGCGACCTCGAGTGTGTAGGTGCGGGCCACCTCGGTCTGCCGGCGCATCTCGACGAGCTTCGCGCGGACCACCTGGTTGGCGTTGAGCGGCTTGCCGAACGCCGTGCGCTGGGCGACGTACTCGGCCGTCAGGTTGAGGCACCGGATCGCGTGGCCGTAGCCCTGCAGGGCGAGGCCGATCCGCTCGGTGACGAACTGGTCGGCGATGTAGTAGAAGCCGTGGTTCTCCTGGCCGACGAGGTTGGTGATCGGCACGCGGACGTCGACGAACGACAGCTCGCCGGTGTCGGAGGCGAGCCAGCCCATCTTGTCGAGCTTGCGGGAGACCGTGTAGCCGGGCGTGCCCTTGGGGACGACGATCAGCGAGATGCCGTGCGCACCGGTGTCGGCCGTGCGGCACGCGACCGTGACGAAGTCACCGCGGACCGACGAGCTGATGAACATCTTCGCGCCGTTGATGACCCACTCGTCGCCGTCGCGGACCGCACGGGTGGTGATGCCCGCGACGTCCGATCCGGCACCCGGCTCGGTGATGCCGAGGGAGCCGATCAGGTCGCCGGCGAGCGTCGGCTTGACCCAGGTGTCGATGAGCTCCTGCGAGCCGTTGCGCGCGATGTGCGGCAGGGCGATGCCGTGCGTGAAGATCGCGGTGAGGGCGCCACCCGAGACGCCGGCCTCCATGAAGCCCTCCTGCAGGGCCAGGTTGTCGAAGAGGTTGCCACCGTCGCCGCCGACGCGCTCCGGGAAGCCGACCGCGAGCAGACCCGCCTGGGCGACCTTCTTCTGGATCTCGCGCGGCACCTCGCCCGCGCGCTCCCAGTCGTCCATGTGCGGCATCAGCTCACGCTCGGCGAACGCCTTGGCGCTCTGCTTGAGGGCGATCTGGTCCTCGTTGAACCCCGAGGTCGGCGACCAGCTCACAGAAGGCTCCCTTCGATCGTGGCCGTCCGGCCACGAACCCATTCCGCGAGGCCCTTGGCCTGCGGGTCGAAACGTGCGGTGGCAGCCACGCCCTCGTCGAGGAGGCCGTGGATGAGGATGTTGACGCCGCCCAGGTTGGGCAGCGGGTAGACCTCGATGTCGAGGTCGGCAGCCTCGGGGATCAGCTCGCGCACCTTGCGCGGGCTGAGGTACTTGGTCAGCCACGTGACGCGCTCGGCGTACTTCGGGTGGCCGTCGTTCTTCACCCAGAGGCCGATGTTGGCGTCGCCGCCCTTGTCGCCCGAGCGCCCGTGGACGAACGTGCCGAGCGGCACCCGTCGGGTCAGCGTGTCCGCCGGCGAGGGGTACGGCGACGGGCGCAGGCCGATGCTCTTGTCGAGCGGAGCGGGGTCGGTCGCCGGGTCGGCGATGACCTCGACGGAGCCGTCGTGGTGGACCACGGTGTGCTCGACGACGTCCCGCTCGATGTACGCCGGGGTGTAGACGCCGTACGCCGTGCCGGCACCGGGCATCCGCATCGGGGCGAAGCCCGGGTAGGAGCCGAGGACCTGCTCGATGACCGGACCGGTGAAGCCCTTGGCGACCTTGGTGGCGTCGTTGTCGAACGCGGTGATTCGCAGCAGCGCGGAGGCCGCCTCCTGGCTGTCGGCGTCCGTGTCGGGCTGGATGACGTCGGACCAGACGACCCGCGCCGGGCCGTCCTCGCCCCATGCCCGCTCGACCTGCTCGCGGACCCAGGCCGCCTTCGCCTCGACGTTGAGGCCGCTGAGGATCAGCTCCATGGAGTTGCGGTAGCCGGCGAAGTAGTTGAGGCAGGCCTTCAGCTTCGCCGGCGGCAGGGTGCCGGTGACGCCGGTGACCTTGACCCGGTCGGGCGCCTCCTGCTCGAGGCGCATCGTGGTGAGGTCCACGGTCACGTCGGGGTTGAGGTACTTCGTCGTCTGGATCTCGTAGACGAGCTGCGCGGTGACGGTGTCGACCGTGACCGCACCGCCCGTGCCGTCGTGCTTGGTGATCACCATGCTGCCGTCCGCGGCGATCTCCGCGATCGGGAACCCGAACGGCCTGCTCCGCGCCTCGGCCGGCAGCTCCAGGAAGCCGGAGAAGTTGCCGCCGACGGCCTGCGTGCCGCACTCGATGATGTGGCCCGCGATGACGGCGCCAGCCAGCTCGTCGTACGACTCGGGGGTCCAGCCGTGGTGGTGGATGGCCGGTCCGACGACGACGCTCGCGTCGGTCACGCGGCCGGTGACGACCAGATCGGCGCCCTTGTCGAGGGCGCTCGCGATGCCGAAGGCGCCGAGGTAGGCGTTGGCCGTCAGCGGGTTGCCGTACGTCGGGTGGGCCAGGCCCAGCGCCTCCGTCTGGCTGCGGATGTCGTCGCCCGCGACGTACGCGATCTTCGGGGCGAGGCCGAGGCCGTTGCTGACCTCGGCGAGCTTCTCCGCGAGGCCCTTCGGGTTGATGCCGCCGGCGTTGACGACGACCTTGACGCCCTTCTCGAGCGCGAGGCCGAGGGCGTCCTCCGCCTGCCGCACGAAGGTGCGGGCATAGCCGAGGTTCGGGTCCTTGAAGGTGTCCTTGCCGAGGATCAGCATGGTCAGCTCGGCGAGGTAGTCGCCGGTCAGGTAGTCGAGCGGACCGCCCTCGAGCATCTCCCGGAACGCCGACAGGCGGTCGCCGTAGAAGCCGGAGCAGTTGCCGATGCGGGCCACACGCTGGTCGAGCTTGTCGAGACTCATGCGTTCTCTCCCTTGGGTGCTCGGCCGCCGCCGGCGGGGCCGGCGAACGCCTGGGCGATGGTCAGCCACGTCTCCGCGTCGGGGCCGGTGGCGACCAGGTCGGTGTCGTCGCGGTGCACGCGCTGGGTGGCCAGCGCCGCGAAGTCGTACGCCGACCCGGTGACGGTCTGCGTGGCGTCCTCCGGCCCTGCGATCCAGGTCTCGCCGGACGGCAGCACGAGCTCGAGCCGGATCGGCTCGGCCGGCGCCTCGAGGCCGTTCTGCGCGAAGGCGAAGTTGCGGGTGCGGAAGCCGATGCTGGCGACGTGCCGGATCCGGTCGGTGACCGAGTGCGGGGCACCGACGGCGTCGGCGACGTCGAGGCCGTGCGCCCAGGTCTCCATGAGTCGCGCGGTCGCCATGCTCGCGGGCGCCATCGGCGGACCGAACCACATCAGCTTCTGGCCGTCAGGGACGCTGCGGAGCGCATCGGCGAGGGCGGCCTTCGACTCCTGCCAGCGGGCCAGCAGCTCGGCGCCCGTGTGCGTCTTGGCGATGGTCAGGGCGGCGGTGTCGACGAAGCCCGTCGGGTCACCGAAGGCGTCCAGCACGAGCGCGTCCCACGGCTCCTTGTCGGCGTCGCCGTTGACGAGCAGGGTGCCGGCGACCGCCTTCACCGACGACTCGTCGGTCCACAGCAGGTGCGCGATCGTGGTCGCGACGTCCCAGCCCTCGGCCGGGGTCGCGGTGCGCCAGCCCGCCTCGTCGAGGTCGGCGAGCAGCGACTCGACGTACGCGCTCTCCGCCTGGAGGTCCGCGAGGACCCCGTCCAGCACGGCGTTCATCCGAGCTCCTTCAGTTCGCGGTCGAGGGTCTGGGCCCACTGGTCGAGGATCCGTGCCCGGCGACGGGAGTCGTCGCCGAGCGTGTTGGCGAGGCCGAGGCCGCGCAGCAGGTCGAGCGTGGCCTGGACGAGCTCGCGTACGCCGGGGCGCGTCTCGTCGACCTGCAACAGGTCGACAGCGATCCGGTGCAGGCCGCGGCCGGTCTCGATCTCGAGCGGCGCCACCGCCGCCAGCAGCTGCTCGTCACTGCGGGCAGCCACCCACAGCTCGAGCGCCGCGGTGAAGAACGGCGAGGTGACGTACTCCGCGAGCGCGCCGAGGACGGCGCGGGTGCGGCCCTCCCCCACGGGGAGGTCGCGCTGGGCCGCCTCGAACTCCGCCGCCCGCTGGTCGTAGAGGTGGCGCACCGCCGCGACGACGAGGTCGTTCTTCGTCGGGAAGTGGTGCAGCTGCGCGCCCCGGCTGACGCCGGCGATCTTCGAGACGAGGGTGGTCGACGTGCCGGCGAATCCCGCGTCGACCAGGCACTGGATCGTCGCCTCGAGGAGGCGGGCCCGCATCAGACGCGTGCGCTCCTCCTGCGGCACGCGCGCGTGCTGGGTGGCGGTCTCCTGGCTCACGGGTACAGCCTGTCCCCCATGAAAGAAACAGTCAAGCCTGTCTTTAAGTGAGTTTTGCGGGAGGCGGCGGCGCCAACCACGGCAGACCAACGTCGTCGCCGGGCGCCTTGCGGCGCGTTGTCCGGAATGCCAGCCCCGACTGGCCGCTGCTGCCGTACTTGGCGCCGCATCTCCACGGATGCGGAGTGCCACGCCCTGCCGGTGATGCAGGATGCAGGCATGACCGACGCCTCCGTGCCGTACGCCGCCCCCACGCCGCAGCCGACCTCGTCGTACGCGACCTGGGGCGACCGCGCCCGCGCCTGGCTGTGGGACCTCGTCTACAACCTGCCGCCGGTCGTGCTGATGTTCCTGGCGATCATCCCGCTGGGTATCGGCGGGAGCATGTTCGATGAGGACTCCGTCTCCGTGCCCGCCGTCTCGCTCTTCTGCGCCGGCATCGGACTCATGGTCGCCGCGACCTGCTGGTCGCTCTGGCGCTCGATCAACAACTACGTCATCCGCCAGGGCCGCACGGGACAGACGTACGGCAAGGCGCGCGTCGGCATCTGGGTCGTCAACGAGCAGACCGGCGCCGCTCCCGGCTGGGGCTCCTGCCTGGGCCGGATGCTCCTGCACGGCCTGATCAACGAGGCGCTCTACCTCGACTACCTGTGGCCGCTGTGGGACCAGCCGAAGGTGCAGACGCTGACGGACAAGATCCTCAGCACGGTGGTCGTGAAGCGCGTCTGATCAGCGGGGCGCGGGCTCCGTCGGGAAGGTGCACTGGCGGGTGAGCCCTGCCGCCGGGTGCGCGGCCGAGTGCACGGACGACGCGGGCAGGAAGCCCCACGTCGACGGGATGGGCGGATCCGTCAGCGGGTCGTCGCCCTGCGTGTAGTACCAGACGTCGTCGCCGCCGACCTCCTGGCCGCGGGTCCAGCAGATGAACCAGCTCGGGCTGGTCCGCAGGACGGCGGTCGGCATCCCGTCGACGGTGGGCCAGCGGTACATCAGCGAGCGGTCGTTCTCGCAGAGGAAGACGCCGTCCCACTTGCGCTTCAGCCGCGCGTCGGGGATCCGGGCCTGGCCCGGCGTGCAGCCCCCGCGGGACGCCGTCGCGGGGGCGTCCGCCGCGGGGTGCGCATCGGCCGCGGCGAATGCTGCGGGGTGCCCGGCGGGGGCGAACTGCTGCCACACCACCGCACCCAGCACGAACGCCGCCACGCAGGCCAGCGCGGCAACACCCACCGTCACGCTCCAGCGCAGCTTCGACCAGCGACGGCCGACCGGAGTCGGGACAGCGCGCGTCGCCACAGGTGCGGCGTGCGTCGGCCGCTCCACGTGACCGCCCGCCTCGTCCAGGGTCGCAAGCCGGCGCCACGCCGTGCGCCACTCCTCGACCTGCACGGCTGCCAGATCGGGGGCGACGCCGGCGTGCGCGAGGCACGCGGCGACGAAACGCAGGGACGCCGACTCGGTCGGTCGCCGCTGCGGATTGCGGCCGATCAGGCCGGAGACCGCCGACTTCGGCAGGCCTCCGCGGGCCGAGACCGCGTCGTACTTCGGCGTGCCGCACTCGACGTGCAGCGAACGGAGCAGTGCCTGGTAGTCCGCCCAGGAACGTGCCTGCGTCAAACGGGTCTGAACGCCTGCAGTCACCGTGGATCTCCTCGCTCTGGCCCGTCAGCGCGGAGCAACCTACCAGCGAAATGCGCACCTCTGAACAAACGTCCCATTTGCCCGCTGACCTGCATGAACGCCGTTCTGAACAGTTCCGCGACTGCGGCGACTTGTGGGCTGGGTCACGCTCCGCTTGCCTTCTCCCCGACGGGCCGAGGGGGACGGCGGACGGGTCACCTGACTCGTCCGCCGCGGCCTGGACTGCCGCCTCTCAGGAGAAGAAATGCCGATCCGCTCCATCCGCTACGCACAGGGCGTGGCCCTGTCGCTCCTCACCCTCGGCTTCGTCGCGCCGATCACCCAGAGCACCACGCCGCACGCCGAGGCGGCTTCGGCCGTCGACGGCCCGATCACCCGGACCGAGATCCTGTCGCGGGCCCAGACCTGGATCGACCAGCACGTGCCCTACTGCCAGTGCACGCAGGGCTACACCGACCCGCAGGGGGCGGCGTACCGCAACGACTGCTCAGGCTTCGTCGACATGGCGCTGCACCTGGGCCAGCAGCCCAACACCGAGGGCCTGCCGGCGTTCCTCGACCCGATCGGATGGGAGCAACTCCTGCCGGGAGACATCGTCGGCACCCTCGGCGCGGGCTCGGGCGGCGACAACGGCCACGTCGTCATCTTCAACGGCTGGGCCAACCCCGAGCACACCGTCTTCAACAGCCTCGAGGAGCAGGGCGGCGCCGGCGCGATCCGGACCACCGAGTCCAAGGGCTTCCAGGTCGGCTCCCTCACCGCGCAGCCCTACCGCTACAAGAAGGTCATGAACGACGGCGGCGGGTCCACCTCGTCGACCGGCTCGTCGTTCGAGGCGGGCCGGATCGTCTCCGCCCGCTCGGCTGACGGGCGACTCGAGACCTTCGCGGCTGCCTCCAACGGCATCTACCACGCGTGGCAGAACCAGGTGAACGGCACGTGGTCGACCTGGTCCCTCATCGGTGGCCCGACGGACGCCAAGCTCAGCCTGGTCCCGAACGCCGATGGCCGGCTCGAGCTCTTCGCCCTCAACGGCTCGACGTTCTC